>CANMKE010000008.1 GCA_947498325.1 uncultured Persicobacter sp.
TGCCAAATCTATCGGCTTCTTCTACCAGATTTTCAACAACCTCGAAGTTTTGGAAAACCACCTGTAAACACCAGAAACAAAAGATCATAATCACCACACTACTTAAACAGTAGACACTTACCACACCCACGAAGGCCGCACCAATAGGTGTGGCCTTTTTTACGTCAGCATAAATACAAATGATGCTTTCATTTATTGATCGGTATTTATCTCAAATGTTTACCCTTTGATCGCATTAGTCTGAGAAGGATTTGCACAGAAATGGTAAGATGGGAATCGGTTTATCTATTTGAATTTTGGGATGCCAAGAGCCGTTGGTCTACCAAAGCATGCTGATAATATTCTTGAAAAGCCCATTCATCGTTGAAACATCAAAGATCATGTAGAAATTCGGAGGGATCACAATATATTATTCAATAACCGAAATTTTCAAAGGAGAGGCCATCCATGGGTGAAATGCGCCATTAAATTAACTCGGGAGGGCAGTCTTAGTATCCCTCACTCGTGTCATCTCCTGTCTTAAATAAAATAACTATATGACTATTCTAATATTATGGACTTTATTATTTAAAATAAAAATGTTTTTAAAATAGGGGCTACGGATTACAAATCAGAAAATTTATTGCTTTTATCGTCTCAATGGCGTTTTGAGCTTGTTCTTTATGTATGATAACCTGTTTTTTGATGATAAAATGAGTTTTTATGATTTATAAATAATTCAATATCATTGCAATGTGTTTAGCCGGCATATCCACACATTTCAACTTATGAAAATTTAAATTTTTTACTTATGAACAAGTGTTACCTTCCCCAGTTTGTTGGGGTATTTTTAGCAGTGTTTGTTCTGCTTGGGATCACCTTTGAGGCACAAGCTCAAAACCGAATTAGCGGTCGAGTGATTGACATCAATAATGGTGAAGCAATTATTGGTGCCAATATTATTGAAAAAGGAACGACCAACGGTGCGGTTACCGACCTGAACGGGTACTACGAATTAGTTGTATCTCCTGAAAGTCGGTTGATTTTTTCTTTTGTAGGCTATACTGCTATAGAGGAAACAGTGGGCAACCGGATGGTGATTGATATTGCTTTGAAAGAAGATATTGAGACGCTCGAAGAGTTGGTAGTGGTTGGTTATGGTATTCAAAGGAAATCGGACCTGACGGGTTCAATTGCCTCGGTAAAAGCCAATGAGCTGACCAAAACAGCGACACCAAATATTAACCAGGCCCTTCAAGGAAAAGTCGCCGGTGTGCAGGTTACCGCACAGTCGGGTTCCCCTGGCGCAGGAATGAACATCAATATTCGCGGTCTTGGGACGGTTAATGGCGGAGGACCATTATTTGTGATTGACGGGTTGCCCGTAACAGGTGATGCCTCTTTTTTGAACCCCAATGATATTGAGTCTTTGGAAGTATTAAAAGATGCATCGGCCACGGCTATTTATGGTTCGCGAGGGGCCAATGGGGTGGTTTTAATTACTACTAAAAGTGGAAAAAAAGGAAAGAGTACGGTGAATTATAACACCTATGTGGGGGTTCAATCGGTATGGAATACCCTGGAGCTGACGTCTGCATCGGAATGGGCATTGCTTAAAAATGAGGCGCGAAGGGCGGATGGATCGGTGGTTTTACCGGGCTTGGAAGATCCTGCAGCTTTGGGCGAAGGGACTGACTGGCAGAATGAGGTTTTCCGTTCGGCAATGATGATGAATCATCAGTTGAGTTTCAGTGGAGCCAATGAGCGATCAAGCTATTATATCTCCGGAGATTATATCGGCCAGGATGGGGTGATGGATGGCACAGATTTCCGTAGGCTATCATTGCGAACCAACGCCACCCATCAGGTGAAAGATTGGCTGAAAATTGGGTTGAATATGAACGTAGCGAACAGCAAGCGTAATATGGTGTTGGAGAACGACGAATTTGATGGTAATGCCCCTTTGAACGGTGCGATTACCCTGGATCCAGCAACGCCCGTTTATCGGGAAGATGGTTCATTTGGATCTTCCACATTTTCAAATATTCGAAATCCGCGCGCCACAATTTTTTACAATAACAATACTGTAAGCGCCAATGATTTGGTAGGGAATATTTTTGGGGAAATAACTTTAGCCAAAGGGTTGGTCGCAAGATCCTCTGCTGGTTTGACTTACAATAATGGAACCCATGAGGTGTTTAACCCAAAATTCTTTGTTGCGAATTATCATCAGAATCAATCCAATAATTTGTCATTGAATAATTTCGAAAACTTCTCCTATACCTGGACAAATACGCTGAACTATATGTTCGACCTCAATGAAAAACATCAGTTTAATGTGCTGGTAGGCCAGGAAGTTCAGTTTGTTCAGAATAAAAGCATGATGGGTTTCATCTCCGGCATTCCTGATAAATATGCTAAACATCCTACGCTTGAAAATGGGGACCCCACCACAGCAAAAGCCAATAGCTGGGAGCGAAGATATGGTCTGGTGTCCTATTTGAGTCGCCTGAATTATAATTTCGATAATCGTTATTTGTTGACAGCCACCATGCGTGCCGATGGTTCTTCCCGTTTTGGGTCAAAAAAACCTTGGGGGTATTTCCCCTCTTTCGCTTTTGGATGGAACTTGCATAATGAACATTTTATGTCTTTGCCAACACAGGTGAGTATGCTGAAAGTTCGGGCAGGTTGGGGCCAAAATGGCAATCAAGATACTTCAGATGAATATTACCCTTACCTGACGCAAGTATCGACCCTACCGGCATATTCATTTGGGCAAGGGGATGGCATGATGAAGAACCCGGGCGCTGCGCCAATTGGTATCGGAAATAGTGAAATCAAATGGGAAACCACCACTACCCTAAATATTGGCCTTGATCTTGGCTTATTCGATGATCGACTGAATGTGAGTGGGGAGTATTTTACCCGCGAGACTTCCGATATGCTGGTTCAATTACCTATCCCTGACCATGTAGGCATTGAGGCTGCGCCCTTCGTGAATGCAGGAGCGGTAAGAAATGCAGGTTTTGAGTTTTCTGTTCAGTGGAGAGCGCAAAAAGAGGACTTCTCTTACAGCCTTGGGGCGAATGTAACAACGATAAAAAATGAGGTTACCAGTCTTGGAGAAGGCGGAGAACCGATTCTGTCCGGAAGCTTCCGAGGTATCGGTTATATTTCACGCACGGCCATCGGCCACCCGATTGGGGCGTTTTATGGGCATAAAATGGTGGGTATTTTCCAGACTCAGGAGGAAATTGATGAATGGGGAGCACAGCAAAATGCCAAACCTGGGGATGTTAAATTTGCTAAGGATGAAAATGGGGAACTTATTCAGGATTATATCGGTTCGCCACACCCGGACCTTTACCTGAATTTTAACGCTTCCTTTAGGTACAAGCAATTTGACCTTTCCATGAACTTTCAGGGAACGGTAGGTAACGACATCTATAATGGAATTAGATATTATACCGAAGGAACAGGTTTTGGAAATTATAGCCGGAACATGTTGAACCGCTGGACAGGGCCAGGCACCTCTAACGATGTCCCTCGTGTAACTGAAAATGGGGCACAGCAAAACCTCTATATTTCTGATCGATTTGTAGAAGACGGCTCTTACCTCAGACTCCAGAACCTGCAGTTCGGTTATACGCTGCCATCCAACTTGGTGAATCGTGCGGGACTCGAGAATGTACGCATTTACCTGTCTGGTCAGAATTTGTTTACCTTGACCAATTACAGCGGATTGGATCCGGAAATTGGTAGCCGAAGCACCAACCGTTCTGATGCCCTGGACATAGGAATTGACCGAGGGGTTTATCCGCAGGCAAGAATTTTTATGGTAGGCGCGAACATTAGTTTCTGATTTTTTAAGCGAAAGAAATATGAATACAATATTTAAATATACCGGCATCCTGATGATATTTTTAGGGATGATTTCCTGCCATGGTTTGCTGGATCAGGAGCCTATAGGACGAGTAGGCGCCGACGAATTTTTTGAAACCGAAGAAGATGCCATTTTGGCCGTTAATGCCGCTTATCAGCCGATGCAGTTTGAAGAAACCAAAGGTGCCTGGCACATGTGGTGGTTTTTCTCGGATATTCCTTCGGATGATGCCACCAAGGGAGGGGAGAATGAAGGTGATCAGGTAGGTGTTTACCATTTCGAAACCTTTCAAGCTGATCCTACCAACTTCCAGATTGTTGGTTTGTGGGCTGCCCTCTATCAAGGGATCTATCGGGCAAATGTGGTGCTGGATAATGTCCCCGGAGTGGAAATAGAGGAGCAAATGAAACACCGAATTTTAGCTGAAGCCCATTTTTTAAGAGCATTCTATTATTTTCGTTTGGTGAGAATTTTCGGTGGCGTTCCATTGGTGGATCATGTACTTGACCCTTCGGAATTCAAAATGGGACGAGCAAGCAAGGCGGAAATCTATGATTTGATTGAAGCAGACCTGACTTTTGCGAAAGAACACCTGCCGGTGAAATCAAGCTATGACCGCACCGAGCTGGGCCGGGCAACCAAAGGGGCGGCCTTGGCACTACTGTCGAAAGTGTATGTTTATGAACAAAATTGGCAGGGCGCCAAAAGTAACCTTGAGGCATTATTTTCCTTAGGAGAGTACAACTTGGACAGTGAATTTCAGCATATTTTTGCCAAAGATGGCGAGCACGGCGTAGAATCTATCTTTGAGATCAACCATACGCCTTCACCCGATGGCTGGGGAAATGCCAATCAGGGAACAACGACACCGATATTCTGCGGTCCCCGTGCAGAAGGTGGATGGGGCTTTAATCAGGCAACTCAAAGCCTGGTGGATGCTTTTGAACCGAATGATCCTCGTAAAAGAGCAACCATTACAGAACAGTATGAGCAACCTTTCGGCACTGGATTTTATGGTAAAAAATATACCTATACCTGGGAGAGTGGCTATAAGCTTGAGGATATTGGCGATGCTCAATCCAATGGTGCTGTAAATGTACGTGTCATGCGTTTGGCGGATATGTACCTGTACTATGCGGAGGCGGCTTACCATACGGGTGATGAGGCTACGGCACTGCAGTATGTCAATAAAGTCAGGGACCGCGTAGGGATGCCAGAGGTAAAAGCATCGGGTACATCGGTTTTGGAGGCCATTTATCATGAAAGGCGTGTGGAGTTGGCTTTTGAAGGCAATCGCTTCTTTGATTTGGTGAGAACAGGGCGCGCAGCAAAAATTTTGGAGGCCAATGGCTTCAAAGCTGGAAAGAGTGAACTTTTTCCAATTCCTGTAAATCAGATCGCGATCAGCGGCGGATTAATCACCCAAAACCCAAACTATTGATTTAAATTTTTTTGACGATGAAAACGAATAAAATAGTATTTTTTATCTGGTTGCTAACAGCTTTTGGCTGTCAGCAATCAACAGAGGTCAACTGGGGGGAACTCCCAGCGCCAAGTTTCAAGGTGGAAAAGGTCGATGACAATACTGTCCGCTTGACCAATACCTCAACAGGGGGATTCCTGTACAGCTGGGATTTTGGCAACTTGGAATTTCATACTTCCGATAACAGCACAGAGTCTTTTGAAGTAGGCTATGATTTTGCCGATGACTATCAAATTAAACTTACAGCTTCAGCAAAAGCCGGGGCGGTAACCACCACCCAAACTGTAACTATTGAGCATACCCTGCCAGAGATTTGTGAGGATGAAATACGGGCTAAACTATCCGGTGGATGCGATGGCGAAGGGCAAAAGACCTGGGTGTGGAGAAATGAGGTTGCCGGACATATCGGCGTTGGTGGAGATGAGGCAAATCCACCTTTCCCAGACTGGTGGGCCAATGAGCCCAATTCGGAGGATGCTTTGGTTTATGATGATGAGTTTATCTTTACCATCCGGGGGCAGTATATCCACGACAACAAAGGCATCAGTAAATGCAATTGGTATGCTGCCAACGAATATTTAATCGGTGATCCGCGCACACCTTCCTTTACCGAGAAGGTTGGGCAATATCAAGATCCGATCATCCCTTTTGATACTTCTGCCCCAACACGGTTCATTATTGAAGCCGCTGACCCTGCAGATGAGGACAACACGCTTGGTTTTCATACCATTACATTCTCTGCGGATAATTTCATTGGGTTGTATAATGCGACAAGTGTATATTACATCGTAGAACTGACAGAAAATACCATGATGCTGCGTCATCGATATCTTGAGGTATGGGACGGACAGGAATCTACAGGTTGGAGATACCTGCAATTCAAGGTAAAAGAATAAACAAGAGGTAACGATAAGCTTGATGGGAAGTGAAACGCTTACTTCCCTCAGCTTAACTTTCTAATAAATAGGATTTAGGAGGATCCAGAATGTACATGGCCCAGCCAAGCGCGGGCTCTTGCAACTGATGCTTACTGAATAAAGCATCACGTTCTTTGACTTTTTTCTGAAACTTCCAGCACGTATTGGCATTGAGCGTGACCAGTTCACTCATCTTGGCTGAGGGCATTTGGAATTTATGGTGATAACTAAGGTACAGCATATATAAGCCTTGCTGACAGCTAAAGTGCGCACGGAAGAAAAGGGTGTCTTTGGTCACGGATTCATTAAAACCACATTTGGTACAGCGCCTTGACAAGCGTCCTTTGCCTACCGCAAATTTTTTGTTTCCGCACTTTTGGCATTTATAGCCTGAGGACCATTTTAGCTTTTCGATAAAGAGCAGAGAAGCCTCTTCGTCAGGGAACTTACGGCTGAAATCCTCATAGGAGAGGTCTATATCCAAAACATGTGCATCAGTAAGATCCTCAACATCAGCTTCAAGCTCGAGGTTGGCAGAATAGAGGAGTTGGTTCTTTTCCTCAATTTCGAGTGCATAGGTTTTCAGTTGCTGGTGCGCCAATTCAAGTTCATTGTTTCGAAGGGCAATGATCTGCTGTTGCTCACGAACTTTTTCAGTACGCTGAATCACTTTCTCGTTGATCACACGTTCATTTTCCTTCATTTGCCGAATAATCCGTCGTTGCGCCTTCTCCTTTTGTTGTTTTAAGATGCTGAACTTCAGACTCAGCCCCCAACTTAAAGCGGTAATCTCTATGAGCATCCCGATATTCAAGGCATAAGCATACCAAATCGTATCGGTTGTAGCGATCCCCATTCGAGAGGAATTGATCAGTAAGCCGATCAGCATGAAAGTATAGCCAAAGACAAAGAACTTTCCGGGAAGGTAATTTTTCCTAACGGTATAAATTCCCATCAGGTATATCCAGCAAAAGGGTAAAAGATATAATGTGGCTTGCAAGGTGGGAGAGAGGAGTCCCTGCTCGCCAAAAATATTTCCGATCACAGCCAATAGGCAGAGTATTTTTAACGGACTGAGCCACCCCTTTTTATAGATGAACGGTTTTAGAAAATTAACAGAATAAAAGGCGAATACCACTAAAAATAGAATCCGTCTCGACTTGGCAAAGAGATCATTCAATAATGGGAATTTGTTCCATAACATTTGAAAGCCCAAGCCATCATCGTGCAGGGTCATTAAGCATAACGAGGATACATATAACACAAAATATAAGTGAATAGGATCCTTTAAAGTGATGAATACAAATAGATTGTAAAAAATAAGGAAAAATATAATACCATAAAATATGCCCAAGAATAAATACTCGGCAGTGATGTAGTGGATCAAAAATGCACTCGACCTGATCTTAAAAAACAGACCGATAGGATGATCAAAATTTAACCTGATATAAATGGCGTCAGGCAATTGGCCTTCAAAATTTTTTATCGGATAAACAAAATTTTTATGATCAACTTCACGAACATCAAATATCTGATCAAAACCACTGCTGGTAGAGCAAATGATGGTATCTGGGTATTGAAGGAAAAGTTGAATATCTGATATGTGGGGGTCAATGGCTTCCAAATACCATTGATCTGCAGGGTTGAGCCGATCAGTGGGCTGGATTTTAAGATATATGTCCTGATCTACCCGCCGATGTAACTGATCCTTTTCAGTACACTTACGGAAAGGTAATTGTGGAATTTGTGTATCACTAACTGGCCCATCTGGCGCAATATAAAACGATATATTTTTTGAGGTGTACACATATTCAATTCCTTTTCCAAATGTTTTTGAGTGACCTGAAAATAGGAATAGAAGAAAAATAATAGCGATAAAAAAACGCATAGATTAAAAAATTGAAATTAATTTAATAATAGCAAAAGTAATAGATTGATATGAGAAATTGGTTAATTGGATGTGGAATTTTAGTGGGGGCCGTCTTCTCGGAAGGAGCAATGGCACAACAGGAAACCACGGATATTGAGGCACTAATTGCGGAAATGTCCATAGAGGAAAAAGCGGGACAAATGACTCAATTGTCCCTGGAGATTGTATCAAAAGGAGATGGGTATAATGTTCAGCGTCCACATGAATTGGATATTGATAAACTGAAAAATGTTATTGTTGATCATCATGTTGGATCTATTCTGAATTGTGCCGGCGAGCCCCATACCCCGGCACGGTGGGCAGAAATGATTGGGCAAATGCAGCAGTTGGCAACTCAACAAACCCGACTCGGAATTCCTTTACTTTATGGGATTGACGCCATTCACGGTACAAATTATACCAAAGGAGCCACTCTTTACCCTCAGGAAGTTGGACTCGCAGCAAGCTGGAACCCTGAATTGGTGGAGCAGGCGGCCGCCATGACTGCCTATGAAACGAGGGCTTCTTCCATTCCATGGACATTTAGCCCGGATGTGGATTTGGGAATTGACCCTCGATGGGCACGTATGTGGGAAGGCTTCGGTGAGGACCCCCATTTATCAGCAACCATGGGTGTGGCAATGACCAAGGGTTTCGAAGGGGAAGACGTGAGTGCGCAGGATCGTGTGGCGGCTTGTTTAAAGCATTTTGTAGGTTATGGTGCACCCCGAAGTGGGAAAGACCGTACGCCGGCATGGATTCCCGAGACCATGCTCAGAGAGCTATTTTTACCTCCTTTTCAGGCTGCAATAGATGCCGGGGCAAAGTCTATCATGATCAATTCAGGTGAGGTGAATGGTGTGCCGGTCCATGCTTCTTCCTGGTTGCTGACCGATGTTTTAAGAACGGAAATGGGCTTTGAGGGTGTTGTGGTAACGGACTGGTATGACATCTGGAATTTGGTGGAACGGCACCATATTGCTAAAGATCGCCGCGAGGCTGTGAAAATCTCTATCATGGCGGGTATTGATATGTCAATGGTGCCGATGGACCTTGAGTTCACAGCTATCCTGATCGATCTGATTAAGACAAAAGAAATTCCTATGAGCAGGATTGATGACGCTGTTCGTAAGATTCTGATGATGAAAAAAGAGTTGGGTTTATTTGAAAAGCCAGTGATGAACCCTAAGGATTATCCATTATTTGGTAGTGAACAACACCGTCAGATTGCAGAAAATGCTGCCCTGGAGTCCATTACTTTATTGAAAAACGATGCTGTGTTGCCATTGGATATAGGGCAGAAACTTTTGGTCGTGGGGCCCAACGGTAATAGCCTCCGCAGCATGAATGGTGGTTGGTCGTACACTTGGCAAGGAGAACAAACGGACGAATATGCCAAAGGGCATGATACCTTCTATGAAGCACTTAAAAGGTTAGGAGGCAATAAAAAGGTCGATTTTGAAGCTGGTGTTGCCTATGTTGAAGGAAAAGATTTTAAGCATGAGACCATGGAAAACATTGACCTTGTTAAGCAAAAAGCAGAAAAGGCAGATGTGATTATTTTGTGTTTAGGTGAGAATTCCTATACAGAAAAACCTGGAGATCTGGATGATCTGAATTTATCAGAACCACAGTTGGCCTTGGCAGAAGCAGTACTGAAAACACAGAAACCGGTAGTATTGGTACTAAATGAAGGCCGACCAAGGATTATCAGTAAAATTGCAGACCGAGTAGATGCCGTGGTGCAAACCTACTTGCCAGGGAATGAAGGAGGAATAGCTTTGGCGAAATTGTTATTTGGACAGGAAAATTTCAGTGGAAAGTTACCTTATACCTACCCCCGATACAGTAATGATCTGTTGCCATATTACCATAAATATTCAGAAGATTTAGCTCATAATGACGGAAACGTATATGAGGATCCATTTTTTAATCCCCAATATGAATTCGGCTATGGGTTGAGTTACAGTACCTTCGGATATTCGAATTTACAAGTAGCACAATCACAGCTTAGTGCAGATGATCAATTGGAAATAAGCATAAAAGTGACGAATACCGGTAAAATGGATGGAAAAGAAGTTGTTCAGCTTTACAGCAGCGATATATATGCTTCAGTAACGCCTTCTGTTAAACGTTTGCGTGCTTATAAAAAAATAGCCATCAAAGCGGGTGAAACCAAATCGGTAACGTTCAAGTTACCAATGAAAGACTTGGCTTTTGTGGGCCAAAATAACAAGTGGACTCTGGAGCCCGGAGAATTTAAAATTACGGTAGGTGATCAGGCCGTGATGATTAATTTAAAAGGACAGGTAACCACTTTACAGTAAAATCATTTCAGCCAAAATAACGGTGCTGTAGAGCATATTCAAGGACCTGACATTTATGTTGGGTCCTTTTTCATTGGAAAATTTTGTGACTGCAAGGCGTGGTGATAATCCTAAAAACACAGAAACGTTGAGCAAGTGACGAGACGAGCTTGCAAAATTATCCCTGTCCAAATTTGTTCAATTTAGACCTTGTAAACACTACGGAATAAGAGAGCAACAGCGGTCAAGGTGCCAATTTCGAAGAGTTTGAAAATGGCTCATCAAAACATTCAAGCCAAGGAAATCATGAATTGTTGCACAAGTTACATAAGCTGTATTTGCGATGTTCGTTGATCGATCATTTCTTGTAAGCTGTTAATCGCTACCCATTGTCCACTAACTATTTAAGAGGGTCGTCCAAACTTCCATTCCTGCCATTTCGGATCACGATAGTGTTCGGTGTAGGCTGTCTTTACAGCAATTTGGAGTAATCTCCCTCGAATCGTATCAGTTTATCAGGCAAATAGGTGTTCCTCTTCCCATTTCGGTTATACAAACCAATACCCCCTCATTTTAAGTCATTTACCCCTGCCGTTTTTGCTTTTGATTTATAAATTCTATGAACCAAAATAACTATTATGACAATTTTTAAAATGACACTTCATGCCTTGGCTGGCATGCTGCTTTGCTGTGCATCGGTGTTGGCACAGCCAATAATTGATGGGGAAGAGGCCTATATTATTTCCTCAGGAACAACATCAAACTTTGGGAAAGGTGCCTTAGTGGACAATGGGCAAACGATCGAAATTCATCGGGGGGGTGATTGGAATGGGGATGGTTTTGATGACCTTTTTCAATGGATTAGCGGTTACGCGCGAAAAGGAAATCACGCTGTGGGTTTGCAGTGCAATGCATCCTCACGGCCAGGTGTTGGTAATCAGCGAAATGAGTATGTGATCAATAAGGACCTTCCTGTTTATGACGGATTCAAAGGTTATACTGGCTTTAGCTTTATGCTAAACCCCAATGCCTGGGAGGCACCTGACGATTGGTTTGTGCTTTGGCAGTGGAAGCAGGCGCCAATTGTGGGTGAGGAAGGCCATGGGAATTTTCCGCTGGTAACGCTTTATTTTGAACAGGATGGCAGTAATGATATGTACCTGTATTCGAGGTATGGAGAGTACGGATGGACGGATACCAACAAGCCGCGAGGGCATAAGCGCACCATGGAAAATATTGAAGTAGGGGTTTGGTACGACGTGGTGGTCGGCATGACTTTCAATGCGACATCGTCTGAAGGCTGGGTGTATAGTTGGATAAAAAAGGCTTCTGAAACGGCGTATCGACAATACGGCCTGAAAGATATTTTGGTGGGCTACAGTAAACAGCCAAAAGTAATGGACTGGAATAAGTTCGGGATTTACCGAGGGGCATCGCTGAAGCGCAATGGTGTTTATTTCGATGAGGTCAGGTATGGCGGCAGCTTTAATGAAGTGCGCATTCAGGATGAGATTTCGCCCCTTACTGATGGGGAATACTACATCAGCAGTAAAAATAGCACCACGCGGCTAATTGCCCCTTCCTGGGATGGTTTTAATGCCAGAATGAATACGGCAGGAAACTTTTCCGATCAGAGGTGGACCGTTAAAAGTATCGGAGGGCAGCAATATACCCTTCAGAATGTAGGTACGGGCAGGTACCTTGAAGTGCCATACGCACGATGTGGCACTGCCGAAAATGTAGCCTCCTGGACCTCGGCAAGTGGCAATCATCAAAAATGGTATATTGAGCCCGTGGGTGGTAGCTATCAGCTGAAGCCTGCCCATTGTACCAGTTTTTTTGCCAGCCGATTGAGTGATGCGAATGGGGCGAATATCGATTTACAGCGTAGTGTCGGCGATCTGCAATTATGGAATTTTACCGCTACCTCGAATCTGCGAACCTCTGCCTTAGCATCGCTCGATCAAAAGCCGACGATTTATCCAAACCCTGCAAAATCGGGAGGTATTTTGCGAATTTATGAGCCTCAAGAGGGCAGTTTTGAACGGGGAAATCTTTTCGATCTTTCGGGACGGCATCTCTATACTTTTGATCAATCACAAATTAAAAATTCGGTACTTGTACTGCCGCAAATATTGGAGTCGGGTACTTATTTACTTCTTTTGGAGGGAACACAGTTGACCAGAAAACAGGTGCTTCTTATTCATTAAATTGTAGGAGTGCATCATATCTCGGGGGCACCTTCGGGTGTCCTTTTCACTGCTTTGGGCCATTTGAGCCCATTTCACCCGTTATTTTACAAATATCCCCCTGTGATTATCCGTGGGAAGACGGACTTTTGAGTATCAGTTTATATTACGGTGTACAACAGCCGCAGCTATTTTTTATAACATCAAATGGGAGTGTATATGAAGCGTGTATTGACCCTTATTTTTTCTTTTTTTCTTTTTTCAAGCCTGTTCGCAAGCCAGCGAAAAAAAGCTTTCGAAATATCAAAATCTGAGGTATTACAAGCCTGCCAACGGGTAGCGGGCTGGCAGTTGGCACAACCTTTTGTGGGCGATCAATGGAACAACAACAAGCAAAACGACTGGATATATAGCACCTTCTGGACTGGACTCATAAAATTCCATCAGTATAAAAACAACGACGACTATCTGAAAGCCATGTTTCGAATGGGGCGATTGACCAACTGGGAGCCCATGGGCCGACCTTATGATGCCAACATGCACCTGATCACCTATACACATTGCGAACTGTATGAAATTACTCAGGATCCTGCAATTATCGAAAAATCAATTTGGATGGCCAATATGCCCCTATTGAGATGGGTGGATGCCGATATGCACTTTGATGGAAACGACTACAAATATGAATGGTGGACCTGGTGCGATGCCTTATTTATGGCTCCACCAGCGTATGCCCGCCTGGGTGCTCTGACGGCGGATAATAAATATTTCGACTATATGGATCAACAATGGTGGAATGTTTCTGACTACCTGTACAGTGCCACCGACAGTTTATATTTCAGGGATGATTCTTATTTTAGCAAGAAGAGTAAAAATGGACAGCCAGTGTTTTGGTCGAGGGGTAACGGCTGGGTACTCGGGGGCTTGTGCCTCGTGTTGGAACAATTGCCGAGCAATTACCCTAACCGCTATAAATATGAGCAACAATTTGTGGAGATGGTGACTAAAGTGGCTTCAATACAAACTGAGGAAGGTTTTTGGCCGACAAGCCTACTCGATCCTGAAGAATTTCCCCTTAAAGAAACCAGTGGCACTGCCTTTTTCTGTTATGCTATCGCCTGGGGGATAAACCACGGTTACCTTGATCAGCATTCCTATATGCCTCAGCTCAACAAGGCATGGAAAAGCATTGCTGATGCTGTCCATCCCAATGGAATGCTTGGAAATGTGCAATTGGTTGGAGACTCCCCTGTGGGGGTCAGTAATAACGATACGGCACCTTACGGCCCAGGTGCTTTTTTGCTCGCAGGAGCAGAGCTCCTTAAACTCATCGATAATAACAGCGAAAGAACAACCGGGCACACTGTCAAATAATTTTCTTTTTTTTTATCACGACCATGAAGAGATTACTTTTTTTATTGCCGATATGGTGTTTTTCCTGCGGTATATCCAGCAACCAGACTGTCGATCAGGAAACGGAAGAACAAGTATGGACCAACCCCCATTTGCCGAATGAAGAAAGGGTTTCTCTGTTGATTGCTGAAATGACCATTGAAGAAAAAGCATCTCAGATGGTGAATGCAGCAAGCGAACTCAGTCGATTCAATATTCCTGAATATGAATGGTGGAATGAAGCGCTGCATGGGCTGGCAAGAAGTGCTCGCGCAACGGTTTTTCCTCAGCCCATTGGTCTCGGAGCCACCTTCGATCCTGACCTGCTGCAGCGTATTGGTTCAGCGGTTGCTGATGAAGGCCGAGCGGTCTATAATCTCTCACAAAAAGTGGGTAACCGCCGACGATATAAGGGATTGACCTTTTGGTCGCCAAATGTGAATATATTCAGAGATGCCCGTTGGGGAAGAGGCCATGAAACCTACGGGGAAGATCCTTTTCTTGCGGGTCAGCTTGGCGCGGCTTATGTACGTGGGCTGCAGGGCGACCACCCCAAGTATTTGAAAGCAGCAGCCTGCGCTAAACATTTTGGGGTGCATAGCGGACCCGAAACAATGCGCTTTAATTTTGATGCGGTAGTTTCACCAAAAGATCTGTACGAAACTTACTTGCCCGCTTTTCAGTCGCTTGTCGATGCGAATGTTGAATCGGTGATGTGTGCCTACAATCAGGTCAATGGTGAACCGTGTTGTGGAAGCAGTTATTTTCTGAATGATCTACTGCGGAAGGAAATGGGCTTTAAAGGGCATGTGGTTACTGATTGTGGAGCCCTATTCAACATTCATCATAAGCAAAATTACACGGGCAATGACCTTGAAACCATACAGCTGGCGATCCGCAGTGGTGTAAACCTCAACTGTGGGGAAATTTATGCGCAAATTCCTGAGGCTGTTGCACAGGGGTATATTACTGAAGCGGAAGTCGATCAATGTCTGAGCAGGTTATTACTCACCCGCTTTAAACTGGGGATGTTTGATCCTGAAGAACTGAACCCTTACAACCGCATAGACTCTACGGTCATCCACAGTGCCGCACATCAGGCACTTGCATTGGAAGCCGCTCAAAAGTCGATCGTTTTGCTGAAAAATAAAAACGGGATTCTGCCTTTGCAAAAATCCATTCCCTATGTTTTCGTTACCGGCCCCATGGCGGCGAATATTGATGTGCTGATCGGAAATTACTATGGTATATCCGATAATATGGTTACTGTGCTCGAGGGGATTGCATCTAAAACTTCTGCTGCAAGTTCCATCAGGTATCAGCATGGAGTGCTCTTCAACAGGTTCAATACCACCCCTTTGGGGCGCGGCGTTCATCGGGCGAAAGTGGCCGATGTAACCATTGCCGTGATGGGGATCAGCGGGATGATGGAGGGAGAAGACGGTGAAACAATTGCCTCGGAAACCAACGGCGACCGTGTATCGATTGAGTTGCCACCAAGCCAAATGGATTACCTGCGGAAAATGCGTAAATCCTGTGGTGATAAACCGCTCGTGGTGGTTTTTACAGGCGGAAGCCCTTTAAACATTGCCGAGGTAGAGGAGTTTGCTGATGCCATTGTTTATGCCTGGTACCCAGGGGAACAAGGCGGACAGGCGGTGGCAGATATCCTTTTTGGGGAGGTCAATCCTACAGGGAAATTACCCATGACTTTCCCGATGTCTGAGGCCCAAATTCCTGATTTTACGGATTATAGCCTGGAAGGCAGAACCTATAAGTACATGAAAGAAAAGCCACTTTATACTTTCGGTTATGGACTTACCTATGGCGAGCTAAAGTATTCCGAGATCAGTATCGTCGAAAATACCCCGCAACAGTTCACGGCAAGTATTACCCTGACCAATCCCACGGATAAAACCGTGGATGATGTGATTCAGCTATATACCGCCGTACCCCGAGCAGAGATCGCAAGCCCACAATCATCATTGCAGGGGGTTGAGCGAGTAAGTATTGGTGCCGGAGAACAGCAAAGACTGCAATTTGAGATTTCAGCAGATATGATGTCTTATGTTGATCACGGTGGAAAAAAAAATCGCACAGATCAGTTGGTGGAAGTGTATATCGGCAACTGTTCCCCATCTCAACGATCCAAAGAACTCGGTGGCATGTTTAGAAAATCTGTCATTGATTTGTCACCAAAAAGTATTTAAAATTTCAGATCTTTTATTGCCAAATAAGATCAACTTCCTGAGTGCCCTGTGCACTCAGGATACTTAAACTTTTCCTTTACTATGAAAGTCGATCATTTTTTTGAATTTAGCCTGACGGTCATCCTTGGCCTATCATTGTTGGCCTGTAAGCCATGCCCCGAAGCGCCAGTAAAAGAAGCGTCATTTACGAGGCAGCAGACCAAGTTAACCATCCCCGTACCCCCTAAAAGTCGGCCACGGGTATTGGTCAATCCGGATAACCTTCCAGAGTGGAAAGCCAGATATAATGCCCCGGAAATGCAGGAATGGAAAGCCAAAATCATTGCCCAAGGCGCGAAGGTTGATCCTGGGTTCAGCAAAAAGGGAAAACCAAACTTGCACGCCTATCGCGCTATCGAATCCAATGCGCTGCAATACCTTGTGGACAATAATCAGCAGGCAGGAAAAAAGGCCGTAACGATGATCCTTGAAGCCATGCCCGCCCTCAGTCCAGAAAATAAAAGGCATGTTGATGACCGACTCAATCATCGGTTTATTTATGCTGCCGCCATGGTTTATGATTGGTGTTATGATCTGATGAAAGATCAGGATCGCCAATTGCTCTATGACCATGCCCTACGACTTTTCAGGTTGTCGGAGTATGGTTGGCCTATGCGGGAGGGGCGTATCACCTATGTTACCAACCACTTTGGGGAAGAAAAAATCCCCAATGCGCTGGCTTTTGGCATGGCAGCTTATGAACTCAATCCAGAAATTTATGACGAGGTTACGGCACATCTTTATCACGGACTGATCCCCGCACGAAATGCTTTTTATCCCTCACATCGTCATCATCAGGGATCAGCATATGGGATGGGCAGGTATGATTCCGAAATTCTTTCCACTTTTCTGCTGACCAATATGGGGGCCGAACGTCCTTATGTGGACGATCAGGGCAAGGTGCTCTATCACACGCTATACAGCCGCAGACCCGATGGCGTGATCTTCAGTGAGGGCGATGATTTTAATCCTCATGTACTGTATCGGGCCAATGGCAGCGGGTATTTCGGACTGAGAGGTTTGATGATGGCCGCCAATGAATTTAAAGATCCTTACTTGCAGGATGAGGTCTATCGCTACCTGGATTTTCCTACGCAGTTTACACACATGGACGATGCGGCCCTGAATTTTATGTATTTCGATCATCAGCTTAAGCCCGAATCGGTGACTGCCTTGCCATTGACCAAATTTTTCAATTCCCCTTTGGCTTCGATGGTGGCGCGTACCGCATGGGGACTGAAGGAGGGGGTAGCTTCCAATGCGGTGGTGGCGACCATGAACATGAGTGACTATTATTTTGGGAATCATGACCACCTTGATGCTGGACATTTCAATATCTATTATAAAGGTCCGCTAACGATCGACTCAGGCGCTTATGCCGAAAATGAAGACGGTACAGGAAAGCATGGTGGAAATGCTGGCCACTGGAATAATTATTTCCGCAGATCAATTGCACATAATAC
The DNA here is from genome assembly GCA_947498325.1 of uncultured Persicobacter sp. Classification (GTDB taxonomy): domain Bacteria; phylum Bacteroidota; class Bacteroidia; order Cytophagales; family Cyclobacteriaceae; genus Persicobacter; species Persicobacter psychrovividus. The sequence goes on from CANMKE010000008.1 coordinate 17,774, forward strand.
GCTGTTGGTCCGTGACCCCGACCAGCCTTACCGTCCAGGTTCCATTTGGGATGCAAGTAATGAGGGTGGACAGGTGATTAATACTGGTGGCCCCATAGAACAGGAGAACGGTGGGGCACCGCTGACTTTCGAAGAAATTGAACAGGATGGCATACAGGTGAAACTTGAAGGGCATGATTTTGGGCCTGATAAAATTACCCCTGATTATTCATACCTGAAAGGTGATATGGCAGCTGCCTATCATTACAACTATCTGAAGGTAAAGCCCAAAGTGGAAGAAGCCAAACGTTCTTTTGTTTTCCTGAACATGAAGCAGGAGCAGGTACCGGGGGTGTTGTTGGTTTTCGACAAGGTGATTGCCAGAAAAGCGTCTTTCCCGAAAACCTGGTTGATGCACTTTATTGAGGAGCCACAGGTAGAAGGAAATGTAACCACCTTGCAGAAAGTAAAAGGGCGCTTGCCTTACAGTGGTAAATTGGTGAATACCACTATTTTACCAAAAATGGACAATCTTGAAATCAGTAAAATCGGCGGTGAAGGTCAGGACTTCTATACAGAAAGTATTGATAAAAACTGGGCACTGAAAAAGAAAGAGGACATTGTCCGTTTTGAGGCCGGCCAATGGCGGATAGATGTAAAACCCAAAAAGTCGGCAAAACTGGACCGCTTTTTCAACCTTATTCAGGTAATGGATCAGGACAAGCAACCGCTGAGCTATCAATCCATAGAAAATGAAACACATATAGGTGTCCAGATTGCAGACCGGGTGGTGATGTTCGGTAAGGATGGCTATCGGATCGACCAATCTTTTAAACTTGAAATTCCTGTAGCCGCAAAACAACAGAAAATTCTGATAACAGATTTACAGGCTGGGCAGTGGAATGTCAACGGAGAAACCCATACTGTTACCGAAGAGGCCGGGACATTGTACTTGCAAGCTCCCGCAGGAACATTCACTTTCAGCCCAGTGGCGGCCTAAAAACTTTTTATTTTTTGGGGGTTCGAAGGACTGATGAACCACTCGGTTTGTCAGTCCTCCTTTACAATTAGATTATTCAAAAATGGAAACACAAATAGACACTTTCTTTGATCAGCTTTCGCCCGCATATCAGGCAAGGCTCCTTCAGCGGGTAAAGCGCTCCAATGCTTTGATCCAACAACACGGCATTAAATTCTACAAAGATGCCGGGGAATTGCTGACGGGCTATGGTTATGGGGAATTTTATGACTGGGATTTGTACTTCGAGAATCTATACCTTTCCTATTTTGGGGTCAGCAAGTTTTGTCGGACCAATCTCGAGGCTTTCCTCGATCAGCAACACCCCGATGGGTTTGTGGAGCGAACCCTCAACATTGTACACCATCGTCCGACGGATCACTTTAAACCGTTTTTAGCACAAACCGCCCTGCTCGGAAGCAAGCAGACCGGAAGTTATAAATGGCTTATTGGCAGATATTATCAGCGGTTGAAAAAATATGTGGATCACTGGACATGGTTCAAGGATCATGATAAAAATGGTCTTTCGGTATGGCAGGGTGCCGGACATTCCGGTATGGATAATCAGTGGAGCAGATGCGGAGAGGATGATGCGCAAAATGTGGAAGGCGTGGACCTGAATTGCTATATTTATATGGAGCTAAAGGCGATGGCTGAAATTTCGGCTGCAATTGGACTGGTGGATGAACAGAAAGATTTTCAGCAAAGGGCAGAACAGTTGGCGCGCAATATCAATGAACAGCTATGGGATGAAAACGATGGCTTTTACTACGACCGCAACGAGCAAACGGGGCATTGGGTAAAAGTACAATCTGTGGCGGCCTTCATTCCCCTTTGGGCGGGGATTGTTCCTGCTGACCGCGCAAAAAGACTCATTGAGGAGCATTTGCTGGATGAAAACAGATTTTGGCTGAACTACCCTGTGGCTACCTATGCCAAAACGGAGCCCGATTATTATCAGAGTATTGAAGGAATAGAGTGTAACTGGCGTGGGCCGGCCTGGATCCCGACCAACTATATGATCATGCATGGGCTGATGGATTATGGCTATTGGGAAGAAGCCCGGCAGCTGGCTGAACGCTCTTTTTCCATGGCAATTGAAGAAGAAGAAACCCGTGAATATTACAATGCAGAAACGGGAAATGGGGAAGGCCTGAATCCTTTCTGGGGGTGGAGCTGCCTGGCTTATTTTATGCCCTTGGAGTTTGATTTGCGCTATAACCCTTCAAGTATTCAAACGGAAAAGATTTTACCCATAGGTGAGCAACATTATAAAGTATCATTTGAAATCCTTTAAAGACCTTCCTGCCCAGTGAGGTTAAGGGTCGGGGTGGAGTTTTTCTTCACTTTCGGCCCTTTTAACGTATTACCCCTCATTTTTGAGCCATTTCGCCCGGAGTATTGCAGGCGAAAATCCCTCTTTGCAATTGAGCAGGAAATTTTTTTATATTATGAATACAGTTTTAGAGAAAAATATTGAACAGCAAGCCCAGCAAAAACCCACTTTGTCTTTTTGGCAAATATGGAATATGAGCTTCGGATTTTTAGGCTTGCAATATGCCTTCGGTTTGCAGCAGGCCTTTATGAGTCCTATTTATCGATACCTCGGGGTGGATGAGGCCAACCTGCCCCTGCTGTGGCTTGCCGCACCGGTAACAGGGCTGATCATTCAGCCGATTATTGGCGCAATGAGTGACCGCACATGGTCGCAGAGATTCGGCAGGCGCCGACCTTACTTCCTGATCGGTGCTGTGCTTTCAAGTATTTGCCTGTTGCTTATGCCCCATTCAAAAGCTTTGTGGATGGCTGCCAGCCTGATGTGGATTCTGGACTCTTCGGTAAATATTTCCATGGAACCTTTCCGGGCATTTATTGCTGATAAATTACCTGAATCTCAGCGTTCGGTGGGTTTTTCTGTACAAACATTTTTCGTGGGTGCCGGGCAGATCCTGGCCACTTCCATGGCAACTGTACTGATTTGGCTTGGTTTTGAAATTTCTGAGGAGTCGACCACCTTGCAGCAAATTCCCGATTATGTAAAAATTCCATTTTATGTCGGGGCGACGGTCTGTATCGTTGCGGTGCTGATTACCGTCCTCACCACCAAGGAGGACCCTCCTGAAGATCTGGAGGCCTTTCGAAAAGAGAACGAGGGCAAGTCGGTACTGATGAGTGGTTTTGTGGAAATTGTTGAAGCAATCAAAACCATGCCCGCAACCATGCGACAGCTTTGGTGGGTGAAGTTTTTTACCTGGGCGGGGGTGCCGATGATGTTCTCTTATCTCGGGCTATCCATTGCCCGCCATGTATATGATGCCCCGGACCAAACCTTCGCCGGTTTTTCCGAAGGTATTAAGCTTGGCGGCCTGGCCATTACTGCCATGAACGTCGGTTGTATCATCGCTTCTTTTTTACTCTCCTTCGTGGCTGCAAAAATTGGCAGGCGACTCACCCATGCGGCAAGTTTATTCATCGGTGGTGGTGGGTTCATTTCGCTGTTATTTGTTTCCACTCCTGAAGGGGTGTTATCGGCCATGTTTTTTGTGGGCATTGCCTGGGCTTCTGCCCTTACCATGCCCTATGTCATGCTTTCGAGTGCTGTTCCAAAAGAAAAAATGGGGGTTTATATGGGACTTTTCAATACCTTTATTGTTATTCCAATGATGATCAGTATGGTGATGACCTGGTTCATTTATGAGACTGTGCTGGGGAGTGATCCACGCAATGCACTTGTATTGGCGGGCATATTTTTCATCGTTGCCGCATTTTTTAATATTAGAGTTGATAAGCGCGCAGAGGGCACATCAGCTGAGTAGAACGACCACTTTTTGATTATGAAACGATTTTTTATCTTTTTATTTTGCCTATGGGCGCACCTGTCCTTAGGCCAAAAGCAACACCCTTTTTTAATTGTTCAGGAGGAGGATTTTCCCGTACTCAGGGAGAAAGCTGCTGTTGAGCCCTTTGTATCTATTAAAGCCCAGGCGGATCAGCACTGGAATGATGATTTCAAAATTCCCAACTGGAATAAAATGGCGCAGTTGCTGAGTCATAACACCTTACTTTATGCCTTGGAAGAAAATAAATCTGCAAGAAAAAAGTATAAGCAGCAGATAGTTAAAATTATCAATAGGTGGGATGAAATGGTTCCTCATTTGGGGAAGGGACATTCTGGGGCGGTTTATGCTTCCAATGCCATGTTCAACTCCCTTTTGGCAATGGACATGATTTACAATGACCTGTCCAGCAAGGAAAGAAAACGTCTTGAACAGAAAATTGACACGGTCTATGAGTTTTTTCGCGTCAATCGAATGCCTGACGGAAACCATATTTGGTGGGTTTTAAGCAGATTGGGGGTCATGTCGGTGTATAATATATATTATCAAGCGGAAGAGCAAAGTCAATTTTGGTCGAAGAAATACCAGCATCACCTGATGGAAATTAGCATGAGCTCTGATGGGTCTTGGGTGCAAAGTCCTGGCTACGCACATGCTCGCATGACAGGCACAAGAACGGCAAAGGCCAATACAGTGGATGTTATTCAGGCTAATGGATATTTCGATTTTTATCATCATCCAAAGATGAAGCAATTCATGCTTTGGCTGAATACTTTTGCGCTCACCCCCTTTGGCAACATTCCCTCTTTTGGGGAAACGGGCTACAACAAGGCAAATATTGATGGTGGCGCCCTGTTTCATTTTATGGGCTGTTACGATGAACGAGCTGCACAAATGGGGAGGTGGCACAAACGTAAATTCCCTCTGGGAGAAAAGGCTTTGCTGAATGATTTTATCAACTATTCCTTGACACCAAAAAATGCCCCAGAACCCGCAATGCCTTCCTCACTGTTAATGGAAAACACCGGTGCTGCCCTGTGGGGGAAAACGGGTGATACTGAGGCATTACAAGGGATTTTGTATTCTCTGAAACGAGATAACTGGGAGCCTGGAGGCTTTCATCATGCCAGCGAGGACGTCAATAGCATCGGAATTCAGGCGTATGGTGAATTTATGGTCATGAATTCTGGTACAAACTATTACCCGTCATATCCCGGAAAAACGCCCGACGGCAATCGCTGGTATGAAGCCTGGATGCAAAATGTTTTACTGATCGGTGCTCGCAGGCATGAAATACGCGGAGAAGGCGGCGGTCTTGTGGATGGACTGACAGGTGGGGAAATAGAGTTTGGAACCACCTCTTCCCGCGGGGCCTTCAAACAAGCTTTGCATGAGCGGTCACTGATTTTTGTTCATCAGAAGGAGAAGAGAAATTATGGTTATTTTGTCGTGGTCGATCAAGCGGACTTGTCATTTGTCAAAGACACTGTGTCGGTTATGATTCAGCCCAACACCAAATTCCAGACTACCACCACTTTGGAACCCCATCGAAAGTACAGTTCTCCCATTAATGGTTTACTGACTGATCAAGCCGATGGATCAGAAGCGGTGATTACCTATTTCGCAAGTGAACCCTTAGCGGTGAAGCAGGGAAAAAGCTGGAAAGGGGCTTTTCATCTCGGTGATCTTGCTTCGGATCATCTCGAGGCACAATTCCTTTCCGATTCCCTCGGGCAGGTTCGTTCAATGAGCCTTATTATTCCTACCGATCAAAAACATAAGGCGCCCGAAATTCAGCCTATAAAAGGACAAAATATGCATGGGGTAATTTTACGCCACTATTCAGGACAGGAAGATATCAACATTATTTCAAATGAAATATCCCCTGCTCACTACGATGGAAAATTATTCAAGGGACGCTCCCTGACTTGTCAATATTCAGCAGATCAGTCGATTAATCTAATGGCTATTTCCTGCCTTCAGCTGGAAGGCTGGCAGAATTGGAGTTTTGAGGCTGATGTACCGGTCAGTATATATGGCAATGATGAGCATTTGCAAATTAATGCGCCTAATGGGTTCAAAGGTAAGCTGACCGTCAAAAACGGGACGCCAAAAGCAACGGAGGGTTGCGCTATTGAAAAAATTGCCAACAACACTTACAGGCTGTCTGCCCCGAAGGGGAATATAAATATTTTGATACAACCATAACCACTTAGACCCAAAGACAATGCTTAAAAATTTAACTCTTTTCCTGGTCTTGGCTGGCGTTCTAACTTACTGTACCCAGCAAGAAAAGCAAAAAAAAGTCATCATCGACAATGGGCTTGATTTCGACAGAATTCATGAAACCGTGTATATAAGTTTATCCTCCCTGGATATGGAAGCTGAGCAGGCACAGCAAATTGCCGTGCTCGATGATCTCGGGCGAAGGGTGGAGATTCAGCTTGTGGATCAGGAAAAAGATGGGCAACCAGATGGCTTTCTGTTTCAGCCTGAAGTGAAGGCGAAACAGTCTGCCACTTATTTTGTCAAGGTAATGACCGAAAAGTTATCCGCAACCGCGAGCCCAGTATGTTACAGTCGGTTTGTCCCTGAGAGAATCGATGATTACGCCTGGGAAAATGATCGGGTGGCCTTTCGGATGTATGGCCCAACGGCACAAAGAATGAAAGAAGAGGGTATTGATGGAGGGATTATTTCAAGTGGTATAGACTGTTGGCTGAAAAAGGTGTCATATCCAATTATCAATAAATGGTATCTGGCCAATAAAACAACACCTGGGGCTTACCATATCGATCATGGGGAGGGACTTGATGATTATCATGTGGGCATTAGCCGAGGCTGCGGTGGTTTGGCGGTCAAAGAAGGGGAGCAGTTCTTTTTGCCAGAAAATTACTCTGCCTACAATACGCTATCTACCGGTAAAATCCGAACCGCATTCAATCTTGATTTTGCAGAGTTTAAAGTGGGCGACCGAATAGTTAAACTATCAAATCATATTGAACTTGATAAGGGCAGTAATTTGTCAAAAATTGTGGTAGCGATCGACGATAGCCCTGCCGTGGCCGTTGGAATGGCCATTGGCGAAGAGCTTGGGGAAATAAAGGAAAACAAAGCAAAGGGATGGGTGAGCTATTGGCAAAAACATAACGGTAGTTTTTTGGCGACGGCAATACTTTGTAATCCAGATGATTATCAAGGGCTTGAAGTGTTTCAGTCAGATATTAAGGATGAAAGTAATGTATATATTAATTTGAAAGTGAATAGTGGAAAGGTAACTTATTATTCAGGGTTTACCTGGACAAAAGCTGCGCAATTCAGTTCGAAAGCGGAATGGTACGAGTACCTAAATCAGGTATCGGATCAGCACACCAACCCATTACAGGTGAAAATTGATCGGTCCAGTATTTTATGATTTTTTCATAAATTTTTTTAACTAAAAATTTAAAAATAGAAATTGCTTTTGTTGCTGAATTTGGGATAATTCACTATTTTAATTATTGAAATAGATGACTTTTTTTATCAACCTTCTTCATTTTTTATTTTTTTATTTAAAGTATGTTAAACTTTTACCCCCAATTAAATAAATTTATTTTAGCTGTTTTTATACTGTTTTCATGTCATTGTTCTGTTGCTTTTTCTAAAGAACATGACGAACGGTTTAAATTCAGAAATTATACCATTCAAAATGGGTTGTCAAGTTCATCGGTGACCTGTATTACTCAGGATAAAGATGGTTTTCTTTGGATAGGCACTGGCGATGGGCTCAATCGCTTTGACGGCTATGAATTTCATAAGTATAGAACAAACAGCAAGGACTCCCTGAGTTTGATAAATAATAGGATTTATTCCATTTACATCTCTGATGCAAAGAGTATGTATGTAGGTACACGCGGAGGCCTCAATCGCTATTTGGGTGGCGATAAGTTTCAAAGAATCAGCTTTAAGGAGGATAAATCTGATCAAACCGATAACTATGTTTTCAGCATAAAGAAGTCATCTTCTGGTCGTTTGTGGTTGGCGACCTCGTCGGGTTTATATTTATATGATGAAAAAGAAGGTGTAAAAAAGCACTATAAACACCATGCCGGAGACCCCAATAGCATTAATGATAATGCCGTTAAAGATGTGCTTGAAACCGAGGGGAAACTGTGGGTTGTAACCGATAAGGGGGTGGATCTTTTGGACCTTTCCTCAGGGAATATTGTGCATTACCGTTATGATTCTGGTATCCTTTCCAAATTCAAATTTAATAATATATCTACTATTAAAATGGACAACAGGAATGTTGTCTGGATCGGGCATTCCGGTGGATTGATGTACTTCAATCAGGCTACAGATCGCTTTGAATATTTGCGTGACCAAAAGACCAACGCCCCCCTAATTACTGAACACGTAAGAACGATTACTATTGATCGGGAAAATAACCTTTATGTGGGCACTTACATTGGACTCTGCTATGTCCCAGCGAATCGTAAAAGCCATACTTGGGTGGTGAATGATCCTCGTGATGAAAATAGTTTGAGTCAGAATTCAATACACTCCAGTTTCTTGGACAATGCCAATAATTTGTGGTTTGGTACCTGGGCGGGTGGGCTAAATTACTTCAATAGACACACGGCCGTTTTTAAAACTTACGGAGATAAAAGCGGGCTAAGTAATCCCGTTGTTGGGGCCATTCTTGAAGATTCAAAGGGGAATCTGTGGATTGGAACTGAAGGTGGCGGTTTAAATTATTTCGACCGAAATACCGAAACTTTTGAGGTGTTTCAGCATCAGCCTAATAAAGCGAACTCCTTGAGTGGAAATAATGTGCAAGACATCAAAATTACCAAAAATCATCAGTTGGTCATCAGTACTTTTGGCAAAGGAGTCAATGTCATGAATCTGAACAAAAAGTGGCAAGGTTTTACGACCTTCCATAACATTGAAATTAACGGTCAGTTGATTCCGCTGGACTGGGTTAACGCGCTGCACCTCTCTGAGCAAGACGAAATTTATATGGCTGTAACTGATATTGGATTATTACGATTAGATGAGGACCGTAAAAGTGGCATTTTGTTTCTTGACCAAAATGGTAATAATATCAATATTCGAAGTATTCATCAAATAAATAATGGTGAAATTTATGTCGGTACGAAATACGGTGTGGGCAAGGTAAATTTTGAAACCAGCAGCATTGATATCCAGCCTTTCAAAGAATTTAATGCCCGTTTTAATTCTAATGTGCTGGGCATATACCAGGATGAAGATGGAGCGATTTGGGTCAGTACCGAGGAGCATGGCCTTTACCAAACGGATCAAAATTTTAATGTATTAAATCATTTCGATGAGGCCAATGGACTGTCCAACAATACAGTATATGGGGTGGTGGAAGATCGGATTGGGAATTTGTGGATCTCTACCCATCATGGTTTATTGCGCTGGAACAAACAGTTTAAAATTTTCGATTTCTTCGGAAGAACCAATGGCTTGGTCGCCAATGAGTTCAATTTTAAGTCCTTGGCGAAATTAAGCACCGGTGAATTATTTTTTGGCGGTTTGGGTGGGTTCAATCTTTTTTATCCTTCGCAAGTACGAAAAAGTCAATTCAGTGCGCAGGTCGCCCTTACAAAATTTAAAATTAATGATAAGGTACAAGGCATTGGGGGGGAGAGTCCTCTTCAGCAGCCTCTTTGCAAGACGAAAGCCATTACACTGAGTTATTTTCAGGCACCTTTCTCTTTTGAGTTTAGTGCCCTTGATTTTAGTCAACCTTCCCAAAATAGTTATAGTTATCAGCTTTTGGGGAAAAGTAAAGAATGGTTGCCTTTGGGACACCAAAGATCGGTGAGTTTTAAAGGGCTTCCAGCGGGGGAATATACACTCAATATTAAAGCAACCAATAGCGATGGCCTATGGAACGAAAGCCCCCTTTCTGTTCAGTTGGAGATCCTTCCAGCTCCCTGGCTGAGTTGGTGGGCATATTTAATTTATTTTTCGCTGACTGCAACGATCATTTACATCATTTATAAATCGGTGATGGAAATGTTGGCCAACCGCAGGGCTTTACGAGAGCAACAGATAAAAAATGAAAAGCAAGAAGAACTGAACCAGATGAAATTGCAGTTCTTTACTAATATGTCCCATGAACTGCGTACTCCACTGACGTTAATCTCAGGCCCACTGGAGAAACTTCTTGCGGATGGCAACCTTAATTCAGCATTGAAATCGGAGATTGAAAATATTCAAAAAAGTGCGGAAACACTGACCAAACGGGTTGATGAAATTATCAATTTCAGAAAGGATGATTTGGGTATGTTGAAAATCCGAACGAAAAAATTTGACTTCAGGCACTTTAGTAACGAGGTCTATTTATCGTTTAAAAGTCTGGCGGAAAGCCGTAGTATAAAATATGAATTTATCTCTAATTTAAATCATAGCGACTTGTATTTTGATGCCGATAAGATGGAGATTATCCTTTACAATTTACTCTCCAATGCTTTCAAATTTGTAAATCGTGAGCATGGGCATATTTCGGTAGAAGTGGGGCATTATAATGAGCAAGAGGTATTTATCAAAATTTCTGATAATGGCATTGGGATCGCCGAGGCCTATCACGATAAAGTGTTTGAGAGATTCTTTCAGGTCGAAGATGAATTTACGAATGTAGGGAAAGGCGGGGGCATTGGTCTGGCCTTGACTAAAAGACTGGTAGACTTGCATTATGGCGATATTTTTGTAGAATCAAGAGCTGGGCATGGAGCGACTTTTACTGTGGTACTGAAGACAGGAAAATCGCATTTAAGCAAAGAAGAGGTGTGTACTGAGTCTATCAAATCTATTGATATTAATAATTATACTTCAGTATCCGAGGTGGTGAAAAAGCAAAATCGTAAAGTGAGCGAGAATGCACCTGTATTGATGGTTGTTGAGGATAACGACGAAATTAGAAAATTTATTGTCAGTTGTTTCGATGACCAATATAAGATTGTAGAGGCGCAGGATGGTCAACAGGCCTGGGAATTGGTTCAGAATACGATCCCCGACATTATTATTAGTGATGTAATGATGCCGAAAATGGACGGAATAGAATTTTGTACCAAACTGAAAAAAGATATTCGATGCAGTCACATCCCAATTGTTTTACTTACCGCACGAACCTCGTTACTGTATCAGAAAAATGGCCTTGAAGTGGGAGTTGATGATTACCTAACCAAACCCTTCACCCCCTCACTGCTTACCACACGAGTTAAGAATATTTTGCAGGCTCGCAGTAGGATGCATCAGTATTTTGTTCGAAATGAAAAGGTGAAACCCGAGGAAATTAAGATGACCTCCAAGGATGACGATTTCTTGAAAAAAGCCATTAAATGTGTGGAAGATAATATGTCGAACCCGGAGTTTAACGTTGAAATTTTCATGAAGGAAATTGGGGTAAGCAGATCACTTTTATTTCGAAAGTTGAAAAGTCTGACTGGGCAGTCCACCACAGAATTTATTCGCACCATCAGAATAAAGCGTGCTGGACAAATACTGAAACAGGACAGCTTACTTATTTCTGAAACGGCTTATGAAGTAGGCTTCAGCGACCTGAAGTACTTTCGGGAATGTTTCAAAAAATTTCATGGAATGTCACCTTCTGAATTTGTTGCACAGCACAAAGAGCAAATGAAAGAAGCAGTATAGCAAGAAGATTTTAAAGGAGGTCATTTAGACCTCCTTTTTGACAAATACCGCCCTGTGCTTTGGAGAAAACCCTGTTACCTTGATGCTACAATTTTTTATTAATTCAGCATTAAGACATGAATACTCGACATCTATTTTTATTCGTGCTGTTGACCTGTGCCATCGGTTGCAGTACCAAAGAGACGACCAATTCCAGGGAGCACCATACAGACAGCTTTCAACAACTACTTTCAGAAAACATATCGGTGGTAGAAAACAATTATCGAAATGTGCTTCAACAACCCATGGAGGTGGCAACCTTGCCCTATACCGTTGATGACGACGGTGCGTTGAAAACCGATCCAACGGATGGATGGGTAAGTGGTTTTTTTCCTGGGACACTCTGGTATTTATATGAACTTACAGGGAAAGAGGAATGGAAAAATGAAGCGACCAAGTGGACAGAGAAATTGGATTCTATTCAGTATCTAAAAAGACATCATGATATCGGTTTCATGATTTATTGCAGTTATGGAAACGCCTACCGCCTGACACAGAATCAAGCTTATAAATCGGTGATTGCCAATGCAGCACAATCTCTTTCGACCCGCTTCAGTGAGCAGGTCAAGTGTTTCAGTTCGTGGCCAGAATACAAACCCTGGGGCAGTGAAATCACCTATGATTACCCAGTAATTATTGACAATATGATGAATCTGGAGCTGATGTATGAAGGGGCAAAGATTACGGGTGATTCCCTGTTCAGCGAAATGGCTACTACGCATGCAAAAACAACCATCAAAAACCATTTCAGAAAAGATTTTTCCTCTTACCATGTGGTGCTTTATGATAAGAAAAATGGGCAGGTGCTGGATAAGAAAACCTGTCAGGGCTATGCAGATAACAGTAGTTGGGCGAGAGGGCAAGCGTGGGGCTTGTATGGTTACACACTTTGTTATAGGGAGACCAACGATCCTCAATTTTTAAGGCAGGCGGAGGCGATCGCCAATTTTATCATGACTAACGAGAACATTCCTTCGGATAGGGTACCTTTTTGGGATTACAATATTCAGCAGGAGGGCTATGCTTCTGATTGGGCGACAGCCGATACGGATGTGTATCCTGGACAAAAAGATGTTTCGAGTGCGTCCATCACCGCTTCAGCTTTATTGGAGCTGAGTCAGTATTCTGACCAAGGGGGTACTTATAAAAATTACGCGCGAGAAATTATCGAAAGCCTATCCTCGGAAAAATATCGCTTTAAGGCCAACAAAAATAACTTTTTTCTACTCGATCAAAGTGTTGCAAGTGTTCCGCACGGTGCCTTGATAGGCAAGCCGCTAAACTATGCCGATTATTACTTTCTTGAAGCACTTACCCGATACAAAAAGCTGGAGGAAGGGCACGACCTGATCCATTCCAATTTGTTGGTGGCAGAGCAGCTTTGATAATTTTACTGTGCGCAATTATTTGATTAAGAATAATATAATGATCACGAATTTAGGTTTCATTTATAATTAGTAGGTAGCGCTTCGGTCAGTTAAATATTGCTGATCGGAGCTTTTTCTTTTGCTCACGGTAACCCATTTATGCTGTATTTTATTCACCTATTTTTTAATTTCATCGATATGATTAATTATAAATCCGAGCTGTATCTGCTTATTTTTTGTATAGCATTTTCTACTTTTTCCTGTGCACCCATCAATTCAGCTCAGCAAAATTCAGGGGAAACGATCACCGCTAAAAAGTTAAAAATAGACCAGCCATTTCTAAATATTCCGTTATCGGTATATGAAAATCGACAGCACGATACTGTCCGAGTAATGATTGATGGGCAGCCGCTGTTTGAAGAGGCTATGACCTTTGCGGAAAATACGCCGCAATGGTGGAGTAGCGTAGATCTCAGCCCTTATTTAGGCAAAGAAATATCCCTGATGGGTTTACCAAATTTTGTCCAAAAGCAGGTTTTTTTTAGCAATTCACCCAAAGAAAACCAACCCCTATATGAGGAGGAAAGTCGGCCTAAATTTCATTTTTCTTTCCGACAGGGTGTTTTAGGCGACCCAACCGCTAAGTTTTACTATGCCCCAGCAAAGGAATGGCATATGTTTTACATTTACAATCCGTTTAGAGGTCGGGAAATTGCCTGGGGACATGCAGTTTCCAAAGACCTGATTCATTGGGAAGAGAGAACGCCAATTTTTTCTTGTGGACACTACCTATATAATGGCACAGGCTTCGTTGATGTTCGGAACGATTTAGGCTTGAATACCGAAGAGCACCAGGCCATTGTCTTACTGCAATGTCAGAAGTTTCGCCCCTCAGGAACGTTTTCCTATATGATTAGTATTGATGGAGGGATGACATTTCAAACTGGTGATGAGTTGGGGCTGAAACTCAACAGACCTGACCTGCCAAGCAACCCTTTGGTGGAAGGGTGGCACGATGCACCAAGAATTTTTTGGAGCCAAGATCAGCAACGGTATGTATTATACCTTAAGCAAGGGCACCGTTTAGTGCATCAGTATTTCTCCACGGATCTTAAAAAGTGGGAGCAGGTCGAAGATGTCCCTGCGATCCCTGAATCTTTCACCTTCGAGGGGGACCCTGGAGAATTGGTAGAAATGTACCTTGATGATGATCCACAAAAAAAATACACCGTGGTAATGTATGGCTTGCATGGTTACATTGTGGGAAATTATACTGCAAAAGGTATGGTGAATTTGGAAGGGAAACCGATATCGAAGGAGGATATGATCCTGACGGCCCATTTTGGCTATCCAACAATCTTTCATAATGCCCTCGACCAGCGTGTGATTATGAATCAGAATCTTGGAAACAACGGGATGGGAGGAATTCCAAACTATGAAATAGATTATTTTCCTGATGTGTCCTTGCCTGTGGAGTTAAAATTAATCACCACAGAAAAAGGGCCAAGGTTGTCGTTTCTGCCAGTCAAAGAGCTCGCTCAGCTGTATGGCGACAAATGGAAATTTCAGACACTTTCGCTGAATAACGAAACTTTTGATTTATCAAATATTGAGGGGCACAAACTGAAAATTTCTACCAAAGTAGCAATGGGTGATGCATCACAATTTGGGATTAAAATTTTTGGTTCTACGGTGATTTATGATGCCCGAAAGGGGATGCTGGCGGTCGACCCCTGGCGGGGGAAAATCAGTGAGACAACAAACCGTAAAACGCGTAGCATACAGCCTGATCAGGGGCAGTTGTCTTTTGATATTTATGTGGATGCAACCTCACTGGAAGTTTTTGCCAATCAGGGGCAGGTTTATATTCCGCATGGTCGCAGGGCATATTATAAAAATGAGCATCAGGGCATCCACTTGTTTGCCAATGGACAGGTGACCATCAAAGAACTTCAAGTCACGAAACTGAATTCCATTTGGGAAAATGCTTCGGCAGCCACCCTTTAGAGGAGCACTTTTGTTGCTATTGATCTGTTGAGGAAGTAGGTAAGAACGTTACCTTTTCCATTATTGTAAATGCTTTCACTGGAATATTTATAACAGAAAAACATAAGCGAGAATTAGAGGAACAATCTGAAATCCTTGCCTCCTTGTTTACTTTTCAGCTTGCAGTGCCTGCGTCGAGAAGCATTAAAGCTTCAAGAGCAGGCACTTTTTTTAGGTGATTTTTTAGCAACACCACTCCTAAATCAAATTTTTAAACCGATGTAAAAGGAGGCTTTCGAATATTTTTATGCCCAAGTTTCTGGCGTTGGATGGAATGTCCCGACAAGAGCATTATCCTTATTTTCAATTGGCAGCAAATAATATTTTCGTCGGCCATCTGTTGAAGGTCCCCTTCACTAATCGTAGTGCTACGCTCTTCAAATAGCCCCTGACGACTCCTTATGCTCAAAACATTGACGTTCCGAATTTTATTTCAACAAGCCTTAATAAGACCAATAACCCCTCCCTTTTGAACCATATCTACCGCATCAAATTGACTTATGCCCGTACCTTCAAATCAACATTTTTTGATTTCAGTTTAATTATTTCAGATGATGAGGTCATTTTTTAATTTTTTCACCCTTTGCCTTTGTACCTTCTTCAGTACCGTCAGTTTGGCACAGGAAATGCCGATCAGGTCATTAGAATCCATCAATCAACAATGGCAGTTTCACCTAATTTCGGTTGAAGACTCCTTGGGTATTGTATCGGTTTCAGACATTAAAGACTGGGAGGCGGTAAGTCTGCCGCACGACTGGGCAATTGCCGGGCCTTTTATCAAGGGCTCAAAAGGTCATACCGGTAAACTTGCCTGGAAAGGTCAGGCGTGGTATCAACGGCAATTAAATTTACCCGCTTTTAATATGGGGCAGCGGGCTTATTTAATTTTTGATGGGGTGATGGCAATGCCCAGCATCTATTTAAATGGACACTTGGTCGGAACATATGATTATGGGTACAATTCTTTTTATGTGGATATCACACCCTATTTAAATGAACAGGGGGGAAATCTTTTACAGGTGCATGTGGACACCCGAGCGCACGATAGCCGATGGTACCCAGGGGCAGGAATTTACCGAAAAGTACAATTACTGCTGACCAATGAAGTGCATATAGATATTTGGGGAACACAAATCAGTACACCAATTATCAAGCCTCATTATGCGGAGGTGAAAGTAAATACTGAAATAGTTAACAAATCGGGAAATCCTGTGAATGTTCAATTATTACATGAAATTATTGATCAGGAAGGGAGGACTGTTTCAGCTCAAAAAACTAAGGAACAAAACCTTGTTGGTAGCCATGCACTCATAGGAGAACGACTGACGGTCAGTCATCCTAAACTTTGGGGTACTGATATGCCCTATTTGTATCAGCTCAAAACCACCGTTTTCACCAACGGCGATATTACAGATCAGAAGGTGAGCACCTTCGGTGTTCGGCAGGTGGAATTTACCGCTGAAAATGGTTTTATATTAAATGGTGATCGTGTGCAGCTTAAAGGTGTGAATTTGCACCATGACCACGGCCCGCTCGGTGCGGCATTTTACCCTCGTGCGATGGAGCGTCAGCTTGAAATGATGAAAAAAATGGGGTGCAATGCCATCAGGACTTCCCACAACACCCCTGCACCAGAACTTCTTCAGCTATGCGATGAGATGGGGCTTTTGGTTTACAGCGAAATTTTTGATAAGTATGATGCCAAGGCAGATTTAGGCAGTCAGCAAAATTTTGAATCATTTGCAGAACGCACCATAAGAGATTTTGCACGGCGAGATCGCAACCATCCGAGCATCATCATTTGGAGTGTAGGAAATGAAATTGACCATGTCCAATGGGATACCTCCAACGGTTTTTATCAACTTAACTTTCTGGTTCAGGAGCTGAAAAAATATGACAGCAGCCGGCCTGTAACCTTGGCCTGTCATATCCCCGAAAGTGCAAAAATGCGGCACTTCGATTTGTACGATGTGCACTCCTGGAACTATGAACGTCGCTATGCATTGGCAAGGCAAATGGAGCCCACAAAATCAGTTATCATCAGCGAGTCTGCCTCAACATTAAGTACTCGTGGCTATTATGATTTTCCTGAAAAAGTTAAAAAATCTGTTTTTACCGATAGTATGCAGGTCAGCAGTTACGATTTGCATTGTCCGTGGTGGGCTGAAATTCCCGACGATGATTTTATGTGGCAACAAGAGGAACCTTATGTGGCGGGAGAATTTGTATGGACGGGCTTTGATTACCTTGGAGAACCCACGCCTTACGATGGCACCTATTTTCAGTACGACTTGATGGAAGGTAACGAATCACTTGACACCCTTGAATCCTCCCGAAGCTCATACTTCGGAATTGTTGATTTGGTAGGTTTACCCAAAGATCGATATTTTCTGTATCAATCTTATTGGAATAGTAAAGTAAATACTTTACATATTTTACCGCATTGGAATTGGCCCAATAGAATCAATAAGGCTACACCAATCTTTGTTTATACCAATGGCGATTGTGTTGAATTATTTCTGAATGGAAAATCATTGGGAAAAAAATGTAAAATTCCACAGGCTGATGATGCTAAAAGTCGCTTTCGATTAGTATGGGATCAGGTACCCTATACACCTGGGAAAATAACAGCAAAGGCCTATAGGGATGGACAGCTGATGGCAGAAAAAAGCATGCACACTGCAGGGGAAATTTACCGCTTAAAGCTTACTCCAAACCGAAGTACCTTGTGTGCTGATGGCATGGACCTAAGTTATATCACAGTAGAAGCCATTGACAAGGCTGGGAACCTATGCCCCTGGGCGAATAATTTGGTGGAAGTGGCACTTGAAGGTGATGCAAGCTTATTGGGCGTAGGAAATGGCAATCCGCAATCAATGCACCCCTTTATAGCCTCAAATGTCCCGCTTTTTTATGGTAAAGCAATGTTAATTGTGAAGGCATCATCCTCAGAAAGTATAACAAAAGTACGTGTAACCTCTTCGGGTATTAAGGGAGATGTGGTGAGTATTAATGTAGGAAAATAGATGTAAGTTGAATTATTTTTTTTGATTATAAATATATACTATTATGAAGAATATCAAGGATCGTGTTAGAGCAGGGGAGGCCGTTATCGGTACTTTTTTGAGTTTGGGAAATGCCATGACCACAGAAATTGTTGCTAAAGCTGGTTTCGATTGGGTATTGATAGATCTTGAGCATGGCATTGGCTCCGAAAAGGATGTTCTGCATCAGGTTCAGGCATTGGCAAGCACCGAGGTTGCCGCCGTTGTTCGGGTGGAAGGATATCAGCGACAACGTATACATAAGGTGCTGGACCTTGGCGTAAGTGGTATTATGTGTCCACATGTTGACAATGGAGCGCAGGCTACTGCCGTTACCAAAGCAATGCGTTATGCTCCTGAGGGAGAGCGGGGTGTTGCCAAGATGGTTCGGGCAACCAATTTCGGTGTTGATTTTATGGATTATCATGCCAATCAGGAAAAAAATCTACTGTGTGTGGTGCAGATAGAAACCGAGGAAGCATTACACCATCTGGATGAAATCGCTTCCAATGAGGAGGTAGATGTCCTGTTCATTGGACCAGCAGATTTGAGCATGGCCCTCGGGGTTTTCGGTCAGTTGGATCACCCGAAATTTTTGGAGGCAGAAGCAAAAATTTTAGCTGTGGCAAAGAAATACAACAAGGCCGTGGGATTTTTACTGTTCGATCCGAGCCATTATCAGAAATATTATGACAAAGGAGTACGCTTCTTTGCCTGCGGAACCGATGCCTTGTTCCTGAGTAACGGAGCCAAGACGGTGGCTGGAAAGTTAAATGAATTCAAGCAACTGGTAACCACCGTATAATGGGCATCAAACAATCCGATAATTTTTTGAGATGGAGCACAATCGGATTACTCTTCATTGCGATGGTCAATGCCTATATTGACCGTGGGAACATGTCGATGGTTGCTCCTGTTTTGGCCGAGGAATTAATGCTGACCTCTGCGCGTAAAGGGTATATTTTTTCGGCTTTTCTTTTTGGGTACGCATTAACGCAAATCCCGGCTGGCAGGCTCGTGGATCGTTTCGGCGTTCGGCGATCCTATACTTTTTTTTACTTTTTATGGGGGATTACTGCCGCCTTATTTGGACTTGCCAATGTGTTTTGGCACTTCATGACCCTGCGGGTGATATTGGGGGTTTGTGAGGCGGTATCTGGGCCAGCGAGTTTTAAGTTTATTGCAGCACATTTCAGTAAGAGCGAGCGGGGCTTGGCCTCAGGGGTATTTCTTGCAGGCACAAAAATTGGCCCCGCGATAGGGGCGGTTTTAGCCGCTTACCTCATTGAAGCTTTTGGCTGGAGAATGCTGTTTGTGCTGAGTGGTTTGGTGCCGCTATTATGGTTGTTGCCCTGGGAAATCCTGATGCGGAGGATCGAAAATCGAAAAGATGCTTTTGCTGTTTTTCAGGAAGGCCCCTCAGAGGAGTCAGTGTCTATCCCGTTAAGGGACATATTCAGCAGAGCAAAAACCTGGGGGATTTTCCTGGGCTACTTTTGCTATGGGTATGTATGGTATCTGTATATCAATTGGTTACCAAGTTACCTTTATGACAGCCTCGGGCTGTCCATCAAAGAAACAGGTTGGTGGTCGGCTTATGCTTATGGGGGGCTTGCCATTGTTACGGTTTTGGCGGGTTTCATAGCCGACAAGCTCATCAGTAAAGGAAAAGAGGAGGGAACGGTTCGAAAGGGATTTGTCATCGCAGGTTTCCTTAGTGGTGCCGCGGTTATTTTTTTGCCTTTCACCACCAGCCATTCGCTCATTCTTGGCATTCTTATATTTGCTATCAGCGGTATGGGGCTTGCAACAGCAAACACCTGGTCGATCATGCAGACGGTAGCTCCCTCAGGAACTGTCGGTACTTTTTCTGGCATTCAGAACTTTGGTGCGACCTCAGGAGGGGCCTTGGCGCCTATTATTGCGGGTTACTTGGTCGGCGATACGGGTTCTTACGGCATGGTATTCGTGATGGCGGGAATGATGATGGCAGTGGGGATTTTCAGCTATATCATACTAATAGGCAAGGTAGAGCCTATGATTTTTAAAAATACTAAATCTAAAAATAATGAAAACGATAGGATTCATAGGGTTGGGCATCATGGGGAAACCGATGTGCTTGAACCTCATTAAAGCAGGATACCACTTGGTTGTATTTGACCTCAATGAGAGCAGTGTAGCAACGGTTGTGAGCGCTGGCGCAGAAAGTGCCCCTTCTCCAAAAGCAGTGGCTGAGCAAGTGGAGATAATCATCAGCATTGTGCCAGACACCCCCCATGTGGAAGAAGTTTGTTTTGGTCCTCAGGGGCTGATTCATGGTCTTCGAGCAGGACAATTGTTCATTGATATGTCTACGATCAATGCTTCTACGGAGCAAAAAATCAGTGATGCTTTCCAGGCCAAAGGTTGCCTCACCCTTGATGCTCCCGTGTCTGGTGGGGAGCCTGGAGCGCAACAGGGGACTTTATCTATTATGGTGGGCGGTAGCGAAGAAGCCTACCAGCAGGCGGTTCCGCTGTTTGAAGTGCTGGGGAGCAAGGTAAGTTTGATCGGAGGACCTGGGGCGGGGCAAATCACCAAATCCTGTAATCAGATTGCCACTGCATTGGCTACTCAAGGGGTTATTGAAGCGCTTTCATTGGCAAAAAAAGCGGGTGTTGATCCGCACAAAGTGAGGGAGGCGATGCTTGGAGGTTTTGCTCAAAGTAAAGCGTTGGAGATCAGTGGGAAAAAAATGATCGATCGTGATTTTGCCCCAGGATTTATGGTAAAGTTGTACCGCAAGGATCTGGGAATTGGGCAACAGGTGGGGCGTGAACTCGCCGTTCCCTTGCCTGGTGCTTCGCTCGTTGCGACCGAAATGGACCACTTAATCGCAAAAGGTCAGGCTGAACAGGATTTCAGTGCATTGATCACTTTGTTTGACGCTTAATTTTTTTATCTCATGGCAGGAATAAATATTAAACCAAAAGTTTTTGTATCAGAGCCTATCAATGAAAAGGGGCTGGCCTTACTCGAGGGACATGCCTCGTTCATTTTCGCCCCTGATACCACCAAAGAAACGGCCATCAAGCTCGTTGCCGATGCTGATGCCGCCATTTTAAGAGCCACCACCATTTTTGACCGATCAGTTATTGAGGCGGGAAAAAGGCTGAAGGTTATTGCCCGCACAGGCGTTGGTTATAACAATGTAGATCTCGAGGCAGCAGATGAGTGTGGAATTTATGTTTGTACCACACCTGGCACCAATAACAGAACGGTGGCCGAGCATACCATTGCTATGATTTTTGCCCTGGCCAAACAAGTCGGTATGATGGATTCGGCTGTCAGGGAAGGGCATTGGCTTAAACGCTTTTCTTCTCATCAGATCGACCTTCATCAGAAAATGCTCGGGCTGATAGGTATGGGCGCCATTGGGCAGTGTGTTGCACAGATGGCCATTGGTATGGGCATGCAGGTGCAGGCTTTTGACCCTTACTATTCAGGAGGCGTCCCAGGGGTAATTCAAGTTGATGAGCTTGACCGTATTTTTGAGGCAAGTGATTTTCTGAGTCTGCACTGTCCTTCCACCCCGAAAACCAGACACCTAATAAATGCGGAAACGCTTGGCAGAATGAAACCTTCGGCCTATTTAATCAATACCTCTCGCGGGGATCTGGTAAACGAACAGGACCTGACAACAGCGCTGCAAAAGGGGGTAATCCGTGGGGCGGCCATTGATGTTTTCACACAAGAACCACCGCTACCTTCAAGCCCGTTGTTGCAATTGCCGAATGTAATTGTTTCGCCTCATGTGGCAGGTTCAACGGTAGAATCCAATGAACGAATTGCCATGATGGCGGCTCAGGCGGTTAAAGATGTGCTTGACGATTTAATACCTAAAGCGGTAGTCAATGCTCCGAAATTAAAGGTACAGCCATGAAAGAATTTATCAATATAGCATCCTATCAGGTTCCCGTTACCGCAACGGTAGATGTTTGTGTGGTTGGAGGCGGCCCAGCGGGACTTGCTGCCGCCATTGGTGCTTCCCGTGTCGGTTTGTCTGTGATGCTGATCGAGAAAAATGGCTATTGTGGTGGGGCAACCGTTTCAGGGCTCAGTGGCACAATCTGCGGACTTTATTCCAGTGGAGATCAGCCCGAACAGCTCGTTTTTGGCTTTGCTGATGAGATTTATCAGGCACTGAAAGCAAAAAATGGCGTTACCGCACCCGTTCCTTTTGGGAAAACAGCACTGATCCCTCATGATACTTTCGTGTGGAAGGATGTTGCGGATGAGCTGCTTGCCGAGGCCCGTTGCGAGGTGTTGTACCATACCCAATTTCTCAAAGCAATAAAGGACCAGAAGGGAAATGTAAGCCACCTTCTCCTCCATGCGCCCGAAGGGCAAATGGCTGTGGCAACAAAATATGTGGTGGATGCTTCAGGCGATGCCGCTGTTGTGGCCGATATGCAAGGGGCGACCTATATGGGAAATCAGGGCATTGTGCAAACCCCCACAATGATGTTCAAGATGGGTAATGTGGATACTGATGCCTTTCTCAAAATATCCCCCGAGGCCATGTGCAAGGCAGTTGCCAAGGCCGACAAAAGTGGACGATACCGCTTGCCCCGCCATCATGTGTATTGTTTTGTGTTGCCCAATAGCCGAGAGGTGCTGTGTAACATGACGCGTATTACCTATCCCGATGGCCGCATTCCAGTGGGCATTTCCTCGAAGGATATGACTTTTGCTGAAGTGGAAGGAAGGCGGCAGGCGCGCGAGTACAGCCGTTTCCTTCAAGATACTTTTGATGCCTTTGGGGAGGCTTATCTGGTGGAAACGGGAAATCAGGTGGGGATTCGACAGACACGGTCGATCAGGGGGAAAGCCTGCCTGCGGAATCATGATGTGATTCATGCGGTGAAATCGGAAAATGCCATCACCCATTCTGCCTGGCCTATTGAGGCTCACGGGGCGGGTAAGCTTAAAATTGCCTACCTCGAAAATGACCATTATGATATCCCCTTTGAGGTGATGGTACCTGAAAAAGCAGCCAACGTTTTGGTGGCGGGCCGCGCCATCTGCGCCGAACATGAAGCCCTTGCCTCTGCACGGGTTACGGCTCAGTGTTTCGGTATGGGCTATGCTGCGGGGGCGGCTTTCGGGCTGGCCAAACAGGCGCATATCGACCTCGATGAACTGAGTGGGAAAATGGTCAATCAATGGATGAAAGAACAAAAACTTAAAGGATCTCATGAAAGGTAATTATAGAAGTAATTTTGAAAAAGGAACTACCCGCTGGGCAGTACGTCGTGCCCAATGGTTGGCAATGGGCATAAAAGAAGAAGATTTTGACAAGCCAAAAATCGCCGTCATCAATTCCTCTTCGGGGCTGTCGGTTTGCTATCAGCACCTGGACGAAATGTCTGTTTTGGCACAACAAGCCATTAGGGAAGCTGGCGCCCTGGCCTTTGAGGTCAATACCATTGCCCCTTCAGATTTTGTAACCTCCGCAGGAAAGAAAGCACGCTACCTGATGCCGACACGTGACCTGATGGTCAATGATATCGAAGTGATGATTGAAGGTGCCGTTTTGGATGGGATGCTGTTATTGTCCTCTTGCGATAAAACAACTCCCGCACACCTGATGGCTGCCGCCCGCCTGAATGTTCCTTCCATTGTGGTGCCTTGTGGCTATCAGCTTGGGGGCCACTGCAATGGCAAGGATGTCGATATTGAGGAAGTGTACAAAGGGGTAGGCTCGGTACTGACGGGTAAAATATCAGTAGATGACCTGACCAAATGGACTGGCTGCGCGATCAAAGGGCCAGGTGTTTGTGCGGGGCTGGCTACCGCCAATTCCATGCACTGCATGGCAGAAGCGATCGGGATGGCCTTACCACAAACCACGCCTGTAAGGGCAGGAAGCGACGCCCTGAAAAACAATATCCGTAAAGCGGGATCGAAGATAGTTTCGATGGTCGAGCAGGACCTCAAACCCCGAGATATCATGACCAAGGCGGCATTTGAAAACGCCGTGAAAGTCGCCATATCTATTGGCTGTTCTGTGAACACCGTTCGGCACCTTACGGCTGTTTCCGTAGAGGCGGAACTGGATATTGATGTGGTGGCCATGTTTGAAAAATATGCTGAGGATTGCCACCAAATCACGCTGATCCGACCTAACGGGCCTCATCGGATCGAAGAATTTGACCGCGCAGGAGGTACCCACGCAGTACAGTACCGATTAAAGGAAATGCTGAATACTGAGGTGATGACGGTGGATGGACGAAGGCTTAAATCCCAACTTGAAATGATGCCAGAGATCGACGAAAAGTTTATTCGCCCAGCGGATCAACCTTTCAGAAAAGAGCCCGGCCTGATGATCATCCGTGGGAATATCGCCCCTGCAGGTGCTATTGTGAAATTGTCCGCAGTAGAGGGGTCTTTCCGAGCATTTACGGGTAAAGCCAAAGTGTATGAGGATGAAGATGATGCATTGATACATCTGTCCAAAGGGAGCATCGTGGCAGGAGACATCATCATCCTCCGAATGATGGGCCCCGTCGGTGGCCCTGGGACTGTTTTTGCCTGTAGCTTCATGGCAGCACTTGCGGGTGCAGGCCTGGTTGATTCAGTGGCCGTGGTTACCGATGGCGAACTGTCGGGCCTAAACAAAGGCATAACCATCGGGCAGGTAATGCCAGAGGCGGCGCTCGGTGGTCCACTGGCGATTATTGAGGATGGCGATATGATTCATATTGATATGAATGCCAAAACGATCGATCTGAAAATTGACCCTTCAGTATATGACCAGCGCATGAGCGCATGGAAGCCCAAAGAACGGCAATTACCCAACAATTGGCTGAAGTTTTATGCTCAGAATGTGATGCCACTTGAACGGGGGGCTGTTTTCGGTAAGCGTGATTGATCCCCTCTGAATACTCATTAAAAAGTACCAACATGAAAATCGTTATAATTTTTTTTATTGCCATGATCTCCCTCATCACTACCACGGCTACGCATGCTGAAACACCAGAGCGGGTGATTGTTTTTATGATTGATGGCCTGCACTGGAAAGCGCCTTCAAAATTGAATATGCCAAATTTCAACGCCCTGATACAGCAAGGGACCTATGTGGAAAAGTCTTATATGATTACGCCACATCACCCAACAGTGGGGGCCTACGGCGCTATGCACACTTCCTCATTTCCAAATCCGGTGTTGCAAGCAGGTACGCTGTTCATCTCGGCTCAGGACCGCTTTTTACAGCAACAGTTCAGTCCGCAGCATCCTACGACATTTATCACCAATACCATCGCTTATACTTCGGTGAGTCGGGGATTTTCAACCATCATTCAGGATGGGGAATTAACAGACCGTGAGGTGGTACAGCAGGCGATTGAATTGCTCAATAAGAAGGATCAGAAATACATGCGGATCCATTTGCAAACCCCAGGTAACGAAGGGCGATACCTTTCCTACACCACTCCCAATAAGCCTTATTTCCGGAATATTTGGGGGAAGGGCTCTCCTTATGTGAAATGTGTGGAGCAGGCTGATGAGTTGCTTGGCGATTTAGTGGCGTACCTCAGGGAATCGGGGAAAATGAACAATACCCTGCTGATCGTTTCTTCAGATCAGGGGCAGGCAGAAATTGGGTGGCACCCCATGATTGACCAGGACAGCTGGGTAACACCCCTGGTCATGACAGGGCCGGGCATTGCAAAAAACAGAACCTTGCCTTACTTCGAGCATACGGATATGAGCCCGACCATTGCCACCCTGATGGGCGTTGAGGCTCCAAGTAAAAATGGTGGAGCAGGAAAGTTTGTGAAGTATGTGCAGGAAGGGGTGGACATGAGTGATTTTTCTGATCCGCAGTTTATTAAAACGGTCAATGAGCAAATCAATACCTATAATTCTTTACGCTCCAAAATAATGCTTGCCGCAGAACAGGATCCGTATTATTCAAGCCTGATCTCCTTTCTTGAAAATGAATTACTTACCCCCGAGCCTTTTTACCATCAAGACAGATTCACCGAATGGTACAAGGCAGGTACCACCGCACATTTGATTGAGGTCAATGAGCATATTCTTGAAGAAATGAGGAAGGAACTTAAAAATGCTCCCCTGTAGAAAGCGGTGAATTTTGGGAAACAGGGCCTGACGCACATTTAGGGCACACCGAGACCATCTCCCCCTGTGTTTAGCCCATTTCCCCCCTTAATTTTTTTATTTTTTGTGTTGATTGACAATCGTTAATCGAGGGAAATACGCGCCGACAAGGCATCGATTTCCCATTAGATATTTATCAATATGTACAAATTCAGTTTTTCATTATTTTTAGTTTTCATCAGCTCCTTGCCTCTTTTTGCAGGACAAAATGGCAATGGGTTCAGTAAGAAAAAAATTAGCCGACAGGTCAATAAAGCCATTGAGTGGCAAGTGAATAAACCGTGGGTGGGCCAAAGCCGATGGAACGAAAATAAACGCTATGATTGGGTGGAAGGAACATTTTATGCTGGTCTTGCGGAATACTACAAATATGCCAAAATCCCTGCTCACCTCGATGAGTTGCAGAAGGTGGCAGCCTCCTGCAATTGGGAACCCCGTGGCAGACCCTACGATGCCAATGAATATGTAATGATCCAGGCATATAGCGACCTCTATGAGGTTACCAATGATTATAAGTACATCGATAAATCGGTATTTATGGCCAATATGCCACTGATAAAATACCTCGACATTGATATGCGATTTGATGGTAACCCTTACTGGCAAACCAACTGGACGTGGTGTGATGCCCTTTTTATGGCGCCCCCAACTTATGCGCGCTTGGGAAAAGTGCTGGACAAAAAAGAATACTTCGACTTTATGGACAAAAACTGGTGGGCAACATCTGACTATTTGTACAGTCCTCAAGATAGCCTGTATTACCGTGACGACACTTTCTTTCCTGAAAAGCAGCGTTCTGAAAGTGGACACAAAGTGTTTTGGTCAAGGGGTAATGGCTGGGTAATGGGCGGCCTGTGCAGGGTGCTCGATTACCTCCCTGAAGATTACCCGAGCAGAAAAAAATATGAGCAGCAATTTATTGAAATGGCTCACCGACTGCTGACCCTGCAAACAGAAGAGGGGTTTTGGCCCACAAGCCTTCTGGATTACGATCAGTTCAACAGCAAAGAATCCAGCGGTACAGCTTTTTACTGTTATGCTTATGCCTGGGGAATCAATCAGGGCTTGCTGGATAAAGAAACCTTCTTGCCTGCGGTCAGGAAATCTTGGACGATGCTTGAAAATTGCCTGCATAAAAATGGCAAATTTGGCTACGTGCAACAGATTGGTGACCAGCCCGGTAATGCGCAATTTGAAGATGAGCAATCGTATGGAGTGGGCGCTTTTGTGTTGGCTGGCACCGAATTAATGCGGATGATTGACACCGGTAACGATTCGCTGTAAAACTTACTTGATTTTGACAGGCGAGGGGATCTACTGTGGTTGATTTCTATTTCTTTGGCTCCCTCGCCTTCTTTCTAATTTTTTAATATACTATGGATATAAATATTACTCAACTTGCCCAACGACTAAAAACCGACAACGAAAATATCCTTGACAAAGGCGTCATTTTTTTCCCTCCAGCCAACGACGACCTCCTGACAGGCTATTGTTATGGAGAGTTTTACGATTGGGACCTGTACTTTGAAAACGTTTACCTTTCCTACTTTGGCGTCAGTCAATATTGTTTCGCTAATCTCAAGGCTTTTCTGGCCCGCCAACATGCTAACGGATTTGTGTCCCGCACCCTGATCGAGCCTCGCCCTTATCAGCATTTTAAGCCATTTTTAGCGCAGACGGCGCTTTTGGGTGCTCGACAGACAGATTTCTTGTGGCTCAATGAAGAAGTAAAGGCCGCAGCAAATACCGGCCCCACAGATGGGGGGATTATGGACGAAAAAACGTATCAGGATGGTGGTTCTTATTACGACAGGCTGAAAAGCTATCTGCACCATTGGTTTTGGTACTTGGATTTCGACAAAAATGGCCTGCCTGTCTGGAACAGCTCAGACCACAGCGGTATGGACAATCAGTTTTCACGGGCTGGAACGTTCAATGCTTTTAAATACGAAGGGGTGGATTTGGCCTGTTATCTTTATCGGGAATTGGAGGCCATGAAAGTACTGGCCGAGCAATTGAACAAGCAGGAAGATCAGCAGTATTATCAGGAGCAGATCGACCAGTTGGCAAATAATATCAACAAGTATTTTTGGGATGAGGAAGAGGGCTTCTATTTCGATCGAAATGAACAAAATGGAGAATTGGTCAAAGTGAAATCCGTTGCAGGATTTTTACCGCTCTTTATTGGTGTAGCCTCCAAAGAACAGGCCGACAGGCTTGTGGATGAACATTTGCTGAATCCTGAAGAATTTTGGATTAAATACCCTATTCCCGCCTATTCAAAAACAGAACCCGACTTTGAGCCAACAGCACAGGACCATGGCTGTAACTGGCGCGGAACCACTTGGATACCGACCAATTACATGGTGTTTCATGGCTTGATAAAATACGGGTACCACAGTATAGCGAAACAGTTGTGCGAAAAAACGTTTGAGCTCGTTTTTGAGAAAAATAAATCCACCCGCGAATATTACAATGGACTGACTGGTGAGGGCTATGGACTGGATCCTTTTTGGGGATGGTCAACGCTGGCTTATATGATGCCACTTGAACTTGAAAAAAATTACTGCCCAATGGCCATCACTTCCGAACCGCTAACCGCTTATGGTTGCAGTACCTTTCAGCTCGATTTTCCAACAAAAAACTGTGAGGTCTAACCCTCAGGAATTTATCTTTTTTATATTGAATACATTTTTTACAACTAAGGGTAAACTATTATGACTAAACCCCCTATCAACCAACAAAACAAAGCTTGCAGGCGCTTGCTTATCGCCGGGCTTTTACTGACTTTTTTCTCCTTTTCTGTCAAGGCACAAGATCAGGAAAAGGTCGTATACTTTGAGGAGGATTTTGAAACTGACCTCATCAACTGGAAAGCCAATATTATTGACGGATCGATTGATATTGTTGATAATGTGGATGGCGATGGTAAAGTGTTGCGCATGGTTTCTGCCAATGATGCCCAAAATACCCTGGCCACTTCGCTGCAGCTCCCCACCCCCAACGATGAAACCTTTTATATAGAATATGATTACAGAACAGCTTCTATTGATGGGAAATGGGATAACATGCAAATCAATGGCGCTACTCCGGCAAGACTCCAGACCTCTTTACGCCAGAACACAGGAACCTATATTGTGCATGATAATGACATGAAACAGTCGGGCTCTCCTGCTGGTACAATTGCAGCCGATACCTGGTACCATATAAAGGTAACCGTAGACCCGGTGGCCAATACCGCACAAATGAGTATTGACGGCACCGATTACGCCGCATTTACCTCTGGGCAGGACCTGAAAGGTTTCTCCACCTTTTTAATGAAAGTGCTGATTAGCAACACTTTTTATGTAGACAATTTTATCGTCTATACTTATGGCGAGGAACTGCCTGAAGAAGCTGAGATTCCTCAGCCGCCGAGCGATCACCCACGGGTAATGTTGCGCCCTACGGATCTGCCGATGATCACCGAGCGATATAATGCAGCAAATATGTCTGCATTCAAGGACTTGCTGCTGAAAGACGAGGCCAAAGGGCTTGATTTTGATATTTCCGAAAAAGGAGTAATCTATGATGCCTATTATCGGGAGTTGGAGGCTGCCGCCTTTTTGTATCTCCTTGACAAACAGGGTGCTTTAGCTAAAGGGGAAAAGGCCAAAAATGGTATTCTTACTTACCTGCGAACTGCCCGACAGCTACAGGAAGGGAATCAGGATCGACAAATACACCGCGCTATTTTTACCGCGGCCTTTGTATATGACTGGTGCTATGAATTGTTTACCGAAGCGGAAAAATTGGCCCTGATTGCAGATGTGAAAAGA
Organism: uncultured Persicobacter sp.; assembly: GCA_947498325.1. Taxonomy (GTDB): domain Bacteria; phylum Bacteroidota; class Bacteroidia; order Cytophagales; family Cyclobacteriaceae; genus Persicobacter; species Persicobacter psychrovividus. The sequence goes on from CANMKE010000008.1 coordinate 47,750, forward strand.
CTTGCCGCAACTACTGAGTATGGCTATCCAATGGTGGGGGATCAAAACAATTACCTGATCAACCATTTTGGAGAAGAAAAAATCCCGCATATGTTGGGCTTTGGTATTGCCTGCTACGATGAGGATCCTACGATTTATGAACATATTGGTGGGCACCTTTACAACGGCCTGGTTCCTTCAAGAAATTTCTTCTATCCTTCGCATAAACACCATCAGGGAAGCGCCTATGGGATGGGACGTTACGAAATGGAAATCATGTCTACTTTCATCATGACAAGAATGGGCGCTGAACGGCCTTATATCGACGAGCAGCAAATGGTTCCTTACAGCCAAATGTATGCCCGCCGACCAGATGGAACCGTGATGACTGCTGGCGATGACTTTAATTATGATTTGCCTTCTACGAAACCTTATATTCAGATTGTCGGTGCTATGATGGCCGCCAATGAGTTTCAGGATGAATACATTCAGGATGAGGTTGAGCGTTATACTGAATTTATGGACTACTTTCAATCCATTAAACAGCCAGTTTTAATTATCCTTTCAAAAGACCATAAACTGACCACCAAGTCCATCACCGACTTGCCGCTTACCAAGTATTTTAACTCTCCTAACAGTTCCATGATTGCCCGAACAGGCTGGGACCCAGTAGGCGGAAAAACTTCTGGTGTGGCTATGGCATTGATGAATCTCGGTGAATATCACTACAATAACCATGACCATTACGATGCGGGCCATTTTTCTTTATATTATAAAGGGCCATTGGCCATGGATGCTGGCGCTTATGCCAACTCAGAAGAAGGACCAAAACACGGGGGGAAAAGTGGCCATTGGGCAAGTTTTTATACCCGAACCATTGCACACAACACCATTTTGGTGCGCGACCCCGACGAGCCATTTCAGATCGGAACTACCTGGGACGGTCAGAATGAAGGTGGGCAGCATGCCAAGGTATACCCGAAATCTTATAAAGACCTCGTTTCCGCAGGACGCCAGACTGAAGTGCTTGCCCATGAGTTCGGACCTTCAGAAATTGAGCCTGATTACAGCTACCTTAAAGGTGATATGGCCAACGCCTACACCTATCCTGGTCGGGCGCCAAAAGTTTTGGAAGCCAAAAGATCCTTTGTGTTTTTGAACTTGAAAAATGAGCAGCATCCTGCCGCTTTATTGGTTTACGATAAGGTCACTTCGGGCGACAAAACCTTTAAGAAACGATGGATTTTACACTCAGATCCGCAGCCAGTGGTGAAGGGAAAGGCGACCACCATTACCCGCACCGACAATGGTTTTGGAGGCAAAATGGTCAACCATACTTTATTGCCTGCACTCGACAATACCGAATTCAATTTGGTAGGAGGGCCCGGTAAAGAATTCTGGACAGAAAGCGGCGGCAGAAACTGGGGACTTGAAGACGACAACGAGATTAAGCAACATGAGGCAGGAAGATGGCGCGTGGAGCTTTCCCCAAAACAGGAAGCCGATACCGATCACTTCCTGAATGTGATGCAGGTGATGGATGCCGAGGGAAATGTCTCGGAATTGGAATCCACCTTACTTGAGTCTGATTCCCTGTTTGCGGTAGCAATTGCTGACCGGGTAGTGGCCTTCGCCAAAAGTGGCTTCAGGGAATCTAATCAGCGTCATTTCAAAATGAAATCATCCAATGAAACCATCAAGGTTTTAATCACTGACCTGAAAGAAGGGGAATACGATGTTTACGGGCCGACCCCACACAAAAGCCTGAAAGCCTCCGCCGAGGCGGGAACAATTTACTTCGAAGGAAAAGCAGGAAATTATATTATCGTTCGTGCAGGCGAAGAGCCTGAAGATATCCTGACTTCAACCACCCCCGTGGATCCATCGAGGGTATTTGCTTACCCGAATCCAGCGAATGGCAAATTGTACATTCAGGGAACACTCGAAAGGGTACAATTGCTCGATTTCAATGGTCAGCAGATGGATATTCAACAAATTGATCAAGAAATAGACATCAGTAAAGTTAAACCTGGGATGTATATCCTGACGGGTTATTCAGGTACGGGTGTTGTATCTCAAAAAGTAATTATTCAGTAAGCAGGTAGGGGATAAATTGCCCCTTTCTACTCAAAAATAATTTTCCCCACAGGGCCAAACTGATCGACCGATCATTGTTTTAGGGAATTCACGAGGGGGATATGTTGAAGGCTGAAATTCAGTTAAATAGACAAATAGCCCCCTCTTGTTTACATCATTTCCCCCCTGAATTGATAGAATATAATATCAAATTAAGGTAATGATTCACTGAGCAGGAGTTAATCAAAACCGGTAAGTATGTGTTATATTGTACTTGCCATCTTTTTATTCTATTACTAATATCAATCTGGATTGTGCTACCGAAAATAAGGGGCCAGTCAAAGATTTTTTAAACTAACTTATCACTATTATGAGAAAGTGTGTTACGAATTATCGCACAGGTCGTCTGTGCGTAATCCTCGCATTAATGCTCTTTGCGCACTTTGCCAATGCGCAATCATTAATCAAGGGAGTCGTTAAAGCAGATGATGGCACCGAACTTCCAGGGGTTAACATTATGATCAAGGGGTCCTCCAAAGGAGTGATTACCGATATGAAGGGGGCCTATAGTATCTCCGCGACCAAAGATCAAACATTGATTTTTTCCTATATAGGTTTCCTCGATCAGGAAGTGCCTATTGGTAATCAAACGAAAATCGACATTCAGCTTCAGGCAGATGTAAAAGCACTCGATGAGGTGGTGGTAGTAGGGTATGGAGAGGTGAAGAAAAGTGACGCCACGGGAGCAATGGCTTCCATGACGCCCAAAGATTTCAACCCAGGGGTTGTTTTGGCGCCTGAGCAGATGATGCAGGGTAAAGTTGCCGGGGTAAACATCAGCCAGAATAGTGGGCAGCCAGGTATTGGATCAACGGTACGAATTCGTGGAACAAACTCGGTGAGCTTTAATAATGAGCCGATGTATGTGATTGATGGAGTTCCGGTGGCTTTCAGTGGTGGTTCCTTCGCCACAGGTGGTACTGAGGACCGTTCAAGCCGATCGGCCACCAACCCGCTAAATATGCTGAATCCTGCCGATATTGAGCGTATCGATGTCCTCAAAGATGCATCGGCAACGGCCATTTATGGTTCGCGGGCATCCAATGGGGTAATCCTGATTACCACCAAAAGAGCGAGTAAAGATGCCAAGCTGGAATACAATACCTACGTGGGAGCCTCGCAGATTCGTAAAAAGATGCCGATTCTTTCTGCAACACAAATGCGAGATTTTGTAGCGCAAAATCCAGAGGCAGGAAAGAATTTCAATGATGGTGGAGCCGATGTAGATTGGCAGGATGAAATTTTCAGAACAGGGGTCAGTCAATCACACAATATGGCTTACAGCGGTGGTTATGGAAACACTACTTTCCGTGCCTCGGTGGGTTATTCGAATCAGGAGGGAATCATTATTCAGTCGGATGTTGAAAACCTGAACTCCCGTATGAATCTTACCAGTGGCTTTTTCAATAATAAATTGAAAATTAATACCAATGTGGCCTATTCCATGGAGAACACCAACAGTGTGCCATTAATTGCCCATGCTGGTGGCGGCGGTCAGGGCGATGTTATTCGCGATGCCCTACGCGCCAACCCAACCATTCCGGTAATGGCGCCGCTGGACGATAACGGTATTTCCACCAGTCCTTATGCCGGTGGGTACTCTTATATCCACCTCGATGTAATCAACCCTGTGGAGCAGGCCGTTTTGCATTCCGATGTGCTGGCTTCCAAGCGTTTCATTGGTAATATGGACGCAACATTGCAGCTCACCGAGCATTTTAGAGCCAAAGTTAATGTTGGGCTCACGGAGGAATATGCTGAAAAGAAAACTTACGTGCCGCTTACCAGCCGCCTCGGATATGAAAACGACGGTATGGCGAGCTTGCAGTCTCGTAATAATAATAACAAAATTATTGAGTCCACTTTCCACTACGATCGCACCATTTTTGGTAGTCATAGCCTGAAAATTCTCGGGGGATATTCGTGGCAGGAATTTACGAACACAGGCACACATATCCGTCGCTACGGTTTCATTGAAGATGCCAATGGTGCTGACGGTATCGGTGCCGGAGAAATTGTAAAAACCGCGGCAAGTTATAAAAATGACAGCCGTATTATCTCCTTCTTTGGGCGTGTAAATTATGACATCAAGGATAAATACCTTATCACGGCCACAGTTCGCCGAGATGGTTCCACGCGTTTTGCACAGAACAACAAATGGGGGTATTTCCCCTCGGCTGCTGTAGGGTGGAAAATTTCTGAGGAGAACTTCCTGAAAAATGTTTCCGCAGTGGAATTACTAAAACTGAGAGCGGGTTATGGTATCACGGGTAATCAGGCGATTCCAAACTATGGTTCTCAGGCACTGATCAAAACTGGGGTAAACCTCAATCCTGAGTTTGGCTTGATTGCCAATGCATCGACTTTGCCTAATCCCGATTTACGTTGGGAATCTACAACCCAAATTAACTTTGGTCTGGATTATTCCTTCTTCGAAGGAAAACTTTCCGGTAGTGTGGATGCCTATAGCAAAAGCACCAACGACCTGATCCTGAGTTTTGTTGTTCCACCACCAACCGCTGTTCAGCGAAGACTTGAAAATGTGGGGGAGGTATCCAACAAAGGGGTGGAGATCAATATGAACTATACCATTTTCACCAATAAAAATTGGTCTGTGGATGTATATGGTAACTGGAGTAGAAACATCAACCGTGTGGAATCACTTTCCAAAGGGGCGCTGAGAACACCAGATTTCGGGATTTTAGGGTACACCGCGCCATCGCCATTGCAGCAGTCTCAGGTAGATATTATCAGAGTGGGTGAGCCACTTCGCTCTCTGTTCGGCTATGAGTTTATCGGTTTTGATGAGCATGGCAACGAGCGTTTTAAGGACATTAACGGCGATGGAAAAATTGATAGCGACGACCGGACCATCATTGGAAACGGACAGCCGGATTTCACCTATGGATTTGGAGCGAACACCTCTTTCAAAGGGCTTAGTCTGAGCTTCTTCTTCCGGGGTGTACAGGGGCAGGAAGTCCTGAACTCCACCCGTAACGATTTGGAGAATATCGCCTACCTGCCGGACTTCAATGCGCTGGATGCGGTGCTTACCAACGGTGCCGCAGGCCCTCCGAGCAGTCAGGTTTCCAGCCGATTTGTAGAAGATGCCTCTTTTCTTCGACTGGATAACATTACCCTCGGTTATACATTCAATACCCAAAAATGGAGCTTTATCAGCAATTTGAATGTTTATGTTACAGGGCAAAATTTGTTTCTGATGACCAATTACACTGGTTTTGATCCAGAAATGCAAACGCATGTGGATTTCACCACTTACCCACGACCAAGAACATTAATGTTGGGTCTTAGAGCATCATTCTAATATTTTTTGATTATGAAAAAGTTTAATTTTTTATATAGAATCCTTTTCGCTTCATTGATCTTTTCAATGGCGTGTACCGATTTATCTGAGGTGCCGTACAATCACCTGTCTCCTGATAATTTCAACAAAACTAAAAAGCAGGTTGAGGCCACTGTCAAAGGGGTGTACGAATCGCTCGCTTCCCCTCACGATTGGCGCTACAGCTTCATGCACGGAGATGTAAGTACCGATATGGGTATTATTCCCACTCGCGCCGGTGGGTGGAACAGTTCCGGAGAACGCAACTACCATGAGCATTCCTGGGATGCTGGAATGGAGTACAACCGTCGGGTTTACTACTTTTATTCCACCACAATAGGGAAGGCAAATTTTGGTATTGAGGTAATTCAGGACAAAGAAAAGTTCTATCAGGAGATTGCTGAATTAAGGTTCCTGAGGGCTTTTGCCTATTTGCAAATGATGGACCTTTTCGGCAATGTGCCGATCGTTACGACTGCTGTACAGGACCCTAATGCCCTTGCCGGGAATGCGCCGCTTGAAGAACAGCGCGCAAAAGTTTTTCAATTTGTTGAAGAGGAGTTGCTGGCCGTTGCAGAGGAACTCCCTGCCAAGAAGGACGTGGACGCGGGTTACTATCCACGTGCCACACAGGAAACCGCATGGGGGTTTTTAGCGAAGCTTTACCTGAATGCAGAAGTGTACTCGGGGCAGGCTCGTTGGGCCGACTGTATTACCTATTGTGATAAAGTGATTGATTCTGGCGCCTTCTCCATTACTTCAGAATATGGCAGCTTATCCGAAGCGTTCCGTTACGACAACCAGCGCTCCGAAGAGAATATCTTCACCAGTGTAAAATCAAGCCTCGCTGGGGGGCAGTCGAATGCCTTAATCTGTAATTCCCTGCAGATGCAAATTGAACTTTCCTGGAAATTGCAAATGCCTCAGAATGGGTGGGGAGGATTTTCAGTAATGAAATCCCACTATGACAAATATGATGAGGATGATTACCGCAGAAGTCTGATTCTTTACGGGCCGCAGTTTATGGACGACGGTACGCCATTATACAATGGTGCAAACCGAGACGGCAATGGCAAGCCGGAAAATGGTCAGTTTGAAATTACCGAAGTCTTTGACATCATGGACGCCGCTGCCAGCGAAGGACTGAAGAGCACCAAATATCAGGTGGACCCAGATCAAATGTCGGGTGGCGCAAGTAATGATGTGGTCATTCTTCGATATGCAGATATTTTACTGAGCAAGGCGGAAGCCCTGATCAGGCAGAATGGCATCGGTGCTGGTGATGACTTAATCAATCAGGTGCGTGCCCGAAATTTTGAAACACCGAAGCCACTGATTAATGCGGGTCTTGATGAAATCCTGCTCGAAAGGGAATTTGAGTTCTCTATTGAAGGGCACCGACGGACAGACCTGATCCGTTTTGGGAAGTTCATCAACCTGGATTACAAGTGGAAACAAAATAAGGATAGTTTTCGCAAACTATACCCCATTCCATTGGATGAGGTGGACAGAAATATTAACCTATTCCAAAACCCTGGATATTAATGTGTGTAGGGGAAAGCAATTTTCCCCGCATTTTCATTCATTTTTTAACTTTGAAAACCATGAAGTTACTTAGATATTTTTTACCTGTGTGCCTTTTAGTGTGCGGGATCTTCTCATGTTCTGAGCAGATAAATTATGATGATTACAATACCGTGCCCATCATCGACTCCCTGCAATTTTCGCTGGTGGCAGATACCGAGGATCCGCTGAACCTTTTGGTGGATGTGAAAGCTAAAAATGCAGATTTCTACCTGATACAATTCGGTGATGGTACAGATACCATTGTCTCTGAAAATGGGGTGGCAAGCCATCAGTATGCCGAAGCCGGGAAGTATGACGTCTTCCTTCGGGCAGATACCGACGGCATGACCTATTTGCAGAAAATTCAGCCCGTAGGTGTGGCCATTATTGCTGATCTTGATTTTTCGGTTAAGCCTTCTGACAAAGATCCAACAATTGTGGAGCTCCTGGCGACTTCTTCCGTGGCTGAAAAATACATTATTGACTGGGGCGATGAATCGGTAACCGAATCCGAAGATGGCAACGCAACACATAAATACACTTTCGATGGTGATTACCTGGTGACGGTTACGGCACAGGCCGACAAATATATTGAGCAGACCTTGGTTAAAGGGGTTTCGGTTGTTGGGGGCCTGGAGTATATCTTCATTCATGATTTCGAAAATGATACGCATGGTTGGAATGGCGGAAGCCTCACTCAGGATGCAAACTGTGGATCTGGTGCATTGTTGATTGAGGGTAAAAATAGCAGCCAGGTAGATTTTGACCCAATTGCGGGAACGGTAAATATTGAGTGGGATTTCAGTGCTGAAAATGTAATGGGGACCTATTCGAGCTTTATGGTCAATCAGCCAGCAGATGGAAAAGATGGGCGTATTCAGATCAATATAAACAATGGACAATGGGATGTTAAATTCGGAAATGATAACCTTTTTAAAGGGGGGACTGTCGAAAATAACACCTGCTATGCCATGAAAATTGCGATCGATCGTGAAACGAACAAATGGAAACTATTTGCAGATGGTATTCAGCAGGGGGCCGACTTTGATGCCACTGGACTTGCTGATATTTTCAACCTGAAGCTGATTACTTTTGTAGAGGGTGACCCACAACAGAAATATTACCTGAACAATGCACGAATTTCCAAAATTGCTGGCGCCAAAACGGTTTACGTCAATGAGGACTTCGAAAATGGTGCCTCAAACTGGTCGAATGCCGCGGTTACCGCACAGGATCCGAACTGTGGAAGTAGTGCCATTTACCTTGCAGGGAAATCAGACGGGCATAAATTGGAATTCTCACCGATTTCCTCTTCTGTGACCATAGAATACGATTTCAGTGTTTCCAATGTCGTTGGGACTTTCTCGAATTTATTGATCAATGATGGTTTCCCTGACCGCGAAGGACGGATTCAGCTGAATATTAATGCTGGCCTGTGGGAATTCAAAATTGGAACGGAAGGAATCTACAAAGGTGGAACGGTGGAGAACAACAAATGCTACAACGTCAAGGTGGTGATCGACAAAGAAAATGAAACACTGAAATTCTTTGTGGATGGTATTCAGGAAGGCGGCGATTTTTCTACGGCAAACCTTAGGTCTACCGTAGATAATGTGAAGCTCATTACTTTTGGTGAGGGTGACCCTGCACAGAACTTTTACGTGGACAACCTGAAAATCACAGAATTATAATTATTTAACAACAGACTGTCGGGGCTTTTCCCCGACGGTCTATTTATTTTTTTGAGATGAAAAAGTGGTTCTATTTTTTAATCTTTTTTGCGGCAGTAAGCTGTACGCAAAAAACGAAAAAGCCCAATATTCTTTTCTGTATGTCGGACGATCAAACGTTTATGCATACCTCTTTTGCTGGTGCCGGGGAGTTGAAAACCCCCGCGTTTGATTTTTTAGCCAATGAAGGTGTTCACTTTAACAATGCCTATTGTGCAGTTTCCTCATGTGCGCCATCGCGCGCAACAATCCTTACGGGTAAGGCCATGTGGAATTTGCAGGAAGGTGGACTTTTATTTGGCGGATTGCCCAAAGAGCACGCCACATTACCTGCTATGCTTGCTGCTAACGGTTACCAAACCGCCTGGACAGGCAAAGGCTATGCGCCAGCTAATGAACAGTCACCAAAATACCATCAGCAAGTGCTTGGAACGTCTTTTCATGAATTTAAGGGAGATTATCATGAGTCGCTGATGGACTGTGATTATGCCTCGAATTTTGAGCAATTTATGCAACAAAGAGACGATCAGCAGCCTTTTTTCTTTTGGTATGGTGGCCATGAGCCTCACCGAATATACGAACGGGGGATTGGTAAAAAATCTGGCAAGAATATCAGCAGAATACAGGTGCCTGATTTTCTGCCCGACAATGATACCGTCAGGAATGATATTGCAGATTATTATTATGAAATTGAATGGTTTGACAGCCATTTGGCGCGAATGCTCAAAATACTGGAACAACAGGGCGAGCTTGAAAATACGATGATCATTGTTACCGCAGATAACGGAATGCCATTCCCCAGAGCCAAGGCAACCTGTTATGAATATGGCACCCATATGCCATTGGTGGTTTATTGGGGAGATAAAATCCCCAAGGGCAGAACCGTCGATGACTTTATCAGCTTTATGGATTTTACGCCAACAATACTCGAGGCAGCGGGCATTGATATACCCGAAAATATAAGTGGAAAAAGTTTCCTTCAGCAATTGAAAAGTAACCTTAACGGATTTATTGATCAGCAAAGAGATCAGGTGGTTACTGCATTGGAGCGCCATACTTATTGTCGGAAAGGGGGCCTTACCTATCCAATTCGAGCGATCAGGAAAGGAGAGATGCTGTACATCCATAACTTTGAAAATTCCCGTTGGCCTGCAGGAGATACTGATTTTTATTCCCCTCACCAAGGCTATTATGGAGATATTGATGCTGGTGCCACACGGTCCAATATGCTCGAACACCAAAATGATGATCATCAAAAAAAACTGTTTGAGGCTTCTTTTGGCAAACGGCCCACAGAGGAGTTGTTTAACATAATGCAAGATCCTGAAAACTTAAATAATCTTGCAGAAGTTGAAGAATACCAGGCCACAAAAGCTGAACTGAAAGAAGCGCTTTTCACCTATCTGAAAGCGCATAATGATCCCAGAATCAATGGTGAATCTCCGTGGGAAGATATGCCCTATTATTTTGAAGGTTTTGATAAAAAACATCTTTTACCCATTCCTCTACGAGATACATTACAGGAAAGTATTGCCCATTTGGAAGGACATTAGGCCAGTAGCACATTAGGGGTCAGTTTGAAAATATGCAAAGGCTGTTTGCTCATCTTTCTTCCTTGTGGTATTGCTCAGCTTGAGGGATACCTTCCACGGATATTCCTTTGAGCTCAATGAAGTTATCAATCAAAATAACTTGGAAAAAAACACATTTGGTACTTATGGGGTAGGCACCCGTTTAGGATGATGGATGGAATTTCAGCCTAAAAAATCATCGGAGGTTTCGGTGCTTCTACTCCTGTTCCTTCCTTCAACTACCTTATAGAAGGAGGCTGGCAATTTGGAAAATCGCAAGAATAAATCATTTGTTTCATTCATTTTTTAAGATCAACATGGCATTAAGACTTTTCAATATATCAACCATAATCACCCTATCATTCCTGCTATTTTTTCTGAAAGCACAGGCACAAAATGGCAATCAACATCGCCCTTACACCGAACAGTACCGTCCGCAGTTTCATTTTTCGCCGAAAAGCAAATGGCTCAACGATCCGAATGGAATGGTGTATTACAAAGGGGTGTATCACTTGTTTTATCAACACTATCCCGATACCACAGTGTGGGGACCAATGCATTGGGGACATGCCACCAGTACCGATCTGGTTCACTGGAAGCATCAGCCGATTGCCCTGTTTCCCGATCAGGAGGGCATGATTTTTTCTGGAAGTGTGGTTGTGGATCACGAAAACCTGTCAGGGCTCGGTACAGAAGATTCCCCGGCTTTGCTGGCTTTTTACACCACTCACAATATCGATGAACTAAAAAAGGGGAGTATTGATTATGAAAATCAGGCCATGGCTTTTAGTCTTGATGATGGTCTTAGCTGGACCAAATACAACGACAACAAGCCGATCATAAAAAACCCTGGGATCAAAGATTTTCGTGACCCGAAAGTTTCCTGGCATGCACCCACAAATCGGTGGATAATGGCCCTTGCAGTAAATGATCATATTGAATTTTGGAGTGCTTCTAATGGTATTGACTGGGTTAAGGAAAGTGATTTTGGAGCCGACAAAGGGCAGCACGGCCGTGTTTGGGAATGCCCGGATCTTATAAAAATGAGAGTTGATGGCACGTCGCAGGAAAAGTATGTTTTATTGGTTAGTTTAGGTGCTGCACCTTTTGGGGGGAGTGGTACACAGTATTTTGTGGGGGATTTTGATGGTCATCAATTTATCGTTGACCCAAATTTTAATATGCCTGCATGGCTGGATTACGGGCGCGATAATTATGCTGGTGTAACGTGGAGCAATACCCCTGAGGAGGAGCATTTGTTGATCGGGTGGATGAACAATTGGGATTATGCAAAAAAAATCCCCACCTCATCCTGGCGTGGTGCGATGACGGTCCCCCGCAAGCTGAGCTTGCATGCTGTTGGAGAAAATTACCATTTGAAAAATGTCCCCATAAAGCCATTGGAAGCCCTCAGGACTGAGCTTCCTACCCTTAAAAAACTCAACCTGACGGCCCAAAAAAACACCGCTGTTCTTCAGGAAAATATTGATGGGGGAGCTTTTGAAGTAGCCCTGACCTTGAGGCAGATTAATGCTGATTCGGTAAGTTTGGTCTTTTATAATGGTCAAGAGGAATCCTATATCATCAACTACGCCAATATCAATGGCTTACTTTCCGCTGATCGGTCGCAGAGTGGCAACACAGTGTTTGATCCCAAATTTTTGGGTGCCCGAACTCAAGCAAAACTCATCGGACAAAAAGAAATAAAGCTGCAAGTGTTGATTGACTGGTCAAGTGTGGAGCTGTTCGCCAACGATGGGGAAGTCTCCATCACCAATCAGGTGTTTCCTTCCTCGCCTTTCAGCAATATCAAAGTCATTTCCCATGGCGGCGATTGCACAGTCTCTGATATTTCCATTTACAGGCTTTCTTCCATCTGGGGAGCGGGTTATCAGTAATTTTCATTAAGAGAATAGTATCATGAACAGATCATATCTTGTTTCCACAGTGCTCATTGCAGCACTTGGGGCTGTTTTATTCGGAATAAGCATGGGGGCCGTCGCGGGTGCAGCAACGCTTCTTGAACATCAATTTGGTGCCGACACGCTTGGGTTCACCGTCAGTATATTGGTGATTGGCTGCATGCTTGGTGCCTTTACCTTTGGCCCGCTCAGTGATAAAATTGGCCGAAAGCCCGCCATGATTATCCTTTCGCTAATGTTTGTCCTTTCCTTTGCTGGGCAGTTGTTGTGTGCCAATTCCCTTTGGCTTTTACGGCTCAGTCGATTAATCGGCGGACTTGCGACGGGTGCCTGTTCGGTAGTCATTCCAACCTATATTAGTGAAATTTCCCCTGACGATATTCGGGGGAAAATGGGCTCAATGTTTCAGTTTGGGGTGGTGATAGGCATCATTATCGCATACGCTGTGGACTATTTTGTACAGGCTTATCCCATGGCTATTGGATTGATGCTTGGTCAGGGCCTGCCCTGGGCTGTTTTGTACTTTTTCCTTCTGATCATGCGTTTGCCAGAAAGCCCTCAGTGGTTGATTAACCAGGGGAGGGAACACGATGCACAGCAGGTTTTTAAAAAGATTTCTCCTCAGGGATTTCTCGAAAAACCGAAAACCAATGTGGACAATTCCTATACTTTTAAAAATTTGCTCCGCAGCAGAATGAAGTTCATCTTATTGCTTGGGGTGTGTCTTGCTGCATTTCAGCAAATCACGGGCATTAATGCAGTCATTTTCTATGCCCCAAAGATTTTTGCTCAAATGGGAGCTGGGGAAGACGCATTGATCAGCGCCGTAATTATTGGATCTGTCAATTTTGTTTTCACCATCGTGGCCATTCCACTTGTGGATCGGCTGGGACGGAAACAGCTGTTAATCTGGGGGGGAGCGGGCATGAGTCTCACCCTGTCTTTTGTTACCTTCGCCTATGGTGATGCCTCCCAAAGCGTGGGCTTGCTTATCGCACTGATGGGCTATATCGCGTTTTTTGCCGCTACCTGGGGGCCTGTAATGTGGATTGTTACATCAGAATTGTATCCGACCAGGATCAGGGGAATGGCAATGTCGGTTTCTACAGCGGTAAGCTGGATGTGCACCATCGCCCTGGGGCAATTTTTCCCTACGCTTCTTGCCAATTTCGGAGGGGGCATTTTTGCGGCTTTCGGTTTAATCAGCGCAGTTGCAGCGGTGTTTACATTCGTGTATATTCCTGAAACCAAAGGGAAGAGCCTTCGGGAAATACAGCAGGAACTCCAACTTGAGTCGGCAGAAAAAGAACATTTTGAACAGGTATAATTTTAAAGTATATGGCAAATCAATTTAAAATCGTTGGTATAGGAGAAATTTTGTGGGATATGCTTCCTGAAGGAAAGCAACTGGGCGGTGCTCCAGGAAATTTCGCCTATCATTGTCAGCAGCGAGGAGCTGAGGCTGTAGTTATTTCTGCTATTGGGCAGGATGAACTTGGAGCGGAAATTCTATCGGTGCTTGAGCAGAAACAAATGTCGCATCATTTCTGCAAGCATCAGCAATACCCGACGGGCACGGTAGGTGTAAGCCTTTCCGGCGATGGGATTCCCGCTTATAATATTCATGAGCAAGTAGCATGGGATTATATTTCGCCAGACGAAAAAACGATGAAGATTATTCGATCTGCGGATGCCATCTGTTTCGGAAGCCTTGCTCAAAGGACGGAGGGAAATCAGGAAAATATGGCGCAGATTTTAGGGGCAGCATCCCCAGCGGCATTAAAAGTTTTTGACATTAATCTTCGCCAACATTATTATGACAAGCAGGTTCTTGAACGCTCGCTACAAGCGGCAAACATATTAAAGCTGAACGATGAAGAACTTGTGATCATGCAAAAGTTGTTTGCGCTTGAAGAGCAGGAACAAGCTGGCCTATTGCAAATGATGGAACGCTACGAACTGAAATTAATAGCGCTGACCAAAGGCGCTGAAGGCTCGGTCTTATACGATGGCGAGCAGTGGTCCACAATATCGTCGCCTAAAGTATCGGTTGTTGATACCATTGGCGCAGGAGATGCATTTACCGCCGCTATGGTGATGGGATACCTGTCTGGGAAACCGCTTAAAGTACTCCATCAGGAGGCAGTTAACCTGTCGGCATATGTGTGTACCCAGCAAGGAGCGACACCCAAAATCAGTGCTTCAGCGATTAATCAGTAGAACAATTTGCTAAGCAACGTGGGCATTGCTGCTGGATGCTCTGCCCACCCATATTGATGGGGCAAAAAAGTCGTTGCCTGCATTCACTTCAACATTTTTTCGATTAATACTGAAAGGGGCTCCCCATTTTTTGACCACTGAACATCCACTAAATTTCATGAAAAACACTTTTAATTATCGTCTTTGGGGCACCGCATTGGGTGCTGGGCTTGGTGGTATTTTATTTGGATTTGATGTTTCTGTAATTGCAGGAACCAATAGCCTGATGCAAGAGGAATTTGCCCTTACATCCGTTGCGTTGGCAACCACTGTTACCAGCGCATTTGTAGGGACACTGATAGGCATCCTGCTCTCAGGTTTTAGCAGTAAAAAATTTGGAAGAAGAGACAGCCTAAAGGGGGCTGCACTTTTTTTCCTCCTTTCTGCCATAGGTTGCGGGATCGCCTGGGATTGGTACAGCCTGGTGCTATTCAGGATAGTTGGCGGATTGGGTGTAGGCGCTGCCGCCGTCATGGGCCCTATGTATATTGCAGAAATCGCTCCGAAAGAACACCGTGGGCGCTTGGTCTGCTTCTATCAATTTAGCATTGTATTCGGAATTTTGTTGGCCTACATTTCCAATGCAGTTTTTGGGCAGTTGGGCTGGCCCTCGGCACTGGAATGGCGCATGAAATTTGCCTGCGAGGCCATACCCGCCTTGGCGTTTTTTGTGGCGCTGTATTTTATTCCGAGAAGCCCCCGCTGGTTAATTAGTCGGGGCTTAACTGCCGAAGCCCGAGACACCCTTCACTACCTTGGCGCTTCGGAAGTTCATTCACAATTAACGGACATCACCGCTTCAATTGATGAACAGTCAAAAAATCAGCAGGAATCGCTTTTTCAGCGAAAATATTTCAAGCCGCTAATTTTGGCATTTGCGGTTGGCCTGTTCAATAATCTCGCAGGCATCAACGGGATTTTATACTATATCAATACCATTTTTGAAAATGCTGGATTCTCAAAAACTTCAAGTGATTTACAGTCAGTAACTATCGGCTTGACCAATTTAATCTTTACGGTCTTGGCCATGTTTTTAATTGACCGGCTCGGTCGAAAAAAACTCCTGATGATTGGATCTGTAGGTCTGGCGCCCATATTATTTGCCATTGCAGGAATTTTTTACTTCGATGCCTACAAAAGCCAATTACTGTTGCTGCTGATTTGCTATATCGCCTTTTTTGCCTTTTCTCAGGGGGCGGTGATCTGGGTGTATATCAGTGAAATTTTCCCCAACAGTATTCGTGAAAAAGGCCTGGCCCTCGGCAGTTTTTTTGCCTGGACCATGGGAACCGTCGTCGCCTGGATATTTCCTGTATTGACGGCGTTATCTCCTGCATTACCATTTGTTGTTTTTGGCATGAGCATGATCCTTCAGTTAATCATTGTTGCGCTGGTATTCCCAGAAACCAAAGGTGTTTCTTTAGAGGAAATTGCGCATAAACTCGGGCTCAGCCTATAACTTTTTTATTTTACAACCTCCTTTTTTATGAAAAGAATTGAGCAGCAAAACCATGCGCTGATTTGGAAAAAATATGATATGACTCTGCGTGTCGAGGCCTGGGGACCTGATGCTGTTCGGGTACGGGCAAGCAGGAACAAAGACTTTCAAAACAGGCATGATTTTTTAATCCCACCACCGCCAGCAACGGCAGAAATCCATTGTAATACGGAGCATATCAGTGACATGGGCCTGGCAACGGGCATTACAGATCTTGATCGCCTTGGGGACAATATGGACGGGAAAATCATTAATGGAAACCTGACCGTTGAACTGGCCGAAAGTATATTGACCTTTAAAAATTCCTGCACGGGGGAAACCGTTTTGCAGGGAAAGGAGCTCATCATTTGTGCTGGCGAAGGGCAGGCAATCACTGGGGCACTCCGACATACAGGGGCAGCGCATTTTGAAGCGCAGGTAGATTTTGAAGCGCACCATTCGGAAAAAATTTTTGGTATGGGGCAACACCGTCATGGCTTTTTGGATCAGAAAGGATGTGTGCTTGATTTAATGCATCATAATTGCGAAATCAATATTCCTTTCATGCTCTCAAGTCGCGGATATGGCTTGATGTGGAACCACCCTGGGACAGGTCGTGCCGAATTCAGTAAAAATCGTACCCGTTGGACAGCGGACTGCACCACAGAAATTGATTATATCGTGATGATCGCCCCGACCCCAAAGGAAATCCTTGCCCATTATGCCAGCCTGACGGGTTATACTCCTGAAATCCCAAAATGGGCCACTGGCTTTTGGCAGTGTAAATTACGCTACAAAACCCAGGAGGAACTCCTGCAGGTGGCCAGAAAATATAAGGAACTGAATCTTCCCATTTCCGCAATTGTTATTGATTATTTACACTGGACGCATATGGGCGACTGGAAATTGGATCCTGAATTCTGGCCGGATCCTAAGGCAATGGTGGAAGCCTTAACAGCCATGGGTATTGAGCTGGTGGTTTCTGTATGGCCTACCGTCAGCCGAAAAAGTGAAAATTTTCCTCACATGATGAAAAATGGGATGCTTGCAGGCGTAAAGCATGGCGTGCCAGTGATGCTTTCTTTTACAGACAATGGTGGGCCATCGTGGGAAGGAATGTACCTGATGGATCCCACTAATCCCGAAGCACGAAAGTTTATATGGGACCGATTACGTCAAAATTATGTGCAGTACGGGATAAAATCTTTTTGGCTTGATGCCATTGAGCCGGAACTGGTCAGCCATTTTCCCGATTATTCAGGCGTAAAATTTCATCTTGGTGATGCCGAAAAATGTGGCGGACTATACCCTTATTACGCCCAAAAAATGATCTTTGACGGCCTGAAATCACAAGGGGAAAGTTCGGTTATCTCCCTGGGCCGAAGTGCATTTATGGGAAGTCAGAAATTCGGTTCCGCAGTATGGAATGGTGATATAAAGTCCAGCTTTGAAATGCTTGAAGTCAGTGTGAAATCTGGTCTTAATATGGCTGTAAGTGGCATTCCCTGGTGGACCACCGACCTCGGCGGATTTTACGGAGGCGAACCCAGGTCGGCATATTTCAGGGAGCTACTTGTACGGTGGTTTCAGTTTGGTGTTTTTTGTCCATTGTTCCGATTACATGGGTTCCGAAATGGCGATGCGGAAGAAAACAATGAAGTATGGAGTTATGGAGAAGAAGTTTTTGGCTACCTGAAAAAATACCTTCATTACAGGGAACAACTGAGGCCCTACATTCAGCAACTGATGGACCAGTGCCAAAACGAGGGCACACCACCAATGCGTCCGATGTTTTTGGAATTTCCTGACGACCCCAAATGCTGGTCCATGGAAGACCAATATATGTTTGGCCCAGACCTGCTTGTTTTTCCTGTTCTCAAGTATGAGCAACGGCAGCGCAAGGTTTATCTCCCTGAGGGACATCAGTGGAAAAATGAAAATACTGGTGAGTGTTCAAAAGGTGGTCAGGTGATTACAGTTGACTGCCCGTTAGATTTTATCCCCGTATTGCGGAAAATTAAATAAGTTATACAACTGTGTGGACTTATTTTAGCTCATTTCACAAAAAAGCGTATAATATCAATTATGTTAAATATAGGATTGTTTCATTGTTCTCTTTACAAATAAGCTATTTAAAAAAATGGCAAGCCTATTCTACTTATAGACTTGCCAAATATAAAAAGTTATTTAATAGATATTCGGTTACTCCTTCACCAAGCGAATCACTTTAAAAGTTTTTCCATCTAACTGAATTTTCAAAAGATAAACGCCTGCGGGCAATCTTCCAACAGACCAGTTTTTAATTTGTTCTTGGTTGGTAGTGACCGTTTTAATGATTTTGCCCAATACACTCACCAATGAAATTGATTTTTGTCCATAAGGCAACTTGACTATATTCAAGGACTCTTTCATTGGGTTCGGATAAACAAGAATTTCCTCATCTTTAGCTGAGAATTGACGCAAAGCGGCATTTGCTGGTGTCAAAGTCCAATAATCCATATTCCACTCCCAGCCATTGGTACCATCGCCTAACAGACGAATGGTGTGGGTTCCTGCACTCAAACTAACCGGTCCATTGGCGGCCAAATCACTGAATCCATCCCAATTGCCGTTATTTGGAACCGTGGTTTTATGCGCTTGTTGCCCATCCACCAGACAACTGATCGCAGCCCCTGTTACGCCTGTACCGACATGGTAAGTGATGTCATACTCGCCCGTTGTTGGTACGGATATGCTATATTCTCCCCAATCACCGGTCTGTACAAAGTTAACGGCCTGAACACCTGAGGCTGATGAATAAATCTCAAACCCACCATGAGTACCACCTGTTGCAGTGAAATCCTCTGCTTCAATACGCAGAGATGCCGCAGGTACTGATACTGTTACTTCACAATTCGCTGTAAAATCACCATCATTGGTGATCACGGTGATCGTTGCTGTTCCTTCCGCCTGTGCCTGTACCAAGCCGTTGGCATCGACTGTTGCAACTAAGGTAGAAGAACTTGACCAACGCACGGATTGATCTGTTGCATTGGCAGGCAATACCGAGGCTATCAATGTTTCTTCAGCCCCAACAAATAAATCCAATGTCGATGCAGATAAGTTTACGCCCGTTACTGCGATTGGCTCATTGAAAATTGGTGCTTCATAATTGAAAGTCACCTTATCCAAATTCCATTGCCAATCCCCGCTTCCTGTTGCCAAAATTCGAACTTGATGGTTGCCCTGCGTCAATTCAATCCATCCTTCAGCCTGAACTGGTGATGAATAATCATCCCATTGTCCATTGTTAGGCACGGCGGTTGATTTCCAGACAACACCGTCCAATTCGAAGGTGATTTCCGCATTATTTTCTGGTGTAGAAATACTGTAATGCACTGAATACTGTCCACCTTCAGGGACATTCAAAGTATAGCTTGCCCAGTCACCACTATTGACATAATTAATACCAATTGCTGTTGCATTTACCCCAAAAGGAACCAGCCCATCATCAAAAGTACCCCCCGTGCTTTCGAAGGTTTCTGCTTCCAAAACAAATCCCGTAGATTCAGCCACCGTCACCAAAGTGTTTGCTGTAAAACCTCCATCTTCAGTGGTCACCGTGATATTGGCTGTTCCATTGGCCAAAGCCGTAATCAATCCTTCCCCATTCACACTGACAATGGTAGGCTGATCACTCAAGAAACTGACCGTTTTATTCGTAGCATTTTCAGGTAAAACCGTGGCTGTCAGGTTCGCTTGCTGTCCAACGGACAAGCTCACTGTTGCAGGTGTCAAATTCACCTCAGTGACTGCAATATCCTGATTCGTAGTCGTGATTTCTACTGTAGCTTCCAAACCATTGGCACTGGCCTTTATCGTTGCAACGCCTGCGGTCAAAGCCTCGACCACACCTTGTGCATTGACGGCTGCCACGGCTGGATTGCTACTTGACCACTCAAGGGTCGTTGGACAAACATTGGCAGGACTTAACTGCGCATTCAAGGTCAATTGACTACCCACCGCCATGGTCTTTTGTGCTTCATCAAAGGCGATATCCGTCAATGGATCACAACTGATTTCTCCTTGATAAGTCAGTGTAAAATAATCCAAATTCCACTGCCAGTCGCTGCTACCTGCCCCATTCAGTCTAAGGGTATAAGCGCCCTCATTCAATTGGATGGTTTGTGCATAGGCAACATTCGTGAACTCCTCCCAAGAGGTGGTTGGCACTTTGACCGTCAGTAAAGCGGTCTCATTCGCCAGTAGTTCAATTTGTCCATCTTCTACTCCCGTAGCCGCCCGAAAGTTCACCAAATAGGGCCCCGAAGCAGGCACATACACCTCATAACTCACAAAGTCACCACGCTGAACATTGTTGATCCCCTGCCCTCCTGAAGGAATATCATAAATAGCGATTTCACCAACCGCACCGCCCATCTGATCAAATTCCTCGGCTTCAATTTTGAGAATATTTCCAACTGTTACCTGCATCGAAGTATTCACTGAAGGCTGATTCGTACTACTGACTGTCACCGTAAAAGTTCCTTGTTGTGCATTAGCCGTAATCAATCCTTGAGGGCTCACTGCCAAGGCTTGTGGATCAGAAGATTGCCACTGTACGGCTTTGTCCGTGGTCCATTCAGGAATAAATGCCGTCTCTGCTTGATAGCTTCCGTTTGGCAAAATAGTCACCTGTTTAGGCAAGACCAAAGCCGTTGGCTCCACCATCACTTCATTCACCACACTGACTACTGCCTCTGCAAAAACACCATTGGCAGAAGTTGCCCTGATCGTTGCCTCTCCTATCGCTTTACCTGTTACTATTCCTTGCGCATCAACCGTAGCCACTGCCACATTGGAACTGCTCCAACTCACTGCCTGATCGAAGGCATCTTCAGGCAATACCTGTACTTCCAAAGGCAATTGATCATTCGGTAAAACCTGACGTAATCCATCCACAAAAACCAATTGGCTGACCTCAACTGCGGGCAGTATTGTGAGCGCTTGTTCACAAGTAGAAAGCACAGTTCCACTCTTTAGTAAAGTGGCTTTTAAAGTGTATTCCCCTGTTGAAGGCAATGAAGTTAGGCTCAGCGGTACAGATACAGATTGCTTACCCGCAGCAGTTAAACTGACTTGCTGACTGCCCAGCACTTGAGTCCCTTGTGTTAATTCCAATTTGACCGAACGATTGACATCTGCATTGGCATTCAATTCAAAAATAAATTCAGTATGTGCATTGACCGCAGCAGGTAATCCACCACAAAAAATTTGCTCTTCTCCTGCGATTCCTACCGTGACCGTGATCTGATCGGTGAATTGTTGCTGACTTACCGCATCAATGACTGTCGCCGTGATCACTGCCGACTGACCAATTTCCAAACCATTGACTTTACCTGTGGCCGCATCTACACTGACTGTTGAATCACTGCTCGACCAAACCACTGTTTGAGTGGTGGCATTTTCAGGTGAAATCGTTGCGGTAAGTGGCGTGGTCACATAATAACCCACCGTCAGGTTTTCTCCTTGATCAATGCTGATGCTCGAAACGGCCGTCTCGGTATAAGGCGCCAAATCCAAATCTACCGTTGCAGTAAATTGACCATCTTCTGAAGTAGCCGTAATACTCACCTGTCCTGCATCCGCCAAAGCAGTTACCTGTCCGAATTCATTCACGGTCGCCAGCGCATTATCTGATGATGTCCAAGTCAAATTTTTATTACTTGCATTGCTTGGGCTGAAGGTCACTGCTACACTTTTGGTTTCGCCATTCATCAAACTCAAGCTTGGTGCGGTGCTAATGCCTGCCAATGCCACTGCTTGTTGATCTCCACGACCTGGTGTGTTGGAGAAATCCCAAATCTGAATCATCACCGTCGCATATTCTACTGTGTTAGTGGTCTTACAGGTGATCACATTCGATGCCGCTAAATATTCCATTGGGACCGGTACTTCCAATACCCCCAACCATTTATTCTGACCTGTTTTATCCAGATCACCTCTCACATTGCCATCATATTCTACCGTGTGTCCATTGACGGTAATTTCAGGTACCCCCACATGATCCGTAAAGAAATCACCAGAGATTCTTAATCGTGCTTCTGCATATCCCGCCGGAATACTAACATTATTCACCTGTGCTGTCAGACTGCCATTGCTTACGGTAGTATGGATTTTATCACCACCTGCTGGCGTGCTTCCACTGCCCAACTTCTCTCCCATGAATTTATATTCCTTACAGCTTTCATTCAAGGCGATTGATTGAGAAAACTGATAATCCAAGATCACTGTTCCGTCACCTTTCAAGTGAAACTTGCCTGGTGCAGTGGATAGGTTATAATCTTCCAAAACAGGCTCTCCGTTAGCGCCCAACTGCTCATCCAAATACAAATACTTCACATGGACATTAGTAGGTGTATTTTCTTGACTGTCGAAATAATTCAACGCAATGTCCTGTGCTGTTGCTGACAAGTTATTCAAAATCAAATAAGCGTGCGACCCGTCCACATAACAGTCCACCTGCACATCCAAATTGGAAGATTTAGTCTCCACACGGGTACCTTCCACATCACTCCATAATTCAAAGAACTTGATGTATTCCGTCCACTCATATTCCCCTTGTTCGTTGGCATCAAGCATTTTGTATGGGTAACGGCTTTTGATCGAGCCATCATCATTCAAATGATCTCCCCAATGGGCTTTTACAGGCGTAAATGGCATGGTCAATCGAATGTGTGAAGGACGCTCCAAAAACTGCATGAACATCGAGTTGAAAGGCTTCAGGTTTTCCCAGTCACGGCGTTTTGGATCCGCATTGGGCATATTGTTGATATAATGTCCAGAAACGGCACCATATTCTGATAGAATGATGTCCTTTCGCTTGCCGAATTTATACAGGTCATACCATTCCAAAATGTCCAGCAAAGCTTCCGTCTGACCTCCCGAGCGGATAAAACTCGAAGGTGTTTCCCAGTTTGGCCAGTCATAAATATGAACGCCATAGAAATCCATATTCTCACCGCAGTGGTCAATAAAGCCCTGCCACATCACATCCCACTGGTACCAGTCATCGGACATATAAGGTTCAAAAGCAGTCGCTACGGCTTCCTCTTTAACGCCCCAAGCCAAAGCCTGTGAAACAGGGTAACGAGATACCCAGTCACGCATATGGAAATCATGCATTCCCCAGGTCATTCCTCCTACTTGCGGTGCCTTTGAGCCCAAACGCTCTTTCACACCTTTAGCTACCAGATTGTGATATTTCCAAATTTGTTCAATGCTCGTAAAGGTCAGGTGACCTGTCATCATCAGCATATCGATTTCATTCACTACCTCCCAATAAGTAGGCATTGGCTCCCCTGATCCTCCTGGGTGCTCCTGAAAATAATGATCAAGGTATTGCACCACCCAATCAACAGACGTTTCGACATCCTGTGGTTGCCAGCCTGTCCAGGTCATCCCGTCAGTATGCCAACTCAAGGTAGGATAGGTCGGATGAGGGTTGGTCCCCATGATCATTGGTCCCTTGTACTCATACTGATGCGCCAAGTTTTGCTCATCATAAAGCTTTTTCAAGCGCAAAGCCTCCGTTTTCATCCATTCCATATCAGGATAATGTGGCCGGTTGGGGTCCGCAGGTGTATTATTGAATTTCCAGGTGGCAGAACCGTTGTCCCGACCAAAATAAACATTCAGATCATCAATCAAATAAGAACGTTTATCTTCTTCTCCAATCCAATCTGCATCCGTCGGGGTTGAGTGCACAATCATATGCCTTTCACGGCCAAAGTCACTCACATTATCGACAGAATGAATAACATTCAAATTCAGGTCCACCTGAACCTCTTGTGCTAATGTAGGTTCGATATTGATCCATAAAAAAATCAATAAACCAAAGTAAAAAAGTTTTTTCATAAAAAATTGGTTTTCACCAGCCTCAAAAAAATCCAAAGACTGGCTTGGGTTATAAATTGATAGAAGTCAAATTATTACCTAACAATGGGAAACAATAGATAACTTGACTATACAATAACCCGACAATGATTCATAAAAAATGGACGAAGTGAATTCAAAAAAAGTGATGTATTGAATGGATACAGAACATGCTAAGGCAATATCACTCAATTTATTTCAAGGTAATTTTGCCTATACAATATTTTAATAACCATAAGGTGCTGAATAAGATATATTGCATTCAATTTTGAAAAAAAGACCTCCAAAACAAAATTTCGGAGGTCTATACCTATAGTTCAACAATTTCAAATTTCTGAATTTCAGCGACTGCCGTTTCCTCAATAATAGGAGCCGCCTTAAGGCAGTGTGGAGCCACTTCATGTTTTGCGATAGCTTCGAGGTCTTTCCATTTTTCTGAAAAGACGAAAACATCAGGATGATCTATGCTTTTGTTAAGCTGATATTCTAAACAGCCCTCTTCTTGCTGGGAAGCTTTAATCAGTGGCTCAATGGCCTCCAAGAAGGTGTCCTTCTTTCCTTCTTTAACGGTGAATTTAGCGATGATTGCATGCATAATGATCTTGTTTAAAATTATCAATAATGGCCAATGCGGCCGCTGTCTTCGCACTAATGGCGTTCAGGTCAAAATTTCCTGATGCGTCTTTAACCATCAGTTGAGAACCCATTCCTACGCAATGCACTCCTGCTTTGAACCACTCCAAAAGGTTATCTCGCTCAGGTTTAACGCCGCCCGTAGGCATGATTAAAGACCACGGAAATGGTCCCTTAACGGCCTTGACAAATTCGGGACCACCGACTTGCTGCCCAGGAAATATTTTGACTACATCACAGCCCAGTTCTTCTGCTCGGGATATTTCAGTCAATGAACCACAGCCGGGCGACCATGCCACCTTTCTACGGTTACAAATTTTGGCCATTTCAGGATTCATCACGGGTGAAACAATGAAATTAGCCCCTAACTGTAGGTACAAAGCAGTGGTCGCTGGGTCGATCACAGAGCCTACCCCCAGAATCATTTCTGGACATTCAGATGCTGTCCACTTATTCAGCGCACCAAAAATCTCGTGAGCAAAATCCCCCCGATTGGTAAATTCAAAAACCCTCGCCCCACCTTCATAAGTGGCTTTCAATATGGATTTACATACCTCCAAATCAGGGTGATAAAATACGGGAACCATACCACTTTCTCCCATTTTTTGTACCACTTCAAATTTTGTAAATCTTGCCATAATATTGTGTTAATTAAAAAAAAACAGTGGTAGCCTTTGACTTATCTTAAGATTTTAGCTGGCTACCACTTCTAATTCATCAGTATGTATTTTTGCGTATTATATTCTATCTGGCAACACGTCCAGAGGCATCACCGTCCATCAATTTTTCCACTTCTTCAACCGTCACCAGGTTAAAGTCACCTTTAATCGTGTGTTTCAAACAAGAAGCTGCCACGGCAAAATCCAACGCCTTTTGATCATTTTCCGGGTATTTATTCAATCCATAAATCAATCCTCCCATGAAAGAATCTCCCCCACCTACACGATCCACAATGTGTGTGATGTCGTATTTTCTGGCTGATTTAAATAATTTCTCACCATCATATAACACCCCTTCCCAAGTGTTATGGTTAGCATTAATGGAGCCCCTAAGCGTAGTAATGACTTTTTTGACCTTTGGAAATTTAGCCATGATCTGCTTGGAAACAGACAAATACGCCTCTCCATCCACCTGTCCTCCCGTAACATCCACGCCTTCAGGACTGATGTGCAAAGCCATCTCCGCATCTTCCTCATTGCCTAAAACAATGTCGGTCAATGCCACCAACTTAGGCATCACCTGATGACAATGCTTACCATATTTCCAAAGCTTGGCACGGTAATTCAAATCACATGATACCGTTACATTCATTTCCTTAGCTACTTCAAGCGCTTCTTCCAATGCATCTGCTGCCCCCTGAGACAATGCAGGGGTAATTCCAGTCCAGTGAAACCAATCCGCATCAGCAAAGACCGTCTTCCAGTCAATCATTCCAGGCTGAATTTCAGCAATGGATGAATTGGCACGGTCATACACTACTTTTGATCCACGAGAGACCGCTCCTGTCTCTAAGAAATAAATCCCCACTCGATCACCCCCCAGCACAATATGATCTACGCCCACATTATAGGAACGCAATCTTTTGATCGCTGCATCACCAATATCATTTTTTGGTAAACGGGTAACAAATGAGACGTCCATACCATAATTGGCCAATGAAACGGCTACATTGGATTCCCCGCCACCATAAGTAGCTTCAAATTCATTTGCCTGATGAAAACGTAAATATCCTGGCGTTGCCAAACGCAACATGATCTCACCAAAAGTGACTACCTTTGCCATAGTTGTAAAAATTTATGATTGTGATTAACGGTTAATAATTCCTGTTTTGTCGCCATACATCAACGCCTCGACTTCCTCAATGGTACACACATTCCGATCCCCTGCGACAAAATGCTTCAAGGTGGATGCCGCCGTAGCAAACTCTACCGCCTCCTGCTTAGTGGCGTAATGTCGAAGTCCATAAATCAAAGCGGCCATAAATGAATCCCCCCCTCCCACACGGTCAACAATATGCGTCAAATTGTATTGTGGGCTTCGATACACTTGGTCCCCATCGAATAAAGCCCCTGCCCAAGTATTATGACTTGCACTCAAGCTCCCGCGGGATGTAAATACAACCAGTTCGCAATGAGGATATTGATCCATCATTTCCTGACCTGATGCCGCATATAATTCATCACTTACCCCATCCTTCACGACATCAACATCAGGATGAATACCTGACATGATATCGCAGTAATTTAACAGCTCAGGCATCACCTCTTCCGCCGTCTTGCCCCACTTCCAAAGATTGCTTCGGTAATTGTAATCCCCCGAAATTTTTACCCCCTTAGCTCGGGCAACTTCAAGGGCTTCCTTAGTGGTGGCTGCCGCAGAGGCAGAAAGTGCTGGCGTTATCCCTGTCCAATGGAACCAATCAGCACCATCAAATACCTGATCCCAGTCCACCATGTTGGGTGTGATTTCGGCCATGGCAGAATGTAAGCGATCGTAGATCACTTGAGAGGAACGATAAACCGCTCCATTCTCAAAAAAATACAAACCCATTCGATTGCCTCCTGACAAAACACCGGCTGTATCGACCCCAAAGCTTTTGAGTGACATCAAAGCTAATTCTGCCATATCATTTTGTGGCAAACGACTCACGAAAGATACTTGCTCACCAAATTGTGCTAAAGAAGCTGCTACATTGGCTTCAGCACCGCCAAAATCGATATCTAAACTATGACTTTGCTTGAGCCTACTTGCGCCTGGAGATGCCAAACACATCAAGACTTCTCCAAAAGTGACCACTTTACCCATCTATTTATATTGATATTGGTTAAAAAATGAATTCAAAAGATTTTCCTTTCAATCAAAAAAAGAAGTTCTCATTTTGAAAAATTCATGGACAAGAAACTTATGCTATTGCCCTGTTGATTTGGATCTAAAGTAGGCGAGGCAGTTGTACAGGACAATAAATCCGACTGACAGAAAACTATACACGGGTTGAAAAAAAATTAAAAACTGACAATCTATTTTATCTGATACTCCAATCCGGAACCTCTACTATAAAACCCTAAATACAAAGCAATTAAACACTAACATCAAGTTGTTTTCTATCTATAAAATGGGAATGTATTAAAGTAATTAAAGGTGATATTTCAATTAATCAACTCAGCAGCATTGAAACAGCTCCTTAAAAAGAAATGATTGGGAGTGTGTTCAATAGGGTTTCGTAGGGCAGACACACAGGTCGGCCCATACAGCAATAAATCAAATCCAATTAATCTAAATCAGAAATTAAACCCTCAGACTTGCTATGATCCTTTTGAAAAAACCTCAGGTAGTTACCATAAGTATATTTTTCATTCTTCTCATGCAGTTGCTTGCCCATTTGTTTAAATTCGGCTGATGCTTTTTCCTGATCACCGATCAAGAAAAAATAATCATTGGCTGAAATTTCCTTCCCTTCCTTACTGATAAGGCTAAGTTTAAGCTGAAAATGTTGATTGACTTTTTGAAGGATGTCTTCTTCTATGTGCACAAAGGACTTCGCACTATTGCCTTCTATTTTCTTAATCTTATGCTGTTGATTATAAAGTACTTTCCCCTCACTATCCGTAATTTCCAACAATACCTGACAGTCTTTATAGGTCTTGTACTGATCATTAACCACCCAAATATCCCCTCTAAATCGCTCCTCATTTTTCCACCTGCGCTTTGTGAAATCACAGCAGACCAATAGCGGTTGATAGGCTTTTTTTACATAATCAAAAGACCGTTTGGCTACCCCATAATTATCAATCACCCCCCATTTCATGTCTGGCCAATAAGTCATCCAATGGCAGAGGGCAATACCGCTCAATCTTGGTTTTTGACGACGAAAATACTCGATGCCATTCTGGAAAATAATCCCTTGAGCCTCTTGAGAAGCAATGACAAATTCCTCCAAACTGCCCGTTTTTTCATCACCAAAAGTATCCCAGTTTTGCATTTTCAATCGATCAAGATCAGCCCAGTGATGTCCCCAGCTCAAACCCACAGGCCACAACTCCTCTTCAGGAATGAACTTTTTCAAACTCTCTACATTGGGGATGGAGGTAATCGCAAACTCTGGAACAATCGGATAATCTAATTTCCTGTACCAGTCCTCCATCAAATCATGCCCCATATTATAAAAATAATTGAGCGCATGCACGGCTTCTTTGGGTTTATAACCCGCGGCCTGCGAAACTTCACAGGTTAAAGGAGAATCTGGCACATAAGGCAAAGGAGCATATTGCTGCAAGGAATCCCCCAATGCTTCGAGGAAAGCGCGACCAAAAGCGGGATCCGCCGTACGAAGCAACATCTCTTCCCCACCTTCCATCATGATCAATGAAGGGTGATTTCTTCTTTCTTTCAAGACATTAATCGCCTCGGCAATGATCGGTTGTGTCTCTTCAACGGTCTGGCCAATATTTCCCGTCCCAAGAGGGATAATGTCCTGCCAAACCGTTAATCCCGCCTCATTACAAAGCTGATAAAAAAGCGGTATTTCTGGTGGATGCCAGCCAAAAATCCTGATATTATTCAAATTTGCTTCTTTTGCCAGACGAATCAAATTGCGATATTTCTCTTCAGTGGTACGCCCCACGAAAATATCTGGTGGCCCACCCCAACAAGCCGATCTGATAAAATGATTTTTGCCATTAATCAGGGTGGTTCTTGGAAAACTCACTTGCTCTTTTGAAAATCCTGGATTCCATTCGCTACTGACTTCTCTGATTCCAAAGGTCGTTTCTGCATAATCCTGAAACACCTCCTGATCTTTGATCGAAATCTTGGCGATGTAAAGATTCGGTTCCCCAAGATCCCATGGCCACCATAGTTTAGGATTACGAACCCTTACGGGGTGTTTAATTAAGTGCTTACCCGCAGGAACAGTCACTGCAAATTTCTCCGTCTGCTTAGTGGATGAAAAATTATGTCCCTCAAAGGAAGCGATCAATTCCAGTTCCCTGGCTTCTTCATGAGTATTCTCCACCGTCAATTCAAGCTGAAGCACTGCACTTTTATCTTTTTGCAGCTGCGGATTAATATAGATATCCTCAAACCTGCTTTTTCCTGTTGAAATGATCTTCACTGGGCGGTGAATCCCAAATGGAATCAAGTCCCGCCAATAATCCCCAAACCAGGGGGTTTTCTTTCCTGCCACATTTGCGTTGACCTGTGGTGGTGGATCCAGTTTCACCATTAACATGTTAGTGCTTTGCAGCCAATGCTTAGACACACGCAAGACTTCGTTGATGTCAAATGAAAAACTGGAAAATGCCCCTTCGTGATGCCCCAAAAAATGGCCATTCAACCATACATCACAACTATAATCGACTCCTTCAAAAACCAACTTTACCAATTGATCTTGAATTGACTCTGTCACATTAAATTGATAGGCATACCACCACTCATAATGTTGCACCCATTGCGCCTTTACACTATTCCTCCCAAAATAGGGGTCATCAATTGCCCCATTTTGCCATAAATCAGTATAAACATCCCCTGGCACATTCGCAAAGTTCCAAACGAGGGTTTCGATATCCTCAGGTGGAATCTGATGCAGGCCTTGCTTGATACCTTCACCTGGCCTCATCATTTTCATTTTCCACTTCATCCCGTTCAAATCACGTACCAATTGGCTATTGGAATCATGAGATCCGATAGTACCTGGTTGTGCTAAAAGAGGTATTTCAAAAAGGAAACTGAATACCAAAAAAATAGTTAAGTGTCTCATCGCTTTACATTAAATAAAAAAATAGAGAAAAGTAAATTTCAATTATATAGCAGTTGATTGTCTATTGACAAACATTAATTTATCGCATCAATTTTTATATAAATATGACACTGTTTATATTTGAAAATAACACCAAAAAAAGTGTATATTAATAAAGTCAACATCACAAAAATATGATGACTGAATTTTTTAAATAGACAGCGTAATTTTTCAACTGAACAAAAAAACATTAACCTGCTATTTTTTAAGTATTTACAACTAACATAACTCTATTTCCAAATATGAAAACATTACTACCCAAAATTATGTTCTTACAATTTTTCATCCTCTTCTCATACTCCCTTTGCTTTGCTTTACCCCAAATAAAGTCTACCCAGAATAACGAATTACTAAATAAGGCCGCAGATTTCAGCCTGATTAATGCGGACAGCAGTGCCTTTTTGTATAAAATGGCTTACAAGAATGGGATTCATGAGAAGGACACTTCAAGTATGATCAAAAGCTTATTGGGACTTGCCAATATGAGTGCCCACAAAGCTGATTTTGGTGCGGCTTATGACAGCTATTGGGAAGCCTTATTGTTATCTGATCAAATGGGAGATGAAATAAGCAAAATTCAGGTTTATTACGGACTGGGTTGGCTCTATAGTTTATATGCGCGTATTCAGACTTCAGAGATTTACTTTAACAAATCACTCAATGGCCTAAAAACATATGGCGATACCATCCCTAATTATGATAAAATGACGGGTGAAAATTATTATGCTTTGGGGGTGTTATTCAGAAAAGCAGGTCAAACAGGTAAATCCAAGGCTTATTTGGATAGTTGCCGAATGTTGCGAGTAGGCACTGCCGATGCGGATATGACAGGCTATTTTGTCAATGCTGAACTGGGCTACAATCAATACATGGAAGGGAATTATGATGAAGCATTGTCAACCTTATTGCCCATGCACAATTACTTCAAGACCAAGCAGCACTCCTATCTGGTGATCTATGACTATATGCTGGGGCAAATTTTCATGGAAAAGAATGAGGCGGAAGATGCTGAACGTTACTTAAAGAGTGCTATTGCGGTGGCCAATCAACATAAAAGTCATTATGATATTACGCCTGAGATTTATGAACGACTGGCAGAACTGTATCGAAAAATGGGTAAAAGTGATCTGGCCTATAAAATGTTGAAAAATGCCAAACAGCTGAATGAGTCTATTTTCGGTGGAAGAAGTGAGCAAAACCAGCAATTTCTGGAGATCAAAGATTTATACAGATTGCAAAAAGAAGAACAAGCCCAGCTCATGCAGGAGCAGCGCTTAATTCAACTGGAAAATGAGGATAGCATTTGGTATTTGAAGTCGGTTATCTCCTATATCACCATCATATTTTTGGTCATGGGAATTTTTACCACTTATCGTTATTTCAGAATTAAATACAATAATGAAAAGCGGATTTTGGAAGAAAAAAGAAGTGTGGAAGAGGCCAAAACCAATGAGATTATTGAAATCAAAAATAAAGAATTAACTTCCTCAGCCTTACAGATTATCCAGCATGAGGAGACTTTGGCAGAACTGAAAAAAGAACTGGAAGCTCAACGAAAAGCACCAGACAAAAACAAGATCAACAAGCTGGCCAAAAGTATCAACACCAATACGGCTCAAAACTGGAAGGAATTCGAAGCCCGATTTGTCAAGGTTAATGGTGAGTTCTATAAAAAATTGAGAAATTCCTTCCCTGAACTAACACAAGGAGAGCAAAAAATTTGTGCCTTGATCAAACTGAATTTCAACAGTAAAGAAATGGCAAAACTTTTGGGAATCAGTACCGAAAGCGTCCACACAACAAGGTATCGATTGCGCAAAAAATTGCATTTGCAACGTTCGGATAATTTGGGAGAATTTATAGATAAGTTGTAATGAAGGTGGACTGATGTATTTTGTCCAAAGAGAAACAGTTCTTGAGCCCTAAGACAACAATTAAAACAATCAAAAAAAGGCCAGCAAAAAAGATAGCTGGCCTTATTACAAGGATAAATATAAAAAGGGGCGCTTCCTTTTTATTGGACTAATTCTGTAAAGGTTAATTTTTCAATATTTTATAATGATGAATCTGTTGCCCTTTATGAATTTGCAATAGATATATTCCAGCTTTAAAAAAGGAAAGGTTCAATTGAATATCAGCATTAGTTTCAGCTCGCCACTCCATCAATTTTTCACCATTCAAACCCACTATTTTCAAATTTACCCCTTCAAGTGCATCCCCTTTAATAGTCAGCACATCCATTACTGGATTCGGAAAAATTTCAAAGGGTAAGGCTTGACCTTGTTCTTCAACTGTAAGTGGTTTTCCGACCCTAATCTTGGTTTCATCAGTGAATGCCCCGTCGGCCGTAATCACACTTACAGTTGCATTACCATCGGCCAAGGCGGTCACCAAACCACCCACTACCGTGACCACCGCTGGATCACTACTACTCCATTTAACCACTTTATTGCTTGCGTTTTGTGGTGCGATTGTAGCTGTAAGAGGGAGTGTTTCATCCTTTTCCATTTCTTCCGAATCACTACCCAGACTCACTGCTGCTACCGCAATATATTCTCTCTCCTTAAGGACGAAAGTAATTTTATCCAAATTCCACTGCCAATCGTGCTCCCCTGTCGCTTCAATTCTCAATACCTGTTTACCTGCCGCAAACTGAACTAAACGATTGGCCTTCAATGAAACATAGTCGCCCCATCCACCATTATTGGCAACAGCAGTAGTACACTGCCATTCGCCATCGACCTTCAGTGAAATTTCGGCATCATCTGAGGGAGTGGAAATCAAATAAGTTACCTCATATGTACCTGCATCTTCGACCTGCAAATCAAACTCCATATAATCATCCCTATTGACATAGTTCACCCCCAGGCCATCCACACGATTGACTCCATAAGGTACATAACCATCATTAAAGGTGCCTCCCGTACGATTAAAGTCCTCTGCTTCAACAATGAAACTTTCTCCATCAGGTGGACTAACATGAGGATTTTCAACCTTAACAATCGTTGTAGCCGTATGTCCGCCATCATTGGTTCTGCCAGTGATTACAGTCGTTCCATAACCAACAGCAGTAACTTCTCCGAGGTGATTAACTTGGGCAACAAATACATTGTCCGAGGTAAAATCCATCGATTGATCAGTTGCATTTGCTGGGGTAAATTGAGTTTCCAGCATGATCGATTCCTCCAATTCCAACACGAGTTCAGTCGGAGAAAGCACTACGTCTGTTACAGAGATATTCGTTTCTTCAGCAACTGGTTTATAGACCCGTACCCAATCAATGAGCATGGTATTTTTGGCAAGGTCAAGCAAACTTTCGTCGGTTGGTGTTTTATCCTGCGCCACCAGCCAACTCTGAGATTCCACATTGATGATAATGTCCATCTCTTTGGTGAATCCATTGCCCCCCTGATATTCACCTGGATCAATGACATCGATGCCATTGGAGGTCTGACTACACTGCTGCAAAGTTTCAAAATCAAAAGAAGGAAAAGTACCGAACAAAGTCACTGCGGAATAACCATTGGCTTGATTCACCGGCATTCCACCGACATTATTACCCCATTCGTCCACCGCTCCCGCAGGGTGAATCGCATCATAATAAGTATATTCCCACTGATCATTTATCCGAGTAGCAATGGCATTATAATACATGACCCGCACCAATTCCCCATCGATATAATATTCAAAGTGAAAGGGAGATTTCCAATAAACACCCAACCGCAGATATTGTCGATTGCCTCCGTTCCATGCCCAGTCACCCCAACCGTGTTTCGAATTGACCCGACCATCAGGATACCAACTGTTCCAGTCTCGGGGCTGATAATCATGAAATGGTTTTCGAATAAAAGAGTGATGGCTGATGTGCGTTAAATGCTTGAAGCCATCTACTCCGCCATAGTTTTCGATGATGTCAATCTCTTCCGTATCATCGGCGCTCAATAACCAAAAACAGGAGGCCAATTCAATATTGGCTACACTAATGGCGGACTCTACATAGACGGGATATTTGACGGAATGGTGGGAAGTAATACAACCTGCATTGACCCCGTGCAAAGGCCTACCCATCTTGGATTCTTCCGATGCCCCAGGATAGGGATATTGTGGATTAGGTTGATTTGTTTTTTCCCATCGTGAAGCTTTCAATGCTAACTTTCCATCTTTTACTTCCACATGATTATGCTTCCAATAGGTGGTGCCTGGACCATCCCACTGGTTATGATAAAAGTTATACCATTTCGTTCCTTCACCGAAGTCAGCACGTTCATCTACGGCCTCAAAGGTGTAGTTGAAATCATCAGAAACAGAGGCTTGTAATTCCCATGTTTTCCCTTTTCCCGCATCTGCAGGTACCGGAATATCCGCCCAGTCCTGGGAAAAAGCCACCGAACTCCAAGCGGAAAAAAGTAAAAGTAAAGTATATTGTTTCATTGATTGTTGGGTTTCTAAATCTGTTAGGTAATTGGGTTCAAACCCAACCAACCTGTTATTATCTCAGAGGCTGATTATCGTTACCAGGCGTCCGTACAGCACTAATAATCAATTCATTTTATGGCATTCGGACACCACGACCAAAAAGAAAAAATCAATGGGCAAAACCATTGCCGTCATCTGGGACTTGGTGAAAATTTACATCCGAGATAAGACCTCGGAGGGTTGATATACCCGAATCCAATCAACCTTCATCACATGATCTTCCGGGCGCTCATAAATTTCCTTATCCGTAGGATATCGACCTTGCACGGCATTCCAGTCCTGCGCTTCAATATTGATGATTAACCTCATCGGTTTCGTAAGGCCTTTTCCCTTGGTATAGTTAAACTTATCAAGGACATTGAAATCCGTTTGATGACTTTGTTTCTGTCCATTTTGATCCAGGTAGGTGTAGCTATTTTTTGACAATGTCCTCACCCACTTTCCATCAATATAATACTCCAAATGATGTGGAGACTTCCAATAAACTCCCACCCGATGATACCCATCCGTCCAGTCTTTTCGACCACTTTCATAATACCAAGTGCCTTTTACACCATGCTCGTCTTTGGGTTGGTAATCATCATAATGTTTACCTTCTCGATTATTAAATACATGATGACTCAAATGCATATGCTGAGCATACCAAGCATTCGATGCTTGCCCCTGACGATCCGCATCACCTGCACCGCCATAATTTTCACAAATGTCAATCTCCTCATAATCATCATCACTGATCATCCATACATTATTGGCAAACACCGCATTAGCGACCTTCAACTTTACCTCTACATAAACAGGATAGCGTACCTTTTCTTTGGAAATCACACACCCCATTTGAGTGGCTGTTAGTGTATGATAGGTACCATCTGTATTGTTGATAAAGCGTTTATTATCTCCATTTCGGGAAGCTTTGATTTCCAAATGTCCATCCTTCACCTGCACATTCTCGTGTCTCCACTGTGTAGGCCCTGGTCCTTCCCAATGATTATGCCAATAGTTTTTCCACTGATTATTGATCCAACACAAAGTACTCTGTGGTAAAAAAGTATAATCAAAATCATCAGAAATGGCTTGATTTAATTCCCACTTCTGATCCTTCGGCGGATCGAAGGGCAACAAAATCCCTTGCCCATTGATCGGGGAGTTATTGAGCAAAAGAACAAAAACAATCCCCAATATTCTTTTTAAAATCATGAAATAGTAAGTGATAAAGATGTATTTAAGGTACACTTTAAAAAAATGCAGAACCAGAAGACCAGTCCTGCTCAAACTTAGAAGTTCAATGAATAATCTACTTATTTTATCAAGGATTATTCTTTGCTTCCGACCAATATTTTTATTTAGCAGACCCCTTTTGGGTACCTGCTTCACCTGGTGCTTTATGACTTGTTTTTCGTTTACCCGTAAATCTACGGATATACTGATAATCATAACTTTGATACTCATGTGTCAAGCCCCAACGGAAAATAGAAAAAGGCTCTTCAGTATTTTCACTTCTGACCAAACCAATCGCGTGAGGCGCACCAGGAATGACGGCTTTGATCTCAAAATTCACCCCATCCGGTGACCACTGAATTGTATTTTTCTCCGGTCCATCGGTAGTGATCAAAGACATAATGCCCCCATTGTGTTTCCAAACACAAATCTCGTGACCACTATTGGAAATCGGATTGTATTTAGATTTTACATAAGGGCCTTCTGGACGGTCAGCAATTGCTACTCCATGACGAATCTGACGACCACCAAAAGTTATTTCCTCTCCCATTTGCTCCCCTTTATAATACAAATAGAATTTACCGTTGAATGGAATAATACAAGGATCATGCACCTTGTGACTATCAAAATCCCCTTTTTTCTCTACCAAAAAGCGATTGTCCTCTGTGCCCTTCCATACACCATTGTCCGCTGGGCTTAAAATTGGCTCTTGGCTCTTGGTCCATGGACCATTAGGTGAAGTGGCCCATGCCAATCCTACCTGGTTTTTCACCCGTACGGTATAGGGTGATTTGACCGTTTGATAGCATAAATAATACTTATCCTCCCACTTCATAACCTCTACCGTAAATACCGATCGATCATCGTACTCCCCCTTTTCTCCTCTTCCAACAGCCATACCTTCCTCTTTCCATGTGATACCATCCTTTGAGGTGGCATACCAGATATCACAACGATCCCATGGGAACACCTTATCCTTCTCAATATCACCTGCAAATCCGTCCGTTTTGCCTACACTTTTAGAGTACCATACATAATATTTCCCATCGATTTTTAATACTGCGGAAGGATCACGACGAACAACACCTTCTTCAAAAGCCAAATCTCCTTTTAAGTCTTCTACCTGAAATTCCCCAAACCACTCAGGGCCTACCTTTGGCCATTTTAGAGCACGTTTTGAGGCGGCACTTAGATACTCTTTATTAGTAATCCCCAAAAAATCTAATTGTTCGTCGGAAATCTCATCCGTTGATGCTTCAATTGAAGTTGACGTTTTTTGCTGACAAGCCTGAATAAAAATTAAAGCAAATACAAAAAATATA
Source organism: uncultured Persicobacter sp. (assembly GCA_947498325.1). Taxonomy (GTDB): domain Bacteria; phylum Bacteroidota; class Bacteroidia; order Cytophagales; family Cyclobacteriaceae; genus Persicobacter; species Persicobacter psychrovividus. The sequence goes on from CANMKE010000008.1 coordinate 85,087, forward strand.
TAATGTTTTTTCATGATAAAAATATGTTTATTAGACCATTCCATTTCCCAAAGCGACAATCACGATACCTGCTATCATACAAGCCAGGCCCCAATACAAAGACTGACGTGCAGGTGATGAGGCCCTGTCCCACTCTTTGGTAACGATGCCTGAAATAATCGCTATGGCTACAGAAGTAGTATTAAAAATAGCATAACCCACAGTTCCCCCTATGCTTCCAAGGCGATAGGCGCTGTACGCAAAAAGTCCCGATGCTGCAAAGTTAAAGACCGCCATCAGCGTCGTCATCAGTACATTATTCCCTATGGATTTCCCCGCAAAATTACCCCAAAGTTTCTTTTTAGTCAATTGAAAGCCGAAATATAGTGCCGTTGCCACACCTCCAGCCATATAAATGACATACATCACTGCTACTGCACTTACCCACTGCGGATTACCATGCGCAACAACTGCTTCGGCGATCACCGTTCCCCCGATGGTATTGGCATAACTGAAGCCGGTGGCTAATAATCCACCAATTACCGCAATGGTAATCCCCTTAATCATACCACCATCGCTAATATTCTGTCCTTCATCCATTTGACGTAAAATCCCGGCTCGGCCATTTGTAATTACGCCAGTCAAAACCACTGCAATCCCCAGAATAATCGTCAAAAAGACGTAAGTTTCTGGCAAGCCATCGACCATAAAAGGAATTAAGGATCCTACCAGAATCACTGTTCCAATGAAGAGCGAGAATCCTAAAGAAAGGCCAATATGATTAATGGCTTTACCCCAGAGCATCATACCCACGCCCCACATCAAACTGGCGATGATCATCCCCGAAAGTATGCCTGTCGGAATTGCTCCTAATATTGCAGGAAAATTATCAATCAATAAAAATGCGGCTATATTGGGTACAATAAAGGTATTGATAAAAAAGAACAGGCCCCAGGTATTTTCGAAGGCAAAGTCCTTGGTGTATTTTTCGGGCAGTGCATAGAGGCCAAGTGTAGTCCCTGCTAAAAGTGCCCATAATATTCCTGCTATCATGTTGATGTGCTTTTGTTAAAAAAAAGGGTTGTGGTTAATGATTAGTGTTTAGTGACAACCAGTATATGAACATTAATAATTGAACATTAACAACTTACCTGCTGAATTTCAATTTCGTATTCGGCTAACTTATTCCAGTCAAAGATGACCCCAATCCCATCGGTTGTTGGTGCCTGAAGTCGATAGTCTTTCACTTGCAATGGATGCATGGTGTATTGATCAATCGGGAAGCTATGAACCTCTACCCAACCGGCATTTTCTTGTGCTGAGACCAAACTTACATGCAACTCTTGCATTCCATGAGAGCATACAGGAATTTGATGTTGCTTGGCCAACTGCGCCACCTTCAACCAGCCTGTAATTCCTCCGCAATTGGAAGCATCGGGCTGAATAAAACTCAGGTTGGCGTCCTTAAATGCCAATTCAAACTCATAATGTGTATGCAAGTTTTCTCCCATGGCCAAGGGTACGCCACCCTGTTGTGCAATCTCAGCATATTGGGTGTAGTAGTCTGGCAAAGTTGGCTCTTCAAACCAATAAATATCATAAGGTTTAAAAGCCTTGGCCGCCTTAATCGCTTCCTCTTTGGTCATGGAATAGTTGGCATCTACCATAAAGGTAATATCCTGACCAATCAATTCTCGCACCGCTTTTACTCGTTCAACATCCTGTTCAAGTGTCGGCTGACCTATTTTGATCTTTACCCCATTAAAACCAGCATCTATATAAGACTGAATGTTTTTCAGTAATTTTGGTAAAGGAAAATTCAGGTCAATCCCACCACAATAAGCACGGCAGGAACTGTCAGCTCCTCCGGCCATTTGATACAATGGTTTTCCTTCACGCTTTCCTTTTAAATCCCAAAGGGCAATATCAACAGCAGACTGGGCGAAGGATGCTATCCCGCCCCGACCAACATAATGAATATGCCACTCAATCATATCATGGATTTCAGCAATAGCCCTACTGTCTTTTCCTTTCAAGACCGGAAACAGGTCATGCTCCAACATCGCCTTGATAGCAAAACCTCCTTTGCCCCCTGTATAAGTATAACCCGTACCTTCCAAGCCTTGCTCGTCGGTGATCGTTACTGTAATTAATTCAAAATGCGTATGGTCTCCATGTTTGGCATCTGTCAACACCTCCGCCAATGGCACATGGAAAATCCTTGCATTCAGTTCTTTTATTTGACTCATAAGCAATAATGGAGCGGTGACAACCAAAACACCGCTCCTCAAAAGTGTTAGTATTTAATATAGAAGGTTTTCTTTTCAAGGTACTGTTCGAATCCGTATTTACCGTCTTCTCCCCCTGCACCTGAAAGTTTATAACCATTGTGAAATCCCTGGTGCTGCTCACCATGGCCACGATTGACGTAGATTTCGCCAAATTCAAGCTCATCATTACAACGCATGATTTTCTGCATATCTCGGGTGAAAATCATCGCTGCCAAACCGTACTCACAGTCATTGGCATATCCGATCACCTGCTCAAATGATGAGAACTTAATCACTGGCAAGATTGGCCCGAAAGACTCCTCATGCACGATGGTCATCTTTTGGGTTACATTGGTCAATACCGTCGGCTCAAACCAATAACCTTTATCAAAGATTCCTCCCTTAGGGGACTTACCACCGCAAGCCACCGTTGCTCCTTCTTCCACACTCTTGGCAACCAGTTCTTTCATGTGCTCCAATTCAGAAGCATTCACTTTAGGCCCCATCTCAACGCTCGGATCCATTGGATCACCTACTTTAAAGGCTTCCACTTTAGCCATAAACTTGGCCATGAACTCCTCATAAATATCCTCATGAACATACATGCGTTCATTACAGGTACAAACCTGTCCGCAGTTATCAAATCGAGAATGGAAGGCTCCCTCAACGGCTTGATCAATATCGGCATCAGCAAAAACGATGCATGGCGCCTTGCCACCTAACTCCAACTGTACATGCGTTAGGTTGGTCGCCGCAGTACGGAAAATCGACTGACCTGCAGGTGTACTTCCAGTCATCGTTACCATTTTTGTGATTGGGTGTTCCACCAATGCATTACCCAACACACGACCAGCACCAGTAACAATATTTAACAAGCCATCAGGCAAACCGACTTTTTGTGCCAAGTAACCTAATTCCAAGGTTGACAAAGGCGTTTCCTGGGTTGGCTTCACCACGATCGCATTACCTGCCACCAAAGCAGGACCTATTTTACGCCCCGCTAAGGCCAAAGGAAAATTCCAGGCTGTAATCGCTACAACTACCCCCTTAGGGATTTTTTGGATATGAATCTGCTCATTAGGATTATCCGAAGGCATGATATCTCCTTCGATTGAGCGGGCACCATCACAAGCATACTCGATAAAAGTGGCGGTAACCTCTACTTCGATTTCTGCCAATGAGATAATTTTACCCTGCTCACGAACCAATAGCTCGGCCAATTTTCGTTTGTTAGCACGAATCTCAGCTGCGAACTTTCTCATCAATTCTGCTCGCTGGCGAGCGGGTACTTTTTTCCATTGTTTCTGAGCACGATCAGCCGCCTCTAATGCTTGTGCGGCCTCTGCCTCTTCTCCCATCTGCACTTTGGCCACTATTGACTCATCGATAGGACTGATCACATTGGCAGTTTTGCCAGATTGACTTTTAAACCACTGCCCATCAATAAATAATTGATATTCAATTTCAGAACTCATAATTATTATTGTTTAGATTAAACCTTAGCGACCCATCCAGCCACCATCAACCAACATGATCGAGCCATGCATATATGCTGCTGCTTCAGAAGATAGGAAAACCACCGGCCCGGCGAAATCCTCAGGCGTCCCCCAACGACCTGCAGGAATTCTGCTAAGAATAGAGCTTGCACGTTGCTCATCATTTCTCAGGGCCTCAGTATTATCGGTACTGATATAACCCGGAGCAATAGCATTTACATTAACCCCTTTAGATGCCCATTCGTTAGCAAATGCCATCGTCAACTGCCCAACAGCTCCTTTACTTGCGGCATAGCCAGGCACGGTGATTCCTCCTTGGAAAGTCAATAAAGAAGCAGTGAAAATAATTTTACCTGATCTACGCGAAACCATCTCTTTACCAAATTCACGTGTCAAAATAAATTGCGCATTTTGATTAACCTCGACGACTTTATCCCACATTTCATCTGGGTGCTCAACCGCTGGTGCTCGCAAAATGGTTCCTGCATTATTAACTAATATATCGATCTGATTGAAATCAGATTTTACCTGTTCGATGAATGAATATAAAGCCTTACGGTCTGAGAAATCACATTGGTACGCCTTGAATGACCGACCTAATGCTTTGACAGATTGCTCTACTTCACTGTCATGTAATTCCAAAGAAGCACTTACTCCAATAATGTCAGCACCAGCAGCGGCAAGGCCTTCTGCCATTGCTTTACCAATCCCTCTTTTACATCCAGTTACTAAAGCCGTTTTACCGTCAAGACGAAAGTTATCTAATATATTCATAATATGTTTTTTTAAAAAAATAGAAAATAGGAAGCATTTCAGTTTCGATGATAGCTATCACCTTATGAAATGACCACAAAAATTTTATTCATTAAGCACCAAAAATAAAGCTGAGGAAATAGGCAAAAAATGTGATCGGTGACTTGTGACTGGACATTTACCGATCACCTGTCACTTTAATTATGCTATAATCCCTTTGCACTTATTGTGTACTGCTTATTGGCAATTCACCAAATACTTCATCCCATTAGGATTGTTATCAATAATCTCAAAAAGAGATTGGATCTCCTCCAAAGGTTTCACTTCGGTAGTCAAAGCGTCAAAAGGAATTTTACCGGCCGTAGCCAACTCAATCGCTTTTTCATAATCATCTTCTTCATAAAGGCGTGCACCGATCAATTCCAACTCCGACCAGAAGAACTTGAACAAATCAACCTGACGAGGGCCACCACCATGGATCGCCACCATCACCATGCGGCCTGTAGCGTTAAGTACCTGTGTCATCACTTCCACTGCTGGCTGAACGCCCGCAACCTCAAACACACAATCCATCATCGCACCTTCGGTGATATTGGTGATGTGTTCAACCACATCTTTTTGGCTTGGGTTAATGGTTTGGAAACCAAATTCGTCAAGCATCTTGATTCGATTTTCATTCACTTCAGAAACCAACACCTCTGCTCCTGCTGCCTTTAAAACAAAAGCAATCAAAGTTCCAATCGGGCCACCACCCAAAACCAAACAACGTTCACCCGCTTGCACCCGTCCTTTTTTGACGTCATGACAAGCAACAGCCAATGGTTCGATAAATGCCCCAAATTTCAACGATAGAGAAGCGGGTAATTTATGCAAAGTATAAGCAGGAACAGTCCAACTTGACTGAAATGCACCCGGCGCATCAATACCAATAAATTTCAGGTTTTTACCTACATGGCGGTTGCCTTTATCAAAAGCATGAGGCTCACCGAAATGAAGCGGACGAACAACCACATGATCGCCTACTTGGAAATCCGTAACACCTTCGCCAACTTCAGCCACCACCGCAGATGCTTCATGACCAATGGTTTGAGGAGGCTTCACTCGCGCATCCATCACCCCATGATAAATGTGCACATCCGTACCACAAACCCCGCAATAGGCCACTGCCAAGCGTACCTCACCTGCTTTTGGAGCCACTACAGTGCCTTGCTCGATGCTGAATTTGCCCTTTTCGATATATTTAGCTGCTTTCATAATATATTAAATCAAAGATTGAAAAAATGCTTCTCTATGCCTTCAGCGGTGATACTTATTGATTTTTCATCACTATCTGCTGTTTTGCGAAAGACCAGCAAGGCTTTGCCGTTGTGCGTCTTTACCTGATTAGACTGATAAGGCTGCGTGCTTCTTGCCCATCCATTATCCAAACCAAAAATCTCCAGTCCTTTTCCTGCTTCCACCTTTAGTGTGCTTTCAGTCTCATAGACTTCATGACCTGCCTGATCGACAAGCTGCACCGTCACCGCATAAAATTCTCCCGCCTGATCCTCATAAACTTCCTGCTTAACCATCTTCACTTTTTGAGGAGCTGAAGTGGTGTATATTTCAAAAGTTTCTTGCTTCCCATGATGTGTCGCTACCGCTTTCAACCGCCCAGCCTCAAAAGGTATCGCCCATTTGAACAGTCTGTCCTGCTGATTAATCAATGCTTGCTTTCCTTTGGAAACACCATTGAGAAACAGCTCTACCTCTTCGCAATTGGAGATCAGCTCTACGACCACCAATTCTCCTTCATGATAATTCCAATGATGCTGTACTTGATGCCATTCCCAAAGTGCTGTTTTCCATCCATCTTTTTTCTTCTCTACCACCTGTCCCGATTCATCCAATTGGTAGATCGATTGCTCCAACGCTTGCGTACTCATATAAACCATCGGGTGGTCTGTCCACAAGGACTGCATCATATAATATGAGGGCTTCTCAAATCCAGCCAGGTTCAACATACCTGAAGGCGTCGCTTTCTGTGGCCATCGATTATTGCTTTCGCCAAGGTAGTCAATACCTGTCCATAAGAATGTACCAGCGACAAATGGTCTTTCCATAATGGCCTTCCACTCATGCCATTGGGCAAGATTTTCTGTTCCCATCAGGGGTTTATTTGGATAATTTTTATGTCCGTAATCATACATTACACGACGATAAGAAAAACCGACAATGTCCAATGCATCCGCATAACCTGCCTCGTAAGATGCTGAAGGCAAAATACAGTTGGCAATCACGGGTCGGGTGGTATCAATGGCTTTAGTCCAGCGAGCCAACTTTTGAGCCGTTTCACCAATATCATATTTACCTTTAGGCAAGCTGTGAAGCTTATCTTGAATTTCATCAATCGAATAAGGAGGCTGCGACCAAAAATAATTCCCTGACCAATCGGCATTAAAAAATCCTGTTGCCTGTGCCATACGTGGGTAGGTCCATTCAATCTCGTTACCGATTGACCACTGTATAATACAAGGATGATTTAAATCGCGATACATCAGCGCCTCCAAGTCCTTTTTTGCCCATTCCTGAAAATGTTCTGTATAACCTCGGGTAATATCATCTACCGATTGTTCATTCATGTTCAATCGCTTATCTTTAGGATTATCCCATTCATCAAAGAATTCCTCCTGCACCAAAAGCCCCATTTCATCACATAACTCTAAAAATTCCTTCGAGGCTGGATTATGCGAAATACGAATAGCATTACATCCCCCATCAATTAAGGTTTGTAATCTTGAGCGCCAAGCACCCTTAGGCACCGCTGCCCCAAACAAGCCCCCGTCATGGTGTAAGCAAACCCCTTTGATCTTATGCCCAGTGCCATTAATGGAGAAACCTGTTTGTGCATCAAATTTGAAAGTACGAATACCAAAGCGGCTGCTATGCTCCCCGATGGTTTTGCCATCTTGGATGATCTGCTGTTTAACCGTATAAAGATTTCCTTTGTGAATATCCCATAATACTGGTGAATCAATGCTCATACCCAACTTCACAATCGCAGTAGAACGTGCTTTAATTTCTTGTGATTGCTGGCGCTTTAATACCTCCTTGCCTGAAGGATCAAACACCTGCGTTACCAATTCAAAGTTTTGCTTTCGAGCCTCATCATTGTTAAGCTTGACTTCCATATTCACCAGTGCCTCCTGCTGACTAACCTTAGGTGTAGTAATGAAAGTCGGATTCAATGGAAAGTGCAATTTATTGGCCACATAAAGATTCACCTGACGATAGATACCTGAGCCTGTGTACCATCGGCTGTCCGCATAACGGCTTCGATCCACCTGTACCAAAATCTCATTTTGACCTTTTCGAACATCACTACTGATATCAAAAGTAAAGGGGGAATAGCCATAAGGGTGAAAGCCTAATTTCTTGCCATTCAAATACACGGTGGCATTATTATAAACACCATCAAAATTCAAATAAACCCGGGCTCCTTTGGTTTCCGTTAATTCAAATTGTTTTTTGTACCAACCAATCCCTCCCAAGAGGTAGCCCGTACATCCTTCACCATTTATCGAGTCAAAGGCAAACTCCCTACTCCAGTCGTGAGGAACCTGCACAGTCCGCCAATTTGCAGACGATGTAGGTTGATGGTTTAATTGCTCCACCTGCACGAAATCCCAAGCACCATTTAAAGATTGATACCCGGTCTTTGTTTGTGCCAAAAGTAAATGGGGCAATAGTAAATACAGCAAAAAAAGTTTTCTGAAAATCATATTTGTATTGTTCAACACATCATGCTCATTAGGTAAAATATTTATGAAAAAAAATGTCATAATGATTTCTAGTTTCACACCTTACTTCATCAAGTCACTCTTATTCATTTCATCTGTGTGCTAAAAATTCAATCAATCCTCAATTCACCAATAAAAGAGAATACAGTACACTTAAATAAAACTACCCTATGAATAAATTGATTTATAAAAAATTAATGACCACCTCTTTGTGGTATAGGACAAATGTATTCTGAATCACGCTGCAGCCCAAAAAATTCACCTAAACTAAAACTATACAAGCACTCATATAAATATGACATTTGTCTAACGACAGATTAAGGTTCATCAAAAGAAAATATACCTCGAAACCCACCTATAATCAAGTATTAGTCATTAAAAAATTACTGTACAAAAAAACTTTCAACCAGCTAAAAAACACCAACTTACACCAGAACACAACAAACAAAACTACTGTCTATTTCAGTAAAATAGAACCTTAACCAACTGCATTGTTCATTTAAATAAATAGTAAAAAACAACTGAACACCCTCTTTTATAAGGCTCATGCATTTTAGATGCAAGGAATTTGCTCTGGGTTTTTTAGTAATTTTATCCTAATATCTAACACCTAAAAAGTATGATTTAATCTGAATAATCCCTTATATATTTTATCAGTAACCCCGAATCGCATCTGCTGCTGTATATGTCATGAAGGTGATAATTTCAACTATTCAACTGATAACACATAATTTGACGTCGAACAATCATCAATAAAGCTAACAATTTTCCATGATTGTTATATTTATTTAAAACTAAATTTGAAAATATTCTAATGTGAAATAGGTGTATTTTTTCAATGATTGATATAGGTGGGGTCTTTTTATCAAATAGTATCAGATCAATTTTATTCCAAACGTAGCATTTAAAAGGATCATAATTTTTAGGATTTATTGTGGTTTGAACTTATTATCACAATTGTACATGCATAAATAATTTACACCTTAAGCTATGAAGACTATATTGAAAGCAAATATTAAATCAACAATCACATTAAGATAATCTATCGACAAACCACTTTAGCCTTCTAAATTCACACTCGACAAATAGTAAGTGGATCGCCTTAATGATCAGACTATAAATTCGTATCAAGCCGCATCGGCCCCTACAAATAGGCTATCATTTTGTCCCTTAAGTTGCATGAAACGCCCTTACGTCAATAGAGATACGTTTTAGATAAGCATCATTATAAATTTTCGACAGTCTGCACAATGACCAGTAAAGAAAAAGGCTCTTGAGGCATGCCGAAACATCCCCAAGAGCCTTTATGAGCTTTAAAAATTATATTTTATGCTTATTATGGACGTGTATTCACCTCAAATGCGGTCAAATCATCCATATAGAATTCTAATTCCTCATTGGCGCTTCCATTAACCCCACGGATCAAATAGGAAACCTCACCAGTGCTGAAGCTATGGAAAGTTACCTTGGCATAGAACCACTCGTTCAGCGGTGCATCAGCTCCAATATCATATCTCGATACCCCCCAGTCAATATTCGGATTCATGAAGAACATCACATTAGACGCCTCAGCTCCTGTTGCAGTAGGATTCTTGATGATTTTGAGCCACAAACCAAGCTCATAAGTTTTTCCCTCTTCCACTTTGAAAGTATATTCATTCACTTCCGTAGCAGATTTATGATTAACAATCATTCCACCACCTGGATTAATCACTACATGAGCCGACTTGGTGCCCGTTGCAAAGTCATCTCCAGTGACATTCAACGTATAGGCATCCCAAGGAGCACCCCAACCGTCATACAACCAAGCTTCATTACCATACTGCTCAAAACTGTAATCTACTTTTGAAGATTTCAGCATATTGTCCTTCGGAAGGAAAGTCAATGGCTTACTCTTGAAACTATCGATCAGTTTTCCATCCGTACTTTTCAGGCTTCCCTCAATAGGTGCCTCGCCATTGTAAGCATAAGTAATGAAGATTTGATCATCCTCATAGATCATCGTGTTGGCAAGGGTGATATAAACCAAGTTAGAAGCATTTTGATCCACTTCAATAGAAGCCACCGTACCATCCAACAATCCCCAAGACTTATCAAAGGCTTCCACAAGGAATTCAGAAGGGCGAATCGTGGCTGGATCAATTTCACGAGAGTAATCCAATGTAATTTTACCGTCTTTATAATACACCCCACTCAACAATACTGGATCGGTAGAAGGAACCACATTGATCAAGTTTTTGAAGGCCAAAGAATCCAATCCTGCCGGACGACGACGCGAACCTAATATCTGAAGGTCATACTCTCCAACACGCTTATACTGAATTTCAGTGACCTCTGCATCCCCCGCATTAATCGCACCTTCATCATAATCCACCTGCTCTGGGTCTCCGCCCTCAGCGGTGAAATTAATCAATGCAGGCTCACCATCCATCATCAAACGATAACGTACACGACGACCGGCCATTATTTCGTTCATCGCATCGTCTTTCAATACCAAAGTACTGATTACATTCCCCTCAAGATCCAAGTAATCAGCCTCTAAAGAAAGTTCGATAGGGTCTAACACACGCACCTGAAAGGTATTACTTAATTGATTGGTACCCTGTAATTCTTCGCCCACATAGACATCAGAATCAAAGGTTTGGGTTAATTTCACATCATAAGTCCCCGACTTAGTGAAAGTTGCCCACATCACATCTGAATTGGTTTTTGTCGAACTCGAATCCTCATCCAAGAAAGCCGCCCCTTGAGGCACTGACCACTCTCTTGAATTGACCCCGCGAGACAAATCCACCATGGAAATATGATTATTCACCTCGATTCTGTTCCCATACGCTTGCTCAGATGAATTGACCAAAAAGTGCGAGGTGACCGGCCCGTCAGTTTCCTCTTGACAGCCGGAACATATCCCGGCGATCAACACGATAAAAAATAACTTATTTAAAACTTTCATTTGTATTCCAATTAAAAAATTAAAGGCCTTGATTAATCTGCTTTTCGTCGGTAGGAATAGGGAAATAGATATCCATATCACTGTTAAGGGCATTGGTATAATCATCACGGTAACGCTCACGAATATACATTGGTGGTTGACCCTGAACAGAAATGTTTCCATCCGCATCTTCCAATTGTGCACGACGACCAGCATCATCCATTTGATGCGATTCGAAAACCTCTTTGGTAATGCCCCAACGCTTCAGGTCATACCAACGGTGTCCCTCAAAACACAACTCCAACGGCCGCTCGACCATACGCAGGTGACGCATCACTGACTCAGCAGTCGGTGCGACCAATGGGCGAACACGCTGATCCTCTGGCAAAGCTTGCATACTGATGTCAAAGCGAGGGAATTGCCCCTGATTGCCTGACATATAGTCTTCCAAAGTAACAACTCCAGCACGCTTACGCACCATATCAATGTATTTAATTGCTTCGTTCACATCCCCATCCGTCTCCAATACAGCTTCCGCATACATCAAATACACATCCGCCAAACGAATCAATCGGAAATTTATCCCTGATCGTTTTTGTGGGTCTTCCGCATCACGACCTAAATACCAATTGGTGAATTTCTTCACATAAGCACTTTGTCCAAAGCCCCAACCATTCTCAATAGCTAATTTACTGTCCTCCAACTTGTAATATGGCCCTTCAAAGTTCATTGGAGCAATTGAGGCATTCATACGTGCAGACTCTGACTGGTTCGCACTGTTGATTGGATTGCGAGTATCGACCTCATCATAAATCATCAGCTCATGCAAATAATAAGAAGGCAATACCACGTTATAACCACCAAAATTCAATCCTGCGATCTGATGCGCCATATCTGTTGCCTCAGAACCAGGAACATATTGATTTCCATCATCCTGCTGCCCATCAGTACCAGGCTTCAATGCATCCGAGAAAGTCACCTCAAAAATAGACTCCGAATTGTATTCATTCTCTTCTGAAAAGTTATCTCTGATCAAATCTGTCAAAGCATAAACACCACTGTCGATAACCTCTTTGAAATAAGTCTTCGCTGAGGCAAAATCCTTATTATAAAGTGCCACTTTACCTAACATTGCTGTTGCTGCCCCCGAAGTAATACGCCCGATATCGCTTGAAGCTGTCCACTGCTGAGGCAAATTGTCCTTGGCCATTTGAAAGTCCGGAATAATGACCTCATTATAGAGCTTATTCAAGTCTTTGATGAATGGTGAATTCATTTCGTCAATGGATTTTGGCGTTGTCAATCTGACCACCGCTCCACCATAGTTATTCACCAACACGAAATAGAAATAACCACGAAGGAAGTGTGCCTGCCCTTCGATAATACTTCTTTGTTCAGCGGTCAAATTATGCTCTCCATTGTCCAAATTTTCCAATACCTGATTGGCACGATAAATACCAATATAAAGGTCATTCCAATTTTGACGCACGAAGCTGTGAGAATCAAAAAAGTAGAATTTAGTGAAATCAAACCATGGCACGTACCAGTCTTCTGTCCCTCCAAGGTCCCCTAAAACCATCATTTGTGAATACGCTCCATTGGCCACGGTACCAAACTGCAAAGAACCATAAACGGTTGCCAAAGCTTTCTGAAAATCTGCATCCGTTTTCCAAAAGTTATCAGGCGTAATACTGTTGGGATTATCTCTGCTCAAAAAGGCATCCTCACAACTGCTAAAAGCCAACGGTAATATAAAAAGGAGAAATATTAATCTTAATTTCTTCATGACTTTAAAAAATTTAAAAGTTCAACTGTAAGCCCATCAAAAATTTACGGGTAATCGGGTAGTTACCCGAATCGACTCCACGAGTAAATAATCCATCACCACCAACTTCAGGGTCAAACCCCGTGTATTTGGTAAAAGTGAAAGGGTTTTGGGTTGTTACATAGATGCGCATCGAACCGATATGGTGATTAAATGCTTTAGAAGGAATTGTGTATCCCAAAGAGATATTTCGAATTCTCAGATAAGTTCCATCCTCCAAGAAATAGTCCGAACGTGCACGAGTATTAGAATGCTCCTGACCGTTACGCGCCATTGGAATATCGGAGGTATTATTTTGAGGTGTCCACATATATACCTGGTCCGCATGTCTTCCCAAGCTATAAGCATGTAATTTGGCTCCGTTGTAGATGCTTGCACCTTGTGAATAGAACAACTGTGTGAAGAAGTCAAAGCGTTTATAGTTCAGGTTAATCCCCATTCCCATATCAAAATCCGCCTGGCCTGACCCCGCATACACTCGGTCATTATCATCAATCATTCCATCACCATTCTGATCCCTATACATGATATCACCCATACGGGCATTGGCCCCTTCAATACGTTCATTGTAATCATCCAATTGTTCTTGCGTCTTGATCACCCCTTCGTTTTCTAATAGGAAGAAAGATCCAGCCTCACGACCAACAATCAAGAAAGTCGTTGGATCCACATTCGCTCCACGTGTCAATACAGGACGCCCACCACTCACGGCAAAACCATCAATTCCGTTAAGGAAAGTTACCTTGTTTCGGTTTCTGGTGAAGGTACCTGTAAGATTCATTTGCAAGCCATTCTCGAATTGCTTGCGGTAACCCATCTGCAATTCTATCCCCTTATTGACCATATTACCTGCATTCACCGTCAAGCTGTTGTACAAGGAATGTGCATTGTTAGGCCATGTACCTGAAGAAGGTGGCAAAGTCTGTGGCAACAACATATCCGACTTATCATTCTCATAGTAATCAGCACTGAAGGTCAATTTGTCCTCGAACAAGCTTAAATCAATACCGATATTTCGTGAATGAGTCGTCTCCCATTTAATATCAGGGTTGGCAAATCGGCGCTGAATCACCCCATTTATTAAATTCTCTTTACCTTCTGGTCCAAATGGATAATCACTGCCACTCTCCAAAACCTGAATGAACGAATACGGCTGAATAGCCTGGTTACCTACCTGCGCATAACTGGCTCTCAACTTGAAGTTGGTAATGAAACTCAATCCGGAAGCATTCTTAAAGAAATTCTCCTCACTGATATTCCAACCTACGGATCCACCTAAGAAGTTACCATAACGGTTTGATTCGCTGAAGTTGGAAGAACCATCACGGCGGAAACTGAAAGAGGCCAAATAGCGATTATCATATCCATATTGCGCACGCAACAGTTTACCTGTCAGTGCCTGAACATGTTCAAATCCTGTTGGTAATGTTCCCTCAAGACCTGCTCCAATGGTTGGAGTAGAGTTCGCCAACAAGCCCACCACACCAAAGTTAATCTCTTCGTAGTTGTATTGCTCCATGGAATAAACCGCCGTAAAGCCCACATTGTGCTTACCGAAAGTCTTATTATAATTCAATACATTTTCGAGCGTCAACCCTGTATTATTAATATAATTTTTATCCAGCTTGGCATCAATATTCGATCCTGCAGTTACTAACCCTGACTCGTTGTAAACCAAGAATTGTGGTTGGAAATAAGTACGGTCATAGGCATAGGTGTTTCTACCCAAATTAGTCGAGATTTTCAAGCCATCCATTAATTCATACTCTAAGGTCAAAGCTAAGTTCGTTTGGAATACTTCCCGCTCATCCGAGTTGTTTAACTGACGTGCCATCCATCCAAAACGCAATGCATTATCCGAAGGAACAAAAATACCATTACCTCCAACTTTCGGTAAAGAGCTATAGGCAGGCGTCCATGGCTTTTGCGCTATCGCATACTCATAAATCCCCCAAGGTTCTTGCTCGCGGGTCTCGTTTGTGATGCCCAAAGAAGCAAAAGCACGGAATCTGTTTTGCTTGAACTCTCCATTCATACGCGTAGAGAAACGCTCAAAACCAGAGTTAATCATCACTCCGTCCTGCTTGAAATAGTTCGTCGAAACATTGAATTTCAATTGCTCTGAACCTCCAGATACGTTCAAGTTATAACTCTGCATAGCGGCATTGTTGTTCAATACATCATCCACATAGTTATTATCGTGTTGAAGCAAATCTGGATCGAAGGTAAAATACAATGGATCATTGCCGTCCGCTTTTAAGCGTACATTATCTACATAAAGTTGGTCGTTTGTGCCCATTAGCGGTGTACCTGAGGTAATGTTTTGTACCCCACCGTAAGCCGTGAAATCCACCTTCATCTTTCCTTCTTTACCACGCTTAGTGGTAATCAAAATGACCCCTGCGGCGCCACGTGTACCATAAATCGCTGCCGCAGCACCATCCTTTAATACATCAATGCTCTCAATTTGCTCCGGTGCAATGTTCGGATCTCGGTTAAACGGAATACCATCTACAATGTAAAGCGGACTCCCGGCATTGGTGGCTGACAACAATCCACGAATCTGTACATTGGCAGAGGCTCCAGGACGACCACTGCTTTGCTGAATGTTAACACCTGCAATCTGTCCTTGTAATGATTCACCCAAATCAGAAGTAGGTGTTTTCAAAATCTCATCCGTCTTCAAGGAAGCCACCGCTCCAGTAATCTCTTTCTTCTTTTGAACACCATAACCCACCACAATCAGTTCTTCAAGCTCTTGGACACTTGGCATCAACAACACATTGATGTTACGTTGGTTACCCACTCTTAACTCTTGGGTATTATAACCCACCGCCTTAATAATAAGGACTTCTTCTTGCGAGGGAACTTCAAAGGAGAAATTCCCCTTAAAGTCAGTTATAGTACCACTGCCTTGATCAGACTTTAAAAAAATACTAACTCCTGGTATGGGTGCTTTGTCCTTGGAGTCAGTAACAGTTCCGTCAATCTTGATTTGTGCCATTGCAACTGGTGAAATCAACATCAACAAAATCACGATGTGGGTCCTCACTTTCGTAAAAATGCTAAATTTCATAAAAGTTTAGTTAGTTGAAATAAAAAAATTAAGTCGCTTTCTCTGAGGAGTTCCTCATCAAAACGATGGCAGAATATCAGATAAAAAATGATTTGAACTGGTTTTTACTACTTGATTAAAACTGTTAGTGTTCTTAAAAAAAATGAATAAGACTGATAATTTCACTCAAAACAAAGTTCGTAATTTTTAATGGTAAAAAATATAAAAATCACAACTGTACAGTTTTTGTTCAGTTCAAATATTGGATCACACCTTATTGTAAACCATTATTAATAAGACACCTACACAACTTTAGGCACCGATAATTTAAAGAACCATTTTTGATATAAAATAATGCTAATCATTTATTGTTCATTAAAATTAAATTAAAACGCAACCGCAATAAATTTAAATAAACGATCATTCCTGAAGTTGGTGTAAACACACTATAAACAATTGACTAAACTAAGGTAAAACTCCCTGCCGTTACAAAACATCAATTTTAGCCCACCTAACCCCAATTGATTTTCCATCATAGACGCCTATAAATTGAAAAGATAGAAGGCAATAGAAGCTCCACTTAAGTGAGTGAACCAACATTGCAGTAAGAATGCAATACTTTTTAGGGAAATCAAGATTTATGGTTCATTAGCAAACTTCTTAGGCGGTCAAAAATTTTAATAGCTTTTGAATCCACCCAAAAGGAGGTCGTGATTAGAAAAGTTCAACCTAAAACAACATGCCCCCCTACATTTATGATGCTAACCATCTAATCAATCCATATCAAACACACCCTCAACACACTCGCTCCAAACGACTTACTAAAATAAGTACAGTAATTATATAGTTGTCATTAATATGGTTATTTATTTAGAGCAAATAATTAAAAAAGTTAAATAATTATATTCAACACAACTATTTACTATTTTTTATTTATTATGTTTGACAAATATTGGAGTATTAAGCGATCATTTTTTGCGATCAATTTCGCACTGATTTTAAGTGGATCAATTCTATTAATTAGTGCCTTTTCTTTCATCAGTAAATCCCTCAACACTAACATAGCATACAGAACCTATGGTCAAACAGTGGATTACTGCACACAATCAATCAAGACAAGCTTCCTGGAGATTTCCACACTATTATCCTACCACGCTTTCGAGAATGATATCCAGAAAGTGGAAATTATCCAACAAGATCTTCAGTATATCCGAGAGAATATCGAGCGTCTAAAAAAATTATCATCTGAAGGCTTGGCTCCCCAATTTCAAGATCACATCAACAGCTTGTCAGATGTTTTGCCTTCATTCGAGCAAAGCCTACAGCAACAATGTCAAAAACCTGAAGCCGAAGTAATTGCCTTGAATTTAATGCCCATCATGAATACTATGACCATGCACCTGAACCAAATGGGCGACCTCAGCTGGCAAATTTACAGTTCCAAGCAAGAAGATGTCTTCAAAAATTTTGATACTTTCCAAAAGAATATGGTGCTCTTTTCATTGATGATCATTGTAATGATTTTTGTAACACTCAATTTTTTAAGCCGACATATCATACGAATCGTCAAAAAATTAGAACAAAATATAC
The DNA here is from genome assembly GCA_947498325.1 of uncultured Persicobacter sp. Classification (GTDB taxonomy): domain Bacteria; phylum Bacteroidota; class Bacteroidia; order Cytophagales; family Cyclobacteriaceae; genus Persicobacter; species Persicobacter psychrovividus. The sequence continues at coordinate 102,766 of CANMKE010000008.1, forward strand.
TCATTCTCAACAATGGTGATTTCCCACAACCATTAACACCTAAAAGGCATGAGCTTAACAAAATCATGATGGCAGTAAATCAACTGACTGAAAACCTGCAAAAAATCACGGATTTTGCCTCAGCAGTGGGTAATAGACAATATGATTCCGAAATTACTGTTTTCAATGAACAAGGAGCCATAGGCACTTCCCTGAAAGATATGCGTCATCAGTTAAAGGAAGTCTCAAAACAAGAGAAATTACAAATATGGAAAACAGAAAGTATTGCTAAATTTGAAACACTGATCCGAACAAATAACCAAAATGCGACACAATTGTGCGAACAGTTCATCCGTGCTTTCTGTAAGCACCTTCAAATGACCCAGGCCTTCCTATTTGTTCAAAAAAATGAAGAAACAAAAGACCAATTACAACTCGAAGCAGCTTATGCCTATGACCGAAAGAAGTTTATCAATAAGATCATCAAAAAAGGTGAAGGACTTGTCGGACAGTGTTTCATCGAAGAAAAACCGATAGTGCTTAAAGAAATTCCCCAGGAATATATCTCCATTAGCAGTGGATTAGGTGAAGCTATGCCTACGGTTCTTTATATTTATCCTTTAATCTATAATGAAAAAGTAGAAGGTGTATTAGAGTTTGCGACTTTCACCCCAATGGATGCGACTCAAAATGACTTTGTGGTCTCTATTTGCGAACCTTTAGCCTCAGCCATCAGGAATCTAAAATCCAATGAACACACCCAACAAATTTTGCAAGAATCCCAATTGATGACAGAACAACTCAAAGCACAAGAAGAGGAGCTTCGCCAAAATTCGGAAGAACTAATGACAACACAGGAAGAAATGCATAGACGAATTGTAACACTTGAAAATGAACTTCAAAATAAACAAATTCAAGCCTCGCCACTTCCAATTGAAATATAAATTCATCCCAGCCTATTGGGAGGAGCCATTATTGAGCAACGCTTGAATTTCTTACGTGAACAGAGACACTATCCCACAAAGTGTGTAAACTCTAAAGTTACCCCCAATAATCGGACAGCATAAATTGTAACTTGCAGAATATGAAAACACGAAGAAAATTTTCCGCCGATTTTAAAGCCAAAGTGGCAATTGATGCCATTAAGGAGATTCAAACTTTACCGGAGCTGAGCCAGAAATACGAAATCTCCGTTCAGCAAATTAAAAACTGGATAAAGGAATTTCTTTCAGGGGCTTCTTCCGTTTTCGAAAAGGAAAGTAAGGCCTCAAAGTTGGATGCATCTCATGAAAGCGAAAAGCAGCAGCTCTATTCCAAAATAGGACAACTTCAAGTTCAGGTCGATTTTTTAAAGGAAGCCTCATTGAAGTAAAGAACAGGAATCAAAGAAAAGTCCTGATCAATGAGGAGCATGCTTCCCTGAGCATTTCAGAACAGTGTGAATTATTAGACCTCTCACGATCAACTTATTATTACAAGTCTAAGGGCGAGACCTCATTGAATCTTGAACTCATGCGACAGATAGATGAAGAATACACCAGAAGGCCTTTCAAAGGAGTCCCTTCCATGACCTCTTATCTGATAAATGACCTTGGATATTCAGTAAATAAAAAGCGAATAGAACGATTATATAAAGTCATGGGCTTAAAGGCCGTGGCTCCCGGACTGCACACTTCAAAACCTAATAAAGAGCATCATATCTACCCATATTTGCTTAAGGGGATGAAAATTGAAGAAGTTAATCAGGTTTGGGAGACTGACATCACCTACATTCCCATGGCTAAGGGCTTTATGTATTTAATGGCAGTAATAGATGTTTATAGCAGATATGTTGTGGGCTGGTCGGTATCAAATACTATGGATGCGGACTGGTGCGTGGAAACCATCAAAGAGTGTGTTAACACTCATGGAGTACCACAAATCGTAAATACTGACCAGGGGGCTCAGTTTACCAGTCATGAATTCACTGGATATTTAAAATCAAAGGATATCAAAATAAGTATGGATGGAAAGGGACGGGCTTTGGATAATATTTTTGTGGAAAGACTTTGGAGGACGGTAAAATATGAAGATATTTACCTAAATGCCTATGACACCGGTCTTGATCTTCAGATTGGATTAATCGAATATTTCAATTATTACAATCAACGGAGGAGGCATAGCTCTATCGGAGAGCTTCGTCCCGCAGACGTATATGAAAAACAGCAATGCCCGACAACATCAGACGCAAAGGTAATTCCTTGTGCTGAGCAGTGTCAAGGGCAAGCAAGTGGGGCTGCCGCAGGCGCAACACAGCCCCACCCTTGACATTACTCATCAAAGGAATTGAAAGGGCCTCAGATGTTTCAGGCAAAAGAAATATTAATTTAAAACAGCGCGATCAGTTGTTCAGGATTCGGGGGTAGCTTTATTTTTCACCTCCTTTAAAGCGTCAACAAACCGATCTGACTTGGCATTTTCAAGCTCACAATAAACACTATTGCCTTTCATGGCATAAAAACCAAAAGTACTAAGTCTGTTTCTTTTAGAGTTTACCTCTTTCCGTTTTTTAAAAAAGCTCCATAGCCGTGATGAATTGTGATAATTTTGATATGAGGTTTCATCGCAAAAGCCGAAGCTACAATTCTCAAATTTAACATTATCGAGCTCCAACTGCTGTTTTAAGCCATTTAAACGCATTTTTAATATATTATCAGCATTCTTTGGTCGGTGTATATCTATAGGGCTTGGTTTGTAATAATACATCCCAAACCCCCTCAATAAATTGACAACGGAGCGTTTACAATACTGTACATTAAACTCTTCTTCTAAATAGGCTCGCACATCCGAGTTTGACCAAAAGTCGATTTGATGAAGTTCAGTTTTCATTTTAGTGAGCTGCTCTTCACTCAGCTTGGATTCTCGTCCACCATTTTTACCTTGATGACTTTGTCAGGACGTCCGTTTTTTTTCGAGCCATGCTCTCCTCCAGCTTTTCAAACTACTCTCTGAGACATGAGTAACTTGGGCTACGTGTGAAATATTTCCATCATACTCGTCAATCAGTTTGAGGCATAATGCACGGAATTCTTCAGAGTACTTCTTGTTATCATCGAGCCAATTGTTCAATAAATGGATGTCTTCAAGCTTTTTCATCGTTTTTTACTACTGGTTGTAGAGCTATAACAAATTTGGGCGGAAAGTTTCTTCGTGATCTATAAATGATCTTAGAACCACCATATTGAAGGGGCTGTTAGATCGCTAAATGAACGCTTAACAAAGACCACCTCAGAATTTGGAGTTGAGGACTTATTTTATTCACAGAAACTTTACGGCTTACCCTTCAAGCTTGAAGATCAATAAACAGACTTTCCTTAAAAAATCATACTGCCCTTCATCATTACTTTTTTTCCTTCCCTCAAAACCATTATTCGTGATGAGGAAATACTACATCATTCAGTATCAATTTCTGATTTATGACAAAATAAATAGCCTTGATGACACTATATGGGCGGTTTTTATTAATTGATGAGTTTTAGATGGGGATTGATTTTTCGGAATGAAAGTAAAAGCTAACACCTTTGTATCACTCCTCGACGAAGGAGCAACTCAACAAATTAAACCTTAACCGAACAATGAAAAATTTCTATTTGACGATCCTTTTGTCTCTCCTTTCTTTAATTACCATGGCTAATGGGGACGAACGCCCCATGATTCTGAAAGTCAATATGGGTGCGCTCAGCCGTTTTGAAATTACCTTTGACCACTACAGGATGGAGGATGGTAGTAAATTGACGCCTTCAGCCACTATTGATTGGGGCGATGGTAATACCGATCAGGTGGATGAGAATACGTATGGCTATGCCCCTGGCCAAATCAGTCATCAGTATCAAGAAGAGGGTGAATTTACCATCACCATTACGGGGACCTACCCAAAGCTTACTCTTGATTTTCAGCCATTCGAGCTTGTGCAGTGGGGGACGAACCCATTATATACTATAGATGGTCTTTTCTTTAAAAATGATATAATTTACAGCGCGACAGACAGCCCTAATTTTTCTAACATCACGAAAATTTTTGGGGTTTTTAGATATAGTAACTTTAGCGGTGACCTTGACCTTAATGGTTGGGATATGAGCGGCATATCAGCAATCAATAACTTATTTGAGCGGGCCGAAATTGAGGGAACATTAAAAATTGACGAGTGGGATGTAAGCAATGTCACCGATATGAATCAATTATTTTTTGGATTTAAAAAGCCTATAGATATAAGTGATTGGGATGTAAGCAATGTAACTAATATGGCAGATATGTTCTCTGGTGGTCTTACGGTAACCTCAGACTTGAGTGATTGGGATGTAAGCAATGTGACCAATATGGCAGGGATGTTCATTGGCTCTACGGTAACTTCAGACTTGAGTGATTGGGATGTAAGCAATGTGACCAATATGGCCAGGATGTTCACATCCTCTACGATCAATACGGATTTGAGTAACTGGGATGTGGGTAATGTTACAGATATGTCAGAGATGTTCGTGTCCGCTACGATCAATACGAATTTGAGCAAATGGGACGTGAGCAATGTGACCAATATGTCAGGGATATTTGCTTATTCTACTGCCACACCAAATTTAAGTGATTGGGATGTAAGCAACGTTACCGACATGTCCTTTATGTTCTCCTACTCAAGGATCAATACGGATTTGAGTGGATGGGATGTGAGTAACGTCACTAAAATGAATAGTATGCTGAGTCCCGCTAATGAATTCAGTGCCAACAACTATGACAAACTCATTATTGCGTGGAGCCAACTGGATGTTCAGGAAGACGTTACTTTTGACACTCCGAACTATTACTGCTCTGAGGAAGCTGCCAATGCACGTCAAAAATTAATGACAGATAAAAACTGGACCATTTCGGAGCCGAAGAATGAATGTAATTATGGCGTGGCATTCGATACGCGAGGAGGAACAGAGGAAGCGATCGCTTCTGTTTTGGTCAAAGGACCTGCCTATCAGCTTGAAGCGCCAGACACCATCCCTGAACTGAATGGGGTGAAGATGGTGGGTTGGACAATGGCAGCCGACGGCAATGGTGAGCTGTGGTCGTTTGAAAATGATACCGTGACAACCGACATGACCCTTTATGCCCGCTATCAATATAACCTGAACATTGAAGCTACTGAAGGAGCCAATATTGAGCCACTGACACAAATAACTCCTGGAGAGGCTGCTATTTTAGTGGTGACCTTTGAGGAAGGCTATGAACTTGACCAATGGTTTATTGACGGGGTGGCGCAAGAAGGAACCAGCGATACCCTAAGAATTGAGAAAGTCGAGCAGGATTTCAAAATTGAGGTCAAGAGTAAATTAAAGCAATACCAGGTAGTCGTCCAGGCGCATGATCGGGGGACCATTGAGGTAGATGCGGAAATGGTGGGGCACGGGGGTAGCCTCACCATTCAACTTACGCCAGCGGAAGATCATCGAGTGGTCGATTTGATCATTAATGGTGAATCCGTTGGTGCGGTGACGACCCACACGATTTCCAACATCACTGAGGATCTTGAAATTTCTGCAGACTTTTCCGGTTTGCTGGCCAATGCATCGGGACTACAGGTGGAAGTTTATCCGAATCCCTTTACCAATATTGTACATGTAACGGGACTGAAATCCGCTACTCAAATTCAGCTGGTTAATTTACTGGGGGGTACGGTGAAATCCTTCCCTATCCACGCACAATTGCAAACCTCCCTGAACCTGAATTCCTTGGCTCCTGGCGTCTATTTATTGTTAATTGACGGGCATCCTGTTAAAAAACTGCTGAAGAAAGACTAAGCACTAAACTATTATACACTGTTCACAATTTGGTAGTTATGCTGTGTACAAAGCCCAACATTTGTTGGGCTTTTTTTGTGTCATACGGCTGTTAAATCACTTCAGCATCAAAAGTCATGATGTATTGCTTTAGACTGAGCTCTTTCTCCAGCCCCAATTTTTTCCGCAACCGGTAGCGCTTAAGTTCCAGGCTTCTGGCGGTAATATTGAAAAGTGGCGCAAGCTCTTTGGTCGTCAGGCCAATACGCAAATAGGCACACAAACGCAGATCTGTCGGGCTCAGGTCGGGGTGCTTTTCTCGAAGTTGATCAAAGAAATTGGAGTAGGTTTCGTTGAAGGAAGCCAGAAAAACTTCCCAGTCATATTTCTTGTCGAAACCCTTAACGATAATCTGATTAAGCTTTTGCAAATCGGATTTTTTGATCGGGCGATTCGCGTTATTCAACGTATCGATCGTTGCCGTCATTTCTTCAATAAGTTCCTTCTTTTTATTGGTCTGCATCAGCACCTGCCCCAGTTTCCTGTTTTTCTCCTTGATGGCGTCTTTGAGCTGAGAGGCCTGCAAACTTAATAATTCTTTGTTTTTTTGATCCCGAAGAGCATTGATGTTTTGTCTCATCTTGAGCAAGGCCTCATATTTTTGCCTTTTTCTAAACATTCTTTCAAAACGAATAATAAGGTAGATCAACATCAGAAAAATGACAAAGTACCCCAATTTAGCATAGATGGTAAAATAGATGGGCGGTTCAACGGTAAATTGATAACTGCTGATTTGTGGGTTCTCGCTGGTCTTGATTTTAAAAGTGTAAGTGCCCGCTGGCAGGTTAAAATAGCTGTAAGTATTCGCCTTGTTGACCTGTTGCCACGATGTATCAAATCCCTCCAACAGGAATTGGTATTCACTGTGATTGATGAAATTATGATTGGTGAATTCAAACGCTACAGAATTGTAGCTGAAAGGCAACGTTGTTTGATTGATCATCTGCTGCTTTTCAGCAAAATCATGCGCAATAAACTTTGAAATGACTGCCCGTTTTGTGCTGTTTCTAAATTGCAAAAGGTCGCCCATCTTCAAAACTGCCAAACCATTATCCAGACAAACAAGGACTTCATCGCCTCGAATAAGGTGAATATTCTCAAAACCATAAACCGTGTGATCGCCCAGGTAATCCAGGTAGAAGGGCAATTTCACTTCCTGCTGATTTTTCAGGTCGAATAATTTCAGTTTATCAACGCCTTTGACATTTTGGATATGAAAAATAAGACTGTCTCCAATGGTTGAAAAATACTGAGAGTATTCAAACGCTTCACTTACGGGCAGAATTTTCCCATCAACAAGCTTGACCGTTTTTGATCTTGAGGTCAAATAGATTTCCTGATCAACCACAAAACACTTTTTGGGCGATTCGGCATCTATCCCAGCGAGCAGATTTAAATCCCGAGATTTAGAAATTTTTCTTTTTTCATGATCAAAGGTAACGCAGACCGCCTCATTACCAAACCCGGTAACAATTAAGTCTCCTTGGTCTGTTTCTATCAGCGACCGAGTGCTGTTTTTAAAAGGCGTATAATTCTGCACATATTCCCACTCCTTTTTTAGGCTATCAAATTCAAACACGGCTACCCCATAATAAGAGGACTGATATAAAATATTGGGAAATTTTTCACTATGCACCAAATCAACCCCACCACCAACTTTAGAGATCTTCCTCGCCTTTCTGTCATCAATTTTGAACAGCCCTTTTTCGTGAGTACAGAACAACTCTCCACCGATAACCTTCAACCGCCACACATGTCCTGCCATGCCAGGCACCTGATGAATTTGCTTGATATTGGTTTTTTGATTTACTGGTGACCAGTACAAACCTGCATTTGTGCCCCAATAAAATACCCCCTGATGAATTATCCCATCAGTGGTACTTCCCACCTTATTGCTCATATCATTGATAAATAATGATTTGGAGAATGCCAATACCACACTGATGCCGTTATCAGTCGCTACCCAAAGCTGATCATCTATCAATTTCAGTGCATGTACCCTGTTGTTGGCCAGCCCATTAGACACATTGCAAACATATCGCCTTTTTCCCTCCAAATCTGAAATAATCAACCCGCCTTTCAAGGTGGCAAAGGCAAACTGCCCATTGTTCAAATCTACAACTTTGTTCAGTTCAAACGCTATCAGAAGCGCTGATAGTGCATTATCAATCGCCTTTACCGTTTTATTTTTCGCATCGTAAATCAGCAAGCCTTTTTTCAAACTCCCAAGGACATAGGTGTCCTCGCTTAATTTTTTTATAAACTTGACCGTAATGCCTTTCAAAGTACCATCAGTAAGTTTTGTACTTTCCTGCCCAATGACCATAGCATACAAATCCCCATCGACTACCTGATAATATACTTTATTCTGGTAGCCGAAAGCATAGGTGGTATTGCCTTCCTTTATGCGTTCGTAGCCAATATTGCCATTTTTATCATAGGCATAAAGCTTATTGAAGGACTGAAAAATTATCTGATGATCCAGGGCAAAAATCTTCCAAACATTATTTGTGATGTTGGTGATTGGGTGAAAACCACTTCGCAGATCTTTTTCGAGGTAAAAACCTAAAAACCGATCGCCTCCTACAAAAATCGTATCGTTTTGGCAAAAAACTGCTCGCATGCGGTTGGGGGAAGGAAAACTTTCCCATTGTTCTCCATTATACACCACCAGTCCAATGGAATTTGCAAAATATAAATTACCCTTTTTTGAGTGTGCAATATCCCAATTCTGGTTCTCCCCAAAATATTCACTTTTGGTAAAGGAATCTATAAATGGACTAAGGGTAACCTCTAAATCGTTCTCATGAGCAGAAGTATGGGAGTAAATAGAAATAAGTAGTGGTAACAGTAAAAAAATATATTTTATTCTCATTATAAATCTTATGTATCAATTAATGTATTCGAAGTAAAACGCTTATTTTCCTCAAATTAATACAAATAAAATTATCAATGAATAGAAGGTAAATAATAATTTTAACTCATCACCACTATTTTTCAACCTCTAATTTAGATCAGTTAAAATCAAACAACTGACCAGCAGGGGATAAGTGTCTAATTTTGATGAGTTTTCACTACATCATTTGATAAAAATAACGGGAAAATCACCCACTAAAACACCCCTAACCCCCTGTTAATCAGCATTATTAACGCCTCATCAAAAATGATGTAATTTAGATGAGCGGATATTTTTATTTTCCCCAAACCAATTACTGATATTTGTCATATAGAAAGTATGGCAGAGCTGTCATGCCGATTAATATAAGTCTACTCACTTAATATCATTATCATGACTTCTTTTCAAATCATTCAAATCATCCTTAATATTTATTTCGAAAAGGTAGCCCACTATCTTGAATATTTATATCCCATGGAATTGCTCTCTGCGCAAGCCACAGAAGCTTCCATAAATCAAAATATCAGCATTCTTGTATTTGGCGGCCTTATTATTGCGGCCTCACGATTACAGGAAAAAGCTTCTTAATACACTTTTCCCCCAAAACAAAACGACAATAATATGAATAACCGACTTGTAATGCTCATTGATGATAATCAGACTGATAACTTTATTACCCGCACGATTATCGAGGCTAATTTATTCTCCAGTAATGTCATCATTTTCACTTCTGCCCTGAATGCCATGAATTACCTGAAGGATAATGAGCGGAACTTTAACATGATTCCTGATTATATATTTCTTGACCTCAACTTGCCTGTTTATGACGGCACCAACTTTCTGTATGAATATCAATCACTATCTAAAATGGTACAGAAAAAAAGCCGAGTGAATATATTGTCTTCTGTAGATTCTGTTCAGGTGATTAACAATTTAATAGCCAATGAACATGTACAGTGTTTTATTCCCAAACCCATAAAAAAGGAGAATTTACAGAAACTGTTGATCGAAGAAAGTTCTACCATGGATGTATTCAAAGAGCAATATATTGGACAGTCAATCGCTCAGATAAAATAGTTGCACACTTAAACTATTATCAAATTTTCATGAAAACATTTATCGACATCATAGAAATATTAGGAAGCAAGGTAATCAGTCATTCTCATAATGCTGAATTATGCGAAAACCATATCATTAAGCAATTAAATTCATTGCGATATTGGACAACTGGCGAAAAGATTGCCTACAAAGACAAGGTGCAGTTCATCTTTCATCTGGAAGATTATTTATGTAAAAGTGTACGAACCCTGAACACGGCCAAACAGCACTCCTCCATCACTTACTCCAAAATCAGAAATTTGATTGACAGTGTGAATAAGAAAATAGCCCTCATGGACCTGAAAGACTCTTCGTCCATTATTACGCAGGTGTACAGCCTGCAAGCAACGAGCAAATCGATGAATTAAGCGGATTTATTTTCGTCAGGGCCTTTTCTTTGAACCACCTCCCCGATTACCATCTCTCCCCTCCCTACTTAACTATATCAATTTTAATGCTTAGTATATCCATAAGGATGCATTGAGCTAATTATATATACATCATTATTTAATTTACAGTAAATAAAATATACCTAACACAACTTGCGCACATGAAAATTCTATACCACGTCATTGTTTCGGTCATCATTCTGTTTTTTTCATTGATCGTGGGCTGCCAGTCCGAGACTGAAGAACCCAGCCCGAGCCCTATTTACACCATAAGCTTTGTGACCAATGGGGGCGATGAGATTTCCGAACAGGAAATTGAGTCGGGGCAACAATTGCTGGTGCTGCCGACACCAATCAAAACCGACTGGGTGTTTGACCAGTGGTACCTCGATGAAACATTTAACGAAGTGTTTGAGCTTCCAAAAGCGATCGATAAAGACATTACATTGTACGCTAAATGGCTGGAACATTCACCTGAGACTGCTCCGGAGGAGTATTTTACGGTCACATTCAACACGCAGGGTGGCAGTGATATTGCACCTTTGCAAGTAAGAAAAGGTGAGCAGGCCACCGCGCCAGAAAACCCGACAAAAGAGGGCTTCGCCTTCGCTGGTTGGTTCAATGGCGAAGACCTATTTCATGCTTTTGATTTTGCGAATGCTTCCTTTGATGCCACTGCTTATGCCAAATGGAAACCGAAAGATCAGGCTTTATACTTTGTCGCAGAATCGGGCACAAAATATTACCTGGTGGAAAAACAAGTGCAGGATGATACCATGACGATAATCATCCAGCCGAATAATGCCGTAGGTCAGCCGGTGGATTATTTGGGGTCATTGCAATTGGCATCAGATGACGACCTGTTCGTGATAGAAAACCATGCGGCAACCACCGATTTCAGAACTGGTTTCGTCTCACTGTCTATTGACGGGCAACTGATGAACATAAACATGATGGTGAAGGCGACCCTTTATTTGGGCAGTGGACTACGGGATTACATTCAGACGGCCATGGAGAGTAAATTTGTTGGACCTGAAGGCGATTATAATTATCTCGATGTTTCGGGAATGGTTGATGATCAACTGTCAGGCACCTTTTATGATCTGAACTCTTTCAATGGAGACATCAGCAAATGGGATGTCTCCAATGCTACATCGCTGAGTAACATGTTTAAAGATGCCGAAAGTTTCAATGGTGATATCAGCAATTGGGATGTATCGAAAGTGGTTTCTTTAACTGGTATTTTTGAAGGCGCAAGTAGCTTTAATCAAGACCTCAGCAAGTGGGATGTTTCCCATGTTCAACATATGGACTGGGCGTTTAAAAATGCCACCGCATTCACTCATGACCTCAACAGCTGGGATGTTTCCAGTGCAAACAGTATGTACGAAATGTTCTATGGGGCAGAGAAATTCGGGAAAGTACCCATGCACCTTGCGGCCTGGGCCGATAAGCTGGGGCAGCGCAGTATCAATAAGTCAAAAATGTTTACTGGTTCGCTATTCGATGAGGCAGAAGGTTACGCCGCTCCGTGCTGGTATAACAATGGCAAATCTACGAACCATGGTTGTTCGAGTAATTAATTAGGCGGCCACAAAGGAAAGTGAGCGTCGGCGACTGAAAATGTGGCCGACGCTTTTGTTTTTTACAGGTTCACCCACCTCCTTCAGCAATGGCTGCATCTGCAAGAGCATAAAAAAACCGCATGACAGCGATCTGCCATGCGGTTTCTAAAGGAGGGTTAAACTGCTCAATAGCATATGAAGCAGCTCCAATCTATACACTACATTTCAGCACAAATTTCTATTGGACAGAAATTCAATACCGAAGTAAAGGCGGCTGGTAACTTGTGATCAGAGGAATCAACCTTGGCCGTCACTGCCCACCTATAAATTTCAGCAAAAGATGCTTGTTATATAAAGACTACAAATGACAGCACCGACAGAATCATCAATCCAAGTGCCAAATAACGGAAGTTTTTATACCACACAACGGACTTAAACTCTTCAGACTCTTCTCTCCAAATTGCCATGGTCCAGGTGTATTTTTCCACTTTTTCCGCTGGCGGCAATTCGCTGCTATAACTTACTGCCAAAGTGATGATAATATTGATGATCAAAAGAATCGGTACAATCAGCAAGAAGTGAAGATCCTTAATGAATGGGATGCTGTCCTTGAAGCTCAGCATGAAAATGGCAACGATTAGACCGGACACCAGACCGACAAAAGCACCTTTGGCATTCACTCGCTTATTGAACAATCCGAGGAAGAACACGCCCACGACAGGGGGGGCAAGATAGCTCAGCATCTCTTGGTAGTAATCCACCAAAGAACCAAATTTCTGAATATTTGGTGCCCACAAAATGGCGATAATAAGAATTACCGTAGAGGTGATCTGTCCGACACGTACAAGCTTCTTGCTGTCCGCCTTTTTATCGATTTTGGAATAAAAATCAAGGGTGAAGAGCGTAGAGGCCGAATTCAAAGTAGCACTCAAAGTAGAGGTCAGCGCTGAGATCATCGCAGCAATAACAATTCCGACCAACCCAACGGGCATCAGCTTCATGATCAGTCGAGGGTAAATTTCATTGACATCAATATGGTATTTGGTGATGATCTCTTTACCGAATGCAGTGGCAGGAATATGAACATCGAACAGGTCCATGGCACGAGCCGCCAAGCCTGGCATAATGAAGATGAACAAGGTGAAAATATACAATACACCAACAAATAATACTCCTTTACGACCATGATCAATAGACTTTGCCGAAAGCACACGCTGAACCATCACCTGGTTGTTTCCCCAGAAATAAAATCCGAGGATCGGTATCCCGACGATCATCCCGAGCCACGGCACGGCAGGGTCATGCATTGGGCGAATCAATTGCATCCACACCCCATGGTCAAATCGGTGATAAAACTGGTCCCATCCGCCAATGTGGGTCATGGCAAGATATGCCAAAATGATGGATCCGATAATCAAAATTACGGCCTGAATAAGTTCGGCATTGATGGCCGAAGACAAACCGCCAGGGATGGTATAAATACCCGCTGCAATGGCCAAAAACAAAATGATCGTCTGCAATTCCGCATGCGGATAGATCAGCTTGATGATCATTGCCCCTGCATAAAGGGCAGCCGCTGCATCCAAAAACACATTACCGATAATGGTAATGGCTGAAAAATAATACCGTGACCGCTTGTCAAACCTGCGCTCCAGGAATTCGGGCATGGTGAAAATTTTCGATTTGAGGTAAAAGGGCAGAAAGAAGGTCGCAAAGACGACCATCACCAGAATGGAAATCCACTGGTAATTGTAAACGGCAATCCCGGTTTTGAATGCTTCTGCCGATTGCCCAATCAAGGTAGAACTGGAGACACTGGCCGCAAAGAGGGACAAGCCCACTGCGGGCCATTTCATGTTTCGCCCAGCCAGGAAATAGTCCTGTGAGCTGTCGTTTGAGGAGTTCATCAACGCCCAAACAATCACCCCGACCACGTAAACGATGATCAGGCCTAAATCTATATTACTTAAAGAATAACTCATTATTTATTCATATTTGTCATGACTACTACTGATTTCGCTGGTAAGGTCACGCTGAGGCCTCCTTGCGCTGAGACACTGACCTGTTCGGTGCTTATTTTCGCCTTTTCAGCGGTTGCTTGTTCACGTGTATAAGTCAATTTTTTTAACTGTGGCGAAGATTTCAACCCATCGATTTGAACAGTAACCGTCTGGATCTCCTCGCTATTATTCACCGCCATTACAGAATACTTGTCCTCTTTTGTTCCTGCGGTAATGCGTAGCCCTTTGATGGCAGGAACATCAACCTTAAGGATTTCGGTATGCGCAGGGAAGTATTTACAGGCCCATGACCATGGATAAAACCACGGACGGATCTGCTCATCTTTCGGGCTGTTTTCAATTTCGGTACCCAGGATATTCCAGAATCCCCAGCGTTTAAGCTTGGTTTTGTCTCCTTTGTCGCCCATCGTGTGCATCGCATCATCCAGCGCCCAGGCGATCGTTCCCGCACATCCCGCATTCATAAACTGAACCACAGCATCAGCCATATCGACCCCATATTGGTAATCATAGATGGCCATCTGAGAATCCTCCGGAGAGGTAAAGGCATCTTTTTTGGCACGGGCAATATTTTTTTCATGGAAAGGACCGAAGTTATCCTTAAGTCCTAACTCACCGATAAGGAATGGCTTGCCCGTTTTATGCGTCTGGGCAATGGCCTCTTTCCAGAAGACATCTTTTGCCGCCTTGCCTTCACGTACAATCATCGTCGGCATATAGGCATGAATCTCATAAGCACCCAATTCATCATTCAGCGAATCAACCGACATTTTCACCCAGTCTTTACCTTCATACTGAGATTTGTATTTTGGGTAAGAATACTGAGGCACCGTTCCTGGTCCACTGATTTGGATTTTATCATCCAGCCCTTTGGCTTTTAATTCCTTATGAAGTTGCTTTACCCCATGTTTCCACAGATCAAAATCACCCAAGGTAGAGGCCCAATCACCATTAGGCTCATTGACCAAGTTATAATATTTGATACAAGAATACCCCTTCTTGTTGATCAGAAAATCAAGATACTGAGCGATCATTTTTGACCACCTTGGGTCGTCCGCCGCTTTGAGCTTGTCTTTCTTATTTTCAATGTCATGCATGTGATGTGGTGTACCCCACTCCCCCATCACAACGGTAATATTTCGGCTCTGGCAATAATCGAGCAGTTTGAATAAAGTTTTAATCTCGGGCGTGTTGAAATTCAATACCGCTTTTTTATGTCTATTCAATCCCATATAATATCGCCAGTTGGCCTGGTCCATCATTCGGATAAATTGTGGCTGCATTCGATCCAGGCGAGCATAGAGCGTGTCCCATTTTGCAGGATTGTTCATCAGGTCTCCCCACTCGGCACTTTTACTGTCGGCATGAGGGTACGCATCCCATTCGACGCCGTTACCAATGTACTGATTACAAACGACCTGTTCTTTATGAACCGTTACCGTAGGGTGTTGTGGTGCTTGATTACAGGCTTGAAGGGCAAGAAGCAATCCTGCGCCAAAAAAATATTTATTCAACATAACATTCAGGGGTCAAAATTAAAGAATCTGGGCTTCCAGATTCTTTATTTATAAAAATAACTATCGTTGAGGCTGTGCATCATTCTCTTTGATGAACGCAACTAATTCATCAATATTACAAGTGGCCAATGCACAATACTGATCGGCAGCACCATAATAAATGTAAAGCGTATCATCCTTTACTACATTACCAACAGGGAAAACACACCCTTTATAGATACCGTCAGTTTCATAATCAAATTCAGGCTCCATGATAAAATCCTTGGTGCGGGCCAAAACTTTGGTTGGATCATTTTTATCAAGCAATGCGGCTCCCACACGGTAGATTTTATCTTCACATACCCCATGATACAGCATCACCCAGCCTTGGTCGGTAAGTACAGGAGGCGTATTTCCACCCACTTTTTCTTCCCACCATTGCTCACCTTTCAATAACAATTGAGATTTTCCTTCCCAGTCCATCATATCCTCCGATTGTGCGATCCAGATAGAGGCGTAATCTGTACCGTATTCTGTTCCTACCCACTCTTTTGGTCGGTGAAGCATAATGAATTTATCGTTTACCTTTTCCGGAAACAAAATTACATCTCGGTCATCAAGCATCGGGTTGGTCATTCTTCCCACACGCTGGTAGCTTTTCAAATCCTTGGAAATGGCCAAAGCGGTGTTGGTAATGTTTTTGCTCAAAACGGCTGGCGCACTTGCCGCTACTTTTACTTCCGTAACTTCATCATAAGACAATTTCCAGTACTGACCTGGAGGGAAAGCACGGTATGCGTAAGTCACATAATAGGTATCGTCCATTTTGATGATGCGAGGATCTTCCACACAACCTGCATCAGGGCCATCTACGCTTGGTGAAAATACAGGTTGGTCAGATACCCTTGTGAACGTTTCGCCATCTTCACTTTCTGCTAAGCCAAAATGAATATAATGTTCTTTATCATCACCTGCTGCTCTATATAATAGGTAGAATTTCCCATCCTCATACCAAGCCCCTGGATTACAGGTTACCAGGCTTTCCCAGCTATTTTCTTTCTTAGGAGACAAAATCGGGTTCTTGTCGCTCTTTGTTAATTTCATAATTGCAAGTATTTAAGCTTTTTTGGTGGTGATGTTGAGATATTACAAATGTAGGGGGTTAATTCATCTGTTTCTGATACTATGCAGCCGAAAAATAATGAAATAATGAATTGTTATTTACGCAAACAAATTATTACCTATTATTGCATCAACAATTTACATTAAGAGATGTACTTATACACAAAAGACAAAGTTCTAAACAATTAAACAAAATATATTTTATATAAAATAAGAGGTTTTATTTAACACATAATCAATATCATTTAGATTAAACGAACCAAAAACCACTTATAAACTGATCATAAAGTACTCTTTTTTAGATTTTTACACCCTTTCCGAATTATCACAGCCAATGTTGTAGGCGATGAATTGATGATATCCGCACCTAAATAAAGGAACGAATGAATCCAAAATCACAATCAACAAACAGGTCGGCAAATAATAAACGGATCACAATAGCGAAAAATAAACTGGAACCAAAAAACAATATTTTACAACATATGAAAAACGAATTTTTATAAAACAACTATTATAATTTAATATATTTTTAATTAGGTGAGTGGATTTCTGATTTATAAATAAGTTTCCACCTACACAAATTGCCCAAAATATTCTTAATATTTAATTTTTTATCCCATGCTTCGGCATGTATAATTATGTTAAAAAAACTTTACTTATTTATTGCACTCCTATTTATCTCTGGTCGCTTGCTTGCACAAGCTCAGGTGGTAAAAGGGGTGGTCAAAGACTCCAAAGGAGAGGCTTTGCCAGGAGTAAACGTAATCATCCAAGGGAAGGAACAAGGTAGTGTTACAGACTTCAGTGGGAACTATACCCTTTCGGGTCTGGCTCCTACTGATACGCTGGTTTACAGCTACATTGGTTATACTTCAGCAAAAGCGGCGGTAAACCACCAGCAAACCATCAATATGGTGCTTAACGAAAACCTGGAGCAACTTAATGAAGTGGTTGTGGTTGGTTATGGTGCGGTCAAAAAAGATGACATGACTGGAGCTGTCAACACCCTAAAAGCTTCGGATCTGCCTGAGCGTCCTTCCGCAAACGTTGGCGCTTTGCTTCAAGGGCAAGCAGCAGGTTTGCAGGTGACAAATAATACTGGACAGCCAGGGAGCTCGGTCAGTATTCGATTGCGTGGGGTAACTTCTACCTCAGGTTCCAACAGCCCATTGGTGGTCGTTGACGGATTCCCCTTGGGAGATGCTGGAGGGCTCAACCAGATTAACCCTTCTGATATCGAAACTTTCAACGTACTGAAAGATGCTTCAGCAACAGCGATTTACGGTTCACGTGGGGCAAATGGGGTGATCATGATTACCACAAAATCAGGAAAAAAAGGTAAAATGACCGTTAACCTGAGTGCCCGCACGTCGCTTTCGACTTTGCCTTCAGGACAAAACATTGTTTCAAATCCTGAAGATTATGCGATTTTCTCCAATGAGGCACGCCGAAATGCGAAGCTTGATGAGTTATACACTGGGCAGGAATATTTGGGAACTTATTACCCATCAGTAGCTGAAATTCACGATGGCAGCTGGGGACATGCCACCAACTGGGCAGATGTTGTGTATCGAAATGCACTTACCCATGATTACAACATCTCGGCAAGAGGTGGTAATGACCATAGCAAGTACTACTTTTCTTTGGGGTATTTGAGCCAGGAAGGGATTAATATCGGTGACCAGTTTGATAAATATAACTTCAGATTCAAATACGACTCTAAAATTTACCGAAACGTAACCGCTGGAGCCAATGTGATCGTCAATTTTACTGAACAAAAAAACAATGCCATGGGCGGCGCAGGACGTTCCTCTGTATTCCCTGTTTACAATGACAACGGTGACTACTTCTTCATTGGAGGTAAGGATTACTACCACCCACTTGTATTTGCCAATGAGGTTACCAACAAGAAAAGTGGCAAAGACATCATCGCCAATATGTACCTGGAATGGACCATCACTAAAGATTTGAAGTTCAAGACGCAAATGAACATGAAATATGGTGGCAGTATTGGGGATATTTATGAGCCGATTGGATTGACTCAAAAAGGAGCAGACTTTAATGGCTATGGCCGAGTGGACAACTATTATGACCTTGATTTGCTGAATGAAAGTTACTTTACCTATGACAAGGATTTTGGGGACAAACACCACCTGACTGCCATGGTCGGGCAAAGTTACCAGACTTACAATCAGCGCACCAGCAATTTGGAAGGACAAGGCTTTGTAAACGATGTGCTGACCAATGAAAACCTTTCAACAGCCAAAACTTACAACGTATCCAATAAGGCATATACCACCAAAATGCTTTCGTATTATGGCCGTTTGAATTATGCCTATGACAGTCGTTACTTGCTGACGGCCACCTTCAGAGCCGACGGATCGAGTGTGTTGGCCAATAAATGGAATGGCTTCTCCTCTTTTGCTGCAGGTTGGAATATCTCCAAAGAAAATTTCATGAAGGATATCAGCTGGTTGGACAACCTGAAGCTTAGAGCTTCCTGGGGACAAGCGGGTAACCAATCCGTTCCTGCTTATTCGTCCATGCAGCGCTATGGCTCTGCCCGCTACTATGATGGCTCGAACTGGCAAATGGGATTCGGCCCTGGCACCTACCGTTACAGCTCAGATTATATCTACAAAATCTGGAATGGGCTGGGCAACAAAGACCTCGAGTGGGAAACCACCGCAACAACAAACATCGGTCTTGATGCCGCAATTTTGGATTCTCGCCTGATGTTCTCTGCAGAATATTACAATAAGAAAACCACTGGTATGTTGCGTTCTGATAAAATCCCACCAAACTCTGGTTATGATGAAATCACCGTAAACAGTGGAGAAATGACCAACAAGGGGTTTGAGTTGAGCCTGGATGCGGCCGTGATTACTCCTGACGCTTCAGGTTTTGAATGGAATGTGAAAGGAACCCTATCCAAGAACATCAACACCGTCGATAAAATTGGTAATAACCAATTTGTATGGTGGGGAGGAAATGTCGATAAATTCCGCACACCAATTACGGTAATGATCCCGGGCCAGCCTTTAGGCGCTTTCTATGGTTACAAAACCAATGGCATCATTCAGAGCAAAGAGGACGGTTTGGCTTCTGGCTTGAAAGGCGATATGGCACGACCTGGAGAAATTAAATACCTTGACGCAGACAACAACGGACAGGTAACCCCAGAGGATCGCCGAGTGATTGGCAATCCAAACCCAGACTTTATTTACAGTATCAACTCGACGATGAAATACAAAGGGTTCGATTTTTCGGTACTGATGAATGGCGTTCAGGGCAACGATGTCTATAACATGACCAAATTTGATGGTGCGGCTCAATACAACCGATGGACGCCAGACCATACCACCAACGACTACCCAAGCCTTAACGAAACACGTGGCTATATGGCCTCGGATTGGTGGATTGAAGATGGCTCATTTTTGCGTATCCAAAACGTTACGCTCGGTTACACATTCAATACCGAAAACATCAGCTGGTTGTCACGCTGCCGAGTTTACACTTCTGTAGATAATTTGGCGGTATTCTCCAAATTCCAGTACGGATACGACCCTGAAGTGGGTGTCGATGGCATTAACTGGGGCGGTTACCCAAAACCTCGCACCTTCTCTGTTGGCTTAAATATCACGCTAAATTAAGATACCAGGATGAAAAGATTTTTTAGAAACATTGTATTGGCGTCGATCTTAATTGCTGGCGCAACCTCATGCTCTCTTACTGAAGAACCTAATGGGTTCGTCTCCGAAAGCAACTTCTTCAAATCCCCAAAAGACGCACAGTCGGCATTAACTTATGCCTATGCGATCTTGCCCTCTATTGAATATTACTCCAGAGAGTATTTGATCGCCACAGAAGTGCCTGGGGAAGCGCTGACGGTCAAGCCCGATGCGGGTGCTTCTCAGCATGAGCTGGATCGTTTTGATCAAAAAAGCAATAACCCGATCATTCTGGACATGTGGCGCTATGCCTACATCGGTATCAACAGGTGTAATGCCGTCATTACCAATACGCCAAAAGTTCCTGGGCTCACAGATGTCGAGCGTGGATCAATTATCGGGCAGGCCAAATTCCTCCGAGCGTTACATTACTTCAATCTGGTGCGTTTCTTCGGGGATGTGGTCATTCGCACCGAGCAGGTAACGAGCAATAACCAGACCTCGGCCAAGCTAAGCCCAATGAAGGATGTTTATGCATTAATTGAGCAGGATTTGCTGGATGCTGAAAAATCCCTCTCGCCCAATCGTAATTTCGGAAAAGCTAATCAAGAAGCTGCACAAGCATTATTGTCTAAGGTTTATTTGCAGTTAGCCTCTGCATCAGCAACCAATGTCCCTAAATATGACTGGGGCATCAATAGTGCTGAGATGTATAAAAAAGCCGCCGACTACGCCAAAAAAGTAGTCGTTGGTGATGCTAATTACAGCTTTGAATACGATTTAGCCAAAACATGGGACAATGCCGAACGACTC
The DNA here is from genome assembly GCA_947498325.1 of uncultured Persicobacter sp. Classification (GTDB taxonomy): domain Bacteria; phylum Bacteroidota; class Bacteroidia; order Cytophagales; family Cyclobacteriaceae; genus Persicobacter; species Persicobacter psychrovividus. Next base: position 123,671 of record CANMKE010000008.1, read on the forward strand.
GAAGCCAAAGAGATGATTTTCGTTTCGGCTTCCAGCCGAGACGGACTGCAGGAAGGGGAATATTCCAAACTGCCGCTGATGTTCATGCCTTGGGCCGATGGCGCAAAAGTGCTGCAACTCCCTAACGGAAAAGAAATTCGTGGCGGCGGTTTTGAGCACTTTTATATCGAAGACGGCTTCCTCAATTCGTTTAACCCAAAAGACAAGCGTAAATCGGAATTGATCGTTTCGAAAGTCACCATTCCTAATGGCAATGGCGAAGGCAAAGACAAGGTCCTCACCTACCCTGGCGACCTAAATTCAGCTTTCCCGATGAAATACCTTGACTCAGACCAAATTGGAGAAAAGACCACTTGCGATACACCTATCTTGCGATACTCCGACATCATGTTGGTCTATGCTGAAGCAGTCGGCCCGACTGCCGAAGGCTACAAAATGATCAATATGATCCGCAGCAGAGCGGGGCTACCTGACCTGCAAGCAGGCTTATCGATTGAAGATTTCCGAAAGGCAATCCTGAAAGAACGTGGCTTTGAGCTGGCTTTCGAGGGACAACGTCTGTTTGATCTTCGAAGAACCCACAGCGTCGAATCTGTATTGAAAGATGAATATGGAAAGAATATCACCGATGGATTTTACTATTATGATATTCCACAAATAGAGGTAGATACAAACAACTCGCTGTAATTCAACAGGCAGGTAAGCTACTCAAATAAGGCTACTTACCTGCCTTTAAGCATTTTTTTAATGACCGAAAGGTGCAATACTTTTGACCAATGAAATTTACAAAATTAATATTAAGTGTTGGCTTGGCTGCGGCAGTATGCTCGTGTATGCCAGAAGACCCACACGATATCGTTAGCCCTGAAAGAGCCATTCAAGCCTTTAGAATTGAAGGACTGCAAGTGGGCCCGGCAGAAATTCACCGTGGCGTGAATAAATCCACCCTCGACATTTATTTGGTCGAAGGCACAGACCTATCCGCTGTTAAGCCGGTCATCCGGTTGTCGAAGGGGGCCAGCAGTATTCCTGCCTCGGGTGAAGTTATTGACCTCAGCAGTAAAAAATTCACCTACCAGGTCACCGCCGCCAACGGACAAAACCGGGAATGGGAAGTGGATGTGAAAACTTTCTCCAATGCCCTTGAAGGCAAATGGGTGATGGCCTCTCCCGTAAAAACCAATTACTATATCGGAGAAGGCGAAAGCTGGGGATGGAAAGGCACCAAAGATCTTGCGGGTGACCTTCCAGGCTTTGCCGCCGCAAACGACAACGTACTGACATTCAAAACCACCGGCGTCAATAAAGACGGTAACGTATATGGTACTGGAACCTACGAGGCTGGGAATGATGGTAAATTTGAAACTTTCGTTTACCCTAACAATGGCGACAGCCCAATAGACTATTCGAAATATTTCGGCAAATTACCACAAGGAAAATTCGACTGGGTCAATGACCTAAACAATCATCAGATTGTCTTTTCGGTGAATGGAAAAGTAGTCAAAACCTTACCTGTCGAATGGAAAAATGAGGAAAAAACAGCCTTTGATATGAGTTTCAAGGCGGAAGCCATTGAGCTCGGTTGGAGCGATGATCCCAAACAACAAGAGCTCAACTACACCAAAGCTTACACCTATCCGATGATTCGTGAAGGAGTTACAATTGCCAAAAAGGAAGTGCAGATGGTTATTCCTGGTGTGGCTCCAATTGAGCTCAACGGAAAATGGGGAATCAAAGAGATCGGTTTCTGGCCTGCGGCAGATAATAAAATCGGTAGCGATATGGATAACTTCCTTGAGTTCAGCCATCAGCAATATGATGCCAACACAGGCGTTATTTCTGGCGACTTTATCTACAATGCAGGGAAAGACGGCCAACTTTCTGATGCCAAAGAGGACGCATGGAAAGTATTTCCTGCCAAGGGAACTTTCAAACTGACGGTGAAGAAAAATCCTGAAGATCCTGAAAGTCGCAAGGCATGGAGCATGAGCTTCTTCGATGCCGCAGGAAAAGAAATGAAAGTGGATAATCCGGTAGAGGGTAAAGACGCAGACCATATCACGCTGAAATTCAACGGCGGAAAAGACCTCGCTACCGGCGCAGATACAGATGCACACTGGTTCAAATTCGAAAGAGGATTTATTGGGGTAAATCCTAATGCGGGCGCAAAAGCCGGGTTCGGCGATTTCATCTCAGGTACATGGGGCAAAAGCACTGACAGTGGCTTTTTATCCTACTACGATGGTGGTCACAAACAATACCCAGGTGCAGAAGCGGACAACGATAATTCGGTGACTTTCAAAAATGTCGTTACCGATCAAAACTTACTTAAAGGTGATTTTGAGGTCGCTCAGGGTGCCGATAAAGCCTCTTTTGAGATCCCTGGGTTCACCCTAAAAAGTGGTACGTTCGTATTTACGGCCGACAAAAAAGGAAGCAGTGGTGAAGAATATGGAAAGCTCAGCATTACCGCTGCAGATGGCACTACACAGGAATTCAAAACCGTCAATTGGTACGGTGACTTCCAGGTAAAATTCCAGGATCCTAATGGTCAGGGAGAAATCTATTACCGACTAAAAAAGCAATAGATTAATCCAAGCTATTGTATTTTTTTCTAAAGGCCAGGGGAGTCATTCCTTTGGCCTTTTTAAATGCCCGATTAAAATTCGACAGATTGTTGAATCCGCAATCATAACAAATTTCCGAAACACTTCGGTTGGTTTCAATCAAATACTGATATACCCTGCCCAGGCGAATATCAAGCAAAAACTGGGTGAAACTTTTGTTGGTGCATTTTTTGAAAAAATGACTGAAGGCCGACTCTGACATATTACACTGGCTGGCCACTTCATGAATACTGATTGGCCGATGGGAATGCTGCATGATATATTCATACGATGCGGTAATTCTGCGGCTTTTCATAAAATCCACATTGGCTTTGTAGCCCTCAGAAAGCAGCAGGTCATACTCTACAGAAATCGCCAAAATATTACACAGCTCTATAAACTTGATCACCCTAAAAAAATCTACTTCCTGTTGAATTTCCTGCACCAGCTGCTTAATCTTTCGGGCACTTTCCCCCTGATAATGTATCCCCTTTTTAGCATTTTGTTTTAGCTCCAAAAACTGTGTGAATGCATGGGGATTAAAAATATGGATATCAAATAAATCCTCCTGAAACTGCAAGGTGGTTACCGTTACATTCGGTGCTTTTTCGTCGGTCGGTACCCAGCGGTGTAGAATATTTGGCCCCAACAAAACGACATCAAAAGTGCTGTACGACTGAATAGCATCCCCAACATAGCGTGTCCCCTCACTATTACAAATGATTGATAATTCATATTCCTTATGAGAATGAACAGGGTAATCAAAGGTCGCCTGTTCATGATGCAATAAAACAAATAACTCCTGATCTGAAATAGGTGTTATTTCTGGAAAAATATTCATCGAAAACTGTATTTTTATTTTGTTTGATCCCTCAATAAGCAAAATACCACGCCTGATAAAAACACTGGGAATGATTTTATACATGATCAGAATAAAATTACTGAAGCAACTATTATTTATACACTTTTAGATTATAATTAAATATATAAAAACAGTAGTTGTCGATATACAACCACCAAAACACCTATTCACCTACACGCTTCAAGCTTCATTAAAGTATCATTATACGACTTTATTGTATTAGTTTACAAGCCAACGAAGCTGTACATTTGAGATACAACAAGGATTTGGAGAATCATGGGTCCCCCAAATAAATGAAAAATACAGCGATATAATTTTAATATTAATTAACTGTATTAATTCTTCTTAGTGTATCAAATTAAAATACTTTGATTACATTTTTTTAATACTGACTATCCTTCTACGATCCATTAGCATGGGTACAAAAATAAGGCATAGCACTATTTTTAGAATAAAGAAATATGATTATAGCAATACATAAATTGAAATAATCTACTCCTGAAAAACAGAAAAAAACAGCAATAAAATGAAAAATATGAATTTACTTGCCTTGATGGTCGCTGGTGGCTTAGCCTTTGGTGGATGTAATAATGAGACTGATTTGCCTAATCCGGCAGCAAACCTAAGCATGAATTCGAAAGTGGTCTCCACTGATTTTATTGGTAATGGAGCGCAATGGGGCGGCTATGAAATGGCCTCTAAATGGCTCAATGGGCAAGAATCCCTGAGCGAAGCCGATTGGGCAACCTTATTCAAGCGCATCGATTTTATGCGTCCTCCATTTTTGAGAATCATGTTCAACTCGGGCGGTATTGCCCCAGCAGATTACAGCTCGGCGAAGACGAAATCGTTGTTCAAAATGCTGGAATATGCACAGTCCAGAAACATTGAAGTTGTTTTCGGAGAGTGGGGATATGCCCACAAAGGAGCCGATTTGCTCGATGTTGATCAAGAGTGGGTGAGTAATTCTGTCCAATTCCTCGACTACCTCATTGAGAAAAAAGGATTCTCCTGCATCAAGACAACCAACATCATCAACGAACCCAATGGCGACTGGTCTGCGGCTCGCAGCCGTTATGATGTGTGGCTCAAGGTTCAGCAACAATATATTCAGGCGATGAAAAAGTTCCCGGCCTTGCAAGCTGTTCAGCTCACTGGGCCAGATATTGCGGTATTCAAAGACGCCGCTGCCAAAGACTGGATCCAGAGAGCCTCCAACGATATCGGTAAAAATATCGGCATGTATGACATCCATGCCTATGTGGGGCAGCAGTTTGTCAAAAGTGGGCAGTACGGTCAAATGCTTCATGAATTTAAAGAAGCAACACCTGCAGGTAAAAAATTAGTCCTTACAGAATTAGGCTTCAAATATATCAGTCAGGAAGATGTTGATCTGAAAAATGAAAATATCAAAGCCATTGAAAATGATAAATTTGCCGGAGATGATTCCAACATGATGGTTTATAAACCATTTTATGGGGTTGATATGGCTGATGCGATCATTCAGGGGATGCGCCAAGGGGTTTCTGGAACTTTGGTATGGAGTATGGACGATGCGATGTACAACAGCCCAAAAGGAAACGACTATAATACGCCAGAACTGAAAAAATGGGGTTTCTGGAACATCTTGGGAGAAGAGCATTGTAACGATGCCAAAGATGAGGCTATACGCCCATTCTTCTACCCTGTTTCGTTGTTGTGCCGCTACTTCCCTGCCGGATCAACAATCTATACCCTTGATTTAGGGGCAAAAAAAGGGCTGCGTGCAGTAATGGCAGAAAAAGACGGCAAATATACCATTGCCATGGTCAATGGCCATTACGCTACTTATGAGCTCAACCTGCTGAACAAAAAACTGGGCGGACAGGACATGGATGTCTATCGTTATCAAGCTAAATTTGATGGATCTGACACTTTCGATGCCCCTACCGATAAAGATGGTTTTGCTGTTCCAACAGAAACCAACAGACATTTCCAATTCAATGAAAACACACCTTTCGAAATCAAAGGCCAGTCGGTGGTCTTGCTGACCAACATGAAGTAGGTAGCGGTTCACCACTGGGTGCTCATTGAAAACGAGAATCACTAAATATCACAAGACCTATTTCCCTTGATATTTTAGGTCGATAAATATTTGAACATATACAAGATTAAGGCTGCCCGATCAAGTGGGCAGCCTTTCTTTTTATGAAAAGAGTCGGATCTTCTGAGGTTTATCCCGCTATATCCTAAAGTATTTGTGTAATTTTAATTTTCTCTTCCTACCTCCATTCCATCAAATTAAACACATCAAAATCGCCCCCTCTTTGTAGAATTAGCTTTAATTATTAGATTGTTTTAATTTAATTATTGAAGGTAGTGACTACCGTCCTTTCATCATTACATATGGCCATCAGAACAAAATATGGAAAGACCCCTTGGGGTGCCGAATGGTTACAATCACTCGAAGAAGTAGATTTCAGCAACCGACTGCCCCGTGGCCGGTCATACGCCAACCGTGGAATGGTGTCGAGTATTGACATTCACGGAAATCGAGTGATCGCCAAGGTGAAAGGTTCCCGTCCTCGTCCCTATTCGGTGGATATCAAAATTCCGGAATTGCCTGAAAATATTAAAGCAGCACTTGGAGAGAAGCTGGAGCAGGAAAAATTGTGGCAGGTGGCTTTGGGCAATCAACAGTTTGCGCCAGAATTTTTGAAATGGCTTAAAGAGATTCAAGGGGTCTTCCCGAAGCGTTGGGATGATTGGCATATGGGGTGTTCCTGTCCGGATTGGGCAGTACCCTGCAAGCATTTGGCTTCGGTGATTTATGCCCTTTCACAAGAGATAGACCGTAATCCTTTCTTATTATTCTCGTTGGTGGGCGTTGATCTGAACCTGAAACAGGCCGAGGAGTCGTTTGATTTTTTTGAGCAATGGTCAGATTTTTATGGGGGAACAACTTCTGAAACTTCTGAAAGTCATGAAGCGTTGAATAAGCTGGATTTGTCTGCAATCCAGACACAGGGGCTCGACTTATTACAAATGCTGGCCGAGGCACCTCCTTTTTATGGCAAGGATTTTCACAAAGAACTGACGCTATTTTATAAAGGATTAAAGCGTTATCCGGTATATGATCTCTTTGAGGGAGCGGAGGATGACCCGATATTTTCCACCTTGAAAACTGTCGGAAATATACAACTTACCCTTGATGATAAAGCCGAATTTTTTAAGCTCGCCTCATCAAAAAGTAAACGCTTCACTGCCCTACCCTTTGATGCGAAAGCGTTGTTGAATTTCCTTTCGAGCCTGACCCCTTCGGATCTGCCGATGTTCCACCCTAAAATTCAGTGGATGCAACAGGCTTTTTCCTTGGCGCAACATTTGGTACAACAGCAATTGGTACGTCCGAGTTTGTGGCAAGCAAAAAAAGGTTTCCATATTTTGTGGGCACCGATCTCGACCGAACCTGCGGTAGAAAAAGCACTGAAACAACTTGAAGGTGCAATGCCCGACGGTCTGATTCAGCTGAGCTCCAAAACGATTTCCAACAAATTGTCGGAGGAAGGGAAACTGCATGCGCTGATGATTTTCCTGGTGGAGCAGCTGTTGGCCACAAAACTCGATGAAAGTATCGTCGCTGACCATCAGGCATTGGATCATCTTTTTTACCGTAAAAAGGAAGTGGCTTTTGAGCGCATTGAAGATCAGTCGATTCCGCAGGCAATTGCACTTTGGTTGCGTCCGTGGCAGGGTTTAAAGAAAACGCATCATTATTTACTGGAATTGGTGGATCAGCCTTCACATATCCGAGCGAGTCTGAAAGTGGCAGAGCTGGGAAATAAACAGGAGGCCATTCCATTGGTTGAAGCCCTAAAATCAGACCTTCCACTGAAGGTTTTACAGGATTTAGAGTGGTTGCACCGTCGTTGGGTTCCGCTGGGGCAGCTATGGCGAAAGGATCATGTTTTACTAAATTATGATCCGTTGGAGCTGAAGGATTTGCTATTGCAGATTTTACCTGAATTGCAGCGCCTCGGTATGGAATTGCGCCTGGACAAAGCCCTGCGATCGGTCGTTCGTCCGGCCATTTCGATGCGGGTGGACAGCTCCTCAGATCGGGTACAGTCTTTTTTCTCAATGAAAGAACTGTTTGAGTTTGACTGGAAAATGGCCCTTGGTGATCAGCTGGTGGACCCTGCGGAATTTCTGAAAAAAGCGCTTCAGCTGGAAGGCGTTGTGCGGATCAAAGATCAATATGTCATGATTGATCCGACGGAAATCGCCAAGATTCAGAAGCGGTTCGAGAAGCTGAAAGACCCCAAACCGATGGAGTTGATTCAGATTGCATTAAGTGGAGAATTCGAAGGCACCAAAATTGAGCGAACCGATACCTTGATGCGCCTGTTGGAGAACCTCCGACAACAACAATCAGTGGATCATCCGCAAGGATTGCTGGCTGAACTGCGCCCTTACCAAATCGAGGGATACCACTGGCTTTACCGAAATGCGAAGATGGGCGTAGGCAGTATTTTGGCAGATGATATGGGATTGGGGAAAACCCTGCAAGCGATTTCATTCTTACTGAAACTAAAGGAAGAAGGACATTTGAGTGCCAAACAAGCAGCTTTGATTGTCCTTCCTACCGGTCTGTTGACCAACTGGGCGCATGAATTACAACGATTTGCACCAAGCCTGATATTTGACACTTTTCACGGGCAGCAACGACAAATCAATGAAAGTGCCGAACTCACGCTAACCAGCTACGGCATGCTCCGTAATCAAACGGCTATTTTCAAAAAGAAAAAATGGCAGGTGATGATCATTGATGAGGCGCAAGCAATCAAAAATAGCACCACTGCCCAAAGCAAGGCCGTGCGTAGTGTTTCTGCACAAATGAAGATCGCCCTCAGTGGGACACCGGTCGAAAACAGCCTGACCGAATACTGGTCGATTATGGATTATACCAATAAAGGCTATCTGGGTGCACTGACTGCTTTCAAGAAGAATTTTGTCAAGCCGATTGAACTGAAGCAGGACGAAAAACAATTGCATACCTTCCGTGAGATCACGGCTCCTTTCATCAAGCGCAGACTCAAAACCGATAAAACGGTGATTGCCGATCTGCCAGAGAAAATCGAAGAGGATCGTTATGTAAACCTGACCACCGAACAAAGTAGTTTGTACGAAGCGGTGCTGAATGAAAACCTGCGACAAATTCGAGAGGCGGATGGTATTCAACGTAAAGGAATGGTATTGAAGATGATCACTGCTTTGAAGCAGATTTGTAATCATCCGGCTCAATACCATAAGGAATCTGAAATTGACCACCAGTTTTCAGGCAAGGCTGAAGCACTTTTGCCGCTGATCAAAGAGGTCATCAGTCGTGGTGAAAAGATCATTATCTTTACCCAATACCGCACCGCCGGCGATTTGATCCAGCAATGGATTGAAAAAGAAGTAGGCCTGAAAGCCGAATTCCTACATGGTGGATGTAGCCGAAAAGACCGTGATGAGATGGTAGATCAATTTCAAAATAATCCCGACCATAGAATCCTGCTCCTTTCCCTGAAGGCCGCCGGAACAGGGTTGAACCTGGTCGCGGCCTCCCATGTGGTACATTTCGATTTGTGGTGGAACCCTGCGGTAGAATCACAGGCTACCGACCGTGCTTTCCGTATCGGGCAAAAGAAAAATGTGATGGTGCACCGACTGATTTGCAGCGGAACATTCGAAGAAAAAATCAACGAAATGATCAACGATAAAAAAGGGTTGGCCGACAGGGTGATGGAAGGCAATTCGCAAAAATGGCTCGGCGAGATGTCGAACCAGGAGCTGGATGCATTTTTTCAGTTGGAGCGGTAAGTAAGGAAGTGAGGGGCAGTTAGGATCTGCTTTATCGATCAATTTCTACGATGAGCTTGAAGCAAAAGAATTTTTGATTTGTTTTTAAGTGCACCCTCACTTCACTAAGCGAGCGTACATTTATGTAAAGATTATTTCACCTAAACATAAATGCTATGATTTCCCAGATGAAAAACACCATGATCTCTCCTGCTATTGCCATTACTGAACATGCCAAAAGACGCTGTCAGCAACGAAACATCAAAATTGCAGACCTGCAAGCGGTGGTAACTTATGGGAATATTAAGCACCGGCAGGGGCTGCGGTTTTATACTGTAAGTCGTCGGGATTTACCGGAAAATATCAACAACAAACAAGCAGATAAACTTTGTCGATTGGTCGTGGTATTGGATTTGGTGCAAGCAGTGGTCATCACGACTTACTTCAATGACCGACCGGCAAAACACGTGCGCAAGAAGGGAAAACGTATGCGTTTGGATTGTGTGGGTGCCACACAGCAGGTCAATCACCTCAGACATCAATATTACAGACAGGCAGGACTGCAAAAGGCTTGTTAAATTAATTTACCGGGTAACCCTCTCAAATTTAGCGTGGACTGATGCACTACTACTATGCCATAATGCTGGAGGGGTGATATAGACCATGATTCCCCTGATTTAAGGCATGACCTTGGTGAATTATATTGTCATGAAACTGCATTACCTTATGCAACACCTTCAGTCTTGTCAGTGAGTGGCCATGTTGAAGGTGCGCAGGATTGATCAAGAAGCACGGTTTAAAGCATTAGGGCAGCCCTTTGACAGACTGCCCATTTACTTTCGAATTTTATTGAATGATTTTGCCTTCATGGCGCAAATGTTGATCTAACAACTTATACCTCCTGCGCTTCCAGAATTTGATTGAACCAAATGATGGCGGCCTCCCCGTCCTTGACCATAATATCTGTTGGCTCGTTATTGTGAGCCAGCTGGTTTCGCAGGGTGCTTAACTGGCGGAATCGGTTGTTCAAAGCGTGGCGATTACCAAAAATAGCTTCAAAATACTTATAATTATTGATCGCAGTAATGGTATCCTTTAACTCCCCAAGGGTGAAGAAATTCAACTGACTACTGAAATCAAGATAATTTTCAACTGAGTCTGCAGGATTGTCAGACAAGTAGCGCTGTAATTTTTTGGCTACATTTTCTTTGCTTCTTTCAGAAACAAACTGATCGAATGGACGATTAGATTTAGCCTGCAAGACAGATGCTGCCAACGCTCTAAGGGAAAGTTCAACCGCATTTATTGCTCCGTGAAGATTACTCAATGATGCTGGTAATTGGTACTCTTCCTCAAAGAGCGCACCCACGGAAATGTGTTCCCCCATAACAAGTTTTTGTACCGCTTTAACAGTCAACCGTGCCCTTTCCCTCACAAAATCGTGATAGTCTGCAGCAATTTTTTCCTGACATTCTTGCTCAGTTAAATGATCATAACCTTCATTCTTCAGTTTTTCCGCAGGGATCAAATGCGTGGCAAGTCGGGCGTCCACGTCGTCAGTTGTTGCCCATTGGTACCGTTCCAGTAAATAGGTATAGGGTGCTTTATTGCTGATGTTTAAATTGGTTTTGTCTGAGATAAGTGCACAATTGAGGACCAGGTTTTCGTTAACCTCACAATCTTTTAACAAAGAAGCAGGAAAAACGTGGTGGTATTGCCGCGAACCATCGATTAACTGTTGCCTTGTAAGTTTCGTGCCATCAGCAAAATCCTCCGCCCCAAGTTTGGAAAAGATAGCCATGACTCCCCTCGCTCGGATGTTCTCTCTTTTGGGCCAGCCAACGCTCAGTAATTCTTCCTGCGTCACCAGCGGATATCTCTTCTGGTCAAAGATTACAACATCTTCTTCAGAGAAAATTGATCCATCCTCTTTCGTTTCGGAAAGAATGACTCTTTTAAGGGCCAGATAATCCTTGTATGCATTATTTGCGGCTGAATTTTCATATCGGTCGGTAAAGAATGCAGTCCATAAATATTTTCGAAGAAGTTTTTCCGCCACTGCTCGCTCATCAAGACTTTCAGAAACATGGCTGTAAAGCGCTGCAATTACGGATAAAACGGCATTGGTCGGGAGCCTGTTTTTATCATAAATTCCTTGACCATCGAGAAAAACCACCATCTTGGACAGCCCATCAGCCATTTTGTCCCAGTTTTCGATCATCAAATCTTTTTTCATGTCCCACATCCCCCGCTGATTGGGCAATTTGTTCTGAATTAATGCACTTGAGGCAAGAATCAAAAAAGGCAAATCCCAATAATCTTTGAGTAACGGCACTTGTTGGTCAAGCTGTTGCTGATAATCATCAATAGAAACGCCTTTTACGCCCTCAATTTCAGCCCTAATAATGTCATATTGCGAAAGGGGCTTGCTATTGGTGTTCATGTTAATAAAAACATTTAAGGCAGTCTCCTTAGTCGTTTGCACAGGTAGCGCAAGAAAAGGCAGATTGAAATGCGCGATGGTCTCTCGATAATCACGGATGACTTTATTGATTTCTTTTTGAAGATCCATCCACGACTGCAGCTTCTTCATCAAATCCTCGTCCCCATCTTTTGGTTTCTTCGAGGCAGTGGCCTGCTCTATCCAATCTTCAATTTCATTACTTTTATCTCCCGGCATCAATAGTTCGAAAGGAATCAGCCCCCGATTGAGTATTCTGTCTGGATGATCAGCCCATAGCGGCATATTCACCCCATGCTTGTTCTTCCATCGGGTTTGCGTAAACACCTTTCCGACGTCCTCTAATTCGGGCTCTGCTTTATATTCATCAAAAATGGCAAACTTTGGATAGTGCACAAAGTATTTAACCTGTTCATAATTATTATGCAATGCCCTCCATAGTGCCGTTAGTCGTTGCTGCCCGTCAAGCAAGTGCTCTGTAACACGATGATTCGTTTCAGGAGCAGTACTGATATATCGGGAAACAAATTGCTCTTCCTCAACATTCAAAAGAAGCGTCACCCCAAGCGGCAAATTATTAATCACAGTGTTGAGCAAGCTTGCTACTCGCTTATTATCCCATGCTTGAGGCCTCTGAAACCTTGGAAGCTTTATTTCTCCGTGCTCAATTTTTTGGAACCAAATTTCAATTTGTCGATCCTGAGCCGAACTTGATGGCATTTTCTGCATAAAAAAATAGTGTTTAATTGGACGCTAAAATTACAATAAAACCACCATAAATTAATTTACTTTATATAAAAATTACTTAAAATAATCTTATAATATATTATTATGTATTTGGGCTGATGCTAGTGGGTGGCAAGTGCTGATTTCCATGAATGTTATTCAGGTAGATCCTGCACACCCCAATCAATCTGACGTTACCACCTGATTCAGTTGAGCGATCGTTCCGAGGCGGACAAGGCTTTAGGCGAAGCGTTCTTGGCGGAAGCCTATCAGGTGATTCTTGCACTGGATCAGGAGCGTTTTCAGGTCAAGCAGCAAATGCGTTATGTTACCAAATTCACACAGGAGGCCGTTTGGCATTGCGCGAGATCGTTAAGTTTATCGAAAAAGAAACGCAGGAGATTGTCTATACGGCTTTCAAAGATGAGCTCAAAACGACGGATGTCAACCACCGCCCGACCGATCGCATCATCAATACGGCGCAGCAACTGACCACCTACCGCGAGCGCGTGGAGCATTACCTGAAGGAGCATCGCCATGAATCGGCCATCCGCAAGCTGACGCACAATATGCCGATTTCTGCCGCAGAGTTGGAAAGCCTCGAACGCATCCTGCATTCGCAGGAATTGGGTGGCGATCCTGAAGCACTCAAAACAGCAATGAAGGACAAAAGCCTTGGCGCTTTTATCCGTAACATTCTCGGGCTGGAACAGAGCGTAGCACAGCAGCTTTTTGCAGACTATCTGCAAAATCAACAGCTCAATGCCAGTCAGATGATTTTCATTCAAAACATCATTCAGTACCTGACCAAAAACGGCGTGCTGGACATTGATATGCTCTATGAAGCGCCCTTCTCCTATATCCATTCCGATGGTATTGACGGGGTATTTGACGAACAGCAGGCCGACCATATCATCAGTATCCTCGAACAGGTGAATTTGAATGCAGGGGATGGGGTGGCTTAAAAATAACCAAGATCTATAAGCACACTCCATGCAGATTCCCATGTATATCTTAAAAGCTGAAAAAAGGAGGCCATGGTACTAATTATAGTCTACCAGCCTCCAACCGCAATTACATATACTTCCATTCCGTATCTTGTATCGAAATGTCCGTACCGTCGCCAAAGGAAACATGCACGATTTTGAAATACCAGTTGGCTGAATCTTCGATGAAGGATTTCTTTTTTTCCTGTATCGCTCCTCCTATGGTGCCATATACATTGGGTTCAAGGGACAGATTCAGCATTTCATCATCTTTGAAGTCTCTGGCTACCTCATAGCCTATTTTGACTTTGTCCGAATTCATCGGCTTACCGAATTTATCCTTCATTCCGTATTCTGCGACCACATAGTCAATTTCTTTGTCCAAGCTGGAGTTCTTCAGTGCGATCTCAAATGACAAGTGAGATTTTTTGTCCCAAGAGTAACTTCCCGTCGATCGCCAAGCATCAACGTTGGCCTTCAATACATACTCCCTCAGCAATTGATTGTCTTTCATACGTTGCTCATATTCTGCATGGATTGAATCATAATTGTGGCTGTATTTTTCGAACTGCTGCTGAAAGGTAGGCAAGGCTTTTTCAATATCTGTGGACTTCACTGCGTCGGTTGTAGCTGCAAAAGCTTTACCCATCGCAATAAACACCAACGAAGATTGCGTCTCATCAATCACAAACTGTGCTTTCTTCTCATTTGGAATTAACTCCTTGACCTTGTCGGAAAATTTATCCATACCTTCTGCATTGACTTTGTCATTCATCACATTGCAAGAGGTCATGATCACACCGAGAAAGAGTAAAGCTGGTAAAAGTAATTTTTTCATATCGTAAATGGTTTTGGCTTATAGACTACTGATTTAGCAGTCCTTCATTGTTTATGATTACAAATCAAAACCCATCGAGTGCACTCTATTTACCTTACAGAAAAAATTTACCTTTTCTGTGATCTTCCAACATACCTGTCAACTGACTCATCAGGAATTATAAAAAACAATAGGGGAAGGGGCGTGTATGTGGAAATTCCTCAAACTGCTTTCACATAAAAACACAGCGATGGCAAATTAATACCATTGCTGTTTTTTTCTCCATTCCAATCATTACTCTTTTACCGTTATAAACTTCTGTTTTGGACTCGACGGTTTATCGGGTAGGGTGTAGGCCAAAAGTCCTTTTTACAATAATGGTTTCAGGGTACCCTCTTTTAAATGCTTATCATTTTTTAAATTCAAATGCTCTTTAATTTCTACCCTTGACTTTGGGCCTTAACAAAATAATAAAACCTGTTCAGCGTAAGGAGGCGCCTGTGTGGTACTATCTAAATAAGTTTGATCAAAAGGTAAGGCCACTAAATTCGCCAAACATTTCTTTTCCCGATTGTATTGTAATTCGCGAAGGAAAGAAACCTGATATGGTTTTGAGGTTTCGACAACCAAGCTGATTGATAATCATCTTATCTTTCACGGCTTCCAAATCCTTGAACTCCATCATCCGAACCTGTGGTTGAATGCCCAGCTCCTTGCAAAGATTGTATCGGTTGTGGCCGTCGATCAGAATGCGTTCCCCTTCATACTCCCACAACAAAATCGGCTCACGCTGACCTTCGTTTTTCATGATTTCTTTCAGCATAGCAATCTCCTCTTTATACAGCTAAGGAATCATATTCCTGAGTTCAGACAATATTTTGGGTTCGGAAACATCCAAACCCATTACTCGCTTTACGGTCGTTTTGGAATTACTGCTTGCTCTAAAAATATCATTTCGTGCCATCAAAAACTTATTTAGAAAGGGTCATTTAATCTTGTGAAGCCTTATGATCAGGGAACAGATCAAATAAGGGTTTTCCTTCCGCACTCGCTTCTTTGAAATATTTGTAATGACGGATCACTGATTTAAAAACAGGTAAGCCTGAATGCTCACGCAAGATGCACTCAAACTTATGGAAAGTTTCAATCGCGCAGCATCATTAATCTACACGCCCAATAAGGCCAATGAAGGATTCACAAATTTAGTTTCCCTCAATGGCATCGGTGATCGTCGGAATACCGCCCAACGTCAAACGGGTAGAGGAAGTAGCAATCTCAACCTGCGTACTTGCGTTCAGAGGATTCAGACTAAGCAAAAGAAAAAAGACAACCTATCAATTCCGAGTCATAATCATCAATTTTCGACAAAGCCATTTTGTATAGTTTGAGTGTTATTTTATAATGTGCAAAATTTGCACATTTACCAAAAATGGGGCAGGGCCGACTTTTAACAAAAAAAACAGCAAACCGATCCTGTTCGATTTGCTGTTTTTTTGGGAAAAATAAGTGCAAATGCAAATGTGCAAAATTTGCACATTTAACGCTTGAGCTCTTCAGCCAAGGCTATATAATAGTCAGCCAAAGCCTGTTTTTCTTCCTGGCTGAATTTCTTAGCCTGTTTCAGAATCGCTGCGGTTGAGCGTTGCTGTTTGGTCAGCAGAAGCTCAAAAGGGCTGCCGATTTTCTGTTCTATTTTGACTGCTTTCTTTTGTTGGAATCTTTCAGCGAACCATTGCAGATCTTGATCGCTCGCATAATCATCATTTACCAATACTTTGGAATGAAGAAAATCAATGACCTGCACCTCGGTCGAAATCTCCTTTTCTTTCCCCAACTTTTCAAGGTCGGCTTTCTTAATATTCAGTGAATGGTTCATCAAACGCTCACGAATATCTTTGGGCAGTTTTTGTATACCTTTAAAGGTATTGAAATCATTCATGATCGAACGTGGACTGACCCCAAATTTCTCGGCGACAATTTCCTTGGTCGGGCGACCTTGTTCAGATTGCTCTCCTACATTATTTTTGAGCTGATCATAATTCATTCCTCGCAAATAGGAGAGGTGCAGCTTGCTCAGGTTTCTTTTCCCAATCTGCAGGTTGAGCATAAATTCCTTGACTTGCTCGATATCCCTGAACTTACGGGTATGCACCGCAAATTTCTTGTTGAGCTTTTGACAAATGGCATAACGGTTATGCCCATCAACCAAAATATCCTGTTGCCCATTACTCCAAACAATCAAAGGCTCACGCACACCTTCGCTTTTTATGCTCGCCTCCAATGTTTTTTGTTCATTGGGATTCAGCGGCGGTAAATAGGCTTTAAGCTCTTCCAAAATCACCAACGGATAATCTTTGGGTAAATACATCCGCTGATTGGCACTTACCTGCAGTGAATTATTGGAATTACTTTTATCGTTCGCTTGTCTCAGTCTATTTTTCAAACTCATAATTAAAGGGCAAATTCTGGAATTTCAGTTTTAAAATCCAAACGGTTCAACATCTCAACAGTCAATTGCATGTAGGCTTTTCCCGCATCGCTGGTGGAGCCATATTGCATCAAGTCTTTGCGAAGCAAAACATTCTGTTCCAAGACCGACGACCGAGGAATAAAGGTAGTCAGCATACTATCATTAAAATAAGTATTCAGATCTTCCATCGCCACCTGCTGTGCAGATTGTGACCCCACAAAGCTGGTAACAAAAATGCCCAAAAGATTCAATTTAGGGTTCAGGTCGAATTTCACTTCCTTAATCTGCTCCATCACTTTGTCCATTCCCGAAACGGAATAACCCTCCGCATGCGAGGGAACAAAGATATAATCAGCCGCCGCCATGGAAGGGTAGGACTTGCCCGGAGAGTTATCAATCAATATAAAATCATACTCATCTTTGTACTTTTCAAGACGATTGCGCATCAGGTACATATAATTTACATCCGACTTCAAGCGTTCCTTATCATCATCCAACTCATAAGAAGAGGGAATCAGGTCGATTTTCACACGTTTATCCCCATTATGCAACACACGATACTTGACCACCTCTTCGCCATCTGGGTGAAAAATATGCTGAAAGACCTTTTCACTGCCATCGGTGCAGGAACGGGTCAGGTTGGACTGAAAATCAAAATCAACCATCAGCACTTTATGTCCCAATTTTGCCAAACAAGCAGCAACATTAAGCACAGAAGTGGTTTTACCCACCCCTCCTTTGTTATTGTAAAAACTGATCGTGATAGAGCGATAGTCAATCTCGAGGCCGTATTTAGCCATAACTGGCCGGACTTTATTAACCACCATCGGGGTTAGGTTTGCCGAACCGTTCAAAATTTTACTTAATCTACCTTTGGTGAGTTTCGCAGCTTTTTCAATTACAGAAACAGGAAGTTCTGGGCGTTCCTCAAAAAAATTTTTTATCGACCTTAACTCTTTCATTTGGTGTACAAAAATGCGGATAAACAGAAATAAATTGATTGTTACGCTCAAATATACCCCTGATTGAGTATAAATCAAACCCTTTTTTCCCAATTAATCGCCTAATTCCTTAACTATTACAGACCGGCGGCAATACGTTCCATCACGATTTTTTAACTATTACGGACCGGCGGCAATACGTTCCATCATGATTTTTTAACTATTACAGACCGACGGCAATACGTTCCATTACGATTTTTTAATTATTACAGTCCGACGGCAATACATTCCATCACGATTTTCTAACTATTACAAACCGGCGGCAATACGTTCCATTACGATTTTTTAATTATTACAAACCGGCGGCAATACGTTCCATCACGATTTTTTAATTATTACAAACCGGCGGCAATACGTTCCATCACGATTTTTTAACTATTACAGTCCGACGGTAAACCAAAGTCTATTAATTATTACAATTTGACGGTAAATCAATCAGCAATTTTGTTTTTGAAAAAATGTTCTGCAACAGAATTTGATAAAATGAAAGCGTTCATGACGACGATCAAAAAAAATGTATAATTATTTTAAGATAAAAAAATCAATCAAAGCCAATCAAAGATTTAGATTTTATAAGGTTATCTATATTATATATTAGGCGGCTGTAACTAACTGATAATCAAGTCGCATGATACGGTTAAAATTACAAACTGACGGCATACTATTACAAACTGACGGTATACTATTACAGATCGACGGCATACTATTACAAACTGACGGTATACTATTACAGATCGACGGCATTTGAAGTCCTGCAAAATTGTAACTATTACAAAATGACGGTGCGAAATTGCAACAAGCTTCTTATATTGTCATGAACTTAAGAAAAAGCCACCAACTCCATGGAGATTACTACGATTCTGAATCAAAAAGTACAGAAACATAACAATCTGATCAAAGGAAAACAGGGATCATTGACTGCTGCGCAAAACAAAATGATTTTTTTTGCCGCCATGTCGATTATCGATCAACTGAAGACCAAAGGAAAGGTAGATTTCGTGAATCCTACGGGGAAGGGTAAGGCGCAGTATATTCGTTTGGATCCTGCTTTTATTGCCGGGGCTGAAAACACCAATAAGATTTCAGGATCAGCTTTTGAAAGTATGCGCACGCAGTTGGGGGATTTAACCTCGACAACCGTCAACCTTTTTGAGGTCAGCGAGGATGGGGAAAGAGGCTACAGTCGTCAGATTCCGATAGCGATCGATACACTGGGGGAGATTGATCGATTTTCCAAAAAAAAATCGACAATCAAAGGAGATGGCGGACTGTATCTTCAATTGCATGATGAGATTATCCGTCAGTTTGAAATTTCTTATGAGAAGGGGGATTTCACCCAATACCTTTTGAAGAATGTGTATTTTCTGAAAAAGGGGCATTCGTGGGCTTTGTATGAATTGTGTCGGATGGAACTGAATCAACGCCGACAGAAAGATTTGCAGGTAGAGTGGTTGGTTGATGATTTGGCAAATAAAATCTGCAAAGACAAATACCGCAGTAAAGAGGGAAAATTGCAGTATGGGCCTTTCAAAAACAGGGTCTTGAAACCATCGATTGAGGATATCAATCTGGATGATAATTGTGATATGACCATTCAGCTTTTGGAAGAAAAAAAGGTTGGCAGAATGATTACGGCAATTGTCTTGCGGATTGTCAATGAAAAACTGGTGACCTTGTCTTTGGACAAAGAGCAAAGCGATGAAGCTAATGAAGTTACGCTCACACCAAAGATTACCGAGATGCTTTCACTGATCTTTGATCAGTCCACCAATGGGCTCAAAACCATGAAGAAACAGATTCTGTATGATTTGAGTGTTAATGGATTGCAGCAGGAGCAGATTCTTAATTTTCTTCAGGAGATATTATCGCGTAAAAGTGAGATTTCTGCACGTACAGCTTATTATCGCCGCATGAGTGATAACTGGTTGAAATCTCAGCGATCGGGCACGCCGACATTGTCTTTCTCCTATGACAACAAGGCGGCTTCCACGCAAAAGGCTTTTGTGGAGCAAAATCAAAAAGCCAACGATTTAAAGGCTAAGAAGCAGGAGTGGGAGGATCAGAAAGGAAAAATATCCGCTGAATATCAGCAATGGATTGAGATGACCCGTCAGAAATATTTGACCTCCGTAAAAAGCCTGAGCTTAATGCCGAGGTATTTATTGTATTTGAGTAAAAGTGCCTCGGCTTATGAACGCAAATTCTTGCAGGAGTGGGAGCAGGGGGCCCCATCAGAGGATGCCAGCAAGTGGTTTGGCCGTTTCCTGATTGCTGAACTGGGTACTGAGGAGGAGAATCATTATCTGAAAAATGGCTTGAAGGCCTTTGCCCTGGATAAGCATCAGTTTGATTTGGATGCTTACTAAAATAAATGTGGTTATGGTATTCACTTCATCATTCAAAAAGGTATGTGGCGGGCATTGCCACATGAGAGAATAATTAAAAGCTCTGCCATTTGGTAGGGCTTTTTTTTTATTTATTGTGATTTATATTTGTTTGAAAATCATTAAAATAGCATCATTAAATGTTGCTTATAAGTTCATGAAGCATTATGTTTAAATTAAGGAAAAATGATCAATTTAAAATGAGATCATTAAACTCCTTTTGGAATATTTGAAAATCAATCATGAATTTAATTAATATGAAACCAACATTTACCTATTTGTTACTACTATGTTTACTTACCGCTTTGAGTAATGAGGTTGTCGCTCAATCCGACCCAAGCCCTTGGGAGTTTGAGGAGAGAATGGCTAAACCGATACAAGGCAAAAAGACTAACCAACTCAAAAGATCAAAGCATATATCAATAGAACAAGAATTTATTGACAATATTTTAAGTCAAAAAAATGAAATGGTTCTATGCGAAGGGTCTGATTTCTTTTATAAAGAAAATCTTTATAACCCCACCAAATATGATTCTATGGTTGCAAGTCAGTCCCCTCCTTTTGGGAAGCCTGTGTATTCAAATCACTTAGCTTACTATCGTGGGGCAAAGTCTAATTACGAGAACTACATTGATGATTGTCATATTCAAACAGGTAATGATATTAATGCTGAATTTTTGTGGCGTAATGGAATCGAAGGGGATACTTCTATGATCGTTGCTATTATTGATACAGGGATAAACTTTTACACTAATAGTCGTGGTGATAGTACGCAAAGGATTGGAGAGCATAGGAGATGGAAGAACCCCAACGAAACCTTTAATGGAAAAGACGATGATGGCAATGGTTATGTAGATGATGTCTATGGTTATAATTTCCACTTGAAAACGGGGAATCCCGAATTGCTGTTTAATAAGGACTACCGACATGGAACAGTAATGGCAGGGATTGTCGGTATGCCTAATGATTCTGATGTTAGGGTTTCCGATTTTGGTTTAGATTACAAATGTAAGATCATGAATTTAGTGGTGTTTCCTTATGAGCCAAACCCGCAAGCTGAACGAGAGAACACTGCCGAAGCAATAAGATATGCCGTGGACAATGGTGCTAAAATCATCAACCTTAGTCTTGGTGGTGGTGGTACATGGGTTACAGTAGATCATAATGGATATATTACTGATCGAAATTTAACTTACACTAAAGTGTTAGATGATGCTATTAGCTACGCTTGGCAGAAAGGGGCGATACTTGTTTCGGTTGCAGGGAATCAAAGAGGGGTAAGTGAATATACAGAAGGATATTTGAATTACAACCATTATTCAAGCATGGGAAATCAGCCCGAATTGCTTACTGTTGGCAGTATAAATACTGAAACAAACGCATTTCAAAAAAATATAAGCATGTGGGGAAAAAAGACCGATGTTGTTACTTACGATCGGATGGGTGGTGGGTATTCAAACACATCGATTAGAGGGACATCCAATGCATCTGCATTGGTTACGGGAATGCTTGCTATTTATTGGGCAAATAATCCGCATCTTGAAAATTGGGAAGTGAAAAGGGATTTCATTCAATCAGCCCAAGATGAAATTTTCCAAGAAATGAATGGGAAGCCCTATGCTTATATGGGGGGGGCTGATATTAATGGTGATGGGCGTTGGTCAAATATTACTTTTGGTTTAGACGTGAGGTTGAGTGAAGAAGAAAAAGCCGTTATTGTTCCCGAATTGGATAATTGGATTGATTTAGAAAATGACGTAGAAGGATGGGATCAATATTATGGCTATGGGCGTGTGCGCTTTAATGATCTATTTGAAAACAATTTCTCCCGTACCGTAACCGTTGATCCTGCAAATGGGGCGGTCAATGGATATGAGCGTCCAAGCGAAGTTTCATGGGAAGATATAGAATCTTGTAAGTGGTATGATCCTTCAATGCGTAAACCGCTTGACGCCCAAAAGCCTCAAATAGCCGTTTACCCCAACCCTTTTACTGACCGATTAAATATTCGTGGTGAGGGAGAATATGTAATTTACTCCCTAATAGGAAAAAAGATGATGGAAGGCGTAGCACGAGGAGAAAGCACCCAAGTAACTGCCTCGCA
This sequence comes from uncultured Persicobacter sp., assembly GCA_947498325.1. Taxonomy (GTDB): domain Bacteria; phylum Bacteroidota; class Bacteroidia; order Cytophagales; family Cyclobacteriaceae; genus Persicobacter; species Persicobacter psychrovividus. Next base: position 145,911 of record CANMKE010000008.1, read on the forward strand.
CCTCCCTTCGGGTATTTATGTGATGGTCTTCAAAGGTCAGGCGATTAAGATTACAAAGATATAGAAACGCCTATGCACCAAGCATACGGTCAATAAAAGTAGAAAAGAGGAGCTCAACACTTTAGAGCATATTTTCAAGAATGCGCTGACGGATGCAATTGAAGCCTATGAAGACGAGCGTTTTTCTGATTTGGGGAAGTTGTCTGTTCAGGAATATTTGTTGTCTGAACTTGAAGAACAAGGCTTACAGGAACAGGACTTGATCCCTTATTTTGGCTCAAAACAAAGCATATCAAACTTCTTTGCAGGAAAGCACCCTTCAAAAGATATCATTGCCAGATTAGTTCAGTATTTCAATGTGCCGGCTTCTTTGTTTTTCAATCAGGACAATTATCCGATACAACCTATCACTCCAACCAGTTCTGGGCATTCAAAGGGAATGAATTCCTAAGTTTAATTCGAAGGTATGGAATCACCCAAAATTCAGTATCTTTAACCACCATACAAAAAATGGATAATCCCATGAGCCAAAGACAAGCATTACCGATCGGAATACAGACTTTTGAAAGCCTTAGATCTTCTAAGGATGATTTTTTGTATATCGATAAAACAGCGCAGATTTACGAAATGACCAAGCTTAGTGTTGGTTATTACTTCCTTTCCCGCCCACGCCGTTTCGGTAAGTCAATGCTGTGCTCGACTATGCAGGTTCTTTTTGAAGGAAAGCAAGAGTTGTTCGAAGGTTTGTACATCCATGATAAATGGGATTGGTCGGAGAAATATCCGGTGGTAAGGATTGATTTGAGTGGGATAAACTATGAAAACCTTGAGTCGGTTAAAGTTCAGCTTGAGAACTCCTTGTTAAAAAATTGTCTTAAACATGGGCTAAGTTATGAAGATTTAATTCTGAAGGGATTAGGGCCAAAGTTTGGCGAGATGATTGAAGCTTTGTACCAAAAATACAATAAAAAAGTCGTCATACTTATTGATGAGTATGATAAACCAATTCAAGACACGCTATCGAATGACGATGGCCTGGCTTCAAAATCATTAGATGTTCTTCGTGGATTTTATTCAGCCATTAAAGCCTCAGATCAGTATATCCGTTTTTGCTTCATGACCGGCATTACCAAATTCACGGGTGTTGGCCTATTTAGCGGTGCGAATAATTTCAATGATATCTCCTTAGATAAGCGATATGCTTCTGTTTGCGGCTTTACTCAAAATGAATTGGACAACTGCTTTGGTGATTACTTCGATGGGGTAAATATGGAGGAGGTTCAGGCTTGGTATAATGGCTACAACTACCTCGGGGACAGGGTTTACAATCCATTTGATATTTTGATATTTTTGGACAAAGGGGCTAAGTTCGATAATTATTGGTGGGATTCCGGTCAGCCTTCTTTTTTGACGAAGATGTTTGAGAAAGGTGCGTATGAAACTTACGACCTGGAAAATTTGGAGTTATCTTCTCAGGAGTTGAAGCAATTTACGCTCAGTAATTTGAACTTACCTTCTTTGCTGTGGCAGGCAGGTTACTTGACGATTACCGAAGAGATTCAGGAGCCTTTTGGCGGGAGCAGTTATGTGCTTGCCACGCCAAATCGTGAAGTTCGAATGACCTTGAATATGCTCTTTTTGATTAGCCTAACTTCGGTAGAATCTAACCGACTTTTGAAAAGGAATGAAGCTGTGCGAAGCTTATTCAAGAATGATTTGGATGGATTCGAAACCAGTGTCCGTGCGATGTTTGCCGCTATTCCTTTCAATAATTATGTGCAAAACAACATTCAAAAATACGAGGGGTATTATGCTTCGGTGATGTTCAGTTTCATGGCTGGGCTTGGACTAAAATGCAGAACGGAAGAAACCAATTCAGCAGGTCGGATCGATATGGTGATGGAAAGTCCATCGCATGTTTACGTGATCGAATTCAAGGTGAATGCACCGAAGCCGAAAGATGGCGACAGAGGTGAAGCTTTGGATCAGATTCATAAGAAAAAATACTATGAACCGTATCTGAATGATGGCCGGAAGATCGTATTGATTGGGATGCATTTTAGCGAGGAGAAAAAGAATTTGGATTGGTTTAAGACGGAGGAGTTAAGCTGAAGTTAATGACAAAGTTCGATACCTACTGTTGTTCTATTAGAAATTTTGGTGAAGTTACAATGGGGTGCAATCGTAAGGAGCCACCTTACCGTGTTCAAAAATTGCACTTGCAAGGGGTTACGAAGTGATCCGATTGCAGGATGGCTCCCCCCTTAAATATTATTCTTAATCAGTGGGAAAAAATGTATCCTCCATTTATCTTGTAGTTTTTGAATTTTTGACGAACAGGAACAACAATTATGGAGGGATTTTCCTCAGTTACGGAGGTCATCGGGATACTGAATTCTTCCAAGGACTTGCTGCAGGAGATGTTTACGAAGCGGAACGATCTGTCTTTTCGTTTTGAGCATGCTTTGGAGTTGATGGAGGAGGACAAACTGAATCAGCTTTTGTTGCGTGGGGTGATTGAACAGTCGGGGAATTATCTGAGTATTTCGGATGATATTTTTACTTTTCTGGAGACGGTTTTGGGGGCTTCTGAGGAGATCAACACGGCTTTTATCAATGACCTGATCGCGAGTCTGAAGCAGAATATCAAGTATTTTCTTGGAGAGGAGAAGAGTGGCAAGAAGGCGCAATATCTGACCAAAGCGAAGCAGAATCTTCGGCGAATAGGGAAGAGCTGTTACCGTTCGGTGGTGGATCTGAACAGAAATGTGGAGCAGGTTTTTAAGACGGAGCCGAGCTTTAAGCTAAAGAAGGAGAAACTGACGCACTTTGATCAGAAGAGCCGTGATGTGCGGGAGTTGATGAACCAGACGGAGCAGTTGCTTCGGGAGGAGCATTTGTTTTTTACCACGGCGCTCGATGATGAGCTTTCCGATTTGATGCACGAGCTCCGCAAGCAGCTTTCTGAAACAGCACACAATCTGATTGAACTCCAAAGACAGATTATTGATTACCTGAATCAAGTCAAATTTCAAACGGATGTAGCACAAAAGCTCGATCAGCTTAAGGCGCTCAAAGATAATTTGGTGCTCGAAGGGCAGACCAATATTCGGTCGGTATTGCAGGCCAGTTCGGATGTGATTTTCGAGGCTGAATCCAAGGCACGGATCAAGCTGGGCTTGCCTCAACTCGAAGAGGATGAGGTTTATGATCTGATCCGGAAGATTCACGAGCAAAAGCTCAAGGGCAAGAAGCGAAAGATGCAGGTGGCGCCACCGCTGAGCGAGGAAGACCTTGCCTTGTCGGCTTCCAAAGAAATTTTCATTGATACCGAAGCACTGAAAAACAGCTTTATGGCTTCAGGAAACCACCTTTTTGCCTTCATTCAACAATATGAATATCCTCGACGGGTAGATTTTGAGGAGCAGGTTTTGCTGTACTGTCAATTGATTTCCATTTATGGCGATGAGCTTGAATTTACGGGCGAACACGCCACTTTTGAGCAGACAGAATACGCCATTGTTTATCCCAAAAGCCTTTAATCATGAAATATAAAGCACAAATATTTGAACGCCTATCCAAGGGTAAATTTATCTGTTCCAACGCCAAGGAAGACCGACCATTGTATGATGCGGTCGAGGAACATCTGGAACAATTACAGCAGGATTTTGGGGAACTAAACTTTTTGCTGGAGCAGGGCGACGGCTATTTTTATTTTTCCCGACGAGAAAACAAGGCCGCACTTGATCGTAAGTTAAAGGCTGCTTTCAAGTGGATTGATTATATGGATTTTTTCAGGACGTTCAATAGCTCTTTTTCGGCAGGGGTTCACTTTTCCATTGCTGAAATTGCAAGCGAATTGAAGGTCAATACAGCATTAAAAGAAAAGCTAAGAATTTTCAGCAAAGGCACCGCAAGCAGTGAGTTGGAGATGTTACAGAAACTGACCACCGAATTGGTGAACGAGGGCTTTTTGGCGGTAGAAGATGGGCTGGAGTCAAGCTACCGCGTTCTTTCATCTTGGGGGTACCTCGAGAAACTGATCCTGAAAATTGATATTACCGAAGATTTACACCATTCATGAGATATTTAAACAAAGTCATTTTTATCAATAGTGCCTCAGTAAAATTTGCTTCGGTAGAGCTGGACGGCAATGTACATTTGATTGGAACGCAGGGGGTTGGGAAAAGCACCTTGTTGCGTGCAATATTGTATTTTTATAATGTGAATGGTAGCGGTTTGGGTATTCCTTCGGGGCCAACAAGCAAGTCGTTTACGGATTACTATTTGCCTTTTGGAAATTCTTATTTGGTATATGAGGTCAAAAAGGAGACGGGGACGTATTGCGTGATGGCTTTCAAGCATCGGTCGGGGATTTCCTTCCGATTCATTGATGCGCCTTTTCAGGAAAAGCTGTTTATGGATACAGACGGTGCCGTTTTTGAGCGTTGGGATCAGGTACAAAAGGCGTTATTGACCGAGAAAATTTCCTATTCAAAAATTGTTTCGCAGAACAATCAATTCCGTGACATAATTTATGGCAATGGCAAGCAGGGACTTGGTTTTAAGAAATATGCGATCATGGAGTCGCGTAAGTATGGCAATATCCCCAAGACGATTCAGTCGATCTTTCTGAATGCAAAGCTGGATGCCGATTTCATCAAAAAAACGATCATCTCTTCTTTGGACAATGAAGATCATCAAATTGATTTGATGGCTTATAATAAACATCTGGAGACCTTTGATCGGCAGATGCAGGATATCCGAGGGTTTAATGATCCACGCTGTCAAAATATTTGCAAAAAAATAGAGGAGCAACGCAAGGAGTATAGCCGACAATTAGGTGCGATGAGTGAGACCGCCGAGCAGTTTCAGCGCCTTTATCATTTGTATCAACAGCAGTCACCTTTGCAAAAGAAATGGTTGTCAGACTTGGAGCAGGGCAGTCGGGAATTGGGACAGAAAATCGAAGATTGCAAGCGACAGTATGCTCAGCAGCGCAGTGAGCTGGATGGTCAGTTGGGGGGCATCAGGAACAAGATTGAGGAGGCTAAGCGATATTTGAAAGAATATGAGGCGATGGATATTCAATCGATTATTGATCAGGTGAAGCAGGCACCTGTGCTTCAGGATGAAAAAAGCGGATTGGAGAATAAGCGGGCAGTGCTTTTGGAGCAGTCCACCGGGATTGCGCAACAGTTCAATAATTTGCAGTTGGCGGAAGAGCAAAAATTATCGGCGCAAAAAAATCAGCTGAAGGAGCAGGAGATTGTTTTGGACAAGCAGTTGCTTCGGGCGAAGGAGGAATTGAATATTCAGAGACAGCAACAGGCAGATGATTTGCGGGATCGTCAGCAAGAAAAGGTGGCCGTTCTGGATGCGGATATGGAGCAGGCAAATCAGCAAAAAACGGATCAGCAGGTGAAGGTGGAAGCCGTTAAGCATCAATCATTTTTTCAGGCAGAACGGGAAGCGGTGCTAGGTAAGCGCGCTACTTTGACGGCGGATGTTCAACAAAAATCACAATTGTTGGCTGAGCTGAAACAGGAGCAAAGCCAATTGAAAGGACAGTTTACTTTGGATGATCGAGAGCTGAAATTTGGTCATCAGCAAAAAGAAGATGCACTGAAAAAACATCAGCAATCGGCGCAGGAGTTCCTTGATTTGTGGCAACAAAAGCTCGATGATTCCAAGGATTCTTTCTATGCTTGGTTGGATGAGCACCAACCCCATTGGCAGTCGAATATCGGTAAGGTGGTGCGGGAAGAGGTGCTTTTTTCTAAGCAGGTGGACGCGCAGTTAGATGATGCTGCTTCAGAAAGTTTCTTTGGTGTGGCGTTGAATGTGGATCAGTTGCCTGACGGAAATTATTCGCAGGAGAATATGCATCAGCAGATCAAGCAGGGGCAAAAGCAGTTGCAAGATTTGGCGCAGGAGCATCAGCAATTAGTGGGTGAATTTGAGCTTTCAGCACAAAAACTTCAGGCGGCTTTCAATAAGAAAAATGGGGCATTGGCTACACAAATTGATACGCTGACTTATGAACATCAGCAGGCGCAGAGAAAAATTCGTGATGCAGAGGCAGAATTGAAAAGTTTGGAAGAACGGGCAACGGTTGAAAAGCAGGAGAAAATTGCTGAAGCACAAGAGCAATTGAGCTTTGCAAAATCGAAGGTGGAGCAACTCAAAGGTCAAAAATCAGCACTTGCTTCGCAACTCAAAGCGGATTTGCAGGCATTGAAAGCGAGATTTGATGAGGAGGAAAAGCAATTGATTGAAGCGACGGAAGAAGAGCGTGAAGGTTTGCAGGCGAAGGTGCATCAGGCGGAGTTGGCTTTTGAACAAACAACGAAAAAGCTGTTGGCCGAAAGAGATCAGGCCTTGGCCTCAAAAGGGGTGGACACCGAGCAGGTTGGGCGCATTGAAGCGGAAATCAAGGAGCTTGACCGACAATTACAGCAGATTGAAGGGCATAAGGAAACGGTGTTGATTTATCAAAGTCGCAAAAGGGATTTGCTGGATCATTTGCCGAAATTTGAACGGGAGGAGTTGGCTTTGCAGTCGAAATTGATCGAAACCGAGCAAGATTTTGTGGCGCAGGAGAAAGATTTTATTCGTCAGCTGTCGGATCGTAAACAGCAGACGGAGCAACAGCGCAAGGTTTGTGATCATATTTCGGAGGGAATTTTGGTTTATCAAAAGCAGTTTGAAAATGGTTCTTTGTATCAATACCTGAAGTCTGAAAACATGGTGATTGACACAGAAGAAACGGAGCATTCAGCGGATTTGAGCCGAAGAAAAATTGATTTGCAGGAGGAATCACGCATCAATTTTGGGGTTATTGAGTTAAGCCTTTTCTATTCAATCAATTATATGCTAAAAAACGCTTTCACGTCATTGTGGAGGCGTTTTTTTTTATACCACAGCCTGCAAAACGTGAAGATATAGAAAATTATACATAGGGTTTGATGTCTTTTGAAAATATAGAAAATCATTACTTTCGGGAGTATTTCGGAATACTAAACTTGAAAACGATGAGAGTAAATTTCAATTTAAAGGGGGATGGGCGCATAAAAAGGCTACATGTACGAATAGCCGACAGCAAGCGATTTGATAAACAGATGCGGATGCCTCACTACAATTTTTTAGAATCGGACTGGGACAAAAAGCGGCAAAGGCTAAAACCCCGTTGCAATATGTATGATTATGTGGAGGTAAACGAGGACCTTACCAAATTTGAGAATGCAATTTATGGGGCCTTTGCATTGGCAGTAATCAAAGGTACTTTAGATGATGCCTTTTTGAGGAGGGTTTTTAATTCACATTATAAATCATGCATGGGCAATGACACCACCACGAATTTTGTAATGTGGGTTAAGGGGTATCTATCAAAGGAACTAATCAGCAAAGGTAGGCCAGTATCATTCAATACCATGCGGGGAAATAATTTGATGTTTTCATACCTTGAGGAGTATGCCCAGGAGCGAAAGATCATTATTTACCATAGTGGCATATCTATTGACTTTATTACTGACTACATTGCTTATTTGCGTAATGAGAGGTACTTAGGGAACGGTACCATATCTTTAGCGGTATCTTTTATCAAAAAGATGTGCAAACAAGTAGAGGATGACGGCATTACAATCTGTCAAGACTATAAGAGGAGCGAATTTATAACAGAGGCCGAAAAGGGGAACGATGTCTATTTGACGGTAGAAGAGATTGAGCGCATCAGTAAAACATTGATGTCCAATATCCATCAGGAAATAGCTAAAAGTTGGTTACTTATTGGTTTGTGGACAGGCTTAAGGGTATCGGACCTTTTAAACCTGACGGCAGACAATATTGTAGAGTTAGAAAAGGATGGAGCGACAGAGGCATTTATTAAGGTCCAAACCAAAAAGACAAAGGAGGTCGTTTTTGTTCCACTGCTAATGCATGCAAAAGAGATAATAGAGGGGAAAGGTTTCCCTGAGCGCATACCCGCCACAAATTTTAACCGTCTTATAAAGCAGGTCTGCCAGTTGGCAGGATTGGACACACGGACAGAGGGAAAGGTAGCTAAATCTGTTGTACTACCTAACGGTAAAAGATCTAAAAGGTCTGTAAAGGGTATTTACAAAAAGTGGGAGCTGGTAACGAGCCATACATGTAGGCGGTCATTTGCCACCAACATGCACGGTAAATTAGATGATCGTTCAATTATGGCTATTACTGGGCATAAATCATATGATATGTTCACGAAGTATGTAAAGTCCTCCAAAGAAAGCCAGGCGATAGATTTAGCCGAAAAAGTACGCAAAATTGAATTTTAGCGACAAAACTTAACTTTTTGGCCTTTTTATGATCGTTATTACCTTAGTGCCATCAGCAAGCACTTTGGTAATTTCGGTTTCTTTTAGCCTTGTTTCCACCACTCCCTTATAGGCGTATCTTTCAGTAGGGACAATAGTACATAGTATTTTGACTCCAATAGTATTGGCTATTCTTTCTAATGATCTAAGACTCGGATAGTAGGTCATTTGCCGCCTCCAGTTGTAAAGGGTAGAAAACCCCACGCCAGCCCTCACAGCTACCTATCCCAATTGTTGGCTATAATTCCTTAGGTCAGATGCAATTGCCCTTATGTGTGTATTAGTTGGTTGATTAGTATATTGATGCTACATCAACATAACACTATATAGCCATGCCTAAGAAATGCCCATCATGCAAACAGCCCATAACAAGTAAAAACCCTAAAGTACGGTATTGCTCGTTAGAGTGTAGGCAGAAGCACACAGGACCAATAGGGGTAACAGTGCATGCGCCAGTAGGGACAAGTAAGTACCAATGCCCAGTATGTAGCGGATATTATCAGGCCAATTATAAGCATGTATATTTTTGTAGTGAGCGGTGCTGGAGGGTGAACGTTTATAATACTGTCATGAGTATTTCAGATAATGATACTGATAAGCCAAAAGAAAGGAGGTCAAAGTTCGAGCGGTTTAAAAGAGATGTAGCCAGAAAGAAGCGCCAGGAGAGGGAAGAACATCAGCGGTATTATGACGAATATTATAAGAACTCAAAGAGAAAGAAGCCAAAATTTAAGGAGTTATAGACACGTAAGCCCAGGGGGTTTTTAAAAAACGGTCAAGCCCCGTATACCACAGCCTCTCTCAAACGTGTAGGCGCAACGTGAGCCGATTTTTTTAGCCATTGGGGTATAGACTTGTAAAATTATACATGTTGGCCCATTGGCTTTTTGGGGGGTGTGGTTTTTTTGTTTAAATATGACAAAACATATTTTGCCGTTTTATTTTTTTTATCAAAGCCTATATACTAATTTTTTTAGGGGTTAAATTGTTGGTGTAGAGGGTTTTATGTGGTTTACGGTCATTTAATTTCTCGAAAAATGCTATCTGATTTGTGGTAAAACCCCGAAAAAATCAAGACTATTTTAGTAAGTTTTCGGATTTTTTCTTTGGCTGAAATTGTACTATAATAATTTTTAGAGTCCTATTTGTGGAGGATTGTCGTAGGGACCTATAATGTATTTTGATGCGTTGATTTGTTTGGGTGATGAAAATCTATATCTTTAAGTGTTCCATGACTCCCCCTAATATGATTGGAATGAAATACTGTTATTTTTGAGTATCGAGCGCACCAGGGGGAGGCGCTTTTTTTGTTTCTATACAGCTATGAATAAAGATGATTTAATTGATGGTGTTTCAGGACTTGATGCATTTATGGGCAGTAATAAAGGCGATGTGCCATCATGGGCATATAGGCAACTTATGGCACAAAGGGAAGGACTGGAGGAGGCAAAGCATCAGGATTTACTTTATGGACTCCCTTCGGGGGGCTTTGGTAGGTCCACTTTTGTAGGACTGGAGAGGGCGAAAGCTCAAAAGGCCGAAATTCAAAGATTAATTAAACTAACATACTGATATGGAGTCAAACAATAACTCAATACTATTTGCAATCCCTGATATGGAAATTATTACCATCACAGGGGGAGAGGGGAGCGGCCTTGATTATATTTTTGATGGTAAGAATGATATTGGTACCGATAAGCCCATTCCAAGTACTTGGATGGATAAGAAAATATCTGAGATGCTTACAGCGCCTCCTGAGATTTTGGCAAGACTGGGATGTCAGACGGACAGGTATATACTTGACTCAAATTATATATCGGTTGCAGGTATTGAGAACGGTTTAGGACATTATAATGTAATTGATGCAGACGCCAAAACATCAGCAGGAAGCATAAACATTAGGTTTGCGAACTTTCAGCCTAACTCTAAATGTATCCATGTAAGACTTGAAGCATCAAAAAGGTGGTTAATTCAAGGTGAGAAGAGCCGTATAGAGAAGGCCATTATAGCAAATGTTAAAAAAGAGATTGATTGCATATTTACAAACTATGTAGCGGACCAATTGATTAAGGGTGTGGGCAAGACAGACGGAAAAGGTACCGATACAACGGCGGCAACTTCGACAGGTCCAATGACATTGGCTAAATTGCTTACTGAGCGCGAAGGATTGATAAACGATAACATTTGGACCCAAAACATAGGCTACTTAACCTCGCCAGGTCAAGAAAAAGCCTTATTAAGTGAAGCATCAAAACCTATTCAGGTAGGACTGGCAGTAAATGGAGAGGTTACAGGCATTGGTGGTAGAATGATCAGCAGCGGATTACCTGCATTAGCAAGCCATACTATTTGCGGTGATTTTAGTCAGGTGTATATTAGCTCACCAAATAGTGTTGAAGTTATGAGGGATGATTTAACGGAAGCATCAAAAAGACTAACATTGTTTGATTTTTGGTTTTACTTTGATGTGAAGCTAACACAGCCTAAAGGTATTAGAATTTGGAACCATGCAGCATCATAAATTATAGAGTATAAATAGATCTTTTCGTACAGTCTAAGCCGTTTCCTGAAGGGGGAGCGGTTTTTTTTGTGAAAAATTTTAGTTACAAATTAATCAAAACCTCTAAAAGTTGGACTATTCGGGGGTGATTTTTAGTTGGTGCTAAGATATGGCATTTTAAGTAAAATTTTGCTATTGCAATATGCAGTAATTTAGTGGTTTAAGTCAATAGGCCGAAAAACAATGATTTATTTGTATTTATAAGTATATTAATATTTGTCAGTATCTATTTTATCAACTTTTAATCTTAGTTATTGTCATTAGAAAAATACAATTTAAGAATTAACATTTTTTGTAAATTCGGCTATTTTGGGTATAATTCAAATATAATATATCACTCTATACCCAAAAATAAGGCATAAGGTTGCAGGGCTATTTTTAATGTGCAACCATTAAACATTTGCATATAAATAAAATGACTAAAAATATTGAAACAGGGTCATTGTTGTTTGTTGATATACATTGATATTACCTCAAATAGTTAGGGTTTTGATGTTGAGTTTTTGTGTCATTTATTTACTGAAAAATTAAAATTATGGCTTTAGAAAAACAAATGGAATTATTGATTAACAACATGGTTTTATTGCAAAACAAGGTATTGACCTTAGAGGAAAAGGTAGGTTCTTTTGTAGATAGTCCTGATTATACAGGCACAGCAAAGAACATGGTTAGTGCAAAGGACCTATCAAAGATATTAAATGTTTCACTGGCTACAATTAGTCGGATGACTACTGACGGGACCATACCCGCGGTAAATATAGGTCGCAGGAATAAGCGATATGATTTGGAGCGTGTAAATGAGGCGTTAGGTAGGTATAACAAGGATATAGCAAGGGACAACGCATAATTATGCCCCATCAAAGCACCAATGTAACCCCCACTACATAGGGAGCGCGCGCCAGTTGGAAGCATTTTACCCATCTGGCACCGCGCGCCATTGTTATCTGGCGTTTGTGATTTTTTCTATGGCAACATGAACGGTACAGACTTTTTGCCCATCATCATTAAACAGATCAACCTCTTTCGTTCCTTCCTCCTTAAAGGAGATTACAAGGTCCTTGTTTATGTGTTTGGCTATTGTTTCTAAATGATCAATAGTAATTTTTGTACGGTTATTTACAAGGGCCGAAGCGGACGCGCGAGATATTCCAAATATCTCAACTAAGTCATTGACTTTTAAATTATTGTCCTTCAAAACTTTTCTTAAATCCATACGCAAATGTAAACATTTTCTTTACGCAAAAGAAAATTTGTATTGTTTTAATTGACTTTAAGTAAAACATATCGTTACATTTGCATCGTTATGTAGAGTTAATCTTTACATAAAAACACGAATTTGTGAATATTAATATAAATAATCAAATAGATATGACGACATTCAGTGTAAAAACAACTGGGAGAAACAAGTATGATTTTTTCGATTATGATTTACAGGTAGGCGAATCACTGGCCTTTAAGCCTGACGATATTACAAAGATCAGGAAAGCCCGAATCATGTTAGTTAATGCGGTAACTGTCCATCGTAACTATCGAGGTCTTGAATGGGGTATTTCAAGCACAATAGACTACAATAATGATTTAGTCATTCTAACAAGGGTTTCATAATGAATGGACCAATGAAATTAACCACCCGCAAACAACTCGTGATATGAGTACTGGATATATAAAGAGTTACCGAAAGATATTAGAGTGGGAATGGTTTACCGACCCAAAGACCGCTCACTTATTCAATTTTTTTCTTTTGTCTGCAAATCACACTAACCAAACATGGCAAGGAGTGGAGGTAAAAAGAGGTCAATTGATTACAGGCTTAATGAAAATTCACGCTAAAACAGGTTTATCTGTAAGGTCCATAAGGACAGGTATAGAGAAGTTAAAATCGACAGGCGAAATTAGGGTATTAGCGACAAACAGATTTAGTGTCATAACTATCTGTAAGTATGATTTTTATCAAGGTGATAAAGTGTTTGCCGACAAACCAAACGTCAAACAAACGACAAACCAAACGTCAAACAAACGACAAACAAACGACAAACCAAACGTCAAACAAACGACAACAAACAAGAATGTAAAGAATAATAAGAATGTAAAGAATGTAAAAATCTCTCTCCCCCAAACCCCCTCAATGGGGATCGAAGAGAGAGAGATTTTTTTGAAAAGATCTTACGAGAAAAAGATAGGGGGCGAGTTAAACGGCCCAGGAGTACCTGACCATCTTTTTGAGATTTTTGAATTGATCAAGGAACACAACAAGGTTAGGGAGCTACACGAGAAGCCGCTTTTCATCAGGACCAAGAAACAGGCAGACCTTTACATTTTAGATTTGTTTGAGGTTTGTGGAGGGAATCCCATAGAGGCAAAAAACCGACTGGAAAAAGCGATCAAAGGCAATTACAGATTTTTTGAAACGAAAGAGGAGGAAAAGTTAAGATTGACCGCTCCAAAAAAATCAACCATCCAACAAACGCCAAAAGCAGTGGAGGCCCAGGAGAAGGCAGAGCAGGAGAAAGCCGAAGCAAACAGGAAATTTGTGGAGGATCAAAACAACCTGATGCGCGAAATTATCAGGAAGTCATGGCAAGGTGAAAGCATCAACGGGGCTGAAAGGAAAAAGCTATCAACCCGACTAAATTTAAAAGGGCTTTTGATGGATGCTGACAATCGCAAAGGGACGGGGTATTTTGAGGCATCACTGGAGGCTTTAAAGACTAAATTCAATGGACCTGATGGTCTATGGGAGGCCACAAAGATAGAATACAAAGAAAGCGCCTAAGCAACTCAATACCTAATATGGTGTAATGACATCAAAAAAGCATGAAAAGACCTTAGGTGGTGGTTTCTGTTGATTTTAGAGGGTATTTAGGCTATAAACACCAACGCACCCCGAAGGGTGCGAAAATGAGGCTTTGGAAGAAATATTCATCAGACTATCAAAACGACAAATGACAGAGATAAATAAATGCTTAGAATTAATTGAAATACTATACTCAAAGATAGGTAAAATTTCAGCCTTTGGGGTCCTATTTGCAGACGACCTTTTAGAATTAGATTTTACTGTTTTTGGAAAGACGGTAAAGAATTATAGAATATATTTCGAGAGTGAAAATAAATTCAAAATCAAAACCATTTGATATGCCAGTATTCAGATATAAAGGTAAGCGGATTACCTTATTTAAACAAGACAAAGAATATTTTGCTCAATTACCTAACGGGTTTATAAGTGCCAGTACGGCCAATGAAGTTGTTAGCAGGGCAAAGGAGGAGATAAATAAAAGTTCGGGAAAACATATATCAGAAAGTTATTCTTCCAGAGAGGAGGCAAAATTTAGTGAGGGCCACAGGGATGAATCTTAAAAGTATTGAACAAAAGCGGATACTAATATCTGACATTGAAGAGCAAATAGCATGGCATGAGAACCGCATAAGGTTGGTAGCATCAGGCATTGACACGGCCAAAGCAAACGGCAAAGATTCGGGCGCACTGGAGGCCGATGTGTCAGAGAGCAGGGAACAGATTAGAGATTTAAAAATAGAGATTAAGAATTTATGCAATTAACAGGAACAAAGCAACCGATGAACGAGGAGAGATATAATATCATTAGAAACTCAAATTTATGGGAGGTAGAATTTAAGGACCTTAATAGGGCGCAGTCATACGCAAGAGGTAGAGCAGATATGGCGGGGGATTACGGCAATTATGTTGAGGGGGTATTTTGGCTTGAAGAAGAGCGATTAATGATTTCCAAAATTGACGACTGGCTAAAGGAAGAGGAGGAGGAGTTAAAAGCGTCTGAATAATGATATTTAGCAATGTAAAACCTTATGAAAGACAATGTTTTTAGGGACTGGAGCGGTATGTCCTTAGAGGAGTTAGAGGAGATGCAGGCAGAGGACCGCTTGGAGTTGTTAGAGTTTTGCAATAGGTGGAATTTCCTAAGATGCAAAAGCGGATTACTCCAATTAAAGGGGGAGTGTACCATGTTGGTACGTATAGAAACCGATAATGTAATGAAGGCAATTGATTACAAACGTGATTTAATCAATAGGCAGTCAATAGAGATAGTCAAACGTTTGGGTCCTAAGGAGCGCAGGAGCAGAAAGGCACATTTTGAGAAGCGGGCCAAAAATTCCGAAGCACTGGCAAAATTAATGGGTACGCTGTTTATGGATTCGGAATGTGATTTGAATATTATATTGATGGATGCAGAGAGTAACAGATTAACGTCTGATTACTTAGGTTACCAGTCGGAGGTTAGATATATAGATTTAATAAATGATGAAAAACAGTAATAGCATGGGAAGTAGCAGAAATGTTCACGATGAGTTAGAGTTTTTAGAAGCGAAGAAAGATAAATACAAAATGATGCTTCGCGATAGTCATAACAAGTTTGTTTATTTCAGATGTGCAAAAGAAAACCCTATTGTTGAGAAACGAAAAGATGTAATTTTGGGAATTGTAGAGGCTAAAGACGATGCTTTAACAATACGTAGTTTAATTAGAAAGCAAAATGCTTTGATTCATGAGAGTTATCATTTAGCGAATTAATTAATCGAAGCAAAGAATTAAGAGAGCAAGCGGAGAACATAGATGAAGTATGCGACAATATTAAGCATGCCGTTTACTATAATGACAATGATTACAGTGCATTGCGTTTAGAGTTAGAGCATAACCGATTAGTAGAGTTAAAGTTTGATTTGATAGAAGAGAGCAACGATATTTCTTTTATCCTTCAAGACTGGGCGCGGTATTAAGTGTTAAATACTATCCATTACCCCATGAATGGAAATATAGGGGCTTGATTTATTCCTACTGGCGTAATTGTCTAAAACGGCAAATAATTTAAGTTTCGGGATTTTAGCAGTTAAATTTTATAATTTGAGGTGAGTTATATCCTTAAAAACAGTCCTTTAACTTTTTTGTGCTTATTTGCAGGAGAAAGCGAGTGTTTATCTGCTTCAATTGCATGAGCTGGAGAGCCGTCGGGAAGCGGCCTTGGATGGTCTGAAAAAGCAAACCAATAGATTCTTCACTTGTGTGGATCAGGACAATATTTTCAGTTTGAGACAACCACCCTTAGAGACGGAAAAACTATTGAACTTTGCGAAGGAGTTGCGTCAGTTTATTGCTGAAAATAAAATCAAATTGTTCGAAGAGCGTAGTAGTGAGCGTTTTACCCATATCATCAATTCCATTGGTAAAGAAACGGGCGAATTGGTGAATTTGACCGGTAAAGTTCAGCGCATTATTCAGAAGGTAAATCGTGATTTTACGGAGAAAAACTTCGTTGGGGCGGTCAAGAAAATTGAAATGAAAGTCGAGGACAGCCGGAATGCTTTGGTGGTTTTACTGAAAGAAATTAAAGCATATAATGATGAAAATCAATATGCAATGGGTTCAATGAACTTATTCTCTGATGCTTCGGGATCACAGGGGAAGAAGGTGAGTGATTTGCTGGGAAGACTGAACAAGGTTTTGGCGAATGAAAAGCGGGAGAAGCTCGACCTTTCGGATGCTTTTGAGTTGATGTTCAGAGTGGAAGAAAACCAAAATGATACGGGTTGGGTCGAACGCCTTTCGAGTGTGGGCTCCGACGGAACGGATATTTTGGTCAAGGCGATGGTCTATATTATGCTCTTGAATGTCTATAAGGATGATTCTTCCAAAAAATTCAAAGACTTCAAACTGCATTGTATGATGGATGAGATTGGGAAATTGCACCCGAACAACGTCAAGGGGATCTTGAAATTTGCCAACGATCGTAATATTCTATTGATCAATGGCTCACCGACCGAGAGTAATCCTTTGAGTTACCGTCACATCTATCGATTGGATAAAAATCATCAGACCAATCATACGATGGTCACCAAAATTATCAGTAACAAGCAAGGTGCATTGGCATGAAAATCAATATAGCGCAAGCGAAAGTACTTTTACAACTGAAGGTGGGGGAGACCTTGCCTTCAAGTAAAATAAATTTGAAACTGGCAGTTTGGCAAAAGATGGTCGAGGATCAGCTTGTGCTGGTTCAGCAAATCAATCGCCGATCGAAAAGTATTTTCTTGAATCCCAATCTTCCGTTTGATGCTTATTTACAGAGTCATTTTGGGATTGATGACTTGGAGCAATACCTTGTGTTTTTAGAAGAAAAGGAGAAGGTTGATCGTGCCTCAGCCATAAAAGTAAGTAGCGATTCGAAAGTTCGGCATCAGCGCACCTTTTTTGGTTTTATGGTGACTGTTTTGGAGCCGATGACGACCACCTTGAATGGTCAGGAATTTATTCTTCACCCTACGCAAGGTGCTTTTCATTTTATTTATGATTACGAGCAGTTCATTATTCCTGAGGATGTGGTAGTGGTCGGGGTTGAGAATGCGGAGAATTTCAGGCAGCTGCACAAGCAAAAGCACCTGTTTACCGATGGCCCTTATATGTTTGTTTCCCGCTATCCACAGAATAAAGATTTTATCCGTTGGATGCAGAAAAATAATCATCCATATCTACACTTTGGAGATTTTGATTTTGCAGGAATAAATATTTTTCTTTCGGAATATGCCACCCATTTGGGGGATCGTGCCAAGCTGTTAATTCCACGCGATTTTGAGTTTTCGTTAGCCAAATACGGCAATAAAAAATTATACGATCAGCAGTTGAATCATTATCAGTTGGCGGCTTTACCGAAGGAGTACACATGGATTATCGAGCTGTTTCATCAATACAAAAAATGCTTGGAGCAGGAGGTTTTTATAGAAAGTTGATTTAATCTAAAATCCTTATATTGCATTCAAAGCACAAAATCAGCATCATGAAGAACTTACCCATAGGCACGAGTGATTTCCGAAAAATCAGACAGGAAGAGAATTACTATATTGACAAGTCTTTGTTGATCGAGGATATCATGCAAAATAATGCAGAAACCTATTTGTTTCCTCGTCCACGTCGATTTGGTAAGACGCTCAACATGAGTATGCTGAAGTATTTTTATGATGTGCAGGAAGCCGAAGAGAATGCCAAACTGTTTGATGGCTTGGCGATTCAGAAGTCTGATGCATGGCAACACCAAGGGAAGTACCCCGTTATTTTTCTTTCTTTCAAAGAATTGAAGTGTGCTTCGATGGACATTTTCATTGAAAAAAGTCTGTTCTATTTTTCATCTTATATTGAAAGAAATTTTCCTTATTTGGAACACATGGAAGGCTTGGTCAGAAGTGAGAAACGCCTTTTACTTCGCTTGTTGGATATGGAAGTCAATCAAACAGAATTGGAGGCGACCCTACGATTATTGTGCGATTTACTGAAAAGATACCACGGTACCGCCCCCGTGCTTTTGATCGACGAATACGACGCTCCCATTCATGCCTCTTACAGCTATGGCTATTTTGACGAGATGATTGCCTTTATGCGCAATTTCCTTTCAGCGGGATTTAAGGATAATGAAAACCTGACCAAGGGAGCCATCACGGGGATCTTGCGGGTAGCGAAGGAGAATATTTTTTCGGGGCTGAATAATATCATTACCTATTCGATTTTTGACCAACAGTTTGCAGAGCGATTCGGACTTATTGAGGCAGAGGTGGATCAATTATTGGCTGATGCAGACTTGTCAGATAGCAAGGAAGATGTGCGAAGCTGGTACAATGGTTATTGTTTTGGCGATATTGAGCAGATCTACAACCCGTGGTCAATCTTGAATTTTGTGAGTAAAAATGGAGCGTTGCGACCATATTGGGTGAATACCTCTTCCAATGATCTGATCAAGGAAATTTTGCCGAAGGCAGATAAAAAGACACAAGGTGTTTTGTTTGATTTATTGAAGGGCGAGCAGGTTACAGCGAAAATCGAGGAATTTACAGTCTTCAAGGATTTATATGCAGGAAATAATGCGACCGTATTGGGGCTTTTGCTTTTCAGTGGTTACCTGACCGCCGAAAATACAGTCGATATCCATAGCTACCAACTGCGTATCCCTAATCAGGAGATTGAGTTGATGTTCAAAAATATGCTTGAGGGTTATTTGGGTAATGGTACTACTCAGGCGAGCGATACCGATTTGATGAAGGCTTTGTTGTTGCAAAAAGGAGAGGTATTTGAGGACGAATTGCGCAAATATGTCAAAACGGCCTTCAGTTATTTTGATATCGGCAAAGAAGGCAATTCAGAGAAAATTTACCATGCTTTTATGTTGGGCTTATTGGCTCATTTGGGCGATCATTATCACATCCGATCGAACCGAGAAGTGGGCTATGGGAGAGCAGATATTTATTTTTACCCCAAAGACGCCTCCAATCCAAAAGCATGGGTGATGGAGTTCAAAAAGAAAAATGTTGATGACAAAGGCGACTTGAAATCTCTTGCCGAAGATGCCTTAAAGCAAATCCATGAGCGGGATTATCTGGATGAAATCAAAGCTCATGGGCATACGGATATTTTGTGTATGGGTGTTGCTTTTGAGGGGAAAGAGGTGGTTTGTGCTTTTTAAAAGGCATTTGGGCAACCAATGTTTAGCTTAAAGCAAAACTGAAAAAATCCTTATATTGCATTCAAAGCACAAAATCAGCATCATGAATAACTTACCGATAGGCATAAGTGATTTCCGAAAAATCAGACAGGAAGAGAAGTACTATATTGACAAGTCTTTGTTGATCGAGGATATCATGCAAAATAGTGCAGAAACCTATTTGTTTCCTCGCCCTCGCCGATTTGGTAAGACGCTCAACATGAGTATGCTGAAGTATTTTTATGATGTGCAGGGTGCCGAAGAAAATGCGAAGCTGTTTGATGGCTTGGCAATTCAGAAGTCTGACGCATGGCAACACCAAGGGAAGTATCCTGTGATTTTTCTTTCTTTCAAAGAATTGAAGTGTGCTTCGATGGATGATTTCAAGGCGAAGTTTATTTCTTTTTTGGGGAATTTGATCCGTCGTCAATTTAAAGCATTGCTCAGCTCGGATGCTTTGGATGAGTTTGATCTTGATTATTTAAAAGGCATCGTTCGACGAACTACGGACTGGTTGGAGGTCGAAAGATTTCTTGCTGATCTGAGTTATATGCTCAATATTCATTATGGTGCCAAGCCGATTATCCTGATCGACGAATACGACGCTCCCATCCACGCCTCTTACAACTATGGCTATTTTGATGAGATGATTGCCTTTATGCGCAATTTCCTTTCAGCGGGATTTAAGGACAATGAAAACCTGACCAAGGGAGCCATCACGGGGATCTTGCGGGTAGCGAAGGAGAATATTTTTTCGGGGCTGAATAATATCATTACCTATTCGATTTTTGACCAACAGTTTGCAGAGCGATTCGGACTTATTGAGGCAGAGGTGGATCAATTATTGGCTGATGCAGACTTGTCAGATAGCAAGGAAGATGTGCGAAGCTGGTACAATGGTTATCGTTTTGGCGATATTGAGCAGATCTACAACCCGTGGTCAATCTTGAATTTTGTGAGTAAAAATGGTGCATTGCGACCATATTGGGTGAATACCTCTTCCAATGATCTGATCAAGGAAATTTTGCCGAAGGCAGATAAAAAGACACAAGGTGTTTTGTTTGATTTATTGAAGGGCGAGCAGGTTACAGCGAAGATCGAGGAATTTACAGTCTTCAAGGATTTATATGCAGGAAATAATGCGACCGTATTGGGGCTTTTGCTTTTCAGTGGTTACTTGACCGCCGAAAATACAGTCGATATCCATAGCTACCAACTGCGTATCCCTAATCAGGAGATTGAGTTGATGTTCAAAAATATGCTTGAGGGTTATTTGGGCAATGGGGCTACTCAGGCGAGCGATACCGATTTGATGAAGGCTTTGTTGTTGCAAAAAGGAGAGGTATTTGAAGACGAATTGCGCAAATATGTCAAAACGTCCTTTAGCTATTTTGATATCGGTAAAGGAGGCAATTCAGAGAAAATTTACCATGCTTTTATGTTGGGCTTATTGGCTCATTTGGGCGATCATTATCACATCCGATCGAACCGAGAAGTGGGCTATGGGAGAGCAGATATTTATTTTTACCCCAAAGACGCCTCCAATCCAAAAGCATGGGTGATGGAGTTCAAAAAGAAAAATGTTGATGACAAAGGCGACTTGAAATCTCTTGCCGAAGATGCCTTAAAGCAAATCCATGAGCGGGATTATCTGGATGAAATCAAGGCGCATGGCCATACCGATATTTTGTGTATGGGCGTTGCTTTTGAGGGGAAAGAGGTGGTTTGTGCTTTTTGATATTTAGTTACTCAAAAACACCCCACCTACATCTTCCTGCACCATCTTATTATAATTTTTCCAAAATCGATTATTGCTTGGGGCTTTCTCCAATTCATAAATAGGGAATAGCACTCGTTTGGGCTTTTCCATGTTGATTTCATTGATGATGAAAAAATTGACCTCTTTTCCCAACCAAATATCATAATCCATGCGACATACAGAGGGGAACAAGAAACCATTGAATTCCTTATAGGTGGTTTGATAACTCCACTTAAAATTTCGATCTCCATCTTTATAAGAGGTGGACATGTTTTTTTGCCTTAGCTTTAGGCTGTTGGTGTCGAATATCAATTCTCCATGGTATTTCGTTTTCCCTGAAGTCATATGGAAAACAATTTTTGTAAGGCTATGATCATGCTGTTCTATCATTCGAACGGAGTCAACGACGTGAAATAGCTGTGTTTTAAGCATTTTCAAATGTTCACAACAGAGGGAGAAGATCTTTTAATTTTGAGTCCTTAGTTGCTCCAAAGGTTCGTGTCGAACCACTTCCAGTGTCCCGATAATTGTTGATAATTCCTTATTTGGCTTATCGAATTCATGGGTAAGTGTAATCATGACGTACTGACCGAAATTACTGAAGAAGTACTGAGTTTGCAAGAAGGTTAAGTGTTCTCCTTGAATTTTATATTTGATAACGTCGAGTTTGGTTTCATTAATATTCAAAACAGCAAAGTCTTCAGCTAATTCAATGTTAGGCTTAGCTAACTGGTGCTGCTTGAATCCGTGCAAAAAATCAGTATAATTGGTAATTTTATCGTTGAAGAGTGCGATCGAATCCTGGGCTACAATGATTAAGTTGGGGTTTTCTTCATGTGAAGAAGCCTTTAATTTAGGATGTTTTGATATTGCAAATAACATTTCTTTTTCTTCTAAACGCTCCCAGGTATTTGGGTATTCAAGCTTAAGAAGTTCATGGGTGAAAATGATATTTTCTACTGATCTTTGTGAGCAAGAAAGACTTAGAAGGAAAATAATTAAAAAAAATCTCATGGCAGTGTGTCGTGTTAGATTAGCTAAGTTGGACTAAAAAGTTGATATCTTAAATTACAATAATTAAAGGTGATTCCAGCCCTTGCCACCGATCAATTGTTGTTAATCCTCAACAGCTGCTCATGGTACTCAGCGATCCGCTTTTGTGCTGTGCCATCTACCAGTAGGATACAAACCATCATGGCAATAGTGGTAATGCTTATCGCTCTCCAGGTGGGAGTGCTGAGGAAGATGATCAGCAGGGCGCAGGCGATAATGATGATCGGGATGGCAGTAAAGACAACCGTTTCATATTCCTTGATTGTTTTTTCTGCCCGATCAATTTCGGATTCAAGGAAGGCTTTAGCATCGGTGCGGTAGGCCACCTCAAAAGTTCGGATTCTTTCTTTATTGGCATAGAGCAGTCCTCCTCCGATGATGGTCAGTAAAATTATCTGATAAGGCATAATGCTCCCCAATACTCATAATTTCTTGATGGAGTTGATCGATATATTCCTTTGAGAAAGGGATTTGAGCCGATCGAAGGTACTTTGCTAAATCGACGGTTAGTTTTGGAAAGTGAATTCCCGAATAAAATTGTGAGTCAAAACCACCGAGGTAAAGTGTATCTCCTCGGTCTCTGACCGTTTCTAAATATTCGGCTAAATCTTGAATTGCCGTGGTTTGATGCCAAACATCGTAAATACCTGATAATAATGCCTCATGTCCATTTCCTCCATTTGTTAATTGCTCATTGGCTTGGTGCATGTCGTAAAGACTACTCTCGAAAAGTAATAAATCGAAGTCCAATGAATCGTGCAGGTATTTGATCAGTTCTACCTTTTCGTTCATGGTAGCAAGGTCAGCATGACTTTCTTCTCCTAAAAGAATCACTTTGGCATCCGCTAAAGTTTCCTTTAAAGAGGAATACTCCTGAAATTTGGTGATTTTCTGGGCTTGAGCAGAAAAGGGTAGGAGTAGGAGAAATAGGAAGAAGACTTTGGGGCTAATTCGCATAACCGATGAAGTTAAGATAGGCTGAAAAAAGTTGATTTTGATGGAGTTGGTTATTTGAATAGGAGAGCTTTAATCTCTTCATATTCCAAATCAGGATCACCATATTTTTGAAGTTTAAAATCTTTTCCAATTGGAAATTTTCCATTGAGTTTGGCGGTTGATTTTTTATAGTCTTCAATCGACCCAAGCCCTGGTTCTGTTTGATTCATCTCTCTCAGAACATTAAACAAAAGATCTTTATCCCAACCGTACTCATTTAAGTATTGCGCAGTGTCGATTTTCACTTCACGATTAACTTTGATTATTTTAGTTTGGTCTGAGTTAAGGTGATAGGTTGTCTGATGCCAAACTTCACATTCTAAACTTAAGAATGGCTGACCGTTTGAATCGAATTTGCGGTGGATAATAGTCGTGTCATTAGGGTATTCATACTTGATCCATGGCGGTAAATAGCATAAATGGTTACTAACGATCTCTCCTTCCCAAAAAAATATTAAATCGCATACTCTACCACGGATGTCAATGGTTTCTATTAAATAAGAATCAGGTAAATCATTGCTGTCGATATTTCTTTTCATCAGGCGAAAACTGGAGGCTGTTGCTCCGTATTGATGGTAGCGAACTTCTTTGATCTTCTTGGTTTGATATAGTGGTTGAATTCTTGATTTATGGACAAAGCCTTCTATTGAAGAGCCCTTTTTGTCTATTAGTTTTATTTTCCACCAATTCGAACTATCAGAAGCATAGAATATAAATTGTTGGCCTTCAGTAATTTTACCAATAATTTTTGATTTAGAAAATGCAGTAGATCTAATATTGGTATATCCATCTTTATCCTGGATAATCCCTATATTTTGGGCAGTAGCATGAACGGATAAGAAAATGCAAAAGAAGATTAAAATTTTGTGACTAATTCGCATAACCAATGAGCTAAGTTGGACTAAAAAGTTGATATCTTAAATTACAATAATTAAAGGTGATTCCAGCCCTTGCCACCGATCAATTGTTGTTAATCCTCAACAGCTGCTCATGGTACTCAGCGATCCGCTTTTGTGCTGTGCCATCTACCAGTAGGATACAAACCATCATGGCAATAGTGGTAATGCTTATCGCTCTCCAGGTGGGAGTGCTGAGGAAGATGATCAGCAGGGCGCAGGCGATAATGATGATCGGGATGGTAGTAAAGACAACCGTTTCATATTCCTTGATTGTTTTTTCTGCCCGATCAATTTCGGATTCAAGGAAGGCTTTGGCATCGGTGCGGTAGGCCACCTCAAAAGTTCGGATTCTTTCTTTATTGGCATAGAGCAGTCCTCCTCCGATGATGGTCAGTAAAATTCCCACAACCAAAGTAGGGTAAACATAGGCTTTGGCCACGTCCGTTTTTCCCAGTTGATAAAACCCGATGGTTGCCAAGATAAACAAGAGGCCGAATAGGATAAAAAATTTTGCAGAGAACACTTCCGCACTTGCCCAGTCGGTTGATAATTTCAATAAGTCCATTTCTCAATTCAATTTATATTTGTTTCTGTACTCACTTGGGCTGATGCCTTCTTTATTTTTGAATAAGCGTGAAAAATAGGGCGGGTATTCAAAGCCCAGCTCATACGCCACATCGGCAATACTTTTATGGGGTTGTAGCAGCGCATTCTTGGCCTCGCCGATAAGGTGCAAATGCAAATGCTCTGTGGTGGTTTTGCCTGTTTCCTTTTTCAGCATATCACTTAAATATCGTTGGGAAACCGACATTTGCGCAGCAATATGTTCTATGCTCGGAATGCCTTTCTCCTGCAATTGCCCTGATTCAAAATAGGTCGTCAGGTATTGGTTGAATTGTTCCAGCAGGTCATTCGACACCTCCTTTCGATGGATAAATTGCCTTTCATAGAAACGATTCGCATATTTCAACAAAGTCGTCAGTTGAGAGATGATGATTTCCTTGCTGAAAATATCCTGATTGTTCTGATACTCCATTTCAATATTATCGACAATCGATGTGATCTGTTTTTCTTCTTTGGGAGACAAGTGCAAAGCCTCATTGATCGAATAGGAGAAGAAACCATACTTTTTGATTTGTTGCGCCAGGTCGGTTCCTTTCAGAAAGTCTTCATGAAAATTTATTGAAAAGCCTTGTTGCTCGAAAATGACATTATTGTCCCATTGCAGAACCTGCCTTGGTGCGATAAAAATCAGCGCACCGTTGGTGAAATCATATTTCGTACGCCCATAGCTCAGGTCGCCGTGCACATATTTTTTTAGGCTAATCGAGTAGCAGTCATTGGTGATGGGCGGGGAGCTTTCAATGGCGCAGGGCAAAACACCTTCGCCTTTGGCATTGAGAACACTTAGCATTGGGTGCTCTGGCCGAGGCAGTTTTAGATAGTCAAAATAATTGGGTAGTGTTTTAAAATGCTGCATATTCCTAATTTAAACATTCCACTTTATACCTGTAACCTTTTCCGAAAGTTCCCACAATCTTTTTGAGCTGGCTTTGTTCTTTGCATGTGGTTCAATCGGGTGTGCCCCAACAGCACCAACCCAGTTACTCCGACCTGTTGGGCCGTAAAAACCGGCCGGGTCGAGCTCAGGCTCAGTAGCGCACATCAGTTCTGGGTAAGCGCCTTTCTCTGCCGTTTGGGTCAGTGGAGATAATTTCATCAAACCAAAAATCACCTTCATCATAAAACTGCCACTTGTACTGATCAGGTTGGTTCTTGACGATCCAGGGTGGCAGGCATACACCTTCACCTCCGAATGGTCAGATGCATTCAATCGGTCCTGTAATTCATAAGCCGACATGATCTGCGCCAGCTTGCTTTGGCTATAAGCACTGTTGGGAGTGTAGTCTTTTTCCCAATTTAAATCATCGAATTTGATCGTCTTCAGTCCCATATCATAGCCCATACTTCCCACCGTTACAATCCGTCCTTTTGACTTTTCTATCAATGGAAACAACAATGCCTGCAAGGTGAAGTTGCCGAAATAGTTGGTACCCATTTGGCTTTCCCAACCATCCTTGGTCAGCACGCGGGAAGGCACCTGAGCAATGGCCGCATTACAAATCAAGGCATCAATCTGAGGCACCGAAGCCTTCACCTGTTGGGCTGCATATTTGACTGACACCTGATCTGACAAATCCATTTGAATTGCCGAAACATCAATTTTCTCTCCTAATGTTTGCTTCAATGCAGCAATGGTATCCGCTGATTTTTTGGGGTTGCGGTTCAGCATCACCACCGTTGCCCCTTTTGAAAGTAAAATCCTTGCAGCCTCATAGCCTGTACCACTCGTTGTACCTGTGATCACAAATGTTTTACCTCTGAGGTCTCCTATCCTTTCGGGGGTCCATCCTTGTTTTCCAAATTGATTCGCTTCCATTTCGACTTTTGTTTAACTGTTAATGAGCACATGACAAAGGTCGGTAGGAAGTCAGGCAAAATCCTTATACAGATTTTCGAATATCATATACATTTTGGTGGATGGCTGGAGTAGAGGGACTTGTTTAATGGCCAATTAATCTGATGTGAACAAATCATCAATGGTTATTATCGCGGCGTTGATTAGCACGCTTTTCATATCATTGCCAAATGAATTAAAGATGGATTGAGGAAGTTATTGAAGCGCTAAGGGAGATTCTTGCATGTTGATATATTTTATATTAAATTTTAATGAAAATAGTTAGTAAAAATCATTAACCAGGCCTTTTATAATACTATTCATCTGAATAATTTTTTCTTTTCTGCTGAGGTCTATCCTGAGGCTAATAATCAATACCCATTGAAGCCGTATATTTTTAAGTTTGACATTTTTATGCAAATTCTTGCATTGAACGTGCAAACAAGAAACCACCGGAATCATGCACCTTTGTAAGGTCGGAAGGCGGGAGTCATAAAATGAAACAGAGGATCATTTTTTCCCAATTCCCAATACTCATCCAAAAAATACATGAAGCATGAATCTATCTACAATCAAATTTAATAAGCTTTTGCGCGGTGGTTTCTTTCTGCTGACCGCCCTGTTACTGAGCGTGCCAGCCATGGCCCAGGAGGAAGCTGCGGAGTCGCAAGACAACGATGAAGAGCGAATTGCCAAGGAGCTGGCCAACCCGAACACTACGCTTGGAACTTTCGCCGTTCCCATAGATTTTATTCAATACAGCGGTACCCTCAATGGGGCCAATCAGCAGTTTGGTGTGGTGGCCAATTTTCAGCCGAGCCTCCCGATTCCGTTGTCGCCGGGGCTTAACCTTTTCGTGCGTCCGCTTATTCCATTGGTGATCAGTCAGCCGATTTATGGCGATGGAGGTTTCGAGCAAAAAGGGGTTAACCTTGGGAATATCAGTGCTGATATCGCCATCGGGAAAACCTGGCCGTCAAAAACGATTACCATTGCCGGGGTGTTTGGGGGCTTCCCTACGGCTACGGATGAGCAACTGCGTTCGAAATTCACCACCATGGGACCTGAGTTTATGGTCGCACAGATTTTCAAATGGGGGGTTGCCGGTGTGATGATCAACCACGCCTGGAGTTTGAATACCCTCGATCCTGTGGAAGCCACTCAGATGGGCATGCATTCGCCGCTGAATATGGGCTTGGCCATGAGCGCCGGAATGGGTAGCCCAATGTTGCCTGCCTCGATGAACGGCGAGCGGGCGAGCATCACTGCGGGTCAGTATTTCTATACGGTAAACCTGAAAAATGGGTGGCAAATTCAGGGGCAACCCACCTTTGCCTACAATCACAATGGAGCGAAGGGCAG
>CANMKE010000009.1 GCA_947498325.1 uncultured Persicobacter sp.
GCGGTCTGGACGAGACTCGAACTCGCGACCTCCTGCGTGACAGGCAGGCATTCTAACCAACTGAACTACCAAACCAAAGTTTAAAATAAACAGCCTATGCTTGAATGATCTAATTTAAATACAAAAATCAAAAACAAGAAATTAAATTTTTCCGAGAGACCTTTCATCTTTCGAATCCCTGCTGACAAGCGTTGTTGTCTTTTGGGATTGCAAAGGTGGTATCTTTTTTTGAAAACACAAAGATCTCCCGAAAAAAAAATCAAATTATCTTTCGAAACTCATGCGCTTTCCTTTCACGGATTCATCAAATGTTCCATCTTTAAAAGCCCAGTGGCCAGAAACGAATGTATGTTTAACCTTTGACTTAAAAGTTTGACCCTCAAAAGGCGACCATTTACATTTAGAAAGGACATTTGAGCGATCTACCGTCCATGGATCTTGTAAATCTACCAAAACCAAATCCGCAAAATAATTTTCGCGAATATAGCCTCTTTTCTCTATTTGGAAGAGAATAGACGGGTGGTGCGCGGTTTTTTCGGCAATTTTCTCCAAGGAAATTTTCCCCTGATGGTACAGTTCAAGGAAGGTAACCAGCGCATGCTGCACCAATGGCCCACCTGATGGCGCTTTAAAGTACGTATTGCTTTTTTCCTCTAAAGTATGCGGAGCGTGGTCTGTGGCCAGCACATCGATGGTATTATTGTTTACCGCCTCCAAAAGTGCCGCCCTGTCCGAAGCATCTTTCACCGCAGGGTTCCATTTGATCAGCGTTCCCTTTTTATCGTAATCTTCCTTGCTGAACCAGATATGATGGGCACATACCTCCGCCGTAATTCGTTTTTCCGCCAAAGGCTTATCGTTACTGAAAAGCTCAAGCTCCTTGGCCGTGGAAATATGTAAAATATGCAATCTGGTGTTGTGCTTCTTGGCCAAACGCACCGCCATCGACGAAGACTTATAGCAGGCCTCTGCTGAACGAATCTCCGGGTGGCAGGAGATCGGCACTTCTTCCCCATACTTTTCTTTATATGCAGCGGTATTGGCACGAATCGTCCCTTCGTCCTCGCAGTGGGTAGCGATCAGCATGGGCACCTTGGAGAACAGCCCCTCCAGGGTAACTTCATTATCCACCAGCATATTGCCCGTCGATGAACCCATGAAAGCCTTCACCCCACAAACTTTTTTCGGGTCCGTTTTCAAAACTTCTTCGAGGTTGTCGTTGGTCGCTCCAATATAAAAAGAGTAATTTGCCAAAGAAACCTGCTCAGCGCGGTCATATTTCTTTTGAAGTTCCTCCTGATTGGTCGTCTGTGGATTGGTATTCGGCATCTCCATATAAGAGGTAATGCCTCCTGCTACCGCAGCACGAGCCTCCGAGCCGATCTCTGCCTTATGGGTAAGTCCTGGCTCACGAAAGTGTACCTGATCGTCGATCATTCCAGGGAAAAGATGTAAACCCGTAGCATCGAGGTGCTCGTCATAGGATTCTTCAGAAAGGTTTTCGCCTACTTTAGCGATTTTTCCATCACGGATTAAAACATCAGCCTGAAAGATCTTGTCTTCATTGACTATATTTGCGTTTTGAATGAGAATTGAAGGAAGCTTCATCGGTTTTATATTGATATTAAATAAATCACAGGCTTAGACAAAAGGCCCTGCTTTTTGTTCCAAGACTAAAATACTGCACAAAGATACACATGGCAACAGAAATAAATAGTTTCGAGGAATTTAAACTCAACCGTCAGCTTTTAAATGCCATTGACGAGGCTGGATATACCGCACCCACGGAGATTCAGCAGGCGGCAATCCCCCTGACCACCGCAGGTCATGATGTGTTGGGCATTGCTCAGACCGGTACCGGAAAAACTGCTGCCTTTGTTTTACCGCTTTTGATGAAAATCAAATATGCACAGGGCGACGACCCCCGCGCGGTTATCTTGGCACCTACAAGGGAGCTCGCCATGCAGATTGATGAAAACATCTCCCTGCTGGCAAAATATACCGACATCCGCCATGTGGCACTCTATGGCGGTACCGGGCCGAAGAAACAAAAAGAAGCCTGTGAAGCTGGTGTTGACATTATCGTCGCCACCCCAGGCCGCTTTATGGACATCTATCTTTCCGGGGCCTTTATCACCAAGCAGATCAAGACCATGATTATGGATGAAGCGGATAAAATGATGGACATGGGCTTTATGCCTCAGATCCGGAAAATCCTGGAGATCATCCCCCGAAAACGCCAAAATCTACTCTTCTCCGCCACTTTCCCAGATAAGGTAGAAGAACTGACCCACGACTTTCTGGAGTTCCCTGAGCGAGTGGAAATCGCACCTCAGGCCACCACGGTGGATACCGTTGAGCAGATTGCCTATAACGTACCGAATTTCCGTACAAAAATCGAATTGCTGGGGCACTTTCTGAAAGATGAGGAAACTTTTAAGCGGGTCATTGTTTTCGCTAACACCCGCGCCACTGCCGACAATATTTTCAAATTTATTGAGCGCAAGGTTAAAGGTACCGTTCGGGTGATTCATGCCAATAAAGGACAAAACAGCCGAACCAATGCCATGGAGGAGTTCAAGGCAGGAGAGGTTCGCTTGCTGGTAACTACGGATGTATCCTCCCGCGGCATTGATGTTTCGATGGTCAGTCATGTATTTAACTTTGACATTCCACCAATTTACGAAGACTATGTTCACCGCATTGGCCGGACAGGCCGTGCTAAGGCCGTAGGTAATTCCATCACTTTCATAAACCCTGCTGAAGCATACCACTTCAAAAAAATTGAAGCACTGATCCGCATGGAGGTACCCCTTGCTGAAATTCCTGCGGAGGTGACCATTCACCCCACTCCAAAGCCGGAACAACAGGAATACCTCCGAACCATTGATGAACAGAAAAAGAAAGAGGACCCCAATTTTAAAGGTGCCTTCCACGAAAAAAAATATGTGATAAAAGCCCGCGAGGAGAAAAAGAAAAAACGTGCCGCAGGAGGCCCGCAAAACTTTGCCCCCTCAAGAGGCAAGGCCAATCCGAACAAAAGTCGCAGTAAAAGCCGGGGCGGAAGTTCATCCTCGAGCAAAAAAGGAGGAATGAAAAACCGAGGAAAAAGATAAATTTAATGATAAGAATCAGCATCCAAAATGATCTATTGGATGCTTTTTTTTCGTCAAAAAAGGTAGTAAAATTTAACTTCAAACAAATCTATTTCTTTTATATCCAAAAACATTACTATGACGAATATGGATGTAATATGGAATAGTATTTGACCCTTGATCTTAAAATTTCATTATTTACGTACTACAATTTAGATTTCTTCAGCTTATCAACCGCTCGTGCAATCCTGAAAATTAAGCCTTTGAGAGGGGAAACTTGCTGAGCTGAAGTTAACGCTTACTTTTATGACGGCATTTTACTTAATGGTGGTGGTGTTTGTGATCGGGTACATCCTGATTGCAACAGAACACTCCAACGGACTTGACAAGGCGGCAACTGCCTTGGTAATGGCTATGGTCATGTGGACGCTCTACGTGGTTTTTGGCAAAGAAATTATTGGTTTGAACTTCTCCTCGGAGTTTGAACATTTTCAGCACTTACCTCACCATGGTGGGCTGATCAACTTTATTGCTCACAACTCCCTGATGGAACACCTTTCGGAAGTCTGTGAGATTCTTGTATTCCTGATCGGCGCCATGTCGATTGTTGAGGTGGTCGATCGCTACCAGGGTTTTGAAATCATTACCGATGCCATTGAAACAACCAAACCCTTCGTGTTGGCATGGATTATTTTCTTCCTTTCTTTCTTCTTGTCTGCTCTTTTGGATAACCTGACCACTACAATCGTGATGATTGCCTTGATCAGGAAATTCACAAAACACCAGGAAACCAAATGGTTGTTGGCCGCTATTGTAGTGGTTGCTGCCAATGCCGGAGGGGCCTTCTCTCCTATCGGAGACGTTACAACGATCATGCTTTGGATTGGTGGCCAAATTACTGCTGCCAAGATCATCACGGGTATCTTCTTGCCTTCATTTGTAAGTTCTATCATCCCTACGGTCGGTATCAGCTACATGCTGAAGAAAATGCCTCCTATGGTCGCTGAACTACAACACGACAAAGTGGAAATCCCTCATTCTATCAAATTGACCATGTTGATTTGTGGTGTTGCCGCTTTGGTATTTGTGCCAATCTTCAAAACATTGACCGGTCTTCCTCCATTTATGGGAATGTTGTTAGGCTTGGGTATTCTGTGGATCATCTCTGATCAAATCCGTAAGAAACACCCAGAAGATCACGCTTTCAACGCACACATGAAGGTTTCAGATTTGGTAAAAACCATTGATATTCCTACCATTTTATTCTTCCTCGGTATCCTGTTGGCCGTTGCTTCTTTGCAATCTGCCGGCCACTTGGAAGTACTGGCCAAATGGATGCAATCTAAAGATTTGTCTGTTCCTGTAATGGATGGTGCTATTGGGGTACTTTCTTCTATTGTTGATAATGTGCCGTTGGTTGCTGCCGCAATGGGTATGTACCATATTTCTGCTGCTGGTGCTACTGGTGAGCTTGCTCATTTTGTACAGGACGGTCAGTTCTGGGAATTATTGGCTTACTGTGCGGGTACTGGTGGATCGATCCTGATCATTGGTTCAGCTGCTGGTGTTGCTGCGATGGGTATGGAAAAAATTCCTTTCGGATGGTATATGAAAAAAATCTCTCTATGGGTATTGATCGGCTACTTTGCTGGTATGGGTCTTTACTTGGTAGGGCTATAAAAATTTGCTAAAGGCTTCAAAGAGGTTTTGTCCACAGATTATTTTTAAAAATAACAGGGAGATCCTATCTGTAAGAAACAACAGACACCACCTCTATAAGCACAGGAAATAAATAACACCTATTATATAAATAGAAGCGCCTCGCAAAAGTGAGGCGCTTTTTTTGTGGACTTGACCGGAAGGGTATTGTAGGCCATGTTTTTTTTAACTCCACTATCGGGGCTTACTTTGGTTCAAGCCCCCCTTGGATCAATTCCTTTTTTATTTGTTAGTCCAAGCGGGACGCTTGAACTAATGATACATCATTTTTGTACCAAGCTGTCACGAGAGGGACTCTCGCCATAGCTGAGTGAGATTCCTTCAAAAACATCTGTGTAATCTGCGGACAAATAAATACACCATGTGTTTCCTCAGCGCTTACGCAGGTATAGCTCATGAAAGCGCTTACCGATGTGTCTGCCCGAATCATCACAAAATTTGGATGGTTAGGATACACACGCAGGTGCATCCGCAATGTCATTAAGTTAGGAAATAGTCGATCACTTAAGCGTAGTTATAGCGCTATTGAATGTCTAATCTTAGGGAATGGGAAGGTGTATGATTAGCAAGATCATTTTATGTGCATTTAAACTATTCGTTTTTATATCCCGAAGGGATTACATAACACAGCGAGGGGTAAAACCCCTCGAAATATCGCCTCTACAATCAACAACCCTGAAAGGGTGCAATTCTTTATTTGTATAGAAATTTATATTACGCCCTTTCGGGGCTCAGTATTTCGTGAGCCATTTTCCCGGGGTTAGCACCCCGGGCTAAGTTATTACACCCCTTCGGGATTTTCTTTACTTTAGTAAATATTGACTCAAATTAATACAAACTGCCAAGCAATATGCCCTTTAACTTTATGACATTGGGTGCATCCGTACAGCTTACGGAATAATCTTTTGTGCTAAATTTATAGCAATGAATTATGCGACAGCCCCTGAGAGACGTGTTGATAGACCTCCTAAAAAATCTGTGGAAATCTGTGTAACCTGCGGACAAATAAATACACCATGTGTTTCCTTAGCGCTTATGAAGGTAAAGCTCATGAAAGCCGAAATGCTCATCTGCCAGTGCATCCTCAATTTTAAAGGTCAGGCGAATAATCTGTGTGGGCTGATCAAGCGATACCGTACCGCCTTCATAGACAAACTCCACCAAGGGGAAAAGAATATTTATGCCAGCATCCTGAAAGGCAATGCGCCCTCCAAGAACACTCCACGAGCTTCCCAATTCCACTCCATGAGGTAAAGCGTTGGTACCTAATCGCCCTCCAATACCATCAAACTCTGGCTCGAGGTCAAAGCGCAGGATCATATCTTTAAAGGGGCTTTGGGTATGACGTTCCTCAACGACAATCCATTCACCGTTGAGACCTTGCGCCATTTTGAGGTCAGACATCAAGCCACGGATATCGTCATTCTGGCGAGGCTGCTGAGGCGAAGAGCGCGGAAAAGGATCATGGGTTGCATCGTTACAGGCAAAAGCAAAGAGCAACATTACAAGGGCGAAAATTTGATTCATTCTTAACATAGCTGATAAAAGTTTTGGTTCAGCCTTCACTATCCCAAAGCAGTGCCAGAAATCCAAAACTCCCCATATGGCTCCCATTGAGCATTTTCGAACTTCCCCATGATAAGAGTAGTGTTCGCTTATCGAACAGTATTGTATCAGTATCGAACAATTATAAATTTTTGGGCATAAAAAAACCCACCGCTATGGGTGGTTTTTTTTATTACAAGGATTGATTAGTCGTCAATCTTATTATTTTGCAGAAATTTCAATTGTTCCCGCTCGCTTATCTACTTTAATATGATACATTCCAGTAGCAGCAACAAACTTAAAGTTTGGATCATCATGTTCTAGCTCCTCCACGATGAAATTTTCATCAAACTCAGTTAATACGTTGTGACCATAACCAACAGGCCCCCAATCCGCTTGTTCAAAGAAACGGAAGTGCTTGTCTTGATTAAAAGTAACATCACCTTCCCAAATTTGGTGGCCTACCCAATTGATGGTTGTAGTGCTATCCCAGTTCCAACCATGAGTAGCATCACCTGTTAAGTATAACAAAGGTTCATCAACCTTTTCCATTTCGATGGTTGCGGTATTCACATTTGCCTTTATTCGATACCATCCTGACTCTCCAATAAACTCGAAGTTTTTATCACTATTCTCCCCTGGCTGTGGTTGAAGTAAATCTTCTGGTACGTTTGTAAATACATCTACCCCACCTAAGCTTGAACCCCAATCGGGAGCTGTAAAGAATCTGAAATAAGAATCAGCCTCAGCATCATTTTCATAATTATCAAAATATGCGATAGTTTCGTATTCATTTTCAGTACCTGTGTTGGCCACCTCTACTGCTAAATTCGGATCCCAATCACCAAAAGTTTTTCCTATCATGTAAATAGAAGGGAAAATAGTTGAGAATGGCGTCAAATTAACATTGACCATTTCACTTGTTTTTACTTCACTGTGGTTATTCAACTTGGAAGTAACACGGATTTCAAAGTCTACAGCTTTTTCTGGAGCAAAACCCATTCCCAAAACAGCAACATTCAAATCACCATGCGAAAGAGACAATTGCTTTTCAGTAGTGTGTCCTAATGGGCGTGGAGAGGCAAACTCATTGCCCTTGACATCCATTTCTACGGTATATTCCAAAGAGACACCTACCCCATAATCAACACCTCCCCATTTAACCATCAAGGCTTCTTGAGCCTCCATTGCCTTCTCCAAAATAATGGAGGTTCCATCTATGGTTTTATCAATCGCAGGAGGATTAGCAGCCGACTCGTTTACTATCGTAGTTAATTCTTTTTCAGGGCTACATGCAAACGCAAAAAGTACACCCGCAATGATTCCGAAATAATTAAAAATATTTTTCATCATTAAAAAAATTAATAGTTCTCGTGATTTTGTTTTGCATTCGGGTTTGCAGCCAATTCAGATGAAGGGATCGGATAGAATGCACGATGTGGTGCCAAACCTCTACCATTTGCTACTCCACCTTTCCATGGCCAAAGATCTCCTGTTGCACCAGAAGTAAATTTATTCCAACGGTTAAGGTCTTGACGACGGTACCCCTCCCAATAGAATTCACGACCACGTTCTTCAAGGATAAAGTCCAAATTAATGCTACTTACATCACCTGATTTATCACCATACGCACGCTCACGAAGCTTATTTACCAACTCAACTGCCGTTGCCATATTACCAGATCCACCTCTAAGTACTGCCTCTGCATACATTAAATAAGAATCAGCTAATCTAAACATCGGCCAATCAGTGTTTACAAAGTAGGTCTCTTTAAACCCATTACTTGTTCCATCTGCATTCTTATTTCTGAATTTAGTAACATTAACTCCTTGTGTAAAGTCCAATGGGTTACCCATTTCCAAAGACTTAGAAATCACCAAGGTAGCTCTATGATCATTCAACTCTTCTCCCGCAGTCAAATCAACAGTAAACCCTCTCATATCTCCAGCTGGTTCATCCTGAAACCAATCGTAAATTTCACGTGTTGCGTGGTTTCCACCCCATGCTCCAGCACCTGCGATTCCTACATGGTCCGCCAATGCTCCGTTTGAACCTGCAGAGATCACATACTGAGTTGCAGAGAAACCTTTGGTGTTCTCAGGGTGCAACGGCACAGCAAAGATAATTCCTGATGCATTGTTATTATCAGAAGAGAACAACTGTAACCAATCGGCATTCAAAGTGTATGCTGTATTGATTTTAGTTGTTAATTCAACAACCTCATTAAGACTGTTAACACCATCTACTGGGTTTTCAGTACCTGTGAAAGCAAAAGCATTCAAATACATTTTAGCTTTCACCATCCAAACTGTTCCTTTGTCCATACGGCCATATTGAGCCATACCTGCTTCAGGCAACTGATTTTCAACATCATTCAATTCGCTGATGATAAAGTTGAATAATTCAGTTTCAGACACTGGAGTTGGATATGCTTCGTTGCTTGCCTCTGTAATGATTGGCAGTTTTCTGAAGAAATCCAATCCATGGTAATAAGATATAGCACGAACCAAACGAGCTTCTGCACGCATTGGAGCCAAGTCATCTTTCAACTCAGACTGCCCACGCTCATCAAGTTTTGCGCCTGCACTTTGCTCCATGAAGTGGTTAGTCAATGCAACCATGTAGAATAAACGATAGAACATACCTGCAACAAATTGGTTATCTGCTGACCATGAGCCATTCTGCAAAGGCACTAAACCACCATCACCCCAAGCGTTCATTGCCTCGCCTGTTGGCAAAGTTTGAAGGTTCCAATAGTTACGCAAGTAAGAAGACATACCACCATCAGGAATTGTAGATACATCAGACTCATTATCATCACCTTTCTGTCCCGCTACGTGGTATCCAGCATAGATTTTACCTAATACCCTCTCATATCCTGTAATATCTGTAAACACATCTGATTCAAAATCCAAGTTTGGATCAATTGGTTTTACGTCAAGGTCTCCAACACAAGAAGTAAAAAATGCCATGACCGACAAAGCGATCAATCTATATATATTTCTTTTCATTTTTTTAAAAAATTAAAATCCAACATTAAGACCTAAAAGGAATGTTCTTGGACGTGGGTAGATATTGTTATCAATTCCAGAGAACACTTCAGGATCCAATCCACTGTATTTTGATACCACGAAAAGGTTTTGCCCAGTCGCATACACTCTGAAAGTAGTCTTATCCAATCCGAAGAACGAATCGAAATTATAGCCTACAGAAATATTATCCATTCTGAAGAAATCTGCATTTTCAATCCAATGAGAAGAGAATGCACGTTGGTTATCTGGCTCCAAGAAATTGGTTTCTGAAGAATTAGACAATCTATTTGATAGTGCTTCAGTTGTTGGATTGTAAACCATATTCCAGTTTTGGTTACCCTGCGCTACTGAATTATAAATCTGAGAACCTAACTGTAAACGACCACTCATTGAGAAATCCCAATTCTTGTAGTTTACTTTTGTATTCAATCCAATCAATACATTCGGTACGGAGTTACCCATGTGTACTCTATCCGCTGCATTAATGATACCGTCACCATTCTGATCTACATAAACACCTTCCATTGGCATTCCATTTTCATCGTACACTTGCTCATACACAAAGAATGAGTTTACTGAACGGCCTACTGAGTTCATTTGAATGAAGCGACCTTCACCAATATCACCCGTTGGTACACCAGGGTAGTTAGGGTCATCAATAGCAGTCAATTTAGTGATTTCGTTGTAGTTGTAAGTCAAGTTACCACCTACTTCCCAATACCAATCATCATTCATTACAGGAATACCCAATAAATTAATCTCAACCCCTGAGTTCATCAAGCTACCTACGTTAGAAACAATTCTATCAGAAAGACTTGTTCCAGCTGCAACAGTAATCGTGTTAATCAAATCATTGGTTGTTCTGTGATACAAGTCCACCGAACCATTCAAGCGTGAATCCAAAACAGTGAAATCCAAACCAACGTTGATGTTCGTTGTTTCTTCCCATTTCAAGTTCTTATCAAATCCATTCGGACGGTAAGTATTGAACCATTTGTCTCCGAATACATACTGCGCACCATTATCAGACAGGGTATAAGTACCATAACCTACATAATCATTGCCAGTGATATCCTGTTGACCAGTAATCCCCCAACCTGCTCTCAACTTCAATTCGTTGATTACACTGCTATTTTTCAAGAATGACTCTTCGTGAATTTTCCAACCTAATGCTACAGAAGGGAAAGTACCCCAACGGTTATCAGCATTGAAACGAGAAGTACCATCCTGACGAACTGTACCTGTCAACAAATACTTTTCATTCAAGGTATAGTTGAAACGACCATAGAAAGAAACCAAGTAATTTTCACCAGCGAAAGGCAAATCTTGCAATGGAGTTGGGCGAGCATTATCGAAGTCATTTTTAAAGTTATGGCCTTCATTTTTGAAATGCTGCCAAGAGTAACCACCCATTATATCAAAGCGGTGCTTTCCGATTGTTTTGTCATATTTCGCATACAAATCAAAAACTGTATTGTTTTTGGTCTGATTATACAAGTATTGCTCACCATAAAAGCTTGTTGCGTCAGCATCTTCGCTATCAGAACCAATGAAGGCAAAAGAGGCATCTCTCGCTGTCCACTTTTGTCCTTTACTATCTGACCAATCAACCCCTAAGTTCATATTAACAGAAAGGTCTGGAAGGAAGTGAAATTTGTAATCAACGCCCACA
Organism: uncultured Persicobacter sp.; assembly: GCA_947498325.1. GTDB lineage: Bacteria > Bacteroidota > Bacteroidia > Cytophagales > Cyclobacteriaceae > Persicobacter > Persicobacter psychrovividus. The sequence continues at coordinate 11,064 of CANMKE010000009.1, forward strand.
TTGGCAATCAAACGATTCACGTCCGAACGATCATCTACTTGATCCAACATTGACACAGGGTTTACAGGAGCAAAAGCCTTAGGCAAATTACTACCATCCAACCACTGCCAATAACCACCCCAAACGTCGTCATTCCCAGAACGAACAGATTGCGTAGGATCAAAACCTACAGCTGCTCCAATAGCACCCTCATTAGCAAATTGGTTCTTTACAAAAGTACCTTTAGAGCTAAAATTAATTTTCAAATGGTCATCCAAAAATGAAGGATTGATGTTCAACCCCAGTGTTGTTCTCTCAATGTTTGAAGTTTTCAACACCCCATTTTGGTTGCTGTATCCAACAGACAAACGGTAAGGCAATCCCTCAATGCCTCCAGAAATACTTACATTGTGATCCGTGCCGATAGCAGGGCGATAGATTTCATTCTGCCAATCAGTGTTCGCTGTTCCAAGTAATTTCGCCGCATCGCTGTCAGCTCCATACAAATCTTTCACCAAGCCTCTGTATTCGTCAGCTCCATAAACATTGATTCGGTTTGAGGTAACCCCTACCGAAGTGTTTGCAGAATAATCTACTTTCAGACGATCTGCACCTTTACCTGTTTTGGTGGTAATGATAATTACACCATTCGATGCACGAGAACCGTAAATCGCTGTTGCCGAAGCATCCTTCAACACTGTAAATGACTCAATGTCATTTGGGTTAATAGTCGCCAGTGGGTTCGCCATACCGTTGATCCCATCAGATGCCACAGGAACACCATCAACAACGATCAAAGGATCATTACTTGCTGACATAGAAGCACCACCACGAATACGGATCGTTGCACCAGCACCTGGAGCACCACCAGCAGTCGTAATCTGTACACCTGCCGTCTTACCGACGATAAGATCTTGAGGAGATGTAATTGCTCCCTTGTTCAAGTCCTCAGCAGTGATCGCCTGTACCGAACCAGTAGCATCTTCTTTCTTTACAGAACCGTAACCGATAACAACTACTTCGTTAAGGCTTGTAACATCTGTGGCCAATTTCACATCGATGTTCGTTTGGCTACCCACTTTGATTTCCTGTGGCTGGTAACCAACAAAAGAAACCAAAAGAGTTGATTCATTAGAGGCCTCCAGTTGGAAGGTTCCTTCAAAATCAGTGATTGTTCCTGTGGCTGTGCCTTTGATCAAGACATTGGCTCCTGGAATTGGTTCGTTGTCTTCTGCGGAAACTACCGTTCCGGTAATTACCTTTTGTGCGAATGCCATCACTGAAAAAAATGTGAAAAGCACTGCCAGCGAAAACACTCTACGCAATTGGTAGTATTTTGTCATAGCTGTTGGTTGAAAATTAAAAATTTGGAAAAATAAAAATTCATTAAAAAAATAAGTATTGAACTTATTTGTAAAATCATCACCAATAGCGCCTGTTTTTACGAATATCTTAAAAGTGGGCAGCTTTCGATCTGATTATTTATTCAATTTTAAATAGAATTCCTCGCTTATCCTTTTTTCATCTATCACTAATGCCTAAAAATCAATGCAAACGATTTCGGAACATTCTCTAAGAAAAGTTTAAGCTTAAACCAATGCATCAAAAAAACACAATCGGCAAAATATCCCTTAATATCACCACTAAAGGCTATTTTACATGATACAAGTCAATAGGCGTACTTTACATAGGCATTTTTTAACCTGAATATAATCCTGACGCTACGCGCTTAATTCGAGCTAAATACAATACCCTTTAAACATTATCACTCATTTAAGAGAGGTAAAAGCAAAAAAGGCAGCCTGAAACAGACTGCCTTTTCTAATGACCGAAGTCGAATAGGTTATAATGGTATTTTGAAAGAATTACAACGCTTCCGCCTCGAAGGTTCCTTTATCTCTATCAATTGTCAAGCGGTATTGACCAGAAGTGCCATCAAAGTGGATATTATCATCACCAGAGAATCCTTTAGGTTTGGTTGCGAAGTTACCACCATTAACCTGATCTCCCCAGTCACCCAACTTGCTTACAAATTTGAAATCTTCGCCTTTCTTCAACTCTACCACAGCAGAGAATACTGCGCCATACAAGTTAAACACAGGGAATACCGTTTTAAAGCCTGGCTTGTTTGAATCGTTCCAATCATTTTCAGAACCAACTTTATAAAGCGCTACAACATCGTCCGCGTTGATTTTTAAAGTTTTTGCATTGGTGTCAATGGTTACTTGATACATTCCTGTTTCACCAGTGAATTGAATGTTACCACCATTTTCTTTACATGAATTTGGAGCACCACCAGACAATTCATTAAAACCATAACCATCCCAACTACCAGGAGTTGAAAGAATTTTAAACTGTTCGTCTTTTTTCAAATAGAAGTTACCAGTGAATACACCTTTTTTCAATTCGTAAAGTGGGAAAGCGGTATCGTTATCATTTGCCCATCCCGATTCTGTACCTACCTTAAAGATGTGGTTTGGAACAGCATTCAACGGTTTAAATGGTGTTACCTTGATGGTTTTTACTTTAGAAACCAAAGTCTGACCATCAATGGCAGTTCCTTTGATGTCCAAGACTTCAGAAACCACGAAGATATTCACTTCTGCTTCCTGCTCAGGTACTACGCCCAACTCAATCAAAGCGGCGTTCAATTCACCAACGGTAACATCTTCGGAAGCGGCATGAGGGTCCTCCACCTTCACAACGGTTTCGGCTGAGTCGGTTTCGTTTTTCTTCAGTGCTACCTCAATCTTATAATTGGCAGCTACGGCCAAACCATAATCAGCAGGAGTCCATTCTACTTTTCCCCAAACATTATTGATGTCTTTCAACTCCAATACAGAGGAAGCGGCGATATCAGAAGTAATTTCTGGATGCGTAGGCTCCCCGTTAAGGGTCAATTGATCTTCATTATTACATGCGGTGGCCATCAAACCAGCGGCTACCAGCACATAGGCTAAATATTTTTTCATGATCATTAAATCGATAATGGAAGCCCCCTGCAAGCAGAGGGCTAAAATAAATTAGTAACCAGTGTTTTGAACCAAATTGGTGTTCGCACCAGTATCCGCAGATGGGATTGGGTACAAAACTGAACGTGCAGGCAAGTCTTTACCTTCAGCTACTCCACCTTTGAAAGCCCAGTTCATTCCTTTTACAAATTTGTGGAAACGGATCAAGTCTGTACGACGGTGACCTTCCCAGAACAATTCGCGCTGACGCTCATTCAGGATGAAATCCAAGTCCATTGTACCTGTATATGGCGCTGCTTGCGCACGTGTACGGATTTGATTCACCAAGTCTTTGTGTGCTGCAGAAACAGCTCCATCAATGCGCAAGTCAAATTCTGCCAACATCAAGTAAGCATCTGCCAGGCGGAAAACAGGGATGTTTGTTGATACAAATACACCGTCATTGTTTTTACCTTCAGAACCATCCTGCTGGATGTTCTTCCATTTTGTTACCGCATAACCGTCAGTAAACTGCGTGTTATTTTCGATTTCAAGGTTTTGACCTTCTGTGAAGAACATTTTTCCACGAACATCATTACCGTCTTTGGTCAAGTTAGCAACCATTTGCTTGGTTGTGCGGTTACCTGCCCAACCAGAACCAATACCTACTTCTTTCATGGCGTCCATCTTACCACCTGTTGCGGCTGCAATCAAGTAAGTAGTACCACCCCAGTGGGTCATGTTGATACCATCAGAAGAGATAGTGAAGATTTGCTCAGCACCGGTCTTTTCGTTATCCGCCATGAACAAACGGCTGTATGCATTCGACTCGTAGTTGCCTACTTTTCCGCCATCAGTATAAAGTGAATAGCCACCTTCTTGCATCATTTTTTCCAAATAGGCACGACCTTCTTTGAAAAGCATCACATCTTTATGACCCAAGTAAACTTCACTGTTCAAGTCCAATTTGGCCAACAACATGTAAGCAGCGCCTTTATCGGCACGACCCAACCAAGCAGTACCCGCATCTTTCAATACCTCGTCTTTGTTGGCGCCTTCACCTACGATGGCTTTCAATTCCGAATGGATGTAATTGAACAACTCAGGACCACGAACGTTTTCCCCTGCTGGCTTCGGCATGAATTTACCGATAGGATCTTTTTCCGTTACGAATGGTACGCGGTTACCGAAGAAGTCCAAGGCGTGCCAGTAAGAGTATGCGCGCAAGAAGCGGGCCTCTGCTTTCCACTCCGCCAAATCCTGATAAGTACTGCCGTCCAATTTTTCTGCCTGACGCAAGAATTCATTGGTTGCGGTGATCTGATAATAAATACGGTTGTACAGACCTGCCACGAATGGATTGTCTTTGGTCCATGTACCGTAAGTCATTTGAGGAGCTCCTTCGTCCGTCCAGGTGTTTTTCACCTCATCGGTAGGGAATTCTTCCGCATTCCAGAACACCCGCCAGTACTGCGTCCCTCCTTCGTCGCCACCACCAAGGTCGCCACCAGCAGAACCGCCCTGACCTGTATTGGCCAAACCAGCATACATTTTAGTAAGGTAAGAGAAGTATTCTCCTTCAGAGTTGATCGAAGTCTTTTGACTTGGATCGATTGGCTTGATGTCCAGTTTATTCAAACAGGAAGTCAAGGTAGTGGCAGCAAAAATTGCTACCACCATCATTTTTTTATTGAAAAATAAAGATTTCATATCTTTCAGGAATTTAGAAGCTTAAGTTAACACCCAACATGTAAGTTCTTGGACGTGGGTAAGCATTGTTGTCAATACCACCGAATACCTCTGGATCCAGACCGTCGTAGCCTGTAATCACGGCCACATTGTTTACAGTACCGTAAACGCGGGCGTTCATTTTAGATCCGAACACATTAAAGAAGTTGTAACCAATCATTACGTTGTCAATTCTCAGGAATGAACCATTCTCCAAGTAGTAGTTAGACAACAATTGTGGGTGCTGGAATTTAGTATCAAATACCGAAGCGTGAACGTTGTTCAACACCTGACCAGAAGTGTGTAAAGTGTTGTAGTTACCTTTGTTTGAGGCTACGTTGTTGTACACTTTGTTCCCGAGAGAAGCACGTGCTGCGGCTGAGAAATCCCAGTTTTTGTACGTCATGCGGGTAGTCAGTCCCAACAAAAATTTAGGAGCAGGGTTACCCAAGTATTTCAAATCATTCTCCGTGATTTTACCATCACCATCCTGATCTTTGTACATCCCTTCTACTGGGTGACCATCTTTGTCATATACTTGCTCATACATGAAGAAGGCACTTGCAGGGTATCCTACGCGGTGACGTTGTGCATATACACCTTGTCCACCTTCAACACCACCTGTACGTACACCGTCGTAATCAGGATCGTCGTTCATGGTCAAAGAGGTGATCTTGTTGTCATTATAAGTGAAGTTCACACCCAAGTCGAAGTTGAAGTCTTTGCTCTGCACCAATTTAGAGTTCAAGTTGAATTCAACCCCTTTGTTTTCCATTGCCCCTACGTTGGTCGTCAACATGTTGGTCAAGTTGGAACCTGCAGGAACAGGAATGTAGTTCAACAAGTCAGCTGTATTTCTGTAATACACTTCCAAAGCACCAGAGAAACGATCATCCAAGAAACCGAAGTCAACCCCTGCGTTATAAGTAGTTGTTTGCTCCCATTTCAAATCCTGGTCGTAACCTGAAGGACGGATGGTGTTGAATGTTTTGGCTTCACCTGTTTTGCGGTCATAGTAAGTGTAGCGGCTTGTGGCTACTGAAGTCGCGTAAACAGGCATGTAACCGAATTCAGAACCGATGTCCTGCTGACCAGTGATACCGTAACCCAAACGCAATTTCATGGTAGAAATGGTGTTGGAGCTTGCCAGGAATGATTCTTTGTCCATGTTCCATGCAAAAGCTGCGGCAGGGAAAATACCCCAACGATTGTCCTCAGAGAATCTTGAAGAACCATCGGCACGTACGGTTGCGGTGAACATGTATTTTTCGCTCAATGAGAAGTTGGCACGGGCGAAGAACGACTGCAAATTGTTGTGATTTTTGTAGTGTTCCAAAGCCATTGGATGCTCTTGTCCAGAACCGTAACTGTTGTGGTTAATGTCCTCTTTCTTGAAGTACTGATAAGAATAACCACCCATTACATCGAACTTACCATCGATAGATGGAAGGTCTGAAGCATATTTCATGTAGAAATCCAACAGGTTATTATTTTTCGTTTGTTCGTAAGATCTGAAAGTACCTTGGTTGGTTACTGCTCCCTGATCGAAACCAGCGTTTGCATCAACGTTAGTATCACCGTTTGATTTTGAGTAATCGTAACCTACGTTCAAGTTAGCCGACAAACCTTTCAGGAATGGCATGCTGTAATCCAAAGACAAGTTACCTACTGAACGGAATACATCCGCTTCGTCATGGCGTTGGTTGATCAATGCCATTGGGTTACCTGGCGCAATAGAATACTGAGGAACACCTTTGTCATTCAACCAGGTGAAGTAACCACCGAACTGATCAAATTCTTTGTTGTCAGAATAAATTGGTTGCGTAGGATCAAAAGCACCTGCAGCACCAATAGCACCTTCGTTAGAGAAGTTGTTTTTCACTCCCATTACCTTAACGCTCATATTTGTTTTCAAATTGTCGTTAAAGAATTTCGGGTTCAAATTCAACGCTAAAGTCGTACGTTGCATGTCTGATTTTTTCAATACCCCCTGGCTGTTGTTATAGCCCAAAGACACACGGTAAGGAATATCTTTCAGTGAACCAGAAACGGCGATATTGTGATCTGTAGAGATGGCAGTGCGGAAAATGGCATCTTGCCAGTCTGTATTGGCATCTCCCAAAAGGTGAGCATTTTCAGGTGTTTTAGCATTCGTCAATTCGCGGTATTGGTTCGCATTCAGCATGTCCAATTTACCCGTGATCTGACCAACAGAAACAGTTCCTGTGTAATCCACCGTCATTTTTCCTTTCGTTCCTTTTTTCGTGGTGATGATGATCACACCGTTGGAGGCACGAGAACCGTAAATGGCTGTTGCTGAAGCATCTTTCAATACGGTGAAGGTTTCAATATCTGAAGGGTTAATGGTGTTCAGTGGGTTACGCATACCTGCTACGCCACCGTTGTCCATTGGTACGCCATCGATAATGATCAATGGGTCGTTAGAGGCGTTCAAAGAAGCACCACCACGGATACGGATCGTTGCGCCAGCGCCAGGAGCACCACCGCCGTTGGTAATCTGTACACCAGGTACTTTACCATTCAATAATTCTTGTGGAGAAGAAATCGCGCCTTGGTTGAAGTCTGAAGCGGTAATGGCGGTAACCGAACCTGTCAAATCTGATTTCTTGGCAGAACCGTAACCGATAACCACTACTTCGTTAAGGCTTTTGACATCAGCACCCAACTTGACGTCGATTTGCTGCTGATCTCCCACCAAAACTTCCTTAGGCTTATAACCTACAAAAGAAAAAACGAGTACATCGCTCTTTTTGGCCTGAAGCTGATAGGCTCCATTAAAATCTGTGATTGTACCAGATGCTGATCCTTTGATCAACACGTTTACCCCAGGGATTGGCTCCCCATCATCTCCCGAAACAACGGTTCCCTTGACCATTGCCTGTGCAAATGCTGACAGTGAAAAAACCATCAACATGACCACCACTGGAAGCGACTTACGGATCGTGTAAAAATTAGTCATTGCTTACTTTGGTTAAGTATCTAAATAAAAATGACAGCCGATAAGCACGATGGTAGATGATTGATAAATTGACAATTTCCCCCGCATTATCTGCTTCACTTTTGTTCAATTTCAAATTTTCAACCAAAAAAAAGCTACAAAAACTAATGATAGCCACTCAATACTTCCGCAATCGTTTACGGTAAATCACTGATAATCACCATTATCTATATCATTTAACGGGAAAGCTGAAATCCTCATGACTGTTTAACGCTAATCAAATACCCCAAACCGATTAAATGACTTTTATGAAATTTAATTGTATTGTTCCATTAATATATGAATTTGGTAAACCATGTAATGAACCTAACGAGGACGCAAAGCCTATTACCAACTGGATTGGCTATCGGATGGCTATCGGTTCAAGGAATCTTCTTTTTCAGCGCTGTTACAATTCGCCAAATTTCCGTGACCGACTTCAGTTTATAAAGACAAAAAAAGCCCGCATCAAAATGCGGGCTTTTTCACAGGGCTTCAAATCCAAATGATCTATTGTTACTTCAGCCAGGTTAATTAAGTGTATTCATCACCCTGGTCAAAAGTTCTAAACTGATTTAGTTCTTCAATAACCTGATGACTTTGGAAGCATTTGCTGTTTTCACCTCCACAAGGTAAACGCCTGCGGGAAAACCAGCGAGATTAATCTGATGATACCGTTCCGCAAGCCCGTTGATCTCCTGAATTTTTCGACCACTCACATCAGAAAGGATAATACTTACGCCCGTGGCATTGGCAGGCAGCGCCACCGTGGCTGTTGAATGGGCAGGATTAGGATAAAGCTTCACCTCAGAAAGATCATCGGCGCTCAGGGCAACCTCGTAACCGAGTTTCACCCGACAGCCATCATCCACCACATAAAGCTGTATATCGTTAATATCCCCTTCAGGCTGAAAGAATCCCTCATTGTAATCTGGGATCAGCTGCCCATCAATAAACCAGTCGTATTGCGAACCCACCGTCTGGGTAATGTAATAGCCTGAAGTTCTGATCAGCGGTTTTTCCACAATATCATTTTCTACCACCCACACCTTTTCCGTGAAAGTGTCGCGTTCACCATTTTCATTGGAAATACTCAGCGTAACATCATACTCCCCCATTTCAGGGAATACAAAATCCACCGACTGCCCTTCAACGGTTTCGGAATAATCATCTTTGCTGATGGTCCAAACGGTTTTACTTACTGCTCCTGAGCTCATCGAAGTCAGTTTGGCAACTCCTTCGGCACAGGCATAGTCAACATCCATTTCAGCAAAAATAAGCTCATCGCAATCTTTTTCAATCCAGCCGCTACCGCTGTTCAGCTGACTGTTTTTCCCAATGGCAAAAACGGCATTCCCCGCCACATCAAGGTCATCAATTTGCAGGTAATCCATACAAAAACGTCGGGCATCACTGTAAATGAGCGCATCACTGCCTTCGCCCACAAGACTGATCAGCTGATCTGACGCACCAGTGGCGGTCATATTCTCCGTGACCGTCAGCGTGGATGAAGCACCAATGGCAAGCATAGTACCCGCGGTCAGTTGTAAATCATCAATACTGACTTCCCCTTCAATGGTCAGGTCATCCTGCGCATCAAAAACACCAATCTGCCCATTGCCCGATGCGGTCCCGATCAGGGTCAGTGGCACCGACGAGCTTACCGTTCCCAGCTGCGCACCACCGAGGGCAAGACTTGCTGACTGATCACTGGCATTGGTAAAATTCACCTCCACACCAGACAAATCGGCATCTTCAACCCCACCCAGGGCAAGGCGGTTGCTTATCGACCAGCTTCCTTCAGCCCGCATTTCCGTTTCGGTACTTTGCGATGTCACCTCCAGGGTTTGTGCTTCTATATCATTCATATTGAATCGGCCCCCGCCAAGCAAAAGGCTTTTGGCGGTCAGTTTTCCTTTAATATTCCATACCGACTGATCAAATCCCCGCAAATTGAGGCTCGCTTCCTCAATCTCGTTTTCCACATTCAGGTTGATCAGCGTTCCTGCGGAGGCGGTCAGGTCGATCGTCCCCGAATTGGTAATAGCACCGTCGCCTTTCAGAATCAGCGCACCCGTCAACAACAGGTCAGTATCCATGTTCAGTGTACCCGCTTCAATGGTCAGCGATCGGGCGGTCGGGGAACCGTTGAGCAGCACCGTCGGTGTCCCTGATTTCTGATCGATCACCACATCGGTGTTTTCATCGGGAATTGTATTGATTGCATCTCCTCCCGATCGGTCCGACCAGTGGTCGCCATCCGACCATTCGCCATCCCCTTTCACCCAGTACAATACAGTCCGCTGTTCTTCCAGTGCGCCCGAAGACATGATCAGGCTGTAATCCTGACCAGCACCATCAAGCAAGTCGCCCTGATGGCTCACCTCCACGGTGTATGTTCCCGCTTCAGGATTCAGGATTTCGATTTTCTCATTATTATCTACATTGTTCTTTGCTGTTCTGCTCGCCTTTCGTGAAGGGGTCTCAGGATCCAGGGACCACGCAAAAACGGTGCTTCCGCTTGGCGATTTCACGGTAACATCAAGGTTGTTCACCAAAACTGGCGTTCTGGGATTCAGCATTTTTTCTGGGGAAGTACCCGCTGGGTCTGTCCATGCGAGCGTGGCAAGTACAGGGTTGTTTCCATCGCTTTCAAGCTGATACGTTACCGTGGCTCCCTGCTCAAGTCGGCCTTCCTTAATCTGATAGCTGCTCAAATGGGTGTTTTGCACCAAATGTGCCGCACGATCCACGGCCAGCAAACCATAACCATGACTGTAAGTTGGCCCTTCCGCCGCTCCTGCCTGTCTGGTGGTGTGAATTGCCAGCCCCTTGAGGGTAGCAGCCCTCATATACGCCCCTTTATTTTCGAGTGCATAAAGCTCCTGAATCAATAACAGGGAGCCCGTAGCATTGGGAGCAGCCATAGATGTTCCCTGTTGCGTGGCATAGGTGGAATCGCTCAGTTCAAAAGAGGAATTCACGGCCACAGGCGAGAGCACATTCACCCCATTGGCAACAACATCGGGCTTAATTCGCCCATCGTCTGTTGGTCCCCAGGAAGAAAAATCACTCATCTCCACACTGTTGAAATCATTGTAATTCAACACCTCTTTTACCGCTCCTACGGTCAGGGTATTTTTTGCAGTGGTTTCTGGAGGAAGACAATCATAAGGGCCATCGGCACGTGTTTGTACCTCAGGGCGCACACTTCCACTTGACGGGCCTTCGCCTCGGTCGTTTCCTGCCGCCCATACGATCAGGTAGTTCGGCGCGCTGAATGCCAGTTTATCAATATCCCTTGCCCTTGAGTTGTAGAACCCAAAGAGGTAATCGGCCTCCAGACTTACGGACTCATCACCATACCAGGTATCGCCCGACCAGCCCCGCACCGAGCCGTAGCTGTGGTTCGAAAGCAATAAACCGAGTTCTGCCTGTTCGGCCATTTTTTTAAGGTCTCCTGCGGCAGTCATACTGACCACCTCGGCTTTGGGGGCCATGCCTTTTGCCGAGCTGTTGATTCCTTCTGCCGCAACGGTTCCCGCCACATGCGTAGCGTGATCGCGGGTTGAGCGGTCATTGCTTGAAGAAGAATTACCATACCGACTGATCCTTCCAGCAAGCTCGATGTGGGTGTATTGCGGGTCACCAATCTCGACAACGCCCACTTTCATCCCTTCACCTTCCAGCTCAAGCTTCATTGTTCCGCCTGCGCCAATCTTAACGGCTCCAGTGGTTATGGCGGCTTCTTTGTTGTAGTTGGTAATATAGATCAGCTGCCCGTTTTCTATTCCGTTCAGAAACGCAGGGCGACCATCGCGCAGGGTGATCTTTGTAGGGAGGCCTCTTTGGCTGGCGATCTCTTTGGCCGCTTCAAAATTTTGCTGATAGGCAGTACCAAAGTCCGACTGCATTTGTCGCAAGTTCCCCTGTGCTAAAGCGACCGTCAGCACAGCAAAATACAAGCTTATCAATAATATTAATTTTTTCATTGGTAGGTAGGGTTAGGGTGTTGGGTGGTTGTGGCAAACATGCAGCGATCCCTCTACTGAATTTGCAGCAGGATCGGCATTTTTAGAACATGCGCTAAGGAGTGAAACGGGTGTAAATATCATATTCATCCTCACTGAAAAGCCCTTTTTGCACCATATGAATATTGAAAGAGTCCTCGCAGGGGTCGTATATGGCTTCCATTTTATCGATCAGAATTTCAACATCATCGGCCCCGACCATCGAGGCCTCAAGGATCACAACATTGCCGAGCTCATCGAAAGTGAAATCCATCGTTACGGGAAAACCTCCTGTAAATGCTGGGTTTTCGGTCAGGTAGGCCACATAATCCCCCCATATATTACTGAACCTGTAAACTTCGTCGCCGATTTCCTCAAGCCTGCTCGGGAAGATGTGGTTTTCTCCGCCCACAGAACCGAAGGTTGAGGAGTAGACCTCGCCTCGGTAGCGTTCCGAGAGCGCAATCGGGCAATCATCATCTTTAATATTGATCCGCAGCGAAGAGTATACCGTTCCGTTTTCATAACCGATCACCAAATCTGAAGGAGCCGATACATCAATGATCCGCACCGTAACGGAACGCTCGAGGAAGTTTTCTTCATTATCATCAATGGCCTGTAAAATCATCTGTCCGACCTGCTTCCCTTTGGGAATGATCACCTCTTTGGTGGTCAGGATATAATCTTTACCTTCCACGGCATTAAATTCTTCGAGCTGAAAGTACACCTTCGTGTCTTCATCCCGCGGCAGGGCGATATTCACATCCACAGGAATGGCAATTCCTTCGGGCAGATCAAACACCTCGGAGTCTGTCAGGTCAAAAGTAACGTAATTTTGACCTTCATAAAGTTCACTTTCAGAGTCAGTACAACTTGACAGCAGCAACACTGAAACGATCAGCAATAGGTATATCTTGGGGTATTTCATGGTCATAGCGGTAAGGTTGATATTAATAGCCATCGTTTTGGCTCATATTGTCGTTGGCCAAAATTTCATGTTGCGGGATAGGCATTACAAATCGGAAATCGTTCGCCACCAGCACTTTTGGGGTGGTTGGTGTGGTGGTGTCTACCCGAACAATCGGGTCGCCCCAGCGCCGCAGATCGAACCACAGGTGCCCTTCAAAACTGAGCTCCAGCAATCGCTGATGCTTAATGGCCGTAAAAATGGAATTGCCATTTTCCCCTCCGTCAGTAAAGCCCTCAATACGTTCTTTTCTCAGCGCATCAAGGTCTTCAAGTGCTTTGGCAGCCTGCCCATCCCTGAAGTAAGCCTCCGCACGGGTCAGCAACATTTCCGAAGCCCTGAACACAATAAAATCTCCAGCATTAATCGCCGAATTTCCCCCGATATACTTCCCGACAATGGCTGACTGCTCAATCTGATTGGGGTCGTTGGCTACCTGTACCCCATAGCGGATATCCTTCTCAGGGTCTCCATCGTCATTTTTGGCAAAGGCATTGATGAAATCCTGCGTTGGGAAGAAGTTCACCAGGCCAGAATTATCGCGCCACAAATTTCCAAGGCGACTTGTTTCAGCTGGGATGTTGAATTTAAAATAGACCTCCTCATTGTTGGGAGAGTCAAAATCAAACATTGCCTGATAGCTGCTCGAGGTCACGATATTTTTTGCTGACAAAGCTTCCGTCGCTTTGGTGATCGCTGTTTTGTAATCCTGCTGATACAAGGCAATGCGTGCCTCCATAGCCGTAACTGCCAGGGTATTGAAATAAATATAGTCGAGGTCCTCGCGACTCAGGCCATCTGCCTGCCACTTTTTACTTTCTTCGAGGTCTTGTTGGAGGGCGGCGTAAACCTCCCCCACAGTATTTCTCGATGGCATGCCCACTTCCAAGGTGGTCATGTAAGGAACCGCCAAAGCCTCCTGTTGGGTGTAGCTTTCCGCAAAAATACGGAACAGCTCAAAATGCGCATAAGCACGCAAACCATAAGCCTCTCCCTTAATCTGATTGACCTGCTTCACGCTTTCGTCATCAGGCGCAGGGATAAGATCGGCCTCGGCAAGCAGAATATTCACGGCATTAATGGCACTGTAATACCCACTCCAGCCATAATCGCTCATCAGGCTTGGGGTGTCAGGGGTGTACTGCCAGGTATAACCAGAGGAACCGATATTTCTTCCTTTGCTGGCCATTTTACAGAGGTTGGTCTGATAGGTGCTTGTACGGAGGGTCGGACTTTTGGGAAACAGGCCGTAAATCGCTGCCAGACCAGACTCCAGGTCCTCCACATTTTTATAAGCCACCGAGCGGTCGATCACATCTGTTGGGGTAATATCCAACTTACCAGTACAGGCCGAAAACCACATCAGCAGTAAAAACAACCCTTTATTATTCATTATATTTTTCATCTTCATGAGCGGTTAAAGCCTTAAAATCCTACATCAATACCGAGGGTGTAAATCTGCGGTGTCGGGTACTGAAACTGTGCGATATTGTTTCCGATCTCTGGATCAAATCCTGTGAAGCGGGTCCAGGTAGCCAAGTTCTGCCCCTGAATAAACATGCGGACACTCGACAGCTTTGCTTTCGATACCAATTCCTGCGGAAAGCGATAACCCAGCGTTACATTACGCAAGCGGAGGAAGGAAGCATCCTCCACATCCACAGAGTTGAACTGCCGTTGGTAGCGGGGAGAAGGGATATTGGTCAGATCGCCTGGTTCCTGCCACATCTCGAGCATTACCGTGGACTGGTTGTAAGGCACATTGTGGTTTTCGATGAAGAAAGACTGGTTGTTATATAAAGAGTGGCCCAGTTGATAATTGAAGAAAAACGATAGCTCGATGCCCTTAAAACTGAGGTTATTGGTGATTCCCCCTACGTGTGGCGGGTTGGAAGTACCCCAGTCGGAAGTGGCATTATTTGAATTGTAAACTGGTGTGGGCTGCCCGAAGCTGTCGAGGTACAACGGCTGCCCATTGGCGGGGTTCACCCCTGCCCAGCCGACCACATAATGCGAGCCGAGCGGATAGCCTACCCGAACGAGGGATGTTCCGTTTTCAAATTCCGACACCTGACCCAGGTCCAAAATTTCATTGTCGTTATAGGCATAATTCAGGCTCGTGGACCACTGAAAATCTCCTGCCACAACGTTGGTCGTATTCAGCGTGATTTCAAATCCTCGGTTACGCATCTTTCCGGCATTCTTCCGAACATTGGTAAAGCCTGAGGTCGCTGAGAGTTTTTGATCCAGGAACAGGTCTGAGGTTACGTTGTTGTAAAATTCCAGAGAGCCACTCAGTCGGTCTTTAAACATCCCAAAATCAAAACCCACATTCAGCTGCCTTGAAATTTCCCATTTTAAATCGCGGTTTCCGATGGCCAAAGGGTAAATACCACTGACGCCCCCATAGGAACTTGCCGCCGAGAAAGTCTGTGCCCGCTGAAAATCTCCCACGGAAGCATCGGTATCATCCTGGTTACCCGATGAGCCGTAGGAGGCTTTTAACTTCAGGTCATTGATCACCGTCAGGCCATAAAACGCCTCTTCGGAAATATTCCATGAGGAGCCGACCGACCACAAGGTTGCCCAGCGGTTATTTTCCCCAAATTTGGAGGAACCATCCCGACGGATACTTGCAATGAAATTGTAGCGGTTGTTGTAGGTATAATTTCCGATCATAAAATAGGACAGCAAAGCATTTTCTGTCATCCCCCCACCTACGGAAGGGATGAAGCCGTTTCCGCCATTGCCGGGAGTAATGGCAGCGGGAGTGTTGGGTAAGTTGGGATTCAGCCCATAGCCGGTATAACCGAATGAATTTTGTTTCTTGGAAATAAATTCAGAATAAAGCCCTACGGAAAAATCATGACGGTCTATCGTCTTGGCATAGCTCACATTATTTCCCCAGATGTATTTGAAATATTTGCTTTCCGATACCCCATAAGACCCCTCACCACCTCGGGAACTCTCACCAGGGCGGGAATTGGGATCTATAAAAGATGTTGATTTTGTGGTGCGGTAGTCAATACCAATTTTGGATTGAAAAGAAAAACCCGGATAAAAATCATAAGCGACATCGAAGGTCAGGTTGGTCTTCAGCTGCCCATCTTCAAAGTTGGCTTTTTCCTGCCACTCCAGCGGGTTGGCATCCAGTGGACCATAAGTATAGTTGCCGTCCGCATCCAGTGGTGGCTGATAAGGCATATTCAGGGTAGAAGCAAAAGGGTTGGCCACGCTCAAAGACTCCGAAGGCAGGGTGTTCGACATCCCATACCCCACTGAAGTAACCACATTGAAACGCAGCTTTTCCGAAGCCTCATGCGAAAGGTTCATCCGTCCGGTAATCCGCTCCAGAGAAGACCCAATACCGACCCCTTGCTGCTCGAGATAACCACCAGAGATAAAAAACCTTGTCTGTCCTTTTCCGCCCTGCGCACTCAACTGATGCTGTTGGGTAAACCCCTGACGCGTTACCACATCCAGCCAGTTGGTATTATACTGACGAAGGCTGTCGAGGGAAGCCTGTGCCCCAGCAGGACGCTCTGGGTTTTCTGCGGCATAATCCCAGCCAGGACCATTCTGAATCAACCGCTCATATTCAAGCCGCTGATCTGTATTCATCATTTCATATTTCCAGTCTCCAATTCGGGACACCCCAAACTGACCAGAATAATTGAACTTCGTCTTGCCTACTTTACCTTTCTTGGAAGTAATGACAATCACCCCATTGGCCCCACGGGAACCATAAAGGGAGGTGGAAGAAGCGTCTTTCAAAACACTCACCGACTCAAAATCATTGGCATTCAGGGCTGCAAATTCGTTCGCCTCGATCGGTACTCCATCCAAGATAAAAAGTGGGGTGTTCCCACCCAGAATCGAACCATTACCACGGATACGCACCGTCGCCGAGGAACCCGGCTGCCCGGAACTCGCATTGACATACAAACCGGCGGCTTTCCCCTGCAATACCTGATCAAAAGAAGGGACAGGAACCCCTTCAATATCGGAGGCCTCCATGGTGGAAATAGAACCTGAAAGGCGTTTTTTATTGATCTCCGTATAGCCCGTAACAACCACTTCCTCGAGCTCTTTGAAGTCCGCCTCCATCTCAAGATCAAGCTCAGACCGACCAGCCAAAGGAATCTCCTGGGCGATCAGTCCTATAAATGAAAAGACCAGCGTGGCATCTAAATTGGGCACTGAAAGGCTGTAGTTACCGTTGGCATCAGTTACAGAACCCACCGAGGTTCCTTTGATGACCACATTCACCCCTGGGAGGGGTTCGCCATTGTCGGAGGCCGTAATTTTACCTTTGACAAGCTGTTGCGCTTGTGCATTCAGGGAAAAAATACTGCACAGGAAAAGAAAGAGAAGAATTCGCTTCATGTATATAGGTTAAGTGTTGGGCAATTATTTTGAGTGGTAGGCCACTCAATTGGTTTTGGCTCTTCAACACCTTTCCTTTACACAGCCAATTCATACTTTTTACGTATGGATGATTTTACGGAATATCAGATGTGAAGTTTTGAGTTTTTTTTATCAAAAATTAGATTGCCAAGGGGGTTACCTTTCAAAATAAGTAGTTTAAACCACGCTATTGATGAGGTGTATTCAAGTTTTAGTTTACCCCTAAGCAACAGGCTGAAAATTATGAATGTAAGAAATGAAGAGGAGGGATAGGTTTGGGGATTAAGGCCACCTGCTACAGGTTAGCCTTCACATTGAATCCGAAAGTTGCCACAGAAGGCAGTGCACCACCTCCCAATCCCTGAATATTTCCAATGTCAGTAACTACCGTCTCAGGGTCAAAACCATCTTTATCCAACCCCCAAATGCCGAGGTTACGACCAAAAAAGCCTAATAGGATACGCTCAAAAGGTCCAATGACTGAGTTGGGTAAAGTATAACCAAAAGAAAGCTCCCGCAATTTGATATAAGAAGCCGTAAAGACATTTTGAGCATTTGGCCCACCATAGTGATCCATCGCCCAGCTTTCGGCATCAACGGCAATCGTGTTTATTTTACCTCCCTCGGAAACACCAGGAAGTATAAGACCATCTTCACGAATGCTGCCTGTTGCAGTCTCTGCCAACATGCCCGAATACATCCCAAACATATGATTGGAGGAAAAGAAAGCACCTCCCTGCTGTATATCCACCAAAAAGCCAGCATCAAATCCTTTGTAACTGAAGTGGTTGCTGAGCCCGAGATTATAATTGGGAAGTACAGCACCTAATACCTCGTGTGATTGAGATCGCTCATACAATCCACGATCATTCACAGTAGCTTGCCCATTTTCATGATAGACATAATTGGAACCATTTATTGCCCCAAAAGACTCTCCCACCGATGCAATCGTTGAAACTCCAAAAAGTCCTTCTGTTAAAGCGTAAGTATCTATACCATCACTCAAACTTTCCACTTTATTAATATTCTTTGAGAAATTCACACTCATCTCCCATCGAAAATCCGCTGACATCACAGGCGTAGCATTAAGCATCAATTCAATCCCTCGATTAGACATTTCCCCAGCCTGAACCACACTGTAATCTAATCCAGTGTTTGGTGACAACTCATAAGTTGTGATCAAATCCTTTGTCCGACTGCTATAATAAGTCAGGTCGAAGCCCAAACGATTATTCAAAAAGGAAGAACCTAAACCAATTTCCCAAGTGTTTGTTGTTTCAAAGCCAAGTTCAGGCCCTGTTCTTACGATCATTGAAGCTACATCAATATATTCAAAAGCAGAATAATCACCTACCTTGCCCCATCCTGCCCGCACACTACCATTATCCCACCAATCAAAATCCTGAAAAAAAGGCAATTCGGTAAAAATAACGGAGGCTGTTAAAGAAGGAGAAACAAAAGAATTTTCATCTGTTATAACATCAGCTGCAAAATCTTTTCTTAACGTTCCACTCAAGTAGACAGTATGCTTGTATCCGAGGGAAAAGCTACCAAAAACAGAACGAAACCGCTTCTCAATATCTAATGTGTTTGTATTAGCTACATTGGCAGAATTCTCAATAGTGTAAACGTTGGGCAGAACCAATCCTCCTACCGAGTTTGCACTTTCCCTATTTTGAGATTGATCCATTTGATTCACTCCCACATGAGCATTTAGCTGAAGATCTCTAATCAATTCCTTACTATAAGACAACAGTCCTTCGATATTCAGCTCCCGGAAATTAACCGTTGACTCTCCATAATATGACTGCGAAACAGAACCTACTGCTATCCGTTCTTGCGTACTCATTTCGTATTGATCAAAATAGGTCCGTCCTCTTAGTTTCAGTCCATCGATAATGATCCATTCCAGTCCCACATTTCCAAAAATACGGTTGCGATCATCATTTTGGTAATTCTCCTTTCTTATCCAATAAGGGTTATCCGAATGAGTAGGCCTCGGATCGGTCCAAGCCCTTCTATTCCATGTCCGTTGCGAGCCATCTTCATTTTTATGATTCCTCAATGCAGCCATATCGTTCTGACGGTGACCAAACTGGATAAATTGCTTCATCACATTATTGTTGTCGTATCCCGTTTCCCCACGACCTTTCACCTTGGTATTATTCAAATTAATCACTGTGTTTGCCGTCAAGCGTTTATGAAGACGGTAAGATCCATTAAACGAAACAATATTTTTATTCCATTCTGAATTAGGCATATAGCCCGATGCAGTGGAATTCGTATAGCCCAAACGAAAGGCTCCTTTATCATTATTGCCTGTTAAAGCCACTGTATTGTTGAACGTTACCCCTGTTTCAAAAAAAGAGGAGACATCATTCTCAGGAGCTTTCCATTCTGACGTCCCCGTAATCTTGGAACCCCTGATGGGTGAGTCCTCAATATTGTTCCATAAAACAACCTGTTGCTCTTCATAAGCAGGCCCCCAAGACCAATCATAGTCATAATCAGGCATCAAGTAATCAGTTCCTCCAATATTTGTAGCCGTGAATCCATTCCCTCCACCATACAGTCGTTGAAGCTTGGGCATCATATTCACCTTTTCAAAAATCACCGAAGAATTGACCGAAACACCGATACCTTTTTTATCTCTTTTGCCTGGTTTTGTTGAAATGATTATCACCCCATTTGCTCCTCGAACCCCATAAAGGGCGGTCGCTGCGGGTCCTTTCAACACATTCAGCGACTCTACATCCTCGGGATTAATGTCCTGTGCCATATTTCCATAATCATAACCTCCGTCACCACGGCTGATATCCTCCGCATTATAGGAATTATTGTTTAGCGGCACGCCATCCACTACAAATAGTGGCTGATTATTACCCAAAATGGAGTTGACCCCACGTACCAAAAGTCGATAAGAACCTGCCATATTCCCCGTAGAGCCTGAAACCTGTACTCCTGCAACTTTCCCAGAAACAGCGGCCAATACATTCGTTGATTGAGCAGTGGTTAATTCACTCGATGAGATTTCCTGAGTCGCATAACCCAAAGAGGATTTTTTCCTTGTAATATCTAAAGCAGTGCTTACCTCACTTTTTAACTGTATAAGATCAGCAGTCATATTTACATTAACCTCAGATTGACTTCCTACATTCACTTCCTCAGTAAGGAAGCCCTCGAAAGAAAAGACAAGAATAGCATTTGGCTCAGAAATATGCATTGAAAAACGACCATCGATATCCGTAATGGTAGAAAGCGATTGTTTTTTGAGCAAGACATTCACACCTGCCAACGGATCACCATTTTCTTTAGAGGTAACTATTCCTGATACCTCTTGCTTTTGAGCAAAAACAGTAGACACCGCAAAAAATATCGCCACGGCAAGGCATAAAACTTTATTCATAGTGGTTAAGGTTGAGTGATAATTAAATATAAAAATAAGATTTAAATTATTTTCAATAAACCCATTTTAACCTAAGTGTATATTTGAATTCATACAATGCACATGTATCAATTGAAAGCAATCGAGTTGATGGCTGGTGCAAGAGAATCTCCTTCACAAGTGCACCTTCCTCGGTAAGACGATTAACTTCCCCCACCTACCTGCACCATCTACAGTATTGCTTTCTGTTATGTGGTTGGCACTACTCCCCCCACTACGGACGTGCACCAAAAAGAAAAGCCATCGCAATTTATGCGATGGCTTTCAATGATTTATTTAATGGTAATATGCACTTTGATTATCAAGGCATCCACCAAACTTTGGTATCAAGGCTGTTACCACCCAATACACTAACACCCGCTTTGTAACCGTCTTCGTTCAACAAGAATTCTTCTTGAGAGAAGTTCAAACGTGCAGGCATTTCAGTTAAATCTGGCACAAGAGGCTCAAACTCAAATGATTCGCCATCCTCATTTACGTATGTTACATCACCAGGCATAATGATTGTCATTGGGTAACCTGTTCTGCGGTATTCAGCCCAAGCTTCTGCTGGCTGAAGGTACAATGCGATATACTTTTGAGTCAATACTGTTTCCATGCTTGCTGCAGGCAATGCTGCCACATATGCATCAATTTTAGTTTCCTCAACACCCCAACGTTCCATCGAAGCGCGTACACCTTTTTCGTAGTACATCTGATCCCAGTTGTTTACTTCAGAAAGTAAGAAACAAAGTTCAGCATACTCCATAAGCACCTCAGAAAAATCAACTTTCAATACTCCTTGGCTTGGCAAAGAGGTAAATGGGCTTACTTCTGATGCGATACCGTTATCCAAACCGTAAGGCTGACCTACATACTTAGACAAATCGTCAAGCTCAGGAACGATACCTGCTTTGATCGCTTCAGTAGTTGTTCCTACAGGAGAAGCAAATTTCTGAAGGCGAGGATCTACAAGACCTGCAAATGGGTTGTTCATTGGTGTTGTGCCATCAGGCTTAACATCCAATCCTTTCAACAAATCAACAAATGAATTTGCTACCGCAAAGTCAGTACGGTTAGATACGAAGAAGGCACCGTATTTTGGAGCACCTTTCAACGCAAAAGCGTCATAAGTATAAGCAGCAGTGTGATCATTGCTTTCCATCACACCAGAAGCAACCGCTTCAGTAATATGCTTATCAGCTAATGTTTGATCTTTCGCTCTCATACGAACAGCTACACGAACACGTAAAGAGTTTGCGAAACGTTTCCAAGCTTCTGCATTACCACCGAAGATGTAATCTCTTTCAGTAAATACTGGCTTAGAAGTATCGATCATCTCTGCTGCCGCTTTCAACTCATTCAATAAATCTGGGTAGATTTCTTCAGCTGAAACATATTTTGGAGCAGGGTACATTGCAATGTTCAACGCCTGAAAATCGGCATTTTCAGCACCTGTAGTATGGTAAGGAACCGCACCGTAAGAATCCGCCAAAATTTGGAAAGTCCAAGCTTTAAGGATCATGGCTGCAGCTGCCTGGTTATCAGGATCACCATAAGCAAGCGCATAACTTCCTGACAATTCTGGATCTTGAGCAATCTCAATCACACGCTGAATGTCATTCAAAGAAGTATAAATACGTTTCCATGAACTGTTGTTATTGTTCTCTCTGTACTGGAAACGATCTTCTTCCGTATAGTTACGCTGTGCCCAATATTGTACCCAAGAGTTTACACCTCTACCAGAGAACATCCACTCATCACGCAACTCATCTACAATCGCACGTGTTCCACCGTACATCAATGAATAAGTTGGTACAACCTCAGGGGCGTTATTGTTAGTGTTGGCTTCCTCAAATCCTTGAGTACAACCTGTGGCCAAGGTGCCTAAGACACCTACGCCTAATACTATTTTATTAAATAATTTCATTTGGAGTCACTTTAAGAATTAGAAGTTTGCAGAAACATTGAATCCGAAGGTTGCAGTTGATGGCAAAGCACCACCTTCAATACCTTGAATATTACCAGAAGAAGTTACTGCAGTTTCTGGATCGAAGTTTTCATTATCCAATCCCCAGATCGCAAGGTTACGACCGAATGCACCTACACGAACTTTCTGGAAAGGACCGATCAATGATTTTGGCAAAGAGTAACCGATGGTTACCTCTCTCAACTTCATGTAAGAAGCGTCAAAGATGTTTTGTGCATCTGCTCTTGAGTAATGGTCAGTACCATATCTGTAAGCTGAGATGTTCGTCTCATTTTCTTTCACGTCAGTAACAGTGTAGTTACCTTCTTCATCATAAGTTACTGTACCCGTTACGGTGTTAGGCAATACAAGGCCATCCTCACGCATACCGTTAACAGTAGTTGCTTCAATCATACCTGAGTACATACCCCACATGTTTGAAGTTGACCAGTAGCTACCACCTTGCTGAACATCGATCAATACCGAAGCATCAAATCCTTTGTAAGAGAAAGCATTTCTGAAACCTAAGTTGAAATCTGGCATAACAGTACCCAAAACTTGAGCTTCGCGAGTTTGCAAGTAACGACCTGTAGCATCTACTACTTTACGTCCTTGATCGTCATAGATGAAATCAGTACCCATGATTGCTCCGTAAGCCTCACCTACTTTTGCGTTTACAGATACCAAGAATGGTGCATTTGCAATACGGTAGTTTTTCAACTTTTCTTCGTCATCCAATTTCACCAATTTGTTTCTGTTTCTTGCGAAGTTTACAGAAGCATTCCAGTTAAATCCATTATCAGAACGAACGATATCACCACCTAAAACAAACTCAATACCTTTGTTGGTCATCTCACCAGCATTCATCTTTTGGTAGTAGTAACCTGTTGAACCTGATACTGCTGCTGATACAATCTGATCAACTGTTTTCATGTCATAATAAGTAACATCGAAAGTCAAGCGATTGTCAAGGAAGCTACCTTCCAAACCAACTTCCCAAGAGTAAGTAGACTCAGGCTTCAAGTTTGGCTCAAGGTAAGTATTAGGGATAGAGTAGTCAGGACCAGAGTTATCGATGTTGGTATAAACTTCTCTCAATTGGTAAGGATCAGTATCGTTACCTACTTTCGCCCAACCAACACGTGCTTTCAAGAAGTTGATTCCTGAGATATCTTGGATTGATGGCAATTCAGAAACAACAAACGACCCCGTTACAGATGGGTAGAAGTAAGAGTTATTCGCTTCAGGAAGTGTTGAAGACCAGTCGTTACGAGCCGTTGCATCCAAATACAACATGCTTTTGTAACCCAAAGAAACATTACCAAATACGGAAGTAACAATCTTGTTAGAAGAGAAAGCAGATACAACAGGAGCGTCTACAGAGTTATCTACAGAATACAAGCCTGGCAATACCAAACCACCTGAAGTTTCCATTGTATTACGACGGTAATTCTCAACACGCTTATTCACACCTAACATTGCGCTAAGGTTGAAATCATCGTTGATTTGCTTCGTGTAGTTCGCCATACCTTCAAAGTTCATTTCTGAACGAACACGAACAGTTTCACCAAAGTATGATTGCGCTTGTGAACCTACTGCAGTACGCTCATATGCACGGAAAGTATAACCGTCATAATAAACTTTACCACTTACGTTCAATCCGTCAATTACTTCATAGTTCAATCCGAAGTTACCGAACAAACGGTCACGCTCATCATTCTGGTAGTTCTCGTAACGAGTCCAGTAAGGGTTATCAGAATACTGAGGGTTAGGGTTATCAAATGCAATACGGTTCCAAGTTCTTTGGCTACCATCAGCATTTTTATAGTTTGACAAACGCTTCATATCCAACTGACGCTGACCCCACTGACCGAACTGCTGCATTACGTTTCCGCCATCGTAACCTGTACCTGGACGTCCCAAAGCTTCAGTACGAACGAAAGAAACATTTGAATTAGCAGTCAATCGCTTATGCAATTTGTAATCTCCTGAAAAGTTGAATGAATTTTTCTTCAATTCAGAATTTGGCATATAACCGTTAGATGTCAAGTTGGTGTACGACAAACGGAAACGACCTTTATCATTCGCACCGTTCAATGCTACACTGTTAGACAATGCCACACCTGTTTCAAAGAAGTCAACTACATCATTGTCTGGAGCTTTCCACTCACGAGTTTCAATGACTTTATAACCATTTGCATCATCAATACCATCCCAATGAACAACATTCATTTGGCCATCGTATTTTGGCCCCCAAGACTCATCCATTCTATAAAGAGGAATCAAGTTACCGTCCTGCTCTGTAAAGTCTCCAAGACCACCACCGTATGAACGCTGTAATTTTTGGATTCTGTTTACTTTCTCAAAAGTTACAGAAGAATTTACCGATACACCGATACCTTGCTTTCTTGTTCCTTTTTTAGTTGTAATCATGATTACACCATTGGCTGCACGAGAACCGTAAAGTGCCGCTGCCGATGGGCCTTTCAATACGTTCATCGACTCGATATCCTCAGGGTTGATGTCATTCGCCATCCCACCGTAGTCATATCCACCTGCACCACGCGCTGCATTCGTAGAGTTAAAGTCAGAGTTATCAATCGGCACACCATCAATCACATACAATGGTTGGTTGTTACCTGTAACGGAGTTAGCACCACGAATCAATACACGCTGCGAACCACCCATGTTACCTGTACCGCCAGAAATCTGAACACCAGCAACCTTACCAGACAAACCTGCCATAGCGTTTACTGATTGTCCTGCAGTCAAATCTTTTGACCCTACTTCCTGAACTGCATAACCAAGAGATGCTTTCTCTCTGGTAATACCAAGTGCTGTTACAACAACTTCAGTCAACTGCTTGATATCCGCCGTCATGGTCATGTTAATCGTAGATTGGCTTCCTACGACAATTTCTTCTGTAGCCAAACCAATAAAAGTAAATACAAGTACTGCCTTTGGTTGATCTACATTAATGGAATACTTACCGTCAATATCAGTTACGGTACCTGTACCTTGCCCTTTGATCAGGACGTTTACACCTGGTACTGGATCTCCATTCTCTTCAGCAGTAACCGTTCCGGTTACTACTCGGCCTTGTGCAAAAACTGTTGAAACTGTCAACAGAAGAGCAAAAGCCATCAGTAAAGCTCTTTTCATAATAATGGTTAAGATTGGGTAAAATTACTTCTCTACTCAGTGAGTTTCTGAGTAGATTTTAAATTTTGTTTCATTCAAATTTAAGACAATATTTTATTTTACCACAACTACCTTAAACAAAATTTTATTACACCCTAACCCGTTTTCATTACATAAATTGACTTTTTTTCAGCATTTAACTTGATTTAAGCACAAACAATCAAATTATAAACTCACCTCTACCAACAGTAAAAAGATGGTTCACACCCCCAACAGACCAACCACAATAGACTGAAAATCAAATAGATAAAAATATAACTGATTTTCACTATTTCCCACATTAACACTACATTAACAAAATGAGCTTTATGACAATTATCAGTAATAATCATGATTTGATTTTGTACTATTCTAATTTAAAGCAGATTTAAAAAAAATTAAACACTTCAAAAAAATGACGAAATAGGATCAATATATGCCAAACCGCATTAAAACAGATGCAATACTCACACCTAAAACCCCCTATTTTTTAAAAATATCGCAATGATCAATTGATGGTTATTTCCACCACATTACAGTCATTCTGCTTTTTCTTCCCCTGCGCCTATTCTTTTAAACAAATCAGATTAGGTACATGTCGGTATTAACCGTCCATTTTGGCCGGCAGCGAACAAAACGGATAGAACGCAAAAAAGCCACTCCGGAATGGAGTGGCTTTAAATTCTTGATATTGAATCCTAATTATTGATTAGGGTATTTTGGCTGAAGCAAAGAAGTATTGGCTTGCATTGAACGCTGAGGGATTGGGAACCAGAACTGGATATCTCCCGCTGGAACAAACTCATTGAAGTCTTCGACCTCATCGCTCCCTCCCTTGTTGTCTGCTAAGCGCACCAACTGTACACCTTTATTATGACGACGCAAGTCGAACATATAATGTCCTTCGTAAGCCAATTCCTTACGACGCTCCATGAATACCTCTTCAACGATGTTGGCTACATCTACTGCTGGTGCATTAGAAGTATAACGAGCTGCACGAATCTGGTCGATAATGCTTGCTGCATCGTTTCCACGTCCCAAAGCGGCCAAGGCTTCCGCCTTGTTCAATAACACTTCTGAGTAACGCAAAATTTTTGGAGCATGCAAACTTGTTACACCGTCACTCTGTGCAAACTTGTACACATACTGAAAGCCTGGCTTTTCTTCTTCTACCGTTACGAACATCGATTTACGAACATCCTCATCGGAATGCATTTTTACAAACTCAGGGTTTGCAGTGTAAGCACCATAACCGGCACCTGTTTTATCCAAGTAGTAAATGTTACCGAAGTTATCAGACCCACGGCTCTGAGATTCTACTACAGCAATCTCGAAAATAGTCTCCAAAGAAGATTTTCCTTGTGTGTAGAAGTAATCAGCATAATCTTTTGCGGTCAATAACTCAACGCCAGATACTGCATCAGCGGCAGCAATCGCCATTTCATATGCTTCTTTTTGTGAGCTTACGCCTTCAATTTTAGAAAAATCATCTACCTCAGTAGCGATATACAACAACACACGAGATGCCAACGCATAAGCGGCATTTGCTGTTGGTGCATTCACACTCGTATTAGTAATTGACTCCTGCGCCATTTTAAGGTCCATCAATACCTGAGCATAGATTTTAGTTACCTCATCATTCTCTGGCTTGAAGTTTACCGCATCGGTGATACTCATTACTGGGCTCAAAACCAATGGCACTTTATCAAAGAACTTCACAGCATCAAAAGTCGCCAATGCACGCAAGAAGTAAGCTTGACCGATCTGATCTGCTGTCGCCTTGTCGTTGATAATTACACGGTTGGCGTTATTAACCACCTCGTAGATGTGATCGTAAAGGTTTGTTTCATCTGAACCTACTGAGTTACTCATAGCTTCAAACTTTGCCATCTGCGACTCAAAGATAAATCGCCCTGAGTTGTTGGCTCCCTCCACGATGTTGTCAGTACCGATATCTCCGAAGATATAAGCGTTACGACCGTAGTATGCAATCCGGTACATACGGCTCATCGCACCATTAAGCTGATCCTGAGGAAAAGCGTTTGCATCCTCGATTCCTAAAGCGTAATCTGGCTTTACCTCCAAACTACATCCTGTTCCGAATACGGAAGCCACTAAAAGGCCTCCGATCATTAATTTATTAAAATTCATTGTTTCCTAAATTTAATCAAGCAGAATTAAAAGCTAACTGTCAAACCTCCAGTGAACACACGGCCTTCTGGATATTCGAAGAAGTTGTAACCGTCGTAATCAACTGTTGTAGGAGTGTAGCCTGAGTAATTTGTTCCCATCCACAAGTTCTGACCAGAAACAAATACACGAACTTTTGAAAGACCGATTTGTGATACAAATTCGTTTGGAAGTGTGTACCCCAAAGTGATGTTTCTCAATTGGATGTAATCACCTTTCTCCACATAACGTGTAGAGTGCTGGTTACCCAATGATCCGTAAGCTGGACGGCTTGCGTTGTCGCCAGGAGCTTCCCAACGATCTTCCGTCGCTGCAGCCATTTGGTTGTAAGAATAGAAACCATCAGAATCGATGAATCGGCGTGTACCGTTGTAGATGTAGTTCCCTCCAGAGAAGGTGAACAAGAATGAAGCATCAAATCCTCTGTAAGTAAAGCGGTTAGTCAAACCACCTACCCATACTGGCAATGCGCTTCCGCCATCTATACGAGCAGCTTCACTGTAATTTGTTGTTGCCAACTTACCGTTAGCAGCTTCGAACATATTCTCTGTTCTGTCAGTATCTGCAACATCTTTGTTTACATACCAAGCTGGTGCACCGGAATTAGGCTCTGCACCCATCCACTCTGGCATATAGAAAGTGTACATCGCTTTTCCTTCTTCGATCGTATTGAATGAAGAACGGATTGGCTCAATACCATTCATTGATGTTACTTCGTTGTGGTTGAAAGAGATGTTAAAGTCAGTAGACCAAGTGAAGTCTCCCTGATCGATATTATCCGAAGAGATATTCAATTCAACCCCTTTGTTGACCATCGAACCAGCGTTCATGGTTACAGAGTTGAAACCTGTCTCACCTGCCAATGGCACATCCAACAATAGGTCTGTAGAGTTTTCATGGTAAGCATCGAAGTTCACCGTTACACGTTTTGCTACACGAACATCAAAACCAATATTGGATTTATGTTTTACCTCCCAAGTCAAATCTGGGTTTGCGATTTGTGAGTGGTAAGCCGCAGGGCGACCATTGTAAATTGCATATCGGTACATACCGATTGAGTTGAAGTTACCGATACCGGCGTTACCTGTTGTACCATAAGAAGCACGTAGTTTCAAGTCTTCAAAAACATTTGAATTCCAGAATGATTCGTTAGACACTTTCCAGCTACCACCAATAGAGTAGAAATCACCAAACTGATTTGAAGAACCGAAACGAGATGAACCATCACGACGGTAAGATACCGAAGCAAAATAGCGATCATCGAAGTTATAAGTTACCTGAGAAAGGAAAGAGAAGAAACGGTAAGCTGTTCCACGGCCATCCAAAGAGAACTGCTGTGTTGCAGAACCGATATTGTTAATAGGCTCAGGAAAACCAGCACCATACATATAATTCCAGTCCTGATTTGATTGCTGGTACTCTGTACCTGCCAAAGCAGTAATGTTATGTTTGTCGATGGTTGTTTCGTAGTTGAAAAGGTTAGTTGTTGTGAATGTTCCACTGTAACCTTGATAGATTGCCAAATTACCTGGTGCAACTGCATCCGCTCCGTCATAAGAAGTAGGAGAAGAGAAATTATCTTTTCTCATGTTCTCAAAACGATAAGCGTTTGTTGAACGGAAAGACAATCCTTCCATCAGTTGGTAATCTAATTTACCAGAAACACCACCCCACAAAGACTCTGTTTTACGGTAGTTTTTATCAACATCACTGATGAAGTTGGCACGGATTGCTGTCCAACGACCTGTAGGCAATACATCGTAAGCGTTACCATCTGCATCATAAGGATCGATTAATGGCGCCTGAAGGTAAGATCCTAATAGTGGAGAAGAATACAAGTTACCATCTGATGCGTCTGACTGAATAGATTTCGACAAATCAACACCGAAAGAAACTTTCATGCGATCAGAAACCTGGTTGTCTACAGACAAACGACCTGAATAACGCTCAAAGTTCGAACCTACCAAAATACCTTCCTGGTTGAAGTAACCACCAGAAGCATAGTAGCGTGTTTTTTCATTTCCACCTGAAGCAGAAACTTGGTAATCTGAAGTACGACCTGTTTGGAAAGCCAAGTCACCCCAGTTGGTGTTTACGCCTGTTGCTGGGTCAAAATCCTCACCGTGGAACTTAGAGAATGTTGGGCTATCCATCATTTTGAAATTCCCCTGGTAGCGAGAAGTCGCACCTTCAGAGATCGAAGCAGTGAAGTTTGTTTTTCCTGCTTTACCCTTTTTAGTTGTAATTACAATTACACCATTTGATGCACGCGCGCCATAAAGTGCTGTAGCTGCGGCATCTTTCAGGATACGGATATCCTCAATATCAGTAGGGTTGATGTTCGCCAATGGATCACGCTCAGCTTGCTGATTTGCTGTGATTACCTCGTCAGAGTCCATGATGATACCATCGATAACATACAATGGGTTAGAATTACCCGTGATCGATCCAATACCACGGATACGAACGTTGGTTTTCGCACCTGGCTGACCTGTTGAAGCCTGAATAGCGACACCAGTTGACTTACCTGTTAAGGCTTGTGCGACGTTAGGCGTTACAATTTCTTTTACATTTGCGATCACAGGTACTGTTGTTGCCTGATCGACTTTGGTATAACCAACGATCACTACATCCTCCAACTGCTTAATATCAGCAGTCATGGTCATATTGATATTGGTTTGCGTTCCAACTTTTACTTCTTCAGTCGCTAAACCGATAAAGGTAAAAATGATCACATCATTGCCGGATGCATTGATGCTGTAATTTCCGTCGATGTCCGTGATCGTACCAGAAGCGGTACCCTTGATCAAAACGTTTACGCCAGGGATTGGCTCCCCTGACTCTTCAGCGGTTACTGTTCCAGAAACCACTTTCCCTTGTGCAAATACAGTAAAGGCTGTAAAAAGTAGCATCAAGGAGAGAAGTATTGCTCTCTTCATAGATTGATTAATATAAGATTAAAGAATGTATTTTTTATAGTGCATTAAATATCCGAATACCACACAAATAAATACAATATTTTATTCTTACGCAATTGATCAATTAGACTTAACAAATTATAACCCGACCATCAGATCGACATATTATTGGATAAACAAAAAGATGAAAATTACCTCCAAATCATTCTGATTTCAGTCGAAAAAACAGAATTTACTACCAATTTTTGAATATTTGTAAAATTTAAGCGGCCCAAAAAGGGGCAGAATGAAAATATCAAATCAAATGAGTGAATTAAATTATGGCACTGACTCCCATGTTTTATTAGAAAAATCACAATAAATAAAAGTTTAAACTTTTTTCACAAAAATTAAAATAACACAAGATAGATGTAAAAAAAAGACACAAAAGCCAACATACCTCTAATCGAATATCATTAAATAGCTTTTAAAAATACAGTCAAATACGCCATCTACATTAAAAACCAATTAAAGAAGATGTCAATATTGAACACTTTCCATTATTGACCAAAATTACAAAAAGCATAAATAAAGAAACTAAAATACAATTCGATCATTCGATCAGTTATAACATTTTGATGACCAAAATTACTTTAAAGACAAAAATTCAAGAGCACCACTGTTTATTACCAAACCAAAAAAACATATAAATACACGAAAATAATCAGCCCAAAAAAATGGCCACCCGCTTTATTGCAGGTAGCCATACAGTTATATCAGTCAATCAATTCAATCGCTAAAAATAAAATATTCTTAACTACTGAAATATTGTTTGATATTACGCAAATATTGTATTTGTAATTTTACTTTTCTTCCGCCAACATTGGCGAAGGTGCTGGAACAGGTGTGTTATTCTCTGACTCAGAAATACCATTATTCGCGTTAATCTCAGCCTGAGGAACACGGAACAACAATATCGGATCTTCTTTTTCCAGGTTAATTCTAAATGCGGTAGGGTAGCTACTCTCCTTGGTCGCCTCATCTACACGTACTACTGGCTTTTTCAATCGAAGAATATCCTTCAGCCCAAAACCTTCACCCCACAATTCTAAACGGCGCTGAAAATAAATTTCATCTACCAACTGAGTGGCATCCGTTGCTTTGGAAGTGAAAGTGCTATCGCGGTAAGTCTGTATAAAATCTTCCAAAACCTGCTTTGCAACACTCACCTTGCCTTCCATGGCCAATGCTTCCGCACGAATCAAGATCATCTCTTCTGTCCGCATCACAATCCAGTCCGATGCATTGGTTTTATTTCCTGGCACTTTAGTATATGCTCCAAACTTTACATTAGTATAAGGCACATAAGCAAAAGCCTCAGCGATCGGCTCTCCGCCCACCATTACACCGTCGGTAATCGGCGATTGCAGGTTTTCATCAACCCACCACCCTTTACGGACATCAGTCGTCGGTATTTGATCAAAAAACGCCTTATTGACCCTTCTGAAGTTCTGCACCGCCGTGGTATAACCATAGCCTGTCATGGAACTCAGGTGAGATGGCCAGTTGATAATCCCACTGGTTACCACACGGTTTGTAAGCGTAATCACGTTGGCCAAAATAACATTTTTATCCGCTGCATCAACAAAATTAGCTGCAGCCACCAATAAATCCTCACGGGTATATGGGCTCGTTCCCTCCATCGCTTTTTCGGCATCAGTAGCCGCCTGCTGGTAATTATGCATCAGCAGGTTGGTACGGGCGCGCAAGCCATAGGTGGCATTGAGGCTCATGGCAGATTTATCCTCAGTTGTAAAATCCTCCAACAACACGATCGCCTGATCCAGATCACTTTTAATGAACTCATACACTTCTTTAACCGTTGCCCGAGGATTATTCTTCGCTTCTTCAAAGGTGGTTTGCTCGCTTACAATTGGCACTGCTGGCGCATCCTGGTGACCATCATAGCTCAACTGGAAAAATTGCACCAAATTCAGGTAAGCAAAAGCTCGTGCCGACTTGGCTTGCCCCAAATACCCTTTGAATACTTCATCCTCGGTGGCGGGATCAATCAGTTCAATGATATCATTAGCCATTTTAATATGGTTATAAAACAGCTTCCAGATCAACTCATTCTCATAAGAGGTAAACTCTCTGTTGGTAAAATCGGCATTTCCACTAAACCAGTTGTAACCGTTATTGTCTGTTACCATATCCTGCCCTGACTGATCGGACATCTGGCAAATGGCCGCATACCCAAAATCGTAATGTCGGCTGCTTGAAAGGTCAAGCGTGTTATAGTTAATCAGGTTCGCTGCCAAACCCGCAATACTTGACTTTAGCAGTTCCGGGTTCGCCTGAATAAGCTCCTCTTTTCTTTCCGCCGTTACAATTCCTCCCTGAGGTTTTACATCCAAATCCACACAAGAAGCGGTGGCCAATCCCAGTAATGCTATTAAAACAGATTTTTTCATTTTCAATTAAAATTTAACGGTTACACCACCTGATACAGAACGGATCGGAGAATATCTAAATGACCCTGAAGAAGTAAAACTCTGACGGGGATCAAGCCCTTTGCGAGCTGTCCACATCGCTACATTATCCGCCACCACATAGGCGCGCAAGAAAGTCAAGCCCATCTTATCCGTGATTTTTTTAGGGAAAGTGTAACCCAACGAAAGGTTGGCGACACTCAGGTAATCTGAGCTTACAAGGAATCGTGTAGAACTACTATTGACATCCAAATCTGAATTATTCAGACGCGGGATATTCGAGGATTTATTTTCTGGTGTCCATGCATTAAGGATATCTTTATGGAAGTTTGTTCCAGCATTGTTTGAACGCCCAACATGCATTAAAGCACGGTAACTCGAGTCGTAAATTTTACCTCCTAACTGATAAGCAAAACCAGCCGTGAAGTCGAAGTTAAAGGCGCGAACGGTTGTTCCGAAACCACCATATACTTTTGGCAACATGTCTTGCGTTCCGTATTGCGTTGCAGAAGACCAAACATCAGTAGTTGTACGTGCTATACTCCCATCAGCGGCTTGCTCATCTTTGTACCAAAGTGCTTTTCCCGTTTCGTGATCAACACCAGCATATTCACGAATGTACATTCTGTACTGCGACCTGCCCTCTTCGTAAATATAACTTCCGTCGATATAAGAGCCGCCAAGGCTTTCTTCCAGCTTCAGGATTTTGTTCTGAAGGTGTGTTGCGTTGAAGTTGAAATCCCAGTCAACTTTACTGGTTTTCAAAATTGATGCCGTCAGGTCAAGTTCCAAACCGTGATTTTGCATCGACCCAATGTTAACGGGATAGAAAGAATAACCCAAAGAAGGAGAAACAGGCTGATAATACAGCATATCAGAAGTAATCCGCGAGAAGTACTCAAATGTACCACCAAGCTTGCCATCGAAAAGGTCAAAATCAAAACCTGTATTGAAACTGTGCGAAGTCTCCCAGGTAATATCTGGATTTCCTTTATAGGTCAATGTGGTAGCAAAATCACCACCGTTGTCAATCACCTGATACTGATCCTCGAACGGATAGTAGTTGTTGTACCCTTGTCGATCCAAAAGTTTATCATTCCCCTGCTGCCCGTAGCTGGCTTTGAATTTCAGCATATCCACCCAAGGAAGGTTGGCCATAAAATCCTCTTTGGTCAACAACCAACCCATACCTGCGCTGTAAAAATTACCCCATCTATTTTTAGGAGCAAAACGAGAGGAAGCATCACGGCGGTAGGAAACTGAGGCAAAATATTTACCATCGTAATCGTACTGTATACGCGACAGGTAACCTGCGGTAGCATAAGTATCGGTATTCGAATAAGATTGTGGCTCCAAAATTCCATTATCCAATTCAGGAACATGAGGATCAAAAAGACGCGTTTTAGAACCATTCAAGTATTGGTATTTATAAGCGTACTGCTCATAACCTGCCAAAAACTCCAGGTTGTGCAAACCGAAAGATTTTGAGTAATTCAATAGGTATTGCTGAGTAACCCCAAATCGGCGACGGTTCGATACCGTTACCAAGCCACCTTGCTCTGCATACTGGCCATAAAAAGCATTATATAGGTAGTGGCTGCGCTCATTATTGACATCCGCACCAAAATTGGCAGAGAAATTTAAGTCTTCAGTAATGGTGAACTGCGCAGAACCACGGGCGTTAATTCCGTCTCCGACAAAGCGTCTGTCATCAAGCTCCATCATAGAAGCTGGATTCGACATACTCATGAATGGACGTTTGGCATTCACCGCACTTCCATCACCGAAATCATAAACCGTATAACCGTATTTATCTTTAGCAATCGACTGGTCGGTGTTTCTCACATATAATGGATAAATCGGTGCCATTATATTGGCCACATAAAACAAGTTACCCGAACTGCTATTGTCTGTTTGCGAGCTTGGAGATGCTTTATCGTAGTGTGTCAAGCCAATATTGGCACTAAACTTCACCCATTTTTTGGCTTGGTAATCCGCTTTGATACGACCAGTATAACGCTCAAATCCTGAACCGGGAGCAATCCCTTCATCATTCAAATATCCCAAAGACAAATAAAAGTTCATCTGATCTTTGGCAGCACCAGCAATACTCATATTGTACTCGCGACGTACAGCATTGGATCTGAAACCCTCTTTTTCCCAACTGTCTGGCTGGAAGTAATTATTTCCGTCTGAATACCCCATAGTCGCATGTGGGTTCAGTTTCCCATCCATTCCGATGAAATCTTCGCCGTTGGGTACGGTATACACCTGATAACCCAAACCACCATCGGTATCATCAAACAAATTTGCACTTGCGCTCTGGTGCGCCTCGGCTGGCGTTGCCCCACCACTAATTTGTGCATTATATAGTGTTTTATAAAAAGTCTCGTAGTACTGCGCCGGATCAGTCATGACATCGTAATTTGGAACCGCACGGTTGTTCACCCCTATTTTTGCGTCCACCATAATTTGCGCCTTGCCATTCTTCCCTTTTTTAGTCGTGATCATGATCACTCCATTGGCACCACGCGCACCGTACAATGCATTGGATGCTGCATCTTTCAACACCGTTAAAGAGGCAATATCCTGCGGGTTAATACTCGACAAATCTCCATCATAAGGAATACCATCCAATACAATTAAAGGCTCGTTACTGGAGGCCATGGATCCTACCCCACGAATACGAATTTTCGCAGACTCACCTGGCTGCCCGTTACTGCTCTGAATCTGAACACCAGACAACTGACCAGCAAGGGAGTTTGTCACATCCGAAGACTGACGAGCGATAATAGCCTCCGCTTTGATCGCTTTGGCTGAACCAGTAAACTGGCTTTTCTTCGCCGTACCGTAAGCCACTACCATCACCTCTTCCAGCTGCTGAATATCGGCAGTCATGGTCATATTGATGGTCGTTTGTGAACCCACTTTCACTTCTTCGGTCGCTAAACCAATAAAAGAAAACACCAGTACGTCTTTTGGTGAGACGGCATTAATGGAATACTGACCATTAATATCAGTAATTGTTCCTGTAGCCTTTCCTTTTAGCAGGACATTTACACCAGGAATAGCTTCATTCCCATCCTCCGAGGTTACCGTACCAGTGATGATCCTCTCTTGAGCAAAAACGTTCAAGGAAGCAACAAACACCAATACAAAAAGTATTAATTTTTTCATAAAAACAGCAGTCAATGATTAAATATAGATTGAGTATATTTTTTATTTCTGATAAACAAAAATACACAATAGAATATTCTATTCAAAAGACCTCCCGCAGTACAAAATACGGATAACGAACTTTAGATCAAGCTCCAACATTTTATCACATCGATATAAAAACTACTAAAAAATTGCATTTAACACCACCAAACACCACTTTTATTAACAATAGAGCAATTCTTAATAATTACCGAATCGATATTTATACTTATCTAAATACTTGAATTATTATATATGACAAGGCTAAAAAATATTGCAAATACATAAAGAAGGTGAGATTTAAACAAAATTTTTACAATAATTTATTCACGAAAATTTAACGCAAATAAAATGTAAATTAAAAATCACGATTATATATATCGATCATAAAAATATAGCAAATAAAATGTCGTACAAAAATCAAGTAAAAACCCTCAAATAATTCACTCATTCAATTATATCTAAAGGATTTACCTATTCATACACCAATGTCCGTGTTACAAAACCAACTGGCCACCTTAAGAATCTCAACGAAGCGGAAAGCATTTAGAAACTCAACATCTTACTACAAGTTTCGGATTTGACAATTTCGACAAGACAATAACTATCAACCGGTTATGGTAATTATATTTATATTAAAAAAACATTAAGTCGAAGGTCTAATTTATTATCTGTCAATATATTACCTTTCAGCATTTAGATTAAGCTGATTTTTAGTCGAATTTATCACACGTAACTATTTGTATAATCCGAACTACCTTCGTTATTTTACACTCAATAATCATATTTAAACGTAAAATAGGCCACACGCAATATTCACATAACAGTTAAATTCATTTAATTAACCCAAATAGTTATATCAGACCTATTATATTGATTTCAAAGACCGCTTTTGTTGAATTAAAACCAGATCAGCTGTGCTACTTAAGCCTCTTTTCGATGATTTAATTCAGATCAAAAAGCACATCAGGAAAACGGGAGCACCCGTCATAATAACTAAAATAATTCAATAAAATCACTTGATATTTTAATTAAAGTCATTTTTATTGTACCTTGATTTCAAACGTTTACGATGAGAACAATACAAGAACTTTTCAGACACAATTTTCGCGAGAAAGTCCTCTGTTTATCAGAAAAAGGACTGTACCCGTTATTGTCCCTGTTGAATCGTGAATATGAAAGGCCGATGTCCATGTGCGAAATTGAAGAAATCATGCGCTTCAAG
The DNA here is from genome assembly GCA_947498325.1 of uncultured Persicobacter sp. GTDB lineage: Bacteria > Bacteroidota > Bacteroidia > Cytophagales > Cyclobacteriaceae > Persicobacter > Persicobacter psychrovividus. The sequence goes on from CANMKE010000009.1 coordinate 48,679, forward strand.
GACATCATCTATACCTTCGGCGTAGATAAAACCATTGACATCTATACCAAAAGCTGGGAGACAGAAAATTATGAAATAAAAAAAAGCTATCAGAATTAAGTCTGATAGCTTTTTTTAGCTGATTAACAGGAGCGATGATTTTAGTTTTTTCTATTCGCTAATTGTCCACAGGCAGCATCTATATCTTTTCCTCGGCTTCGGCGAACCATTACAGTAATATCATTTTTCTCCAGAAAGTTGGCAAACTTGTCAATCTTATCCCCATCGGCATTAATAAAGTCAGCCTCTTTAATTGGGTTATACTCGATGATATTCACTTTGCTCGGTACTTTACGGCAAATTTTCAGCAAGTTCCGCGCATCTTCTATAGTATCATTGAAGTCATTGAAAACAATGTACTCAAAAGTGATTCTGCTTTTAGTAACCTTATACCAGTATTTCATGGCATCGATCAATACTGCCAAATTATTGGTTTCATTGATCGGCATAATACGATTTCGCTTTTCATCAGTTGGCGCATGTAAAGAGAGCGCCAAACGGAACTTAGCACCGTCGTCGGCAAGCTTGGTAATCATTTTAGCAACACCAGCGGTTGATACCGTGATACGGCGAGGCGACATATTCAAACCTTCTTCAGAAGTGATTTTCTCTATCGACTCCCACACGTTTTTATAATTCAGCAACGGTTCCCCCATGCCCATATACACAATGTTGGTCAATGGCTGCCCGTAATTCTCCTCCGCCTGTTTGGCAATGGTTACCACCTGATCGTAAATCTCACCTGCGTCAAGGTTTCGCTTACGATCCATATACCCTGTTGCACAAAACGAACACGACAGCGAACACCCTACTTGTGATGACACACAAGCGGTCATTCGATCATCGGCAGGGATCAGCACGCCCTCCACCAAATGTTGGTCGTATAGCTGAAAAGCCGATTTTATCGTGCGGTCTGCCGAGATTTGCGCCTCATCGACAGCAATACTGTTAATTACAAAATTAGCATTCAGGTTCTCACGAAGTGATTTGCTCAAATTTGTCATCTCTTCGAAGCTTGTTGCAGACTTTTTCCACAACCATTCATAAACTTGCTTCGCACGGAACGCCTTCTCGCCCATTTCCGTGAATTTTTCCTTCAACTGCGCCAGGCTCAGTCTTCTTATGTCCTGCTTTTCAGAAACCTTATCCATCATCTAACATTCTGTTTTGCCGACGAGCAATCGCTCACCTTTACAAAGATAATAGATATTTTGCAAAGCAAGTGCCAATAATTCAAACAATCTAATTCTGTGGCAACTGCAGCCTGCATGGCGTTCCATTCGGCGATATTGACAATAAAATTTCTCCTCTTTTTTCCTTAAAGAAGCAAATCCTGCTAACTTCCCGTTTTTAGAGCCCTGCACACGGGTATCATGAACGACACTTACCCAATTACTCACACTGATGACATACCACAACATCCACCGACTTTTATTCACAGCAATGTTCCTCGGAGCTTTGGCCTGCACAAACGAAACTAAAGAGGTAGAAAATATGAATGACGACACCAAAACAACCGCACATTTCACCTTAGCCATTGGTACTTACACCCAAAAAGAGGGGCATGTAGACGGCAAAGCTGAAGGACTGTATTTGTATGATTTTAATTCCGAAAACGGGCAACTGAATCACCAATTCACTGCCAAAGGAATTACCAATCCCTCCTACCTGAATATCCACCCCAACGGAAAAGTGCTTTACGCCTGCAGCGAGGTGCCTGAAAACACCACCGACAAAGGTGCGCCGTTCGTTGCTTATGCTTTTGATGCGGAAAAAAAATCATTGAAAGAAATCAGTAAAAATGGTACGTATGGGGCTTACCCTTGTTATGTTGAAGTTGCGCCTGACGGGAAAAATGTAGCCGTGGCGAATTATGGCACAGGAAATATTGCCGTTTTGGCTTTGGATAAAGAAGGTCATTTCTCAGGAAAAGTCAATACGGATCGACACGAAGGCGTAGGTCCCGACACCAACCGACAAGAAGGGCCACATGCGCATATGTCCACCTTCAATCCCAAGACAGGGAATCTTTACGCTGTCGATTTGGGAACAGATGCTTTGTATAAATATAAAATCGAAGGGGAGCAACTAAGCGAACCGAAGGTCATTCAATTGCCTGCAGGCAGTGGCCCTCGGCATATGGCATTTAGCCCTGTTTCCGATTATAAATATGTAATCACAGAATTAAGCGGTAAAGTGGTTGTCTTGGATGGCAATGATCAAATCATGCAATTAGCCGAAACACGCAAAGACCCGTCGCTTCCTGCCACAGGCGGGGCGATCATCATCAGTGCTGATGGCAAACATTTATATGCCTCCAATCGCATTCCGCATAATGATGTCGCTGTATTCAGCATTGACCCGGTAAGTGGCTTACTAACTAAAAAGGGATATATTTCTGCACAGGGCACAACCCCTCGGGACATGCTTTTATCCCCTGATGGGAAATTCCTTTTGATCGCCAACCAGGACAGCAGCAATGTAACTGTGGTTCAGTTGGGGGAAAATGGGCTCAAGGTTTCTTCGGAAGTATTCGAAATCCCTACGCCGGTCTGCCTGAAGTGGGTAAAGTGATGATCGTAGGTGCAGGGGCACGCCCTTGCATCTTTGGGTTGGCTTAACATTCATTTGTAGGTCGGAAAGATTTAGATTATATTAGGTTAAATACTAAGCCCTTAGCAAATGAAGGAAGTATATATAAATCCATTTACTGATTTTGGTTTCAAAAAACTTTTTGGTGAAGAGCAAAGCAAAGAGATGTTGATTGATTTTCTGAATCAACTTTTGCCGCCCGAAGACCAGATCAAAACCCTTACGTTTCATAAAAATGAGCATTACGCACGCACCGAAGCTGAACGCAAGGCCATTTTTGATTTATTTTGTGAGAATGAAAAGGGAGAGAAGTTTATCATTGAACTGCAGCGCGCCAAGCAGAAAAACTTCATGGAGCGAACGATTTATTATGCCACATTTCCCTTGCAAGAACAAGCTGAACCAGGAAAGGAATGGGATTTTGACCTGAAAGGGGTTTATTCCATCGGCATCCTGAACTTCATTTTAGGCTCAGCATTATTTCCCAAGGAAGATCTTTTACATACCGCCAAATTAATGAATGTAAAAACGGGTGAAGTCCTCTATGATAAATTGACTTTCATCTATTTGGAAACCCCAAAATTCACAAAAACCTTGGATCAACTTGAAAATCGATTTGATAAATGGTTATTTTTGCTCAGGAACCTGCACATGTTGGAAAATCGTCCTCAACAACTGCAGGAACGTGTATTTGAAAACTTTTTTGAAATTGCTCAGATCTCAAAATTAGACAAAATGGAAGCTCATCAATATCAAGAATCACTCAAAAGCATGAGAGATTACTATAATACCATTAAGTATAGCAGAGAGGAAGGTAGAGAAGAGGGGCGTGAGGTAGGTAGAGAAGAAGGCAGGGAAGAAGGCAGGGAGGTAGGCCGAGAAGAGGGTGTTACCACCGTTGCTATAAACATGCTAAGATTAGGTGCGGATATTGAATTTGTTGCAAAAAGCTCCAACCTCACCATTGAAGAGGTTAAGGCGCTTCAACTTAAGATTGATGAAGGCGAAAAATAAGCCATAAAAAAAGCCTGTATCGATACATAATCTATACAGGCTTTTTCATTTTCTACTCCTTCTATTTCGGCTTTGCTTTCGGAATACCCTTATCCCAGAATCGAATGGTATAATAAAGGTTCAGCTCAAAGAAATACCTTGATTTTCGTCGTAATAAACCATAGCCCGGAGCAAATGATGGCATCATAGCTACAGCAGTTCCCTGATCGGCTGTTGAGGTTCCAAATTGCAGCCCGCCAGTCCAGCCAACGCCAAAGCCTTCTCCCATATTCGCCCGGTAGCCAAACAGCAATTCATACCAACTTGTATGCGAACCCGACAGGCTCAGTGATTGATTTGAATCTCCAAAATCATTGGTAAGCAAATAACTGAAGCGCTCACTGTAAAAAGAATCTGCCCGACGCACTCCGAAGAAAACCATTGAACGATCCCAACTACGAGGCGATAAGTTCAAATCCACGCCATACTTGATATACTGCCCTTTGGACTCATAATCATAAATAGGGGAGCTCTTAATCCATGACTTATCAGCAGCAAAAATAGAATCCCGCCGAGCAGTATAAACCTGACGGCCAAACTCGGCAGATAAATGCCATCGCCCAATATCGGTATCAGCATGAATCCTCAGGTCTGAATTCCCTTTGGTAAAGGCTGTTTCTCCCAAAGACCATAAATCCACGCCTACCCGCAATGTTGATGGAATAAACCACCCCTCCACGGCACGGTATTTATATTCTTTCCCCAATTTTTCTCGGGGCGGGCGCTCAGACATATTGGCCATATCAGCAGAATCCAGCGAGATGTCCTTGTCCATAATCCCGTCGTTCCTTGTGGCAGGGTCAACATACTGCGCAAAGGCAGACAGGCCATTAATTACCAGTAAGAGGGTTAAAAAGTATTTTAACATTCGTATTATCATCAGATAAAATTTCTGTTTGAACAGTTTCTATTTTGTTGATGCTCGCATCTGGAGCACCTTGTACTTTCAGCTGCGTATAAACCACACCTGGCCCACAACCGCTGCCTGTCAGGTATCGCCGAGCATTCACCTGTACGTTCAGTTTGCTTGTGATGCCTTCGCGTACCAGGTAGTAGTCTTGCGAAGTCAGCCCCAGGGCAATCGGTAAGTCCACGCTTGTTCGCTGTAATCCTTTCAGAATATTGATATAAGTATTATCAGGGAATACGGTATAAATGGAATCAAACTGATAAAGCTCTGGTTCGCCTGCCAAATTCTGAAAATCCACCTTCACATAATCATTGTATTCTGGGTGGCACTCCAAAACAAACTGAATATTGGGTAGTCCGCTCTTCAGATCGGTCTGTAACACTTCCCCTTCAGGAAAAACTTGCTTTCCCTGATCCGAGATGGCCATCGTCAGGTCTTTATAAACGAAACCCACCCCACAGGCTTCAGAAATAAACCTCGGAAGGACACTGTAAGTAAACTGAATAGTATCGCCAAAACCCGCCTGTTCGATATAATAAGTAATCGCACGGTCATGAGGACTAAGCTCCATGCGAAACTCTGTACCTAAAGTAATAGGTTGACTGTTTCCTTCATCATCCTGTGTAATAACCTTCTGTTGTCCGCTTTCAGTAATGGCAATCATGGAATCTATCGGTACAGCAACGGGTTGTTCCTGCAATGTTCCATCTTCATTCCTGGCAAAAAAATTCCCGACAACGTAATCATTATTTTCATCAAAACACTCCTGATTATCCTTGCAGGCACTCAGTACACTGATCACAAACAGCATGAGTACCACAGGAAGCCACTGAATATTTTTTATTTTTCTAAAGCAATTATTCATCGTATCGTTAAGCCAATGCTTCATTAAACTTATAATTCTTTCAAAGGTACATTATCAATTCAATTTTCACGACCTGTACCATGATTTTATCAATAAATTCCTTGCCCACCCTGTCAGTATTGCGCCTAAATCTGACCGCACCTGGGCTCCTACATCTTCCCTTTCCAAAAAGACAGGAACGCTCACTTCACCCGCCTAATTATATACATATTAAAAATCTCTATTTGCGAACTACTTCATTTTTCCCCTTATTTGTCCGAACAATCAAACCTGATTCAGATGCGCCACATTTTGGTAGAAGAGGTCTCTATGACCTACGAGAATGAAAAAAAACCCGCCCTTGACTGCATCAACCTTGATGTCGCTCAAGGAGAAATCCTTTCATTAGTTGGTGAGAGTGGCTGTGGAAAAACCACTCTGCTGAAAATTATTGGAGGATTTGAAGACCCCGAACTTGGAAAAACATATTTCCACGGTAAAGAAACCGAAGCCGTAAAGCTGAAGCTGATCCGTGGACATGCCAATGTGCGTTACATTCAGCAGGGGCTTGACCTGAAACCTTTCTATGATGTGGCAGGGAACATTGGCGAGCATATTCGGGGTTATGTTCCTGAAGAAAGAGCGAAGAGGCTCACCTACCTGATTGATTTGGTGGGGCTCAATGGAATGGACAAAAAATTGCCACGAGAACTTTCTGGCGGACAACAACAACGTGTTGCTATTGCGCAGGCTTTGGCCAAAGAACCTGAAATTCTGCTGATGGATGAACCCTTCAGCAACCTCGATACACCCACAAAAATTCAGCTGATCGCCGACATGAAAGTAATGCTCCGAAAGGCGAATATTACGGCCATTATGGTAACCCACTGGATAGAAGAAGCCCTCCGCCTTTCTGATAGAATCGCTGTGATGCGTGATGGGAAAATCATTCAGTCTGGAAGTGCTGAGGAACTTTACCGACAGCCCAACTGCCCGTATGTTGCACGGTTTTTCGGAAATGCCAATTTACTCTCTGCTCAGGATGCACAAAAGCTCGACATCAATGATGGGCAGGCGTGCTGCATCCGCTTTGAAGACCTGCAATGGTGTCAAGAGGGTATCCCTGTGGAAGTGGTCAGTTCGCAGTTTTTAGGTCCTACTGATCAATATGAGATTGAAGCCGAAGGCATCCGCTTGCGCATCACCACCGATCAGGCTCCGACGGGTTTTGTAAAGGTGAAGCATGTAACGGAGTATGTCTAACCTTTAAGCACCGAATAAATAATTTAAGAGGATATTAATTTGTCCACAGATTTTTTTGATGAGGTCAATACAGATGTTACTCACAAATCAATATTTAAAATAAAAAATCATGGTAATCCTTTAAATCAAGGTAGTCATGGTCCATAATAATGCTATCGCGAGAATCCCTCTCGTGATAGCTTATCATACCTTTCAAGTCAAGCGCTGCACTTGAACCCAAAGCCTATCCGCCAATCACCCGCTGATCGCAGATTTTCTGATACAAAGCAACATCCAGCAAGTTCATCGCCTCCACCTCTTTGAGAGTCTGCGGATCAAGCTCCTCCACCTTCTTTCTGCCTGCGGTAGCGTTTGCCTTCATGGGAACATAACTTTCCGAAAAGCCCATCAGGTGCTTCAGGCGCAGTAAATCTGCCTCCAGCGATTCCAAAAAGCCTACAAACTGATATTCCTCCGTCAGTACTTCAATCGCCTTTTCCAGGGCTTCCCTCGGATGCGATAGCATTTGTTTTTCTTCAATCTGACTGAACCTATGCACATAATTATTCCGCAATTCCCGACTCAGTTCAAGGGTAACATAATCCTTCAAGCTCACGCCCTCCCTTTTCACCTGTTCATATAAATAATGGGTCGGCCGACGCAACACATAGTAATAATGGGAAACCATCCGATCGATCGGGTCACGCAATATTGTCGCCTTGAGCATTTCAGGATGAACATCATCTTTCAGTAAATGTGCCATATGCCCGACCACAAAATGATAACTATAACGTTCCTTCTGCGGCATATTTTTGAAGCGCTGAATAGAGACCATCGGCTGATGATTATCCAGTTGGTATGTCTTACTGAAAGGGTACTGATCACTCAGGTACTTTACCACCGTTGTTCCACCACACTTGGGTACATGCTCAAATAATAGGCGTTTGGGTACAGACTTCCAGAAGAAGCGGGCGTCCATGGCATGTTTGGCAATAGATTTCAGGTAGGTCATGATGTTGTTATTTGCTTGATTCACTCTTAGATCAACCCCAATAAAATTGTTTGGGTTCTTCAACTACCGCCTTCGTTCAACCTTTGGGCTTGAAATTCCACCATACCGTTGATTATTTGATGAATTGTTTCATTATTCCATTAGCTTTTGAACTTAATCATAGACATCTTTTTTGATCCCAAGGACTTTGTTTACCTTTGCAAGTCAAATAAATACGATAATAATTTGAAAGCCAAAGGTCTAAAAAAAGATAAGGTAAACGTGATCACTTTGGGTTGCTCCAAAAACTTGGTCGATACCGAAGTGATGATCACCCAACTAAAAGGAAACGATATTGATGTGGAGCATGAGTCGCAGAAAAACGACGCTAACATCGTGATTATCAATACTTGCGGATTCATCGCCAATGCCAAACAGGAGTCCATCGATATGATCCTTCGTTTTGGAGAAGAGAAAGAAGCAGGTAATATCGATAAGCTTTTTGTGACAGGTTGCCTGTCTCAGCGCTATAAAGAAGAACTTACTGCGGAAATCCCACAGGTGGATGCCTTCTTCGGAACCAACGAAGTGCCTGCACTTTTGCAACGCTTCAAGGCGGATTACAAGTCTGACCTATTAGGCGACCGTATCACCACAACTTCAAATCATTATTCTTATTTGAAAATTGCTGAAGGTTGTGACCGCCCATGTTCTTTCTGTGCCATCCCATTGATCCGTGGAAAACACGTCTCGCAGCCCATTGAAAAGCTGGTTACCGAAGCGGAAAATCTGGCCAAAAACGGTACCAAAGAATTGTTATTGATTGCCCAGGACCTGACTTATTACGGCCTGGATATTTATAAAAAACGTAACCTTTCAGATTTACTGAAACGCCTGTCGGATGTCAATGGCATCGATTGGATTCGCCTTCATTACGCCTACCCTGCAGGTTTCCCAATGGACGTAATCGACGTAATGGCTGAGCGTGATAATATCTGTAATTATCTGGATATTCCACTTCAGCACGGTTCTTCAAATGTCCTGAAAGCAATGCGTCGTGGTATTGACCGCGAGAAAACGGAGCGCCTGATCACCGATATCCGTGAGCGTGTGCCAGATATCGCTATCCGTACCACCATGATCGCTGGACACCCTGGAGAAACCGAAGCCGACCATCAGGAAATGTTGCGTTTTGTTGAGAAAATGCGTTTTGAGCGTCTGGGAATTTTCACCTACTCTCACGAAGACAACACCCATGCCTTCGGAATGGAAGATTTACTTTCTCAGGAAGAAAAACAACGCCGTGCCGACGAGGTGATGCAATTGCAGGAAGGTATTTCTTTCGAGTTGAACCAAGCCAAAGTTGGACGTACTTTCAAAACCATGATCGACCGCAAAGAAGGTGGTTACTGGATCGGGCGTACAGAATTCGACTCTCCAGAAGTAGACAATGAAGTGTTGATCCCTGCGGACAAGCATTTGTTGCGTTTGGGTGATTTCGCCAATATCGAAATCGAAGACGCCTCAGAATTTGATTTGTTCGGTAAGCCGGTTTAAGGAATCCGTTTTTGATATATTAAAAAAGCCAATGTTCGGGAAGGACATTGGCTTTTCTTCTTTTAGTTCAAGCGTAGTCTGTTGAATATTTTGTACCGCACGGTACGGACGTTGCATGCAACGTCCCTACGTCAGTAGAAATCATATTTGAGTGGAAATAATCAAAAGGCTATACAAGCTATCGCGAGAGTCCCTCTCGTGATGGCTTTACCGAAAACCCTTCCGCAACATACCCTTTCGTCAATTCCATCAACTCCTCCCAGTGCTTTTCCTCCTTACTGTAAGCTGAAGAATCCACCATCTCATTTTTCTCATTGAAATATTTCCCGGTGGTCTTGCTTAATGCGGGATCATCGGCAAGGTAAGTGTAAGTCTCTGCCATTTGCGCGGGAGAGATCGAAAATTTACTTTTAATAGAATAAAGAAATTTCATCAATGCCGACAAATCAGGGTATCGATTCAGATCGATTTTTACATTCGTTACCCGAATACAATTCACCGTTACCGCCGTATCCGACAGCTTTTTCGCCAACCAATAAGTATATATCACCTGCGCCAGTTTGGACTGATAATAAGCCTTTGCTACGCTGAATTTTCGATGCTGATATTCGGGATCATTCAAATCAACCTTCATCCTCGGATGTAACATCAGCCCCTGTGATGCCACCGTAATGATACGCCCTTGCTTGCTGTTTTTGAGCAAGCCCAACAGTCCATTAGTCAGCAATACAGGTCCAATATGATTTGTCGCCCAAATCGACTCTACACCTTCAGCCGTCAAAACAGGCGCTTTTCGAGAAACATCAAAATCAGCCGCATTATGAATCAACACATCCAAATGATCGAACTTACTCTTGATCTCCTTGACTGCATGGCTGATCGAAGCCTTCAAAGACAAATCAATCTGAACCATCTCGACCGTCTCAGACCCCGACATTTCTTTCACATCAGCGACCGCTTGCAATCCTCGGCTTTCGTTCCTTGCCCCAATCAAAACTACATAACCACGCTCAGCCAACTGAACAGCCGTCGCCTTTCCTATACCCGAATTCGCCCCTGTGATGAAGCTGATTTTTTTGTTCATGTTGTATTAAATAGCCATCGTTTTAAACTTCTTTTTTGCTTTCCTAATTTTGCTATTCAACTCTGAGATATGTTTAGATTTTAAATTATATGAAAAGCCCGTAGCATATTGTCGGTAAATTACATCCCCTGTTTTTGAATTTACTACTTGTATAAATTTTTGGGCATTAACACGTACATATCTAAGGTAATAAAACTCCTCTCCACTCAATATCTTGGTACTAATATCCTCGTCACTAATCATTTCATATTTAAAGTCATAATCCTTAAAAATAGCTTTTATGTGATTAGGGTCTTTTTCGCTATCAACACCTTTAAACCCGTCATATTTAATTGAGATATAAGAGGGTATATAAAGTTTTTTCGAGCTTAACTTTTTAAGCTCAGGTTTATAATCGTCACCATACACAAAACAAATTTCTTCACAAACCAATAAGTCGCTCATCCTTTGAAAATAGTTCTTTAAGAACCCTGGGTTATAATTAAAAAAATAATCATCTGTATACATTGACAATAAAACCTCCTCCTTCTTTTTGAATCGAGACGTATGTATAAATTTATCATTAGGGAAAGTATACAACCTCGCAATACTTTGACAATTGTCATTAATAATATCATATCTCCTCTTTCTTCTTTGCTGAGGAGATAATTTGCTTAATTTCTTACGAATAGTTTCATTATCATACATTCTTAAATCTATAAATGTATATAGAAACTCCCCCATTTTCTCAGTTATTAAGGGTATTCCGGTGGCTCTTTGTGTTGTTACGGTATAACCAGACAACTCAACAATTGAGTAATTCTCCGTCAAATATTCTTCAATCTCGAACTCTCCGGCATCTACGACTTCAAAAGGTGTTACTTTCCATGATTTCTCTAATATACTTTTGTAAACATCCACATCATATATATTAGAGAGCACAAAAATAGTTTTCGAATCTTTAAACTTCTCTAATATTCCTTTTTTAAATTTTTTAGCTTTCCCTACATGTGTCGAACTTACTGAAATTTGGGAATAGCTTTTTAGGGAAGAAAACAGCAAAAACAAGAAAAAAACAGTTTTGATCTTCATTTGTTGACGGTTAAATTATTGAGTAAAAAAATAAGGTAAACAAAAAAATGGCTCAACCAATCATAGTAATAAAAATAGTTAAGCCCATAAGTTTACTTAGGACCTAAAATACAAAAGAAATATGATACTCACCTACAACCACATAGTGATTACTTCAATTTTATCGATCAACCCTCACATCTCAGCTTCTTTTTTACTTTATACTGTTTACAGGGTGCCAATAAGTATCATCCTCAAATTAAATAGGTTTGTTATTTCATAAACACCTCCAAATGTACCCCACCCGACCTCCACATCCTCCCAAAACCCACTCCCTCTATTTCATTCCTAAAACAATATGCCCATATTTGCCCTAAAGATATAAAGCATAATTTAGCAGTATGACGACAACCAAGATTGCACTGAAAGATACGCACCGTTTTTCTTCGATATTCATGGATTACCTCGATCAGCACGAGGCACTCAAGCCTTTCTATCATCGTTTTCCGAACATTGAGAACTTTAAAGCTCAGATCGAGGAAAAGTCCAAAGCTTATGTGCCTGCTCATCGCATGATCATGTCGCAGGTGTTGAGAAATCAGTACGCTAAATTGGAACGTTTTCCGGAGACAAAGGAGAACATCCGCCTGTTGATGAAAGACCGCAAGACCTTTACGGTGACCACGGGACATCAACTGAACATCTTCACTGGGCCGCTATATTTTATTTTTAAGATTGTATCGGTGATTAATACCTGCAAGGCATTGAAGGAGGCTTATCCGGACTGTACCTTTGTGCCGGTGTATTGGATGGCGTCGGAGGATCATGATTTTGCCGAGATAGCCTATTTCCATTTGTTCGGAAAGAAATACGAGTGGGAAACGGAGCAAACGGGTGCTGTGGGGCGTATGAATCCGCAGGAGCTGAAGGCGATTATTGAGCAGTTGCCTGAGGCGGTGCCATTGTTTGAGGAGGCTTATTTGCAGAAAAAAACCTTGGCCGAAGCGGTGGCGCATTATGTGAATACCCTTTTTGGCAAGGACGGTTTGGTGGTGATTGATGCCGACGATAAAAACCTGAAAGCCCTTTTCAGACCTGTTATCCGTCGGGAGATTTTCGACAATGAATCGGCTCCGATCATCGAAGCCACTTCCGAGCGACTGGTGAATGCTGGCTACAAAGCACAGGTTCACCCTCGGGAGATCAATTTCTTTTATCTTTTTGAAAACACCCGTGAGCGACTGGTCCGCAACGACAATGGCGACTACGATGTACTGAACAGAAATTGGACAATGACCAAAGAGGAGCTCGACCGACTTATTGAGCGTAACCCAGAGCGTTTCAGTCCGAATGTAGCGATGCGTCCGTTATATCAGGAGTGGATTTTGCCGAATTTGGCGTATTGTGGCGGACCAGGAGAGTTGGCCTATTGGCTACAGCTGAAGGATATGTTTGAGCATTTCAAGGTACCTTTCCCGATATTGTTGCCTCGCCATTTTGGAATGGTCTTCAATAAAAACCTGCAAAACAAGTGGGAAAAGACCGGCGCAAAGACCGAAAACATCTTCGAAGACCTGCAAACATTAAAAGCCAATTATATTCAGCGAAATTCTGAAAATGAAGTGTCGCTCGAAAAGGAAATGGAGGCAATTAAAGCTACATTTGCCCAAATCGCTACGCAAGCCGAAAGCATTGATCAAAGTCTGCAAGGATTTATCGGTGCGGAGGAAGCCAAGACGCTCAAGAGCATCGGCAATATTGAAAAGCGATTGAAAAAATCCGAGGAGCGCAAGCATGAAACGGGACTCAAGCAAATTGAGGCGGTTTTGGATAAGCTCTTCCCTAACGGTGGATTGCAGGAACGCCATGAGAACTTCCTGAATTTCTACCTGAACAACGATCAATTTATCGAAGAGGTCAAAGCGGCATTTACCGCCTTCGACTTCCGATTTACAATACTTAGTTAATCATCGCCAGGTTAATTGAAAGCAAAAATCCCCGCAGTGCTTACTGTGGGGATTTTTTGGATTTGGGCTCTGATTGTCTATTATTTTTGTACCTATCGGTACGGACGTTGCATGCAACGTCCCTATTTTGATGATTTCAAAATTTCACGAACAGCCTCCACCGAAATCTTCACACTCTTTGCGATTAACTCAACATCAAGCCCAAGCTCATGCATATTATGAATAATATCGAGCTCTTTCTCCTCCGCTCCCTGCTCCCGGCTATACTTGATCGTATTATAATAATCCCGCATGCTTTTCAATGATTCCTGATATTGATCTGCTTCCATCACACCTTTTATTCTTTACTTTTTTTCAGTTCTTGAATCCAATGAATAATCCAATTGTGTTGCTTTAGCAATCTCTTCAACAGACATCCCATAGTTTAACAAGTTCTTTACAATTTCAACTTGCCCCTGCTCCCGACTATACTTGATCGTGTTATAATAATCCCACATGCTTTTCAATGATTCCTGATACTGATCTGCTTCCATCACACCTTTTACTCTTCACTTTTTTTCAGTTCTTGAATCCAATGAATATCCAATTGTGTTGCTTTAGCAATCTCTTCAGAAGACATACCATAATTCAAAAGCTTTCGTACTAACTCCTCTTCTTTCTCCTCCGCTCCCTGCTCCCGACTATACTTGATCGTATTATAATAATCCCGCATGCTTTTCAATGATTCCTGATATTGATCTGCTTCCATTTTATCTAATTTTGAGATTTGAGCGATTTCAAAAAAGTTTTCAAATACACGTTCCTGTAACTGTTGTGGGCGGTTTTCCAACAAGTGAAGATTTCTCAACAAGAACAGCCACTTATCAAAACGGCTTTCCAACTGATCCAAAGTCTTGGTGAATTTGGGCGTCTCCAAATAAATGAAAGTCAATTTATCATAGAGTACATCACCCGTCTTCACATTCATCAGCTTCGCCGTATGCAGTAAATCCTCCTTAGGGAAAAGTCCAGTATCCAACTCAAAGTTTAGGATACCGATCGAGTACACTCCTTTCAGGTCAAATGCCCACTCTTTGCCAGGTTCCGCTTGCTCCTGCAAAGGAAAAGTCGCATAGTAAATTGTGCGCTCCATGAAGTTCTTCTGTTTTGCTCGCTGAAGCTCGATGATGAACTTTTCTCCTTTTTCATTTTCACAAAACAGATCAAAGATCGCCTTTCGTTCTGCATCTGTTCGGGCATAATGCTCATTCTTATGGAATGTCAGCGATTGGATCTGATCTTCGGGCGGTAACAACTGATTCAAAAAATCAATCAGCATCTCCTTGCTTTGCTCTTCGCCAAAGAGTTTTTTGAAACCAAAATCGGTGAACGGATTGATATATACTTCTTTCATGATCGGAGGAAATTAGCCTTATCAAAGATAATATAAAGTCCGATGTTCATCAAATCCTACGTGGCGGGAATTTATCCACCACACCATCAAGAAGCATACAAAATCAACCCAACACCCAACAGCACCGCAAACAGAGGCAACATCTTCTTGCGCTTGTTTCGCTCTTTGAAGATCCATCCACCCACAAACACACTGATAAAAATCTGACTGCGCTTGATCGCTGACAGTAGCATGATCATTGCCGAAGGGTCTTCCAATCCACGGAAATAGCAAAAATCAGCCACCACGATCCCAACGCCCGTAGCCATGATCGTCCATCGCCAGTCGAAGCCTGTAACCCGTTCGGGTTGTTGTTTTCGATAATAAAGACAAATCAAGCCCAAGAGTGCGACGATATAAAAGCAAAACCAAAATTGAACAGTCTGTGCATTCAAATGCTGATAATGCACCAAAAACTTATCATACAAACCACTTCCTGAACCGAGGAAAGTTGCGCCGATAATGGCAAAAATCCACTTGTCCCTTTTGAAGTCGATACCTTCTTTTTTGCCCACTCTGGAGTACCAAAGCATCCCACCGATGATCAGCGCAAAGCCCAGCCATTGCCAGGTATTCGGGCGTTCACCATAAATACTCAAAGCCCCCAAAAGGGTGAAGAATGGTCCCGCCGAACGAATCGGACTCACAATCGTGATCGGCAGGTGCTTCATCGCTGAATAGCCGAGCATCCACGAGCCACACATGATCGCCGACTTGATAAAAATGTAAAAGTGCTGTTCCCACGGCAAGGACGGGATATAAATTCCGACGGATTTTACGGCCTCGGGAAAATAAACCGAACCAATAAAAACAGGCAGTAAAACAGCCAAACTACTCAGTGTGGTAAAAAACAAAACAGGAAATACGGCATTTCCACTGACACTAAACTTCTTCGTAATATTGTGCAGCCCCAAAAATACAGCTGCCAACAACCCCCAATAAATCCACATCCTGCAAAAGTATTGAAAACAAATAAGATTTAACGGATTAGGCCAAAGGGTTTTTAATGGAGAGTCAAAAATCCTGAAACTGTTGGGCGTATTGTCCATAGATTATTTTATCAGCTGTAAGAATGCCCCCCTGTGTGTATCCAAACCAAACAATTTCTCTAATGAATCGGGCAGATACATAGGTCGGCCCATACAGTGGCGAAATAGAATTTCGTAAAACAGCCCCAAATAGCCATAACAAAAAAATCACATTTACTTAAAAAGATAACGGTCTGACTCCTTCTCTTATCCCTTTAAGATCTCCTATCTTTGTCTTTATTTTTTCAATTACTGAAATCTTCAAAAAATATTCAGAATGTCTATTTTTCTTACAGTACAATACAGATCAAAACAAAAAAATCTGCGGTAATCTGTGTCATCTGTGGCTAAACAAAAAACATCAACATAATCAATGAAAAGACTATTAATCATCACCTTATTACTGTTGCCCCAAATGCTATGGGCACAAGCACGCATTTCAGGAACCGCTATTGACCAACAAGCCAACAGCCCGCTGTCATTTGCACAGGTTGCCTTGTTTCAAGACGACAAACTCATCACTGGAGCGATGACCGAACAAGATGGTCGGTTTGAAATCAAGAAAATCAAAGCGGGGGACTACACGCTTCAGCTCAGTTTTGTGGGCTATCAGAGTCAAAAACAAGCGATCAGTCTGAGCAATGGACAACACCTCAAGTTGGGGAACATTGGTTTGGGTATTGACGCCACCGAATTGGAAGCGGTAGAAGTAAAAGCCCAAAAAGCAACCACCGTCCGTAAGATTGACCGCCAGAGTTTCAGCGCCGAGGACTTTGCCACCGCCCGTTCGGGGAATGCCACCGACCTTTTGCGCAACATTCCTTCGGTAAGCATCAGCCCCGATGGCGATGTGAGTTTGAGGGGAACCTCAGGATTTTTGGTTTATATTGATGGTAAACCTACGCAGATTGAGCCATCGGTATTGTTGCAACAAATCCCTGCTTCATCCATCAAAAACATTGAAATCATCACCGTTCCTTCGGCACGATACGAAGCGCAGGGAAATGCAGGAATCATCAACATCACCACTTTGGGCAATGTGATGCAGGGCACAAGCATCACCGCTGATCTGATGGGCGGGGGAACACCTTGGCATGAAGGCATGGATCCACGACGTTATTCAGGATCAATGAACATCACCCATAGCAAAGACAAGCTGTCGCTTTATGGAGGGCTGAGCTATAATGACCGCGATGTACGTGGAAGCCGAACGGGAAATGCGCGCTTGTTGCAACAGGACGGAAGCTATTACCACATGCAGGCTTCGGGCGACCGACCTGAATGGCACATCAATGCGACGGCTAACGCAGGATTATCCTATGATTTTGGATCAGCAGGAAAGATCAACGCCTCCTATTATTATGGTTATAAAAACCAAAAGCGTACCGCCGATTATTTCTATGACAACTTCTACGGAGACATCAATGCGAACCGTGCCGATGATCCTCGTAATGCTCATATTTTCAACCCGAACACCCACGAGAAACAAGGAAAATTCCAATCCTATGCTTTGGATTATCAGAAGTCGTGGGACAATGGTACGGCTTTAAGTGTTGCTGGTTTGTATGAAAACTCTCGTCTTTGGGGAGATTTGGACAACAAGAACTACGGATCAAATGCTGATGGTGAAGTCGGGGAACTGCAATTGCATTATATGCAGGATGATAACAACCCGTTAGAAGGTTACCGTCTGAATATTGACTTGACCATTCCTTTGGCTGAAAATCAGAAATTGGAAACAGGATTCCAGCCTCAATGGTTGGTACAGTCAGGCGACTTCAATTATGACACCCTTGACCTGAACACTCAAAAGTTCGGCAGTGCCTACCAGAATTTTGTTCGCTTAAACCGTGGCATTTATGCAGGTTATGTGAACTACAATGCGAAGTTTGACAAGCTGAGCATGATGGCGGGTTTGCGTTTTGAATATACTGATCAAGAACTGACGATTGAGAACCCTGAATATCAGAATATCTTCGACCCTGAACGTGAGAATCAGTCGCAGTACAATGTCAAGCAACCGAATCTCTTCCCTTCCTTGCATTTGGATTACCAGCTGTCGGAAGAGCAAAAGCTGATCCTTTCGGGATCAAGAAGAATCAACCGACCACCGACAAAAAACATGGCTCCATTCCTTTGGAGACGTCATTTTGAGGTATTTGAAATCGGAGACCCTACCCTTCAGCCAGAGTACATTAACAATATTGAAGCCTCTTTTACTCAGCATACTTCATGGATGGATTTCACCGTAACCACCTTCTACCGTGGCACAGAAAATGCCATTTTCAGAGTGAATACTGTCGATACCGATCAGAATGTATTGTTGCGTTCTTACACCAATGCAGGAAACGATCAGGCACTTGGTTTGGAGCTGAATACCAATTGGAGATTGGGTAAAAATGTTAAGTTCTTCTTGGGTGGTTCATTGTATTCGTATGCAATCAAAGGAGATATTTTCGATTATACCGTGGATACCAAATCCACCAACTGGACGGTGAATACCAATCTGAATGCCCCCATTTATAAAGGGCTGAAATTCGCTTGGGACATGCAAGTAAAGTCAGCGACCGTTACCGCTCAGGGTGAGAATGAATTGTTCTATCTGTCGAATGTAGCCCTTAAATACACTCCTAAGAAATTGGATCAATTCCAGTTCGCCTTCCGTGTGGAGGATATTTTCGCCTCCAACATCAAAGGACTCAACACCGCAGGATACAATGCCGAAGGTACTCAAATCTTCTTTCAGGATACCGAATACTTCCGCTACGGTCCTATCCTTGAGTTGGGCGTAACCTACCGCTTCCAATCAGGAAAATCCAAAAAAGTTAAGAATACCAAAGGACAGTTTGGTAAGGAGCAGTTTTAATGAAACCAAAAAAAATCCTATCGCGAGCGACTCTCTCGTGATAGGATTTTTTCATTTAGCAATGCTGTACGGATGTTGAACAACCCCCAGTTAAATAATGATATGCGAAATTCTAATCTGTTAGGTACGGGTCAACCCAATGTCATTGGGTTAAGCGCCTTACCCCGTAGAGACGTTATTTTTAACGTCTAACACAACGCTGATTTCTCTTGGATTAATTCAAATGGTTACGTGAGACATAATGAATTATGCCTTTACATGCATTTCAAATTTACACCTGAGTCAGCCCAAAATCCTTAACTTAATGACATTGCGGACAAACCCACGTGTTCGGCCGTAATCACCCTGCAAAAAATTGTTCAGGCCAGACGCATGGGTCTGTTCCTACCAAAGCCGAAGAAGCAAACACTTCTTTCCCCTGCTGATCGAATATCATTACCGAAAAACTGCCCGCGGTGCTCAGCCATGAAATTTCACTTTAAGAAGAAACAAACCATTGCGTATTGCTATTGCTCAGATCATTGAAAGCCGTAATATACTCCTCTCCCTCAATCGCCCCGATATCTATGATTCGTGCTTTTCTCAGAAAATCCTTCTTGATATTGAAGGCTAAATCAACCCCTTGATCCAAAACAGGAGATCCTTCCATCGGCTTGAATTCATAAGCCAAAGTATCCACTAAAATCAAGTGTTTTCGGCATTCGGCAAAGCCTTATCAAGACCCTATATATTTTGATTTAAAAAGGGTGAAGTATCCCGATAACCAACCGAAACACAATGAAAAACCAAAAAGAAAACAAACTGATTATCAATCAGATACAAGGCGCAAATAACATCGTTATTTCGTTAATATTTAGCATTATCAATCCAGCAAACACAAACAACATAGTAGATTAATTCAGTTCGCGTTTTGTTGGAATAATTCATTAGCTGGGTTGCACATGCTGTATATGCGTAATTGATTGCGAGCCAATTTGGTTCAAGCCAAAAGAATTGCCTATTGAGTCGCTCACGCAGGGCACAAAGGAGGTATATCAGTCATATACCCGAAAGGTATCGGTTTGTCCCCCCAAAAATTCCACTGCTTTTTGTATCTTCGCTAAAATTGAATGATCTACCGTGCGCTGGTTTTGTGGCGCATTATAAAATATAGCTTGTGAATTACCTCTCGATAGAAGAACTACATAAAAGCTTTGATGAGCGCAGCCTGCTGGATGGCGTGAATTTTGGCATTGCCCAGGGGCAGAAAATTGCGCTGGTGGGTGTGAACGGCTGTGGGAAATCCACGCTGATGAAAATTATTGCTGGACGCGAAGAAGCTGACAAGGGACATGTGGCCTTCCGTGAAGGAATACGCATGGCATTTGTTCCGCAGTCGCCAAGCTTTAACCCTGAAGACAGCATCCGCACCTCTGTATTTGATGCCGACAACAGTACACTTTCGTTGATCCGCGATTACGAATACCATTTGGAGCGTTCGGCGACAGATGAAAAATCTGCAGAAAAACTTCAGGAATTGATTGCTGACATCGACAGTGCGAATGCCTGGGATTATGAGTCACAGGTAAAGACCATTCTGGGCCAGTTGGGCTTACATGATTTGGAGCAGAAAGTTGGGCAGTTATCGGGTGGACAACGAAAGCGCATCTCTTTGGCAAGGGCATTGATCGAAAAGCCTGACTTTTTGATTCTCGATGAGCCTACCAACCACCTGGATCTGGAAACCATTGAGTGGCTGGAACAGTACTTGTCCTCCGCCAATATGGCTTTGCTTTTGGTAACGCACGACCGTTATTTTCTGGAGAAAGTTACCAACCACATCATTGAGCTGGATGGGGGGCAAATCTTTCAGTATTACGGTAACTACGGCTACTTTTTGGAGAAAAAAGCGGAGCGCGAAGCCATTGAAGCAAGTGAAGTGGAAAAGGCGAAAAACCTGTATAAAAAGGAGCTCGACTGGATCCGCCGACAGCCAAAAGCACGAGGAACAAAAGCCAAATACCGTGTAGATGCCTTTGACGATGTAAAGAAAGCGGCACATAAAAACCTGAAAAAAGATGAGCTTGCCCTGAGTGTTCAGCAAAGACGCCTCGGCGGAAAAGTGCTGGAACTTGACAAGATCAATAAATCTTTCGATGGTCAGCCTTTTGTTAAAGACTTCTCTTACATCTTTCAGAAAAAAGACCGTATCGGAATTATTGGACCAAACGGAGTGGGGAAATCTACTTTCCTGAACATCCTGACGGGCACACTGGAAGCCGATAGTGGCGAGATTGATTTAGGTGTAAATACGCATGTGGGATATTACCATCAGGAAGAGGCTATTTTCGATGAAAACGCTCGTGTGATTGACGTGGTGAAGGATGTGGCCGAGGTGGTAGAATTGGCCGATGGCTCGAGCCTGAGTGCTTCAGCCTTCTTGAACCTGTTCCTGTTTCCTCCAAAAATGCAATATAATGTGGTGGCCAAGCTGTCTGGTGGTGAACGTCGCCGATTACAATTGCTGAGGGTATTGATTAAGAATCCCAACTTCTTGATTCTTGATGAGCCCACCAACGATTTGGACTTGATCACGCTGAATGTCCTCGAAGATTTTCTATCGAAATTTGGGGGCTGTTTGATGCTTGTTTCTCACGACCGTTACTTTATGGATCGACTGGTGGATCATACTTTTGTGTTTGAAGGGCAGGGCGTGATCCGTGATTTCCCTGGTAATTATTCCGACTACCGTGTAGAGGTGGAGGAGAAGGAAAAAGCACGTGTAGAAGCCGCTAAATCAGTAGAGAAAGAGAAAACCGACTGGAAAACTGAGCAAAAAAATGATCAGCCGAAAAAGAAACTCTCTTTTAAGGAGCAAAAAGAATACGAGCAACTTGAAACCGACATTGAGCAACTTGAAACTCAGAAAGAGGAAATTGTAGCCCTGATGAATGCTGGTACAGGAAGCCATGAAGATTTGGCCAACTGGGCAAAAGAGATTGAGGAGATCAACGATACCCTCGAAGAAAAAGAGATGCGCTGGCTGGAGTTGAGTGAATATGCTGGGTAATGATTTGTTTCAGGCATTCCGCTTGGGCCAAATAACCCCTCTCGTAACAGGAAGAAGAGGGCTGTTAGGAGAAAGACGCTCGCGATAGCATTACCAAAAGTTCAGATCAACGCTCCCAACCAAAACATCATAAAAATGATATTTGCCAAGCGGCTAAGGTTAACATCAACTTTAGCCGCTTTTTTATACCTGAGCCAAACCGACATCCCTAAAAATAGCAACGTAAAAAGGCCCATCAGCCATGGTTGGTGCACAATAGCGGACTGAGTCGCCAAGCCAAACGTCACCACATAAGTAAGTCCCAACAGCCAACGACGAACATCAGCCCGACCAACGAGGGCCCACCAACCCCCAAAAAATAGCAGGAAGCAGCTGCCACTGGCAAACCAATGCTGAAATCCCTGCCTTCCCATACCAACATTCAAGGCCATTATCGCCATAAGAAATAAAAAAATATACATGGGAATGATCATCTTTTTCTTCCAACCTATATTGCTCATGCTATTGATTGTTTAGCTTTGTACGATTGCATTTTTATGCCCCACTTTCATCGGTGGACTAATTGCAGCAGACACAAAAAATGTACGGTAAATTCCGTGCAATACAAAGTGAATACAACAAGTACAAAAACATGAATCATTCCCCCTCAAAAAATCAATATTCATCACTGATCTACATGCTGGCGACACTGGTTGCGATGGGGGCGTTGGCGATCGACATGTACCTGCCATCCATCCCTGAGGTGGCTACACATTTTGCCACGAGCATCCCCAAAATAGAACTGACCATCTCCATGTTTTTGGTCGGTTTTGCTTTTGGGCAGTTCACGGGAGGGCCATTCAGTGACCATTATGGAAGAAAACCCATGATGATGATCGGCCTGAGCATCTTTACCGTGGCATCTATCGGGATGGTATTTTCTCCCAGCTTGCCCGTTCTTTATGGGTTCCGAATTTTGCAGGGTTTCGGTGGCGGATTCACAACAGTAAACTGCGCCCCATTGGTCAAAGACCGGTTCAATCATCAGGAAAGTGCCAAAATTCTCTCCACCATTGCGGGGGTCCGGATGGCGGTACCGATTATTGCGCCAATTATCGGAGGGCTGCTCGTCAAACTCGGTTATTGGCAAACCTCCTTTGTTGTTTTGTTCCTGTATGCATTGGGCGCCCTGCTGATGGTCAACAAAAAAATTGAACAGTTGCCGAGCAATAAGCAGGGGGGGATCCGCATCAAGCCGATGCTTCAAAATTATGGCCATATATTTTCAAACCGACAGGGCATGGGCTTTATCCTCAGTGGTGCCTTTACGCTTTGCGGACTCTACGCCTTTATTTCCCGTGCCACCTCCATATATGTCAGTCATTTTCACATTGCTGAAACCATTTTCCCCTGGCTTTTTGCACTGAATACCATCCTGATGCTCGGACTCAGTAGGTACAGTAAACGCCTGCTCAGAAAACGGTCGCCCGAAAGCATTGTGCGCATAGGCTACCTGATGAATTTTTCTGCTGGCGCTTTACTTTGGCTCTATGTTCAGTTTACACCACAGCCAAGCTTATGGGTGCTGATGTTGCTGGGTTTCCTGTTTATCGGTGCACTGGGTTTTGTGTTTGGCCACGTAAACGCCTGCTTCCTGCAATGCTACCCTGGACGCACCGCCACGGCCAATGCCACCTACGGACTGATTCGCTTTTCCATGGCAGGCACCATCGGAGGGCTGATTCATTTCATCAGTTCAGACATCCTGCTGCCAACCTATCAGATGATGTTTCTTTGCGCAATATTATCCAATGGCTTTTATTATCTGCTCGCATTTCAGCAACCCCAACCTGCGGCAAGCTAATCTTTCATTATGAAATTGGTGGATTGCCTTTCAATTATCAATAACAAATGACAGGAGTTGATAACAATTATTATCGCTTGCTAAAATTTCACTTTTCTTGGCTTAATTTGTGATGTCCATTCATCATAACGACTCCTTTATGATGAATCAAGCGCCTGCGCTCAAAAAGCGGCAACTCATCCTCCTTTTGGGGGCCGTAGTTGCCATGACTGCCTTTTCAATAGATATGTACTTGCCTTCTATTCCTGAAATGGCACAAAGTTTCACCTCCAATATTTCAACTGTTGAACTGACCATTTCCCTCTTTTTTATAGGCTTTGCCCTGGGGCAGTTTTGCGGTGGACCACTGTCAGATCATTTTGGAAGAAAGAAGGTAATGCTGCTGGGGCTGAGCATTTATGTTTTTGCCACAAGCTGTATTATTCTCACTACCAATCTTCATTTGCTTGACATGCTGAGGGTAATGCAGGGTTTCGGTGGCGGATTCACCTCTGTTAATGTCGCCGCTTTTGTCAAGGATTTATACAATGAAAAAGAAAGCGCCCGAATGCTGTCCAAGATCGCAAGTGTTCGAATGTGCGCCCCAATGATCGCTCCCCTGCTCGGGAGCATCTTTGCTAAAACGGGCCATTGGCAGGCGGTATTTCTGTTCCTGCTGATTTACTGCATCTCCATTCTAACGGGAGTTTATCGAAAAATCCCCCTTCGCTCTATGCCCAAAGAAACCAAAAAATCCGTCTGGTCGTCCTTTGGACGATACAAAAAAATTGTCGCCAACCAATGGGGAATTTGCTACATTCTGACAGGCACCTTCGCCCTGTGCGGACTTTACGCTTTTATGTCCAAGGCGACATCTATCTTTGTGGATACCTACCATGTTTCTGCTCAGCTGTTCCCTTGGCTGTTTACAGCATGTGTTCTGGGGATGATCATCATCAGCCGATGGAGTCAGTATCTGTTAAAGAATTTTGAATCCAAACAAATGGTTCAGTGGGGGATTACCATTTGCCTGCTGAGTGGCTTCATCCTGTTTGCAATGGTGGAATACGGGCGGCCGAACTTATGGCTGCTGCTGAGCTTCAATGTTATTTTTGTCAGTGCCCTTGGTTTTATCTTCGGCCACATCAACGGTTGTATCCTGAGTTGTTACCCTGGCGCGACGGGCACCGCCAATGCATCCTATGGGCTGGTGCGCTTTTCTATTGCAGGCATCATCGGTTCGTTGATTCACTGGATGGGGCAAGGCGTACTCAATTCCACTTACGAGATGATGTTCGGCTGTGCCTTGCTTTCGAACCTTTGTTTTTATGGTTTGCGCCCACGCACGGCAAGTTTTCGCAGAAAAAAAGCCCTTTCAGCATAATCGCTCAAAGGGCTTGAATATCTTCTGAAGGATTGTTATTTCTTAAATAAAGAATCTACAAATTCCTCTTTATTGAACACCTGTAAATCATCTACCTGCTCGCCTACTCCAATGTAGCGCACAGGGATTTTGAATTCATCGGAAATACCGACTACCACACCACCTTTGGCTGTACCATCCAATTTGGTGATCGCCAACGAACTTACTTGTGTAGCTTTGGTGAACTCTCTGGCCTGCATTACCGCATTCTGACCTGTCGAGCCATCGAGTACCAACATAATATCATGTGGTGCTTCAGGAATAAACTTCTGAATCACGCGCTTGATTTTTGTCAGCTCATTCATCAAATTCACCTTGTTGTGCAAACGTCCTGCGGTATCAATCATCACGATATCGTACCCCTCTTCTGCCGCTTTTTTCGCCGCATCAAAGGCCACTGCCGAAGGGTCGGTATTCATCCCATGAGAAACCACTGGCACGCCTGTTCGCTCGCCCCAAAGTTTAATCTGGTCTACTGCTGCTGCACGGAAGGTATCCGCCGCACCTAACAGTACTTTATATCCTTTTTTCTTGAACTGTGCCGAAAGTTTACCGATCGTGGTCGTCTTTCCAACGCCATTCACCCCAACAATCAGCATCACATAAGGCTTGCTTGCCCCTTTAGGAATCTCAAAATCAGACATCTCTTCCGTCTGGTTTTCAGCCAATAAGCCTGCAACTTCCTCTCTTAAGATTTTGTCCAATTCATCTGTGCCCACGTATTTATCACGAGCAACTCGTTCTTCAATACGGCGAATGACCTTAATCGTCGTTCCTACGCCTACATCAGAAGTGATCAAGATCTCTTCAAGCTCATCCAGGACATCCTCATCCACGGTGGATTTACCCACAACTGCTTTAGAGATTTTGTCCAGTAAGCTGTCCTTACTTTTCTCAAGCCCTTTATCGAGCTTTTCTTTTTTGTCTTTTGAGAAGAAACCGAAGATTCCCATAAAAATAGTATTATCTAAATTACCGAGGTACACCAAATGGTTTACGCCAATGCCCTATGCACCCACGGTATCCCATTTAGGTATTTTACTGCAATATAAAACAAAAAAGTCCCATATTAAATACGGGACTTTCATTGTATTGAAATATTTTGATAAATCAATTACTTCAAACGCTCTTTAACGAGGTCCTCAGTAACGATTTCTTCACGGAATGTGTAAGCTCCAGTCTTTTCTGATTTTACAGTTTTAACGACTTTAGCGTATTTTACACCACCTTTTTGCTTCAAAGTTGCTACTACTTTCTTAGCCATGATTATTTAATTTCTTTGTGGACAGTGTATTTCTTAAGAATCGGGTTGTATTTTTTCAACTCGATACGCTCTGGAGTGTTCTTACGATTCTTAGTTGTAATATATCTTGAAGTGCCAGGCATGCCTGATTCTTTGTGCTCAGTACACTCCAAAATTACTTGAACTCTATTGCCTTTCTTAGCCATGTTCTAATAATTTTTAATTGTTAATAATTACTCTTCTATGAAGATAGAGTGTTGATTATACGAGCACGTTACCGTTAGCTCTTGCTTTTTTCAATACTGCAGTGATACCATTTTTATTAATAGTACGGATTGCAGATGCAGACACTTTCAACGTGATCCATTCTCCTGTTTCTGGAATGAAAAATCTCTTCTTCATTAGGTTAGGAAGAAACTTACGTTTCGTCTTTCTGTTTGAGTGGGAAACGTTATTTCCTACTTGAGGTCTTTTACCTGTGATTTGACAAACTCTGGCCATGATATAATTTTATTCTCTCTCGAAAATTTATTTCTAATTACCAAACGGTTGGCAAAATTCGGAATTAATTTCCAAAAGATCAAAAATTTAGAGGAGAAAAGGCATGGATATTTTTTCTCAAAGCACCAGGAAGCTTGGCGCCTAAACCCTTGATCCGATTTTGCAGGACCGCAAAGTTACAAAATAGTTGTAAGTGATAAAAACGCGTTGAACACAATTCATCGGCATTACACCCATTTTTTATTTGCTGACAATCAACATAATACCCCTAACGATAATTATGCCTGAATACCTATTTCAGGGACAATAATTTTAGGAGGCACTTTTGATTGATGCGCAAAATTACAATTTTCCTTTTAGCGAAGCCCTATATTGTTCACTTTTTTTTCAAATTTGCTGACATTTGAGCAAAAAACACTTCAAATCCCCAATTTGAGCCATGTTTCAGAGGATCAAGCTAAACGCATCGTTGTAATATCAGCCATAAAACTGCGGTAATTTGCGCATCGGCTAAAAAAAATGAAGACTCAAAGAAAGCACCAACCAATAGATGCTGACCATTTTAGGTCCGCTGTAATGATTTTAATTATACCCTATTGTTCAGCACGGTTGGCAGAAAAAGGTTGGGGAAGTCAATCGACGATCAGCCCCCTTATATAAGGCCATTCAGTTGGCCGCCGTCTTGTTATGAATTTAACGGTCTGCGGAAAATTGTTTTTTCCATTCCATTAAATAAATCACTATATTATATCGTTTTTGAGGAAAGAAGGGACATTTTGCTCAAAAACCATCAAACCGTCCCAACAATTTTTACAACTTAAAACGATAACAATATGAGCCACCAGATCAGTAGCCAAGCGGCGATGGAGCTTGAAAATAAATATGGATGCCATAACTACCACCCACTGCCAGTGGTTCTTTCACGTGGTGAAGGTGTCTTTGTATATGATTGCGAAGGGGAGCGCTACTATGATTTTCTTTCTGCTTATTCTGCAGTAAACCAGGGGCACTGCCACCCAAGGATTGTCAAGGCAATGACAGACCAGGCGCAGAAGCTGACCCTAACCTCCCGAGCATTCTATAACGACCAGCTTGGCGTTGCGGAGAAATATGTATGTGAATTTTTCGGCTATGATAAAGCCTTGTTCATGAATTCGGGTGCCGAAGCCAATGAATCGGCGATCAAGATCGTCAGAAAATGGGGTTATTTGAAAAAGAATATTCCAGACAACGAAGCCGTAATTGTGGCTGTTGAGCGCAACTTCCACGGCCGAACGACCACCATTATTTCTGCTTCGACGGATGAGGTGGCTACCAAGAATTTCGGTCCTTTCATGCCAGGTTTCCAGGTGATTGCTTACGATGACCTTAAAGCCCTGGAAGAAGCTTTGTCAAATCCGAATGTTGCAGGGCTTTGGATTGAGCCGATTCAGGGAGAAGCGGGGGTTTATTTACCACAGGAAGGTTATTTGAAAGAAGCGCAGGCTTTGTGTAAGAAGCACAATGTGATTTTAATGATGGATGAAATCCAGACGGGCGTGGCGCGCACAGGAGCGATGTTGGCTTCCGATCACGAAGGCGTTCATCCAGATATGTTGATTTTAGGGAAAGCGATCTCGGGCGGAACAATTCCTGTTTCCTTGGTGCTTTGTAATGATGACATTATGGATGTGATTCACCCAGGTGAACATGGTTCAACTTATGGCGGTAACCCGATGGCCTGTGTGGTAACGGTTGAGGCACTTCAGGTAATCAAGGATGAAAATCTTGTAGAGAATTCCCGTGCGATGGGTGAGGTCTTCCGTCAGCGCATGAACGAACTGGTAGGCAAATCGAAATTGGCGAAATTAGTGCGCGGTCGCGGACTGATGAACGCTTTGGTGATCAACGATACCGAAGACAGTTCTACGGCTTGGGATATTTGTGTGGCACTGAAAGAAAACGGATTGATTGCCAAGCCAACCCACGGTAATATCATCCGATTCACTCCTCCTTTGATCATCACCGAAGAGCAAATCAATGAGTGTTGCGACATCATTGAGCGCGTGGTGTTGGAGTTTGAAGAGGCGATGATTGAGGAGTAATCACTTTATGATAGAGGTGTTTTAGACCATGATTACCTTGATTAAAAGGATTACCATGATTTTTATTTTTCTCAGAACCGCCTTTATTGAAGAGCATCTGTTACATCAAAAAAAATAATCTGTAATCTGCGGGCAACAAAACCCTCTTGAATACTTTATTGGGTGCTTATAAATAAAGAACCACATATTGACTAAAAGGTCAGTTTGTGGTTCTTTTTGGTTTCTGTTATCTTTGAAGTAAATCAAGCCCGTTGAAACAATGAAAGAAGTCTATATTAATCCATTCACTGATTTTGGTTTCAAAAAACTCTTTGGGGAAGAGCAAAGCAAGGAAATGCTGATTGATTTTTTAAATCAAATCCTGCCCGAAGAAGACCAAATCAAAACACTGACTTTTCACAAAAATGAGCATTACGCCCGGTCTGAAGCAGACAGAAAGGCTATTTTTGACCTATTTTGTGAAAATGAAATTGGAGAGAAATTCATCATTGAGCTTCAGCGTGCCAAGCAAAAGAACTTTTTAGAACGAACAATCTATTACGCCACCTTTCCGTTGCAGGAACAAGCCGAGCCAGGAAAGGAATGGACTTTTGATTTGAAAGGGGTTTATTCTATCGGCATCCTGAATTTTGAGTTAGATGATCATATCTTCCCAAAAGAAGACCTATTGCATACCGCCAAGTTAATGAATATCAAAACTTGCGATGTGCTGTATGATAAACTCACTTTCATCTACCTCGAAACACCAAAATTCACCAAGACATTAGACCAGCTTGAAAATCGTTTCGATAAATGGCTGTACCTCTTACGAAATCTTCACTTGTTGGAAAATCGACCTCAGCAATTACAGGAACGTGTCTTTGAAAACTTTTTCGAAATCGCTCAAATCTCAAAATTAGACAAAATGGAAGCTCACCAATATCAAGAATCGCTCAAAAGTATGCGTGATTATTATAATACGATCAAGTATAGTCGAGAGGAAGGACGTGAGGAAGGACGTGAAGAAGAGAGACTTAAAAACCTGAAGGAAAAACGCCAATCTGTCATTGAGATGCTTAAAGAGAATCTTCCACTTGAAAAAATAGTTCGATTTTCAGGACTGAATATTAATGAAGTCAAAAATATTGCTCAACAGATAAATAAAGACTAAATGGACAACAACGAAGACCCACGAGCTTTAAAATATACTCGGGACTACCATAACACCATTCAGTATGCTTATGAGGAAGGAAAGGCTCTTGGTATTGCCGAGGCAAAAGCGCTAAAACAACAAGAAAAAGACCGACAGTCAATCCTCAATTTGCTCAAACTAAATTTAACTCACGAAGACATTTCAAAATCAATAAACGTCCCACTGAGTGAAGTTGAAAGAATAGCTAAACAGGTGAAAAAATAAAATTCTAATGGACTATAACGAAGACCCACGAGCCCTAAAATACGCTCGGGACTATCATAACACCATTCAATACGCTTACGAGGAAGGAAAAGAAGAATTCAAGAAGCAAGTAGTTCGGAATATGCATGAGCTTGATTTCTCAGTTAAGAAAATTGCTCAAGCTCTTCAATTCAGCATCGCTGAATAAGTCAATAAAATCCACCACACCCAAATTTTACTCTGATTGTGGTGGATTTAGGGTATTTATGGACGAATCGTTTCTTCCCCCAACTTAAAGTTGATCGGCAAAATCATCCTTACATTTTGTGGCTCTCCTTTATCCACACCAGGCGACCAATTTGGCGATGATTGAATGACCTTTTTAGCCTCCAGACTCAAAGCGTCACTCGCTTTTTGCAGGTCGGTATCAGTCCAGTTGCCCGCTTTTAAAGAAGAACCCTCAACTGTTTTCGTTGATCCGTCTTTCATGGTCAAGTGAACCACCGACTTCCCATCGGTTTTATTTACCGACATCGAGGCAATATCATTAGGGTCAATCTTGCTTAATTCCGTTTTAACTGAAAGTGCCTTCTTTGGATCAACGCCTTTGATAATCTTCACGCCTGTGACTTCACCTGATTTCGTTACCACAAACTGAACGAAAACCCTTCCTTCCAAGCCTACTTTTTGGGCTTCTTCAGGGTACTTCAAGTGTTCTCCAATGTAATTATAAAAAGCGGGCATTCCCCCGTTAAACATCGGCTGCTCTTCTACAATCGTGTAGATTTCCCCCGATAAATCAGGGTTTCGAGTAATTCCTTTCGCATCGGTAACAGTGTTTGGTAGTTGTGCATCTTCATTGGACTGACAAGCCCAAAGGCTGAACATCGCCACAAGGGACAGGGAAAACATCAGTCCAAGGCGGGATAATTTTTTAGGATTTTTCATCATTGAAATTCTTTTTAATGTTTTTGAATTGAAAAAAGAGTGCCCTATGCTCCAACCCAATTGTTCCAATGTTTTGCGCGCTAACAATTGTGCATAGGCGGTATGATCCGGAAAATTTCTTAAGCTATAAGCGTCGGCGAGGTATTCATGCTCCTCTTCGAGGGCATTTTTTATCAGCCAAACAGCGGGGTTAAACCACCACAATACGCACAAGACATCCATCAACAATCGATCGAGTGAATGCCATTGCCGAATATGGCCGTATTCGTGTTCTATAATTCTTGCCCGATCCAGATCCGAAAGTTTCAGGTCATCAGACCAGATCAGAAGATTAAAATAAGAGCAAACCGACAGGTTACGTACACCTTCTACCCAAATAATGCCCTGACGCTTTTCCCATTTGGCTTTGGAGAGCTTCACGATGAAATACATCAGACGAAAAGCAAAGAACATCATCAACACCAAAGCGCCGACTTTATAGGCGCTTTCCAAAAAATTAAATTGATGAACAGCCTTCGTATAGGTAGCATTGATTTCGATAGGGGAAAGCATAATGGCGGAGGCGCCCTCGAGCCCCGAAGAGCTCGGGAATAAATTCAATTGGGAAAGCCATGGTAAAAGCAAAGCGCCGAGTGCCGTACCTAACAAAAACAACCGATTCCATTGGCCTGCCTTTCGACCTTTCATGAAAAAATAAAAGACTGTAAAACCCAGAAATAAAAACAACTGGGAGGTTAAATGTATGGATAACAAGGTGTGCATAACGGTTAAGTTTTTGGTCGATTAATCTTTGCGTTCATCATCAAGCTCCTTTAGCAGGGCTTCATATTCACTGATATCAACATCCTTTTCCTTGGCAAAAAACGACACCAAGCCTTTCAGCGAACCTCCGAAATACCCATTCAACAGGTTTTTCAGGCTGTACTTACGGTATTCATCTTTGCTAAACAATGGGAAATACTGATGTGAGCGACCAAACGAACGGTGCCCCACCACTTCCTTTTTTTCCAGGATTCGAACAATGGTTGAAACGGTGTTGTAAGCAGGCTTCGGTTCAGGAAGTTCTGCAACGATATCTTTGATAAAGGCTTCCTTCTTCTCCCAAAGCACTTGCATTATTTGCTCTTCGGCTTTCGTTAACTCTTTCATAATTAATCATTAATGAACAACACAAACATATAACTAAATAATTAGTTTTACAACTAACCCTTTAGTTTAAGGACTGAGTCACTTAAAAAAAATGGGGGGAATCCGGCAAAAAAAGTAGGAAAAAAGCCCAAAAATAGGCTTTTTGAATGCTTTTAAAGCTTCAAAAAAATGTTGAAAAAAAATTTGCGTGCGGTCTATAAAAACAAGCGGAAAGCACTGACAGAAGAAGAGTTCACTATTGCCAACACCCGTTTAACGGCGCAGTTTAAAGCGACGATCAATCTCGAAAAAGTTAAAAAGGCACACTGTTACCTTCCCATCATTCGCCATCGGGAAATTGATACCTGGCCAATTATTGAATACCTGCAAGCGCAAGGGATAGCGGTGGTCATCCCGAAAAGTGATTTTAGCAATTGCAGTATGCGGCACTTCCTACTGAAGCAAGAGCAGCTTAAGGAAAATGAATGGGGGATATTGGAGCCTACTGAAGAGGCGCAGGAAATTCAGCCGAGGGAACTGGATATCGTGATTGTTCCACTGCTTGCTTTTGACCAAAAGGGTTACCGTGTGGGATATGGAAAAGGCTTTTATGATCGCTTCCTTAACGAATGCAATCCCAACATCATTAAAATAGGATTATCCCTTTTTCCTCCTGTGGAAAATATTGAAGATATAAACCCATTCGATGAGCCTTTGGATCAAATTATTTGTCCCAATCAAATTATTATCCCTACCCCTAAAAAACCATGACCTTCAAATAATGCATTAAAAAGCGTACATTATTTGAAGGTCATCAATCAAAAACAGGTCAAAACAAGAAATATCCGGCTCTTTTGGATCAAAATAACGGCAATTGCTTGGAATCTGATGCGCTCTTAATGAATACCTCTTTCGTTTTTCCATCATGCAAATAAAGCAAATATCCTTTTACCTGCTGGTATCCCATATCGACCATCATCTGCATATAATTTTGCACTTGCCTAACATCCTGTCCTTTTTGAATTCCCGTTTTATAATCAATAATCGTCGCTTGATTGCCATCAAGCACGACACGGTCAAGGCGAATCATTTTGCCATCTTTGGGTAAAACAGGCACCTCTGTTTTCACGATAACATGCTCTGTAAACCAAGAAGCGACCAAAGGATCTTTGAGCAAATTGTCAATCTGTGTTTTCAGCATTATTTCTTCCTGCTGATCAATCTCCCCTTCAACCCGTGCCATCGAAAGCGCCTTATCCACCTGATCAGTCGTTTTTATTCTCGACAGAATATCATGCACAAGCACCCCATAATTGACCTTCTCTTCCGTCTCTAAAAAGTCCAAATTCAATATTTCTGACTGACGGCTAATTTTCAAGCGATTTTGTCGCCAATCGAAAAATTTCATCCGTTCAATATCGGCCTCATCTTTGCCAACTGCTTCATCATGTTTTTCGAACTGAGGTTCACCACTACGGTAAATCACACTATCTTTTTCAATCACTTCCCAGGCCTGCGCATCATTTTGTGCCTGAAGAGAAAGTCTCAGTAAATCTCCCGCATGAACGACCTTTTCAGTTCTTGGAATTTCTCCTTTCTTGGGTTTCTTATCCAGACCATCCAGCGGACTAAATGTCAGCAAGCCTTCTTCTGCACGCGTGGTGGCCACATAAAGAATGTTGAGATTATCAAAATTGATTTTCATCTTTTCGGCAAAATATTCCTGACTGAAAGGCGATAATTGCAGACTCGAAGAGTATTTTATCGGCACACGGGTCAGGGCATTCAGCGGAGCAAGTTCCGATTGTGCCCAAAGTGTTGGCGCCTTGTAAGGTGAATGATCCATTTCCCAATCGCAGAAAGGCACCACCACCACGCGAAATTCCAGCCCCTTGGATTTGTGAACCGTCATGATTTGCATCGCATCGAGGGTATCAGGAATACGGATCGCCTTGGTAACACCGCGCTCATCCCACCACTCCAAAAAGGCAGTCAGGTCATCAAACTCACCCTGACTAAACTCCATTACGGCATCCAGAAAGCCCATCACATAGGCTTTTTCAACATTTCCTACGGAAGTATTTTCCTTGCATAATTCAAGGACATCCAGCAGTTGCTCTGCCATTTCAAACAGCGGCAACTTCATAAAATAGGCGCGTTGCATACGCAATGCCTGCGGAAAAATTGGCGCATCGACATTGGCTGTAAATGCCTCGTGAGGCTCAGCATCAATATCTTTTGCCTTTACATGCGCATATACCACTTGCGCAATTGCATGGCGATCATCGGGGGTATTGATCCACCGCATACATGAAACCAGCAACTGAACCGTGCTGGCCTCACTGATATAAAGCGACTCGGAAGAAACGACCCGAAAAAGTTTTTCTTGATTGGTTTCCTGTCCGTAGGCTATCAGGCGATTAGCGATTTTCTGCCCTTCGCGTTTGGTTCTCACCAAAAAAGAAAGGTCTTTGGGTTGATATCCCAGTGCAAAATACCGCTCCAGCACCATTGGCAACCGATCTAAAACCAAATCCTTAAAATTCCCTTCTTCATTAACCCTTTCCTTGCTCATTTCCAGAAAATGGCATTCCGCAAACCCTTTAATGGGCTTCTCTTGCTTGGGACCACTGACCTTTTGTGTTGCACCTTCATAGGCCTTCACAATATCTTCGGCACCATGCTTCACCTGCTCAAGGGCATCATGGGGAAGTTCTTCAATACCTGAGACCATGTTCACCAAATAATCTCCCAAAACAGCGGGCGCAGTCTCGAAAAGGTGGTTATTGAATTTGATAATATTCTCGTAAGACCGCCAATTGGTGTCCAGCGTTTGATCGTTTACACGGTCAATATCATCATAAATTTTATTCAGCAACAATTCCCAGTCGCCACCACGCCAACGATAAATAGACTGCTTGACATCCCCTACCACAAGGCTTTCATTGCCCTCAGCCAGCGTATTGGTCACCAAAGGGCGGAAATTTTTCCACTGAAACAGGGAGGTATCCTGAAACTCATCAATCAGAAAATGCTCATACTTGGTCCCTACGCGCTCATAGATATAAGGAGGGATGGGGCTGTCGGCAAAATCCATTTCCTCAGTGCCCGACTCTCCATAAATAATGCGGTTCAGGAAATCTGAAGTATCAGAAATGAGCATCATGTTTTGCTCCTCGCGATAGGCTTGCAACTCTTCAAGGATACGAGCGAACAGGCCGACATTATAGACTTGCGAACGAACGGTTTTACATATTTTATAAAAGCTATGCTGACTTCTATACAGTTCCACCAACTGATTCAACACAGGGTTCAGCGTTGCATAAACCATGGAAATACTGGCCTCGTTGGGGTCGTTTTTCTTCATCCACTTTTGTACCTCATTGCAGGCCGCGAGCACCCTGACCCCAGGCTTATAATCTTTTGAGGTCAATAGTACCTTATTGAAGTAATTGGCAAAAGAGGACGTACCATAAGGAAAAACTTCTATGCTCAAACCTGCCGCCGCAATAATATCCAGTGCTTTATTTCCCAACTGATCCATCTGTTGTTCAAAGCCCTTCACCACCGCATTAATCTCATCCCGAAATCTCTTCATTTTTTCAGGGTCTGAGACGTCTTCCCTCAGTGGTTTCTCAAATACCTTGAACTCTTCAGAGAGCAAGCTCGAAGCAAACTTCTTCAGTCCATCACGGAAGTCCCACCGCTCATTGTCGTTCAGTTTTTCTTCCGCAAAAGCGACCATCCAGCCTGTCAGTTCTTCATCATACCCCAATTTATTGACCAGCCGTTCCACCACACTGTCCATCACAGCGGAGGAATCCATCTCAATACGGGCATCACCATGCAAGCCCAGATCTTTGGCAAAAGCCCGAACCACCTCCTGAAAAAAGGAGTCGATCGTCGTTACCCTAAACTGAGAATAAGCATGAAGAATATTTTTCAGTTCCCGACCACAGCGCTTTTGCACTTCCTCTGGCGACAGGCCGATATTTTTGGCAATATCACCACACATGCCGTCTTCCTCTCCTTTGGCAATTCTGTGCATGAACAGGAGCATGCGGTCTTTCATTTCCTGCGTCGCCTTATTGGTAAAGGTTACCGCAAGAATATTACTGAACCTGAAAGCTTGCTCACCTTTAATCGCCAAGCCGATGTATTCTTTGGCCAGTGTATAGGTTTTTCCCGAGCCTGCAGCTGCCTTGTAAACCTTGAAATTTTTATCGCTTTCGGAGGGATATATATTTTGTACTGACATGGATGATAAATAAGGTGAGGAACTTAAAGAAATAGGATATCGTTACAGAAAAACAAATCCAACAATTACCCACCAAAAATAAGCCCCTAAATGGAGCAATCAAAACAGAAAATCTACTTTAAAGGACTCAATGGTGTGCGATTTTTTGCTGCCTGTGCCGTGATCTTCCATCATATTGAGCATCATAAATACTGGCTTGGCCTTGAGAATGCATGGGGCTCGCCCCTTGTCGATGCCCTCGGACATAAGGCGGTATCGCTTTTCTTTGTGCTGAGCGGGTTCCTGATTACCTATCTGTTGATGGCTGAGCTTGAAAAAACGAAGGACATAGCGTTTTTCAAATTCTACCTTCGTCGTGCCTTACGAATTTGGCCCTTGTACTTTTTGGTAACAATAATCGCCTTTTTCTTACTTCCTCAAATCGTCAATCTCGACAGTTTTGGTATTCACCTGCAGGAAAATTTCATGCAGAAATTAGTCCTGTACCTCGCTATATTACCCAATGTTGCCCGCCAGGCTTTTGATCCTGTTCTGGGGGCAAATCAGGCTTGGTCTATTGGTGTTGAAGAGCAGTTCTACCTGGCGTGGCCAGTACTGATCTGGTTATTCAGAAAAAATCTCTTTCAGTTTCTCATCGGCTTTTTGGCCTTTAAAACCAGCATCGACCTGGCGTTGTACCTATCAAAGTCTTACTTCGTGGCGGGGCATTCCCTGCATGTACCGATCAATTTTGCCTATCGCATGATGCATACTTTCCAGATTGAACAAATGACGCTTGGGGGTATTGGTGCATGGGTGTTGTATCAGCAAAAGGCGAAATTTCTCGCCCTTATTTATCACCCCATCAGTAAGTATGGAAGTATGTTTGGTTTGGTCCTGATGATGTTTCTGCCGATGCACTTTTTCGGTGCTTCCATTATAGAGGGTATCGTATTTACCCTTTTCCTGATGAACCTCTCAACACATCCGAATGCCTCCAACAGTATGGAGGGACCCTTTTTTAACTTTTTGGGTAACCTCTCTTATGGCGTTTACATGTACCACAACATTTGTATTATCCTGATCATAAAAATGTTGATGTATTTTGAAGTTCAGCTCGTAAACCCTACCCTATTCAATGTATTACTTTATGGGGGAAGTGTGATATTCACGACTTTCATCACCGCAATCTCTTATGAATATTTTGAATCAAAAGTACTGAAATTCAAAAGCAGGTTTATGGTGATTAAAAGTGGCGTACACCCTGAAGCAAAGGCCGACGCCAAATCTGCCGTTGGTGATGTGGGCAGTAAAATCAGTCCCATTCAAAATCAATAAGCCTGAATCAGCAAAAAGAAAATCCCCTGAGTGTGATGACTCAGGGGATTTTCTTTTTTAGAGCGTATAAAAAAGCCTAACACCCTACTGCAAATATTAAGCATCCGCTTATTCAACTTCCTGCTTTTCGAGCAACTTCGCCTCTTCTTTTTCCGCTTCCTGTTCCCACCGCCTGCCCAGGAAAATAAACGCTATTCCGAAGTAGGTGAGTGGAGCCGTAGGAATCTGTGTGATCAATCCGTTGGTATAACTTGCGGCTGCCACCCCACAATAGCCACCATACATGGCAATTAGCTTGACCCTTGTTTTGGATTCTTTGAGGTTCCAGACGACCAAAAAGCCTTTCACTGCTATAAAAACAATCATGAAAATATGGACATAAAGCCCTATAAATCCACACTCTGCCCACACACGGGTGTAATGACCATCGGTTCCGAGCTCCGCAAGGAAAGTACCTGGCGCAAAGCGTTTCCCCCACGAGCCTGCCATGCCGATACCTGCACCAATCGGTTTGTTGTGCATATAGGCTTCAAGGATTTTTTCCCTGTTCAGTCGCACTAAAAAGGATGGGTCTTCAGAAGGGTTCAGGGCTGTACGCATCCTGTTGATTTGATAGTTGGTCTGCCCGATGGTGGTGAATTTCAAAACTGAAAACACCATAAAGCCCATCGAACAACCGAGGATCAGGATTTTCAAACGCTTACTTAGCAACAGATACATAAAACCCGCCAAGGCAGGAATAACCAAAGGCCCACGGGAACCCGAGATGATCATTCCATAAAAAGCCATCAGGGAGGCAAAAATCAGGTAGTTCCTTCGCCGTTTATTGGCCCATTCGGCAATGGCATAAATACCAAAAACAATCCCTGCCATGGCCTGGGAGGCACCAAACTGTGCGGCATCCGAATAGTAGGAAAACACCCGCAATTTACCGAACAGCACGTGGGTGTTTGCTGCTCCGGCATCGAGCCATCGTTGTTCTGTAGGAGACACCCCAATGAACAGCTGCTTTATGCCCCAAATGGTCCCGATGATTGAAAATACGGTCCAGATGGTAATCATCAGGTCCATATCTTTGGGCTTATTGAATATCAGCATACCACAAATAAAGTTCAGCACCAGGTACAGTGCCAAACCACGCATGGCATAAAACCAGGCAACAACACTTCGCGCAAGGGGGTTGGCTATTTCAACAATACAATAGCTGAACCACAGCAAAATCACATAGAATACGGCCTGATTTAAATCAGAAGCATCGAGGTCCTTTCCTTTCCGAAGCATAATAAAAAGGATAGGAAGCAGCAGAAAGACATCAACGGCAAGCCCATAAGGCGCCACGGGGTAGTAGCGGGTTAAGCCTGCTTGCATAAAAGCAACCACGAGGACAATATAAATACCGATACGTGGGTTATTATAAAAATTAACGAGGAACAATATGGCCGCCGGAACGATAAAAATAATGAATGGCAGTTTGCTTCCTGTACCGATCATTAAACCAATAGCCACCGCTAAAGGGGCGAAAAACAGCACTGCCCATTTTTTGAACAGATCGCTGGAAAAAATATTTTTGGAATGAAGTGGACTCAATAGGTTGTTGTTTTAGCATCTTATACTCCCTCCCCCTCTTTAGCATTTGATCAATTTCAAATACTTGTCAGCCTGTTACAGTTATTACTGACGAAATTTCACTCAAAAGGAACAAAAAAAAGCACCTCAAAATTGAGGTGCTTTCCATTTTTATAATCAAGGGAAGTTGCTTAAAGCGAGATTCCCATGAATGACATAAATGCCATACCCATCAAACCAGTGATGACCATGGTGATTCCCAGACCTTTCATTGCATCTGGCACATCAGAGTACTTCATACGCTCACGGATTGCCGCCAAAGCAACAATTGCCAATAACCAGCCGATTCCTGAAGAGAAACCATAAACTACTGATTCAGCAAGATCCATTTCACGCTGTACCATGAACATCGACGCCCCCAAAATCGCACAGTTTACTGCGATCAAAGGCAAGAAGATACCCAAAGAACCATAAAGTGCTGGAGATACTTTTTCAATCACCATCTCTACAAGCTGTACCATCGATGCAATAACGGCAATAAACATGATCGCCTGCAAGAATGATAAATCTACTGATGCTAAACTTGGTGAAAGCCAAGCCAAAGCACCTTCTTTCAATACGTATGTCTGTAATGCCCAGTCCGCAGGTACTGTAATCGTCAATACGAACGTTACGGCAATACCCAATCCCATCGCTGTACTTACCTTTTTAGAAACGGCCAAGAAAGAACACATTCCCAAGAAGTAGGCAAATACCATGTTCTCGATGAAGATGGATTTTATTCCTAAGTTAAATAATTCCATTATTTTGTTCGTTTATTTTTCTACGTAACCAGAGCGTGCACGCTGTACCCAGATGATCAAAGCCAATACCATAAAGGCACCTACAGGCGTTACCATCAAACCGTTGGTTGGGAAGTTGATATGCAATGCTTCAAAAATCTTGATACCGAAAACAGATCCAGAACCCAAAAGCTCACGGAAGAATGCTACGGTCAAGATGATCCACGCATAACCCAAACCAGAACCCAAACCATCCAATACAGAATCGTAAGGTTTGTTACCCATTGCAAAGGCCTCCAATCGACCCATTACAATACAGTTGGTGATAATCAGCGATACGAATACGGACAACATCTTGGAGATGTCGAAGAAGTAGGCCTTCAAAACCTGGTCTACCAAAGATACCAAAGTCGCGATCACGGCCAATTGGACGATGATACGAATACGACCTGGAATCAAGTTACGCATTAATGAAATAATCAAGTTGGAGAATACAATTACAACCGTTACGGCCAAGGCCATTACGAATGTAGGCTCCATTTGTGTCGTTACCGCAAGTGCAGAACAGATTCCCAGTACCTGAATGGTAATTGGGTTATCGTCATTCAAAGGGTCGGCAACAATGTTTTTTCGGCGCTTGGAGAATAAAGGCTCTGCCTTCTCTACCTTCGCCGTTTCTACTGTTTCAGCCATTGTAATATCTTTTAAAGTTTAATTAACCTGCTTTATGCTCTTTCAG
This sequence comes from uncultured Persicobacter sp., assembly GCA_947498325.1. Lineage (GTDB taxonomy): Bacteria > Bacteroidota > Bacteroidia > Cytophagales > Cyclobacteriaceae > Persicobacter > Persicobacter psychrovividus. The sequence goes on from CANMKE010000009.1 coordinate 89,569, forward strand.
GAAGCCCTTATAAAGATCAAGGTAAGACTCCAACATTTTATTTACACCGTTACCAGTCAATGTTGCGCCAGACATTCCGTCTACTTGGTGCTCGCTAAGGCCAGGGTTGTTTTCCCCTTTCACCATTTGTACCGACACCAATTTACCACCTTCAAAGATCTTCTTGTCTTTGTAACGCTCCTGTACTTCTTCAGAAGTAATACGGGCGCCAAGACCAGGCGTCTCTCCTTTGTGATCCAAAGAGATCCCTTGCACGGTATTACCGTCAGACTCAATAGCGATAAATCCCCAGATAGCATCCCAAAGGCCTGAGCCATACATTGGAAGGATATAAGCAGAAATTTTACCGTCTTTCTTGAATTCGTAAATCGGCAACTTGCGTTCAGCAGGTTTCTTTTTGTATTCTTTTGCGATATTTACTGTCGCAGCATCTACGCCATCAAGCACCTTGCCTTGTGCATCAATCACAATTGCAGAGATGTCGCTGTCATACAATTTCAAAAGCTCCTCAGAAGGTTTTCCTTTGATATCAATTACAGCACTTAAAATTTGGCGTTTAGTATCCAATTCCTTCGCTTTGGTCTGAGCTTCTTTCAAGCCCACAGCAGCCCACGATAACAATCCTCCACAGACGATTGTCATGACTACTGCAAAACCAATAATATATCCGTTAGACTGTCGCACGTTTTAATCTTTTAGTTTTGTTTGCCTCAACTACGTAATGGTCGATTAATGGCGCAAATACGTTCATCAAAAGAATTGCCAACATAATTCCTTCAGGATATGCTGGGTTGAATACACGGATAATCACCGTCATTGCACCAATCAAAATACCGTAAATCCACTTCCCTTTAGTGGTATGGGCAGCCGTTACAGGGTCAGTAGCCATAAATACAGCACCGAAAGCCAAACCACCCATTACCAAGTGGTAGTGAGCAGGTAATCCCATGAATGGGTTTACAGCAAAAGCATTCAACAACAGGCCTGTCAACCAAGCACCGCCAAATACCCCAACGATGATTCTCCAAGAAGCAACGCCTGTTACAATCAAAATAGCGGCACCGATTAAAATCGCCAAAGTGGACGTCTCACCGATTGAGCCGGGGATCACTCCCATGAACAGGTTTTTCAAACTAAAGATATGGTCGAAACCACCATACGATACTGCGCTCAATGCATTGGCCACGCTCTCGCCCGCAGGGGTTGAGTGAGCAATTGCCAAAGGCGTAGCACCTGTATATCCTTCTACCAATTTAATTCCTTCACCGTGGATACCTGCCGTCCAAACATCTCCTGAGATATCTGTTGGGTAAGCAAAGTAAAGGAAAGCACGTGCGGTAAGGGCTACGTTCAACACGTTAGTACCTACACCACCAAACACCTCGATACCCAATACAATGGCAAACACCATGGCCAAAGCCACTTGCCATAAAGGAATAGAAGCAGGAATACACAAAGGCACCAACATACCTGTTACCAGGAAACCTTCCGCAATGGGGTGATTTCTAAGCACAGAGAAGGTCCCTTCCACCAATCCACCGACTGCATAAGCAACGATCACGATAGGAAGTACCTTCATGGCACCGTAAAGGAATTGATCTATGAAAGTAGACGTTTCACCTATCGCAAGATAGTGCTGAAAACCTACGTTCCACATACCGAATAACAGACAAGGGATCAGGGCGATCACCACTGTCATCATCAGACGCTTCAAATCGACTGCGTCTTTAACCTGAACTCCTTTTGCAGAGGTCACCTCTTTAGGCACATACAAGATCGTGTCAATCGCTTCAAAAGCGGGATGAAACTTCTCGAATTTTCCTCCTTTGCTGAAGTTCGGTTTTATTTCGTCGAGTTTTTCTCTTAAGAATTTCATAATACTTATTAGCTGTACTGCAACAAATCCAAACCTTTTCTCAAAATAGACTGAATGTCATTTTTTGAAACATCGATAAACTCACAAAGAGCTACATCTTCTTCTACCAGTTCGTAAATCCCCAAGGCTTCCATATTTTCATAATCTTCTGCCAAGATCGCTTTAAACAAATGCACAGGGTAGATGTCCATCGGCAATACTTTCTCGAATTCCCCAGAAACTACAAAGCGACGTTTTTCTCCACGCGTGTTGGTATCCAAACGGTACTCTTTTTTCGGATTCAAGAAAGACAACAAACCAAATGCTTTTGAGAATGACAAACGCTCTGCTTGAGGGGTGATCCAGCCCAGGAATTCCTGCTCTCCATCACCTTCAGGAATTACCGTTACCTGATTGTGATAATAGCCCAAGAAACCATCCGCGGCGATTTTCTCCCCTGTCAGTACGTTTCCTGAAATGTAGCGCAAATGTCCTGCGTTTACATTTCCTTCCACTAAAGACTTGATTGAAGTACCTGCATGCACCTTCGTGTAAGTAGGCTTCTTCACTTCTGAACCTGTTACCGCAATAACGCGCTGAGGATCATATTTGCCACTTAGCAACATTCGACCAATGTCAGCCAAGCCCGCAGGCGAAACCGTCCAATAAAGATCGCCTTTGTTGATTGGCGTAGTATGGTGAATCTGGATACCTACGTTACCTGCAGGGTGCTGCCCTTCGTAACTGGTAAAGGTTACTCCTTTCAATCCACTGAATACTTTCGATGGCGACTTGGCATTCAGGCCGACATGAATTTGATTTGTGAATTTCGACAATGCCTCGATCCCTGCTTGCAGATGCTGCTCTTCGCCCTGGAATGCGAAATCAGTATCTGGTGCTAATGGGTGAGTATCGAAAGAAGAAATAAAGATGGCCTTTGGCTTATCTTTTGGGTTTGCAACCACCCCATAAGGGCGTTGAATGATTTGTGGCCATACACCTGAGGCACACAACTGTTCAGTAATCTGTTCTGCCGAAACATTTGACAGGTCGGCAATGTTGAACTGATTAAAGGTCTCGTATTCGAGTTCCTTGTCCGCTAAAATTTTAACCTCTAAAAGGCGACGCTTTGCCCCGCGAACGATCTCTACCACTTCACCACTCACTGGAGAAGTATAAAGAACCTCTGGGGTCATTTTGTCGAATAAAACTGGCGAACCTGCTTTTACTGTATCGCCGACTTTAACCTTCAACTTCGGGCGTTGGATCCCGATAAAATCTGAAGGTTTAAGCGCGAAAACACTTGATTTTGCAAATGAAGTAATTTGTTTATCCGCTTGTCCAACAAGACGGATATCAAACCCCTTCTTCAGCTTTTTTGTATTTGACATCGCTACATGAATTGATTCAATAGGTCCCTAAAAAACGGCTCAAATCTACGAAAAACTGACGTATTAATTACGTAAAATGACAATTATTCACAGTAATATTGAGCCTTATCATATCTCAACCTCGGTAAATATACCGAAAAATGATTTAAACAATATTTTTAATATAATCTGATACTCGCTCCATCAGCCACATGGGCGTAGAGGTTGCACCGCAAATCCCGACGGACTTAGCCTGTGCCAACCAGGCAGGATCGATATCAGATTCTGATTCAATAAAAAAGCTCGCCACATTATTGGCCTTGCACACCTGGTAAAGTGCCTTGCCGTTGGAGCTTTTTTTACCACTGACAAACAAGATGACATCGTACTCCTGAGCGAAGCGGGTAAGCTGCGGCTCTCTGTTGGATACCTGTCGGCAAATGCTGTCATTGGCCTGAAAATTTTCCTGACCGCCTTCACTCGCTACAATTTGTGAGGCGATACTATCTTTGAGGGCATAAAACCCTTTGGTACTTTTGGTGGTCTGAGAGAAGAGGGTCACGGGGCGGTTAAAATCCACCTGCGCGAGGTCCTTTTCCTCGGTCACGATGAGTGCTTCGGCATTGGTCTGCCCCACAAGCCCTTCCACTTCAGCGTGCCCTTTCTTTCCGTAAATAACCACCTGCCCGTTAATGTCGAGCATTTTATCGTAGGCGGTCTTTACCCTGTTTTGTAATTTTAAAACCACAGGGCAGGAAGCGTCAATCAGCGTGATATTATTTTCCATCGCCATGCGGTAGGTTGCTGGAGGCTCCCCGTGGGCACGAATCAATACCTTGCAATCCTTCAATTTGCTCAGCTCCTCACGAGAGATAATCCTCAACCCCTTTTCATTCAGCCGCTTCACCTCCATATCGTTGTGGACAATATCCCCCAGGCAGTACAACTGATCCGAGCGTTCCATCTCATCTTCAGCCATCTTGATGGCATACTCCACACCGAAGCAGTAGCCTGAATTTTTATCAATGGTTACTTCCATAGTGTTGTTTTTCAATCTCACCCGCAGGCTATTTACCAATTAATTTCTGGGCAGCCTCCACAATGACATTTACCTGTTCATCAAAATTCATAAAAGAAGTGTCCACTTCCATGGCATCATCCACCTGTGTCAGTGGGCTTTCTACCCGAGAAGTATCAATACGGTCGCGCTTTTTGAGGTTATCAATGATATCCTCCAAATTCACGAGCTGCTTCTGATCAAAAAGTTCTTTCTGTCGGCGTTCGGCACGAATGCGCACATCGGCAGTCATGAAGACTTTCAGCTCTGCATCAGGAAATACCACCGAGGCAATATCTCTCCCGTCCATCACTACGCCTTTCTTTTTGCCCATCTTACGCTGCTGGTCTACCATTGCCTTTCGTACTTCAGCAATCACAGCCACCTCACTGACCCCTTCAGAAATATACATCTTTCGGATCTCCTTTTCCACGTTCTTACTATTAAGAAACGTTTCGTTGAGCCCCGACTTATCGTTGTACACAAAAGAAATATTAATTTCCTTCAATGCGGCCTTGACAGCCTTGGGATCGGTGAGCTTGATATTATGTTCTTTGAAGTAAAGCGTTACCGAGCGGTACATTGCACCTGTGTCAATATAACCATACCCTAATGCTGCGGCGACAGCTTTTGCCGTGGAGCTTTTCCCACAGCCACTGTAACCATCGATCGCAATTACAATTTTATTACTCATTGAAAATTATTTATTCCTCTTTAACAATCCTTCATCGGGCAGGGAATTGGCTTCCCCTTTTTGATTTGCCGATGCTTAGGCGGATATTTCCGAGCGCTTGAACAAGCCCCCAATACGGCAGTGCCGAAGGTCAGGAGTAGCACCCACAGCAGTATTCGTGGAAAATTCTTCCTTTTAGCGTTACCTTTCATTATTTATTGCATTATTTTATCAAAAAACCATCACTGCCAATAACATCCGCGAAACCAAAGATAACAAAGCAAATCGGAATTTCCCGAAAAATACCACTCCACAATCACAAATAAAAGATCCAAACTATCGAAATAACAGCAGGGCAAAAAACACGTTATTAAAATACAGGTAAGGAACAATTAGAAAAATCAATCAATAACATTATGAATCATCAAAATAAAGCAGAAGGCCCTTTAGAATCACTATTTCGAACGATTGGCCAACGCATGGACGACCTGATTTCTGAAGTACCAAAAGACAAGGAATCTTTTAAATCTGAGCTACACAAAAGGTCGGATGAACTGAAAAGAAACTTACATTTTCTTGAAATGAAGGTTGATGAGTTCGCGATCAATCACCAGAGTACCATTCAGGAAGTGGAAGATAAAGTGCGGGAATCGAAGGAGAAGATTAAAAAGGAATTCAGTAATTTCCGAGATCATTTAAAGGACAAAAAATAAGATGAATCCCTATTTACCTAAAAAATACGCCTCCTCCCCGGAAAGGCAGTGGGCACTGTTTGCGCACCTGAGTGCGTTAGCGGCTTGCGTGATGCCTGTGGCACACCTGATTATCCCACTGGTGATCTACTTTTCCAAAAAAGAGGAATCAGCGTTTGTTGCCAGCCATGCGCGGGCCGCATTGAATTTCCAGCTTTCCATAGCATTGTATTGCCTGCTCGCTTCGCCCCTGGTTTTATTGGCTATCGGCATACCCATCATCATGATTTTGGGGATCATGTCCATGGTATGTGCCATCATTGCAGCCATCCGACTCGACCAGGATCAGAATTACCGCTACCCCATCAGTATTTCGTTTTTTAAATAAACATTTGAAAAATAAACAGCAAAGCCCTCCGAGCGATACGGAGGGCTTTTCAAATTTTAAGGAGAATATTTATTTCCTAACCATCTTATTTTTCAAGTATTTTACTGCAAGCGTGGCTTTTCAAAATCAGCATAGCCTGCAATTGACTTTTGTTGAATCCGTAGAGTAACTACCGATGCCGTTATCTGTATTTTTTTAAAACCTGAGCTTTAGGCTAAATGTTGTTTTCGCTGTTCCGTCTGTTCTTTGGTAAACTTCTCTACCCCATCCACGAAAGTGGATTGAATATTCAGCTCCTCATCAAGCAGCACAAAATCCGCAGCATATCCCTTTTCTATTTTCCCGACACCTTCAAGTCCAAGACTCTGCGCCTGGTTCCAAGAAGTGGTTTTTACCAGCTCCTTCAGCGGCAAGCCCGTTACCGAGCGCACCATCTTCAGCCCATCGTTGAATTTAAGGGTTGAACCTGCCAAAGCACCACTTTCAAGTCTTGCCACACCATCTTTCACCTCTACCTGCAAGCCTCCGAAATCCCGAATACCATCAGGGCACCAGGATGCCGCCACAGAATCCGTAATCAGCATCAAACCATCAACCGAGCGACTTTTAAATATCAGCTTGATCATATCACGATTCAGGTGTACCCCGTCGCATATCAGCTCCAGCTTAATATCATCATCAAGCAAGCCTGCGCCCACCAAACCGATTTCCCGATGATGCACAGGAGTCATTTGGTTACAAAAGTGCGTCAGATGCCCCAGTCCTTTATTTTTTGCCTGAAGGAATTCCATATAAGTCGCATTGGAGTGCGCCCCTGAAACCACAATTCCCGCAGAGGAGGCCTGTTCAGTAAATGTCATAGCTCCCTCAGTCTCTACGGCAATGGACACCACGCCCACTGGAGCAATTTCATGCAAATGCTTTAACTCTTCCCAGTTGGGGTTGCGGACAAAATCAGGGTTTTGCGCGCCTGCGCAATCCGCATTAATAAATGGCCCTTCAATATGTACGGAAGGCGTTTTAGCGTAATCCATTCGTTGCTGGTACGCTTTCACTCCCTGCATTGCCTGCGACAGCGTTGCATTGGGTGCGGTAATTGTTGTGGGGAGAAAACTGGTTACCCCCTCCTGAAGTTTTGCCTTCGCAATTGTACGCACGGCCTCTTCAGTACCTTCACAAACATCGGCACCCGCAGCACCGTGGGTATGAATATCAATAAACCCTGGCATTAATATCTGCCCGCGGCCATCAATCACTTTCTCTGCCGCAGGAACCATTTGCCCCAAACGAAGCACTGCCTGAATTTTACCATCCTGAACCAATACTGATGCCCGATCGATATCCAAATCAGGGGAAACTACACGTACATTTTGAACTAAAACCTTCATTTTCGGCTTATATTTTCTTCTATCTCATTTACTATATGTCAAATATAAAAATAATATTCAAAATAACGGATCTTTAAATAATTTATTTTATTTATTAAGCTGAATTTAATTTAAACCACCACCTCAGCAGCCCTATTTCACCCTCAATACTATTTTTAATAACTAAAACCACTGAAACAACTGCCTCATCAGCTTTAACTTCCCGCCATAAGGCGCATACCTGAAAGGAACATCCAGGAAGGTTGGCTTTTTCATTACGCCTTTGCGGTGACTGAACGCCTCCACCGAATACCGCCCATGGTATTGCCCATAACCACTCTTGCCCATTCCCCCAAAAGGCAACTGTTGTTCTGCAAGATGCGCCACCACATCATTGATACATCCCCCTCCAAAAGGAAAGTTTTCAATGAAATAATTGGTAAAATGCCTGTTTTCGGAAAAGACATAAAAAGCGAGTGGGTGACTGAATTTGTTCAGTATTGGGGCAATCTCATTAATCCCATCATAAGAAAGGATCGGCAAAACGGGGCCAAAAATCTCTTCCTGCATTACGGCGTCTTCTACGGCAACCCCAACCATAACCGTAGGTGATATATACAGATCAAGCTCATCACAAACACCCCCGAAGGCCACTTTATCTGGCTGCAACATCGCCTCCAACCTTTTATAATGTTTATTACTAATTATTCGTGGGTAATCTCCATTCTGCTGAATATTGTCGCCATAGGCTTTGATTACCTCCACCTGAAGGGCTTCCACAAAGGCATCGTGCACCTCGCGATGCACAAGAACATAATCTGGTGCCACACAGGTTTGCCCAGCATTCAGAAATTTCCCCCAGACCACCCGACGAGCTGCCACCTCAATATCTGCATCACGGTGAACGATCACGGGACTTTTCCCTCCAAGCTCCAAAGTGGCAGGAATCATTTGTTCTGCCGCCGCTTTGGCTACAATCTGCCCGACCTTGCTGCTCCCTGTAAAGAAAATATGATTGAAAGGCATGGACAACAGCTCCGAGGCGGTTTCTGCCCCACCTTCTACCAAGGATATATATTCAGGCAGAAAAGTTGAAGTGATGAGCCTCTTCAATACTGCTGAAGTATGGGGTGTTAGTTCTGACGGCTTGATTACGGCACAACAGCCCGCGGCAATTGCCCCTATCAGGGGAGACAATGCGAGCAAAATCGGGTAATTCCACGGCGCGATGATCAGACTTACGCCAAGCGGCTCCTGATAAAGGAAATTGCGTGCAGGAAAGTTCACCAAGCTCAAACCGCCCTGTGCCTGTGGCTTTGTCCATTTTTTCAAGTGCTTCAGCGTATGCTTAATCTCTACCTTGAGCATTCCTATTTCAGTAATGAAGGTCTCGAAAGTACTTTTCCGAAAATCGCGCTGCACCGCTTCGGTAAGTTCTGGCTCGAAGTTCTCCACAGCTTGGAGTAGTTTTTGCAACTGCCTCTTCCTGAAGCTTAATTCACGGGTATGCTGCTGTTGGAAATATGCTTGCTGCGCCTCCAAAAGGGTGGTCGCCTGATCTGGACTCAGGGTCTGATTTATTGTTTCACTCATAGTTATCAAAATAAGAAAAATAGCTTTGTTAAGATACAATAAATTAAAACCATGTTAAGTTCACCAAGAAGTAATAATTCCTTCAAACACATCACTTGCAATTCCACCAAACAAAACCCACATTGCGAGTAAAAAGAAGTCATACTCAATGAAAAAGCCTTACATCGGTCTTATCGTCTTATTATTTATTTGTACTAATGCCATGGCGCAGTTTGATTTTGAAGGTCATCGGGGAGCAAGGGGACTCCTTCCAGAAAATACTATTCCCGCATTTATAAAAGCGTTGGATTTGGGCGTTACCACCCTTGAGATGGATGTGGTGATTTCTAAAGACAAAAAAGTGGTCGTTTCACATGATCCCTTTTTCAACCATGAGTTTACCACAACGCCTGAGGGAAAGAAAATTCGCTCGCGTCAGCACGATGAACACCTGCTTTATCACATGAATTATGAGGACATCAAGAAGTATGATGTCGGAAAACGCAACCATTCGGAATTCCCAGAGCAGGTTTCTGTCCCTGCCTACAAACCCCTACTTTCAGAGGTGTTAACAACGGCTGAGCGACACGTAAAAAATACGGATCGTGATGAGGTATATTACAATATAGAAATTAAGGCGGAAGAGGAGTGGGACATGCTTTATACTCCTCCGGTAGATGAGTTTTGTGAGCTTGTGGTGAAAACCGTAAATGCTTACGTGCCGATGCACCGTGTGATTCTTCAATCTTTTGATCCCCGCGTGCTGGAGTATTTACATCAGCATTACCCACAAATTCGACTGGCCTTTTTGGTGGAAAACAAGCAGTCTATTCAGGAGAATCTGAAAAAACTCAGCTTTAAGCCACCGATTTACAGTCCTGAATATTTTTTACTGAAAAAGAAGGATGTCAAGTGGCTTCATGCCAATGATTTCAAAGTCATTCCATGGACAGTCAATGACAAAGAAGAGATGGAGAAATTGGTGGAATGGGGCGTCGATGGCCTGATCAGTGATTATCCTGACCGACTGATGATCATCAAAAAAGAAATGAAGCTGCACGCCACAAGCTTATAATAAAAAAGCCATTTACAGCGGTTGTAAATGGCTTTTTTTGTGTTGAATATTTTATCACTTGGTCAGTACATAAAATAAATCAAGGGCTTCTTCTGGCTGTTTCACCAAAAGGTAATCCTGATGGGAAATTGACTTGACCAAATCATCCGATACATCTTTCAGCTTGTTACGGTTTCGGCGGTTCATAATATCATAAGGGATCTTCAGTAAAGCCGCAGGCAGACGATACTGCAAGTTCAGGAAATCATATTTCATCACTGCCTGAACTGATTTTTTATTTCTGTGATAATATTCCCACACCTTCTCGTTGCCACCAATACCCAGCGTATCGATCTGATCAAAATAACGGTTAGCCAACAGGCGCAACTCTTCCGCAGTGTATTCCCGAATATGCCATGGGTTTCTGCTCAGCGTCTTGATAATATTGGGGGTTGAAATAATCGCTTTACCTCCTTTTTTCAGTACGCGGTGAATTTCTTTCAGAAACAAGGCGTCATCTTCGATATGCTCAATCACCTGAAAAGAGACCACAGTATCAAAAGACTCGTCAGCAATTCCCTCGAAAGGAGGAACCATTGCCTGGCGGAAATCCACCTCGGGATGCTGGGCTTGCAATTTCTCCACCACCTCATGAATTTTATCTATGGCCGTGTAAGATTCACTCTTTGGCGCCAACAAACTGACCCCACGGCCTTCTCCACAGCCCACCTCAAGCAAGCGTCCACTGACAAACGGCTGTGCGGCATAGTAAGCCTTTAGCAGGCGTTGATGAATAGGGTTATCAGAAGGAATCTGATCCGAAGCGATTTCGGTTGTATATACACTCATTCGATTAATGACTAAGCTATTGGATATAGAATTGAATGCTCAACGCATCCTTTCCTATTACGTTAAATCTTTAAATACAAATATAGCCAAATCCGTGAACTGAAAAGCGAAGGGAGAAATAAATGAAGGAGATGGCCGAGGAAATATCTTATTTCCACTAAAAATTGTATTTTTAACCATGAATTTTTGACATATCGCCGCCCTCCTATGCATAAACCCAATCATCTCCTGATCATTTTGATCGCGCTACTGAACATTTGTTCACTTTCATCAGCCGTGGCTCAACTCCCATTGAGTGAATATAATCAGGCCTACAACTACAATCCGTTGGCCTTAACCAACTTTCACCATTTTGTTTACCGGGACAAGCAAAACCTCAGGGTGTACCTGAATATCCGCTACCGTTCAGAAAACAGCGTGATGGAAGACAGTGAACTCAGTTACTTCTTTGTCAATTCGCTGAACTCCCTTGACAAAAGCAATACGGAAAAACTCAACAACAGTCACTTTGTAGGCCATGAAGCGCTGAATAACCACTTTACTATTCCCCTGAGCCCAAAGGTTGATACAGGTGATATAATGGTCATAAAAATGGCCACCTACGATAAAAACTTTACCTTTTATCATTGTATCCCGCTGGAAGAAGCGGTGGATTTTCTGCCCATGGATGGCACGCAACCTTTCTGGGGAATGACCGACAACTTCATTCCTGAAAAGGCTTTTCAGATTTCCACTGCCGACCCCAATGCAAAAGTTACGGTGCGCCACTGGAAAGACCCTTTCCTGCCTTCCTTACCACCGATGAGTAAAACCTCGCCGCCAAAAGAACTGGCCACTGAAGACAAAACCTTTGATTCTGGCGCCACCATCCCGATCAAGGCGATGGGAACGTACTTCATCAGCCTAAACCCTGATCAAAAAGAGGGCTGGATATTCATGAAACAAGATAAATACTATCCTAAAATCAAAAAAGTGGAAGACCTCGCGCCACCGTTGCGCTACATCTCCACCAATGATGAATACAAAGCCCTGCTGGTCACCAACGACCGCCGAAAAGCTTTTGAGGAATTTTGGCTCAGCAATAGCCGATCACCAAAACGCGCTAAAAGCACCATCAAGAGATACTACAATCAGGTGGAATTTGCCAACACCTTTTTCACCACTTATAAGGAAGGATGGAAAACGGACCGCGGGATGGTCTATATCGTTTTTGGCAAGCCCGACGAGGTTTACCTTCACCCCAAAGATGAAATCTGGGTGTATGGGCGCGGAGAAGAGGAGCAGGTACGGTTTGTTTTTGAAAAAAATACCGAGCACTACAAAAATGGTCTGTTTATGCTGAAAAGGGCCAAAAAATATCAGGATGTATGGTTTCGGCAGGTTGACCTGTGGCGCAAAGGCCTCAAGGGCATTTAAATAAATGAGAAACATCTTTGGGCATGGGCTTAAAAGGGTTGTATCTTTGCATTGAAAAGCCTGGCAGTAATTGAGCATCATTTTTGCTAATGATTAATCAGCGCTTTTATATTTAGGAAAGTATTCAGTTTATGGAAAGACAATTCCGCGGCACTCCCCGCAGAAAACCGCAATCGGCGGATATGATTTTTGGCACAAGAGCTGTCATTGAGGCGATACGCGCCGGAAAAGAAATCGATCGGCTGTTCATCCAGAAAGGGTTGAACAACGAACTTACAAAAGAGCTTGTAGATACTGCAATTGAATTTCGATTGCCGATCAGCAAAGTCCCTGTGGAAAAACTAAATCGCATTACGCGTAAAAATCACCAAGGGGCTATCGCTTACCTTTCAGCAGTGAGTTACCAGTCGCTGGATAACATCATTAGCCGTTGTTATGAGCAGGGGAAAGATCCTTTTATCCTGATTCTGGACCGTGTAACGGACGTGCGTAACTTCGGGGCAATTTGCCGTACGGCCGAATGTGCCGGTGTGGATGCCATCGTGATCCCAAGCAAGGGTGCTGCACAGATCAATCCAGATGCTGTAAAAACATCTGCAGGTGCATTGAACATCATCCCGGTTTGTCGTCAGGATTATCTGAAAGATACCATCACCTACCTTCAGGAAAGTGGTGTTGCCGTTGTTGCTGCTACAGAAAAAACAGACAACAGCTATTCAGATATCGATTACAACCAGCCTATTGCTGTTCTAATGGGATCAGAGGAAGACGGTGTATCGCCGGAATACCTAAAACGCTCCGATTTGAAAGCTAAGATTCCAATTTTGGGAAAAATCGAATCTCTGAATGTTTCGGTAGCCGCAGGAATTATCCTGTACGAGGCCGTTCGTCAGAAAGGACTATAAAGATAAAAAGGGAAGATGCACATCAGCATCTTCCCTTTCTTTTGTTGGGGTAAATCCCCCGGCTACAGAAATTCGTTTCCTGTGGCTTTTTTTACCGCTTTGAATATCTTCTTGAACTTTCGCTCGTCACCCTTCTTAACGATCATCACGACCTTCTCCCGCAGTGCGACCACATAATTCTCCAGGCCTTCTGCGACAATAAGCGCATCAGGGTCATCACTCACAATCATAGAGTCCTCCACATCAAACAACATCGCATTCGCCTTCACGCTGTTGGTTCCCTCCTTTTCCTCATTACCTTCGTGAATCGCCTGAAAAGAGCCCAAATCAGCCCACTCAAACTCCCCCAAAATCACCTCTACATTATCGGCCTTTTCCATCAAGCCATAATCAATGGAGATATTTTTACAGTGCGAATACGCCTTTTTGATCTGTCCACTTTCCTGATCCGTAAAAAACACATCCCGAAGGTCCTCAAAATTCTCTGCAATCTCAGGAAGGTACTTGCGAAGTGCCCGAACGATTGACTGCGCATTCCAGGCAAAAATTCCCGAGTTCCACACATAGTCGCCGCTGTCCACAAAAAGTTCTGCCATCTCTTTTGTCGGCTTTTCAGTAAACGTCTTTACCTTTTTGATCGTCTCGTCCTTTCCTTCAATATATTGTAAATAACCAAAAGACGTCTCCGCCCCATGAGGCCTCAAGCCAATGGTCATCAGTGTGTCACGCTCCTCGACCGAATCCAATGCTGAAAAAATACAACGGTAGAAGGAATCTTCACGAAAAATGGTATGATCTGAAGGTGCGGCCACAATACGCGCCAGCGGGTTCCTTGCCGCAATTTTGTAACAGGCGTAAGCCAGGCAGGTGGCTGTATTACGACGGTGGGGCTCCAATAGTAACTGATCGGCATCTATCTCAGGAATTTGCTCCATCACCAGTTCTTCATAAGACTCATGCGTAACGATGTAAATATTCTTGCGTGGGCAGACGGGCAAAAACCGTTGGTAAGTCTGTTGCAGGAGCGATTTCCCCGTGCCTAAAACATCCATAAACTGCTTGGGCTTTTTTATACTGCTGAATGGCCACAACCGGCTGCCAATGCCTCCAGCCATGATCACCACATAATTATTTTCACTGTACATTACTACACGGGTTACAATTAAACAAATCTTTAATTTGTTTAAATTTAAATACTGCTTTACAGCTTACAATTTATATCCTATTCCCCGAAAAAAGAAATAAACTCCTTTTGTTGATATGTTATAAATTGTAAATTCATGTATCAAATCTATCCTTTGAGGGATTCAGAGGCAATATTTAAATATTAATTTAATTTTCTATAAATATAATATCAAATCCTCCTCAATCAAGTTTACCCCATAGGGAATAACGCATAACTAATGATCAAAATCATTAGAAAAATACAATATTTTTCAATATCTTATATTAGGGCATTGCCAATTTTCAGGCCATGAACTACGTAATGATTTTTGAGCACCTACAACTGCAAGGATCTTGAGTAAAATAACAGATAAATTAAAAGAAGTCTTCGGTTATGACCAATTCAGGGGTAACCAAGAAGTCATTATAAAAAACCTCCTGAACGGCAATAATACATTCGTTATTATGCCCACAGGAGCCGGTAAATCACTTTGTTACCAGCTTCCTGCCCTACTTTTGGACGGTACTGCTATTGTTATCAGCCCGCTGATTGCACTGATGAAAAACCAGGTTGATCAACTCAATGCTTTGGGCGTTTCCGCTTACATGCTCAACTCCACCCTGACCAAAGGGGAGATGAACAAGGTAAAGAAAAAAGTTTTAGACGGTGAAGCGCGTTTGTTATATGTGGCACCAGAATCACTGACCAAGGAAGAGAATGTCGCTTTTTTGAAAGAGGCCAAAATTTCTTTTGTAGCCATTGATGAAGCCCACTGTATTTCAGAATGGGGGCATGACTTCCGACCGGAATATCGTCGAATTCGAACAATCATCACTCAGTTTGGTGATTTACCCATTATTGCGCTCACGGCCACGGCCACCCCAAAAGTGCAGCTGGATATTCAGCGTAACCTCGGGCTTGAGGAAGCTAACCTGTTCAAATCTTCCTTTAACCGCGAAAATCTCTATTATGAGGTTCGCCCGAAAAAAGGAATCGACAAGCAACTGATAAAATTTATCCTTGACCACAAAGGGCAGGCAGGAATTATTTACTGCCTGAGCCGTAAAAAAGTGGAAGAGGTTGCCAATTTACTGAAAGTGAACGGCATTAAGGCAGCGCCATACCATGCAGGTCTGGAGTCTGGAATGCGGGTAAAAAATCAGGATGATTTTCTAAATGAAGATCTTGAGGTGATTGTAGCGACCATTGCTTTTGGTATGGGAATCGACAAACCCGATGTGCGGTTCGTCATTCACTACGACGCCCCAAAATCACTGGAAGGTTATTATCAGGAAACGGGACGTGCAGGTCGCGATGGCCTCGATGGGCATTGTCTGCTTTTCTACAGTTATAACGACATTGTAAAACTCGAAAAATTCAACAAAGACAAGCCAGTTACTGAGCGGGAGAACGCAAAGATGCTCCTGGATGAAGTGGCTTCCTTTTCAGAATCTGCCGTATGTCGACGCAAACAGTTGCTCCACTATTTTGGAGAACATATGGAGGAAGATTGTGGCTTTTGTGACAATTGTAAGCACCCGAAAGATCGTTTCAATGCACAGGATCAAATTCAGATAGCTGTAAAAACAGCCCTGATGACCAGCGAGCGTTTCGGCATCAACCATTTGGTGTCCGTTGTTCGAGGTTCACAAAATCAGTATGTCCTCAGTTACGAACATGATAAGCTGCCAATTTATGGTCTGGGAAAAGAAGATGATGATGAACACTGGAAAAATATCTTCCGTGCGGCGATGATTCATCAGCTTCTGGATAAAGATATTGACAATTATGGGGTCCTGAAGGTTACCGAGCTCGGGAAAAAATTCATTGACAAACCACACGAGATCCTTGTTCCCCTTGGGCACGATTACCGCAACGAAAGTGAAGAAGAGGATCTGCCGACCATCAATGTAAAAGCGCACGATAAGGTTCTTTTTGCGCAATTGGTCGCCCTTCGAAAAGAAGTAGCCAAAGCCAAAGGGGTGCCTCCTTATGTGGTTTTTTCGGAGCCGGCACTTGAAGAGATGGCCATCATCTATCCCACCTCCATGGAAAGCCTTTTGCAGGTTCAGGGAGTGGGACAAGGCAAAGCACGCAAGTTCGGAAAACCGTTCCTGAGCCTGATAGAAAAATACGTCGCTGAAAACGACATTGAAACTGCCGATGAAGTAACGGTAAAAACGGCTGGTGACCGTTCTAAAGATAAAATTTTTATCATTCAGCAAATCGACCGTAAGGTTAATCTCGATGAGCTTGCTGAAGGAAGAAGCTGGGATTTCTTCCAGCTATTGGAAGAAATGGAGCACATTTGTTTTTCTGGAACGAAGCTGAACATCGATTATTTCATTGAGGAAATCATGGATGAAGAAATGCAAAGCGATATTCAGGAATATTTTATGGGCGCTGAAACGGACAATATCGAAACTGCACTCGATGAACTGGGAGAAGATTATGCCGAAGACGAAATCCGCTTGATGCGCATTAAGATTTACACGGACTTAGCAAATTAAATTGATACAACACCAGATTGAAGAAAGCGTTTATGATGCCAGCATCAACTTAATGATGGTCATGATAAACGCTTTTTTGTCATCCTTTTTTATAAACCTATGAAGATACTTATTACTGGAGCCAATGGCCTACTGGGGCAAAAATTGGTACAGCTACTTAGCCAGCAAACAGATGTAGAGGTGATTGCCACGGGATTGGGCAAATCAAGGCTCCCAGCGTCAGCAGGGAAATTTACTTTTATTCCGATGGATATTTGCAATGCAGCGGAGGTCAATGAAGTGATAGGAGCTCAAAAGCCTGAGGTGGTCATTAACACTGCTGCCATGACCAATGTCGATCAGTCAGAAACAGAACAAGAAAGCTGTTGGAAGTTGAATGTATCTGCGGTAAACCACCTGATTGATGCCTGCGGAAAGCAGGATTCTTTTCTGTTACACCTTTCTACGGACTTTATTTTTGACGGGCAGGATGGCCCTTATGATGAAGAAGCAAAGCCCAACCCGATCAGTTATTATGGAGAAAGTAAGCTTGCTGCGGAGGAATGCCTGCAAAAAAGCAATATCCGATGGGCCATTGCAAGAACGGTACTGGTTTATGGTATCGCTCATGACATGAGCCGATCAAACATTATCCTGTGGGTAAAAAACAGCATTGAGCAGGGTAAGGAGCTTAAAATTGTCGATGACCAATGGCGTACACCTACCCTTGCCGAAGACCTTGCGATGGGCTGCTGGCTGATTGCCCAAAAACAGGCAGAAGGTATTTTCAATATTTCAGGAAAAGATCTTCTTACACCATATGATATGGCCATGATGACCTGCGACTATTTTGAGCTTGATAAATCAGCCATAGAAAAAGTGGACGGCAGCATCTTTCAGCAAACAGCCAAACGACCACCCAGGACAGGTTTCAATATCGACAAAGCCAGAAAAGTACTCGGTTACGAACCCCACAGTTTCGAGGAAGGAATCAAAATTCTACATGAACAGATTACCCAGAAGGTGTAGACCAACGATTGAGCGCAATTCAATAGCACATCAACACACATTGAATTGATTTCAATTTACTGCCATCTGAAAAGGAGGAACAAGATTGAAAGCGCCGAAAAAAATGCTTGGCAAAAAAAAAGACGACCATATTGGTCGTCTTTCTTATTTTATGGGAAAGCTACTTATTAGTAGTTTTTCTCGATGTTTTCCAAAGTTGCGATGTCCAAAGTAGATGCACCAGCAGCCTCACCGAAGTTACCACCAACGATAACCAAACGATCAGTTGCTTCAACAGCACCATTGTCTTTCAACGTCTTCACTGATTCTTTGATGAATGCATTCTTATCGTCACCTTTAGACAAGTAAGTTGCACGCACACCGTAAGTCAAAGACAATTCACGCATTACACGCTCATCATAAGCTACAGCGAAAATTGGTGTTTTTGGACGGTAAGCTGCAATAGCACGTGGAGAACGGCCAGAAGCTGTGTCTGTGATGATTGCAGTTGGGTTCAAGTGCTCTGAAGCATAGTAAGCAGATTTTGCTACGAATGCAGAGATATCGTTGTTCAATACAACGAACTCAGTGTTTTTCTTGAAACCTTCGTAGTTTTCTGTTGCCATAGCAATAGAAGTCATTGTTTTTACTGCCTCGATTGGGTAGTCACCGTAAGCTGACTCACCAGAAAGCATTACTGCATCAGTACCATCATAGATCGCATTCGCAACGTCAGAGATCTCCGCACGTGTTGGACGTGGGTTCTCGATCATTGTGTGCAACATTTGAGTAGCAGTAATAACAGGCTTACGACGAGCGATACACTTGTCGATGATCATTTTTTGAGTGATCGGAATACGCTCCTGTGGAATCTCAACAGCCAAGTCACCACGAGCTACCATGATAGAGTGTACGTGATCCAAGATCTCGTCGATGTTATCAACACCCGCTTGGTTCTCAATCTTAGCGATAATTTTCGCATCAGAACCTTTAGCATCCAAGATGTCTTGTACAGCGATAACGTCAGCAGCGTTACGTACGAAAGAGTGTGCTACGAAATCAATGTTGTTATCAGCAACCCACTCGATATAACCTTTATCCTTAGCAGTGATAGAAGGCAATTTAACGTGAACAGAAGGGATGTTCACTGATTTTCTTGACTTAACAGGACCAGAGTTTTGTGCGATACACAACAACTTGTCGCCTTGTTTTTCTTTTACGATGAACTCAACATCACCATCATCAATCAAGATACGAGAACCTGCAGGTACATCTTCTACGAAACCAGCGTAGTTTACATAAACCAACTCACGAGTTGACTTACCTTCAGGATCACCAGCCATGAATACTTCGTCACCTGGCTTCACGCGGAACTCTTCCTCGATCTTTGTTGTTCTGATTTCTGGACCTTTAGTATCTACCAAGATACCGATTTTGTCAGATACTGCACGAACGTTTTCAACAACGCGCAAAGAATCTTCGAAAGTTTGGTGAGCTGTATTGATACGAACAACGTTCATACCTTGATTATACATTTCTGTCAAGAACGGAATGTCACACTTACGGTCAGAGATCGTAGCAACAATTTTAGTATTTTTCATAAAAGATGTATTTGTTTAACTTTTCAGCTTTTTCTCAATCATTAAAATTCATAAACGCCAAATATGCTGATCCAGCATTTGTACCCTCAAAGCCAAAAGCGATAATTGATCTTGTAAAAACAATATTTGTGCCAATACTTACATTATCGGTCGCCTGTAAATTTCGTGCAAATTTAAGTAAAACATAGGCCTTAGCCTAATAGCGATGCCTATTTGCCGATAAATTACATTCTGTGGCGCAAAAGCCGAAAATTTTACACCCTTCCCAAAAACAAGCAACTTATTGATTCACAAATTAATGATCTCACAAACTATTAAGATCTTATCACCAATATTTGGCTTTAGAAGTAACACAAGAAATGATAATGTGGTTCAAACTATGTGATTTTTTTTGAAAAAACTCACCCGATTATACTGAATAGAAATAAGAAAAACACAAATCATGACTTTTATCATAATTATCACAATTATCCATCAGATCCCACTTATTTTAACGTCCCTTCCCCGTTTTTGAATTAATACACTTTTTGCACTGATCAAATTCAGCCCAATTTTTGACAAAAAGCTACATTCCTTTAGAAAATTTTACTGAAAAAACGACCTTTGAACTTTAAAGAAGAATAGACTAAAATGTGCGCTCTGCCGCACCAAATCATAGCAATAATGGAAGCACCTCGCCCCAAAAAAATAAATAAAATATTGACTGCCCACGGACACCAACGTGTGGACGAATACTATTGGATGCGCGACCGCGAAAACCAAGAGGTTGTCGATTATTTGAACAAAGAAAATGAATATACGCAGGCTTCGCTTTCGGCTACTGAAGGGTTGCAAAAGACACTTTATGACGAAATCGTTGGTCGCATCAAGCAGGACGATAAATCTGTTCCTGTGCTCTATGATGGCTATTATTACTATACCCGATATGAAGAGGGCAAGGAATATGCGATCAATTGCCGAAAAAAGGGCAGTTTGGAAGCGGAGGAAGAAGTGCTTTTGGATCAAAATCAAATGGCCAAAGGGCATGATTATTATTCCCTTGGCGATTGGGAGGTCAGTACCAACAATCAACTGATTGCCTTTAGTGAAGATACAGTCGGCCGCCGCAACTATGACATCCGCATCAAGGATTTGCAGACGGGTGAGGTATTTGAGGATTTGATTCCTGCCACTGCGGGAAGCATCACTTGGGCCAATGACAACAAAACGATCTTTTATACTTTAAAAGATGATGCTCTGCGAGCTTACCGCACCTATCGACACGTTCTGGGTACACCCCAGGAAGAGGATGTTTTGGTATTTGAAGAAGAGGATGGCCTGTACGACACCTTTATCTATAAAACCAAATCCAAAAAATACCTGATCCTTGGCTCAACGAGTACAACCTCTTCCGAATTTCAGATTTTGGAAGCGGAAAACCCGACAGGCGAGTTCAGAATGTTTCAGGCACGTACCCCTCTTTTGGAATATGGCATTGATCACTTCGAAGATCATTTCTATATCCGCACCAATATGGCGGCGCACAATTTCCGCCTGATGAAATGTACCG
This sequence comes from uncultured Persicobacter sp., assembly GCA_947498325.1. Classification (GTDB taxonomy): domain Bacteria; phylum Bacteroidota; class Bacteroidia; order Cytophagales; family Cyclobacteriaceae; genus Persicobacter; species Persicobacter psychrovividus. The sequence goes on from CANMKE010000009.1 coordinate 110,579, forward strand.
AAACGGCCACCACTTTTCATGATTGGGTGGAAGTGATTCCTCACCGCGAAGATGTGCTGTTAGAAGACATCGAAATTTTCCGCGACTATTTGGTGGTTACCGAAAGAAAAGACGGATTGATCCACCTGAATGTGAAGCGTTGGAACGAAACGGAGGACTATTACATTCCATTCGATGAACCTGCCTACGTGGCTTATACAGGTGCCAATATGGATTTTGACACCAACATCCTGCGTTTTGGTTACGCTTCGATGACCCGTCCTAATTCGGTATTCGATTTCAATATGGCGGATCGCTCCAAAGAATTGAAAAAAGAGCAAGAGATTGTCGGCGGGTATTCTGCAGATGATTATGTATGTGAGCGTGTAAACTTCCCTTCGCATGATGGCGTGATGGTTCCGATGTCGATTGTCTATAAAAAAGGACTGAAAAAAGATGGTGGTAACCCGACCTTGCTTTACGGTTACGGTTCGTATGGTTACAGCATTGATCCGCATTTCAGCTCAGTGAGATTATCGCTGTTGGATCGTGGATTTGTTTATGCCATTGCGCACATCCGTGGTTCAGAAACCTTGGGACGTTCATGGTATGAGCATGGTAAGTTTTTGAAAAAGAAAAATACTTTCTTGGACTTCATCGCTGCAGCGGAATGGCTGACGACTGAAAATTATACCAATAAAGATAAATTGGCGATGATGGGTGGTTCTGCCGGTGGCCTGTTGATGGGTGCGGTGATGAATATGCGTCCTGATTTGTTCAAGGCGGTGATTGCAGCGGTTCCATTTGTGGATGTGGTTACGACCATGCTGGATGAATCCATTCCATTGACCATTGGCGAATATGAAGAATGGGGCAATCCGAATGACAAAACCTACTATGATTATATGCTGAGCTATTCGCCTTATGACAATGTGGTGGCGCAGGATTATCCTTCAGTTTTGGTAACGAGTGGCTTCCACGACAGTCAGGTGCAATATTGGGAACCGACCAAATGGGTGGCCAAATTACGTGAGCTGAAGACTGACAATAATCGTGTGTTGTTGCATACCAATATGGATGCTGGCCACGGTGGGCAGTCGGGGCGTTTCCGCAAGTTCAAAGAAACCGCTTTGGAATATGCCTTTTTGATTGAGGAATTGGCTGTTGAGTATTAGTCAATAATTAATCTGTGACTATCGCGAGCGTCCCTCTCGTGATAAGCTAACATCCTAACAAAAAAAGCCCGAAACAGTGCATCACGCTCCGTTTCGGGCTTTATATATTTTATATCTCTAAAAAGACTTAAACACCAACAGCTTCAACAGTCTGAACTTCTGGGATTTGGTGTTTCAGCAAGTTTTCAATCCCCTGTTTCAATGTAATTGTTGAAGATGGGCAACCACTGCAGGCGCCCTGCAACAATACTTTCACAACGCCATTTTCAAAAGAGTGGAAAGAAATTGCACCCCCATCAGACTCAACAGCAGGACGGATATACTCATCCAGAATCATCTTGATCTTTCCTTCAATCTCCGTTTCATTCTCTGCTGAGCTTGCTTGCTGCTCCTGCGCTTCGGCATTGAATAACTCTTTTCCCGACTGAAGGTATTCAGTGATATGGGCCTTCAAATCATCCTGAATATCTTCCCAGGCAACATTCTCTGCCTTGGAGATGGTCAGGAAATTACCACTTATAAATACACGCTCAACGAATGGATAACCAAACAATTCCTGAGCTAAAGGACAAGGAGCGGCATTTTCCATATCAGAAAAATCGTACTGTTCCATGCCATTGACCAACATCAAATTGGTCACAAATTTCAAAGAATTAGGATTAGGGTTAGCTTCCAAATAAATGGTGACCACCTTCTCATACATCTTATCGCGATCGTATCCTTGGTTATTTTCCATCAGCTTAATAGGTTCTAATTTTGAACAAAATTACAAAATATTTATGAGCAATTCTGACTGATTGACGACAATTTAATCTTTTATTCCCAAAAGGGCTAAATCTTAAGTTGCTCACCTTCAGAGTCAGCAATGATCATCGAAACCGTCGCATCGCCCGTTACATTCACCACTGTACGGCACATATCAATAATTCGGTCAGGGCCCAAAACCAATGCCAAACCACCTGCGGGAACGCCTATCGTTTCCAAAATAATCAGAAGCATCACCAAACCTGCACCTGGTACAGCTGCTGAACCTATCGAAGCCAAAATGGCTGTAAAGACAATGGAAACCTGCTGCATCATTGTCAGTTCAATCCCCATGGCATGGGCAATAAATACCGCTGCAACGCCCTGATAAAGACTTGTACCATCCATATTCATGGTCGCTCCCAAAGGCAAAACAAAAGAACTCACTTCCTCAGAAACTCCAAACTCATGCTCTACACATTCGATCGTAATCGGCAAAGTTGCTGCTGACGAACTTGAACTGAAAGCCAACAAAAGTGCTCGTTCCATTCCCTTGAAGAACTTTTTATAATTCAGACGGCGCTTGGTAAACAGGCGTAAAATTGTTGGATAAACCACCAGCATCATGATCAGCAATCCTCCGATAACGGTCAGCGAGTAAGCCCCCAGCGATTTCAGCACGCCCCAAACATGGTTGGGGTCATCACCTGCAACCTCCACAATCAGGGAACAAATCAGTGAAAACACCCCAAATGGTGCCAACAGCATGATAAAGTCAATAATCTTGAGCACCGTTTCATTCAGTCCATCAAAGAAGCTGACCAGGGGAGCACTCTTTTCCTCAGGCAATTTCAGCAGGGCAATACCAAACAGGACGGCGAAAAAGACCACCTGCAACATGTTTTTATTATTGGCAAAAGCCGTAACCACGTTCTCTGGCACCATATTAACCAGCGGATCCAAAGCATGTTGCTCCTTGACCTTCTCGGCATTGTGTTGCTTTTTCTGAACATCCGTAGAATACTGCGCCACAATGGCGGCACTCGTTTCTTTGGAGATCATCTTGTAGGGCTGAACAATATTGACCGCCGCCAGTCCGATCAGCACCGCACAGAGGGTTGTGAGCAGATATATGCCGATCGTTTTGGTTCCCATGCGGGAAAGTTTGGATACATCACTCAGGTTGGCAATACCGCCAATCAATGAAGCCAACACCAACGGAACGGCAATCATTTTCAATGCCCGAATAAAAATAGAACCGATCGGTTTGATCAGCTCAATGGTAATCCAAGATGGTACTCCTGAAAAAATAAAAATCAAACCGATTACCAGGCCAGTCACTAAGCCTATAACAATTTGTGTGTGAAGCGGAAGTTTTTTAGTCATCTAAAAAAAGATATATAGTATTTTGAAAGATTATGCGATAGATAGGGCAATCAGCCAATAATCAGGGCTGAAAACATCAGGGCGGCTGATAATAACATTCTGACATTGGAATTCCAAATCACAATTGAGGCAATCGGCGATTTTCGACACAAAAAAAAACGAAACCGTGATGATTCACCATTTCGTTTTCCTATTCAATTATAAGGTAATCTGATCCAGCCTTGTGCTTTGTTGCAACAGCAAATGATCAGCAATGACCAAAGCGGCCATACTCTCCACAATGGGTACCGCCCGCGAAACCACACAGGGGTCATGTCGCCCTTTGCCGCTCACCGTAACCGCATTTCCATCAACATCAATACTTTCCTGATCCATCATAATCGTGGCAACAGGCTTGAATGCAACGCGGAAATAAATATCTTCACCATTGGAAATCCCTCCCTGAATCCCACCTGATCGGTTGGTTTTGGTATGGATCCCACCATCTTTATCGGTAACAAAGGCATCATTGTGTTGCGAACCGTACAATGCGACCCCGTCAAATCCACTACCGTACTCAAAACCTTTGGCAGCATTAATGCTCAACATCGCCTTGCCAAGCTCTGCATGAAGCCGATCAAAAACAGGCTCACCCAAACCTACAGGAGCACCACTGACCACCGCAGAAACCACCCCACCGATCGTATCTCTCTTCAATCGGGTATCATCAATCAGGGCAATCATCTGCTCAGCCACCTGCTGATCAGGGCACCGCACAATATTACTTTCTATTTGGCTCAGATCAAGCTCCTGATAAGATTTCTCCAACTTCAAAGGCCCCACCTGCGAAACATAAGCCTGTACTTTGATATCAAAATGTGCCAGCATTCGCTTGGCAATCGCACCAGCAGCTACCCTTGCGGCCGTTTCTCTTGCCGAACTTCTTCCGCCTCCTCGGTAATCCCGCTGCCCGTATTTCTCATGGTAGGTGTAATCGGCATGCGAAGGGCGAAACGACTTGGCGATATGCGAGTAATCCTTGCTCTTTTGGTCCTGATTCATGATGATCATGCCAATAGGCGTACCAGTGGACACCCCTTCAAAAACTCCCGAGAGGATCTCTACCTTATCGCCTTCTTTACGCTGGGTGGTGATTTTCGACTGCCCAGGACGCCGACGATCAAGTTCAGCCTGAATATATTCCTCATCAACAGGCACGCCTGCGGGGCAACCGTCAATTGTTACGCCCAAGCCACGGCCATGTGACTCGCCAAAAGTTGTTATGCGGAATTTTCTTCCGAATGAATTTCCCATCTTGGTATAGTAGTTTAGGTATTTTCTTTAATGCTTCCTGTGGCATCAATTTTTTCTGATCAGCAATACTGCTGTGCCTGTTACGGCCAATACAATAAGGATATTTCCGATCCACTGCCAGTAATTGACAGGCTCCAGGGCTTCAAGTTCATTATCATCCTTCCCGATGCGGTTATAAAACTCGCCGAGGTTATTGGATTCAATGGTTACAAATTTCTGACTCTGCCCAGTAACGGTGATCGTTTTTCGAGGTCGCAGGGTATCGTAAGCCTGCTTGCTCGGATCAAAGTACACCCAGTAGAAGAAGTCGCTCAGTTTATAAGTACCTGGCTCCCGAGGGATCCCATAATAGGTAAAGGTTTTTGAACCTGAAATACGGTTATTGTTTCTATTGATATTCTGGCGAATGTTTGGCGGATAAAATTCTATATCCTTCGTTTTCACCAAAATTGGTTTATTGATCGAAGCGATATTCCCCTGCCCGTTAACGGTAAAAGAATATTCGAAACTTTTACCAGCATCAAGCTTGTCACGGCTGAGTTTTTCCGACAAGCGGAAACGGCCCACCGACACTTTGTCTTTCAGCGGGTGTTCAGGCAACTCAATCACCTTCACTGTTTTAGCGGGTGATTTAAAAGTTTTATAGTCTTCTTTTTTATTATTTCCGAAGAAGGTCTGCTGTTTGGCCACCTTGTACTTGATCATCTTCAGGGAAAGCGATGGAAATTTAAGCTCGCCAGCATTGAGCGGAAAATAAGTCGCTTGATACATGCGGTATTGCGTGTAACTTTTTCCGTTAATGGTTACAGGTACGCCGTTAATTCTATCGATATTGAAGTTTTCTTCCCAGCAGGATGCAGGCTTAATTTTCTTCACCATTTCCTGCACTTGTTCAGGTAACTGATAGAAATCCATCGGTGCCTGATTATTTGCCGCCACATAAAAAGCCAAATTAACATTGACACCCTCTCCTACATAAATTTGATTTTTGCTGGTGGTCAGCGCGAAGAAGGCATCATCTTTTACATCTACAAATTCCTGTGGCTGGGTATTTCTTCTCCCAAAAAAATCATCGAAAGGGTCACTGCCGAAGGGATCAAAACCACGGCTTCTGCGCCGCTGACGGGCAGGTCCGACGGTAATAGTTGTTCCTGAAGAGGATAACGTTTGCCCATTGACCTCCATTTTGAAAGGGGGAAGGCGAAATTTACCTTCTTTGGTTGGCGCATAATTTTGTATCAATGATTCAGAAGAAGACATCTGCCCATTGATATAATTTGTTGAAGAGGACGACGAAGTTCCCTGCATCACGAATCCATCAATTTGAGGAAAATTGGTATGGGATTTCATCCGACCATTTTCCACTTTAATAGTGATGGTAAACATCTGATTCTTAGCAACACTTGAAGATCCCAGCTCTAATGAAACCTTTTCGTTTTGAGCGAACGTATATAATGGTAACAGCAATAAAGCCAGTACAAACAGTACATGGTTTAATTTCCAGTTTCGTTCCATGAAAAAACTTTTTACTTAGTTTACTTATTACAAAAATAAGATAAATTTTCCTTTAACATTTATTTTTTTACGCCTCTAACATAAGGAGGCCTAAATTTTAACAACATGCTCAAATATTGCAAGACTATTCTGTCTAAAGTGAGTTTCGATGCCCATCTTTTCAAAAAAGAACTGATCAAAGCGATCAAATTTTGCATGCCTGTAGAAAGGCTCGAATTGCAAAATTGGTGTTATCAACAATTTGGTGATCAATACAACAAAATTCTCAACGAAGCTTTCGGATAGATTTTCTTTCCCCCAAACAATGATGGTCCTCTTTTTAACCGAAGGGGACTTTTTTTTGCTCAAAAATTAAACTGGCAGTTATAAAAAGTGTAAGTCGAGTTGATTGGAGGTGAGCCCCTCCAGCACCTGAATCGCTTCCTGATTTTCCTTTGCAAGATTTTCAACCAATAAACCGTCAACGCCCGCATCGAGCATCCATTTAACGGCCTGTGTCCATAACGTTTGCGGAAGTCGGTCCACGTCGATCAACATCCATAAAAAAACAGCCTCCTGATGAACTTTTTTCGAGGTCATGGCCATCAGAATTTTAGGCCAGTCCATACCACTTCGATGAGCGCCATAAGGGTAAGTCAGCGCGACGGCACGAACACCGTATTTCAAGCCAACCTCCACGGCATTCATGCAGACTGCCGAATGACTGTTCCCCATCGGGTAATCAACGAGCAGGCCGATATCAGTAGATTCCTCGGCTTCACGCACCGCAAGCTTAACCCAGAAAGAGGGCAAAAAAAGCAACGCATTTGCTGTCATCGACTCACTAAATAGCCCTTTGGTTTGCCTGGGGTGCCACTGGGGAAGGATTTTTATATTTTGCATAAGTTCGTTGATCGATGATCCGTTTAAGTATTCTGTCAAAAACAACTCTTGAGATGCGATTGGTGGCTGTAAAGTATCGCTTTCCACCTACCGACCGCAAGATAGCAGCATCCCTCAGCGAATTTCATCAGCATTTAAAGGCTAAATTTGATTGGCGTACCTAATGCCACATGCCACACTCTTTGCAAAATTTCTTTTTGCCAGGCTTTCGCTTTTTGGGTTTGCGCTTATGGCCGAAATAGGTAGGGTCGGAATATTGCGGTTTTTTCATCTCCCGCTCCATTCGTGCATATTTTTCAGCATTTTGCTTTTGCCGTTCCTGCGCCTCAAAAATCGCCTGATCGTAAGTTCTTCCCTGACTTTGCTTCTGTGCCTCTTCAAGGAATTTTCGGCGTTTCTTTTCAGCCTTGCGCATTTGTCGTTTTTCCTTCTTGGTAAACTGCCTTCCAGGAGTTTTCGAATTGGGAGAAATAGATTGCGCATGCACCGACAGCCCACTGCAAAGCATGATCAATACAAGAATTACAGAGAAGAAAAGGCCTTTACGTTGCTGATCGTTCATCATATCTTTTTAAAATTCATTTCAATTTAAAAACTTTATTGCCTCAAAGCAATTGCTTGCGCTTTCACCAGGAGCCTGATGATTTAAACGCAAGATAAAGTTTGTTGATAATTTAATTTTCAAGAGGTGCATTCGGCTCCACTCACACTACGGACAACACACTTTCGATATCAAGGTGTGGTATGAATTGTGAATAACCGACAAGATGAGCCATTCCCCCCACTTATCCACAGTGGATAATGCTCTGCTTTTTTAGAAATTTCAAAAACCATACTGACTTATCCACTTTTCGCGTGTTCGTATTTCGATTTTTCAGTATCGATTCGCGACTTATCCACATGGCACCGCTTTTTACTTTGATTTTCAGGACTAAAATTCGGCAAATTCCAACTTTGACTAAATTTTATGTGGAAAAGGCTGTGAATCACCTAGTTTTCCACAAAAGTTTTCCACACCACCCTTTTTCAGTGGATAACTAACTTATTGAAAGCAAATGATTTAAAAAAAGGTGATTTGCTACTCCTTGGCGAAGATAATGTTTCGTTTTAAGCCTGCTAATTTGGTCCGTTTTACGGCAGATTTACGGAAAATTTCACTGAAAACTTCCTGTGTCAATTCCTCCCACTCTCGGTTCTGCATCTTTCCCAAAGCGGGATGAGGTGCAAATTCAGGCTCACGGTGCGGTTTAGAAAATCGGTTCCAGGGGCAAACATCCTGACAAACATCGCAACCAAACACCCATTGATCCATCTGCCCTTTAAAGCTGTTGGGCAATTGATCCTTCAACTCGATGGTCAGGTAGGAAATACACTTACTGCCATCCACCACCTGAGGCGCAACAATTGCTTCCGTCGGGCAGGCATCGATACACTTGGTACAGGTGCCGCAAAAATCTTTCGCATAGGGCAGGTCAGGTTCCAGCTCAAGGTCTATGATCAGTTCCGCTAAAAAGAAAAAACTCCCCTGTTGTTTATTGATCAACAGAGAATGCTTCCCGATCCAGCCCAAGCCACTTTTTTTGGCCCAGCTTCGCTCCATAACAGGTGCGGAATCCACGAAGATACGGCCGTCAATCTCACCAATTTCATCATTCAAAGATTGCATCAATTCCTTCAGCCGATCCTTAACCACAAAATGATAATCTTTGCCGTAGGCGTATTTGGCAAATTTATATTCTCCGTCTTTGGCTAAATCTTCCTCAGGGTAATAATTATAGACCAGCGAAACGACTGACTTTGCCCCCTCGACGAGCTTTCGCGGATCCAGCCTTTTATCAAAATGATTTTCCAGGTATTGCATTTTCCCCTGATAATCATTTTTCAGCCACTGCTCCAGCAAAGGGGCGTCCTCCTCCAAATACTCCGCTTTCGATACACCAACAAAATCAAAGCCCAGGCGCTTGGCCTCGGCTTTGAGAAATTGGGTGTTGTTCCTTATTGCTGTTGCGTTCATTCTGATGATTACTGTGATTGTTTTTCCTTCACAGGTTGATTCGGTGAGGTCGTAGGCAGTAGCCTATAATTAGTGAGTATTTTTTGACCATGATTACCTTGACTTAAAGGATGATCATGATTTTTTATTTTGCTTTAGGTTTATGTCCCTAAAAACAGTTCATATTGTAACTCATAAAATAATCTGTGGACAAAATCCTTCACAAATCAATCAAACAGGGAGCCCAAGCTTCTGGTATCCTGTTGTGGGTTTATGCCCAAATGATCGTAAGCCAAAAGCGTACATTCCCGACCTCTTGCTGTTCTTTTGATGTATCCTTCCTGAATCAGGAAAGGTTCATAAACTTCTTCGATCGTTTCGGCCTCTTCACTGACCGCAGTAGCGATGGTACTGATACCCACTGGCCCGCCTTTGAACTTTTCAATGATTGTCGACAAGATGCGGTTATCCATTTCATCGAGCCCGTTATGATCCACATCAAGGGCTTCAAGCGCCATTTGTGCAATGGCAATCGTAATGGACCCATCCCCCTTCACATCAGCAAAATCACGCGTTCTCCGCAGTAGATTATTGGCAATACGTGGCGTTCCCCGACTCCTGCGGGCAATTTCGTAAGCGCCGTCCTCATCAATTGGGGTGCCAAGCAATTCCGCAGAACGACGCACAATGTGTGTCAGCAACTGCGCATCGTAATATTGCAAACGAGCCGTAATCCCAAAACGCGCACGCAAAGGAGCAGTCAGCAAGCCCGACCGAGTCGTTGCACCAATCATCGTAAAAGGGTTCAGCCCAATTTGTACTGTTCTCGCATTAGGCCCACTGTCGAGCATAATATCGATTTTGTAATCTTCCATGGCCGAATAAAGGTACTCCTCCACCACAGGATTCAGGCGGTGAATTTCATCAATAAACAGCACATCATGCTCCTCGAGGTTGGTAAGCAGGCCCGCCAAATCGGAAGGCTTATCCAACACAGGGCCAGAGGTTACCTTGATTTCGGAACCCAACTCATTGGCGATAATATGTGAAAGGGTCGTTTTCCCCAAGCCTGGAGGGCCATGTAACAAGACGTGATCCAGGGGTTCATTCCGCTTTTTGGCAGCACCGACAAACACCTTTAGGTTATCGAGTACTTTCTCCTGTCCAGTAAAGTCATCAAAACTCAAGGGGCGCAACGCCTTTTCAAACTCTTTTTCTTTGGGGCTCAGATTATCATCCTCCCCATTTAAATAATCCTCACGCATAAGGTCTAAGGTTTATTATTGAAGGCAATTATTTGCAATAAGAAGCGAAATTTTAACAAAAAGATCACAATACTTCCTGCAAGAACAGGCAAAAGTAATCAATAGTGGGATTATTTCGCAAATACCCTTTTATTTGTCAAAAGAAATAAACCTATTGATCAAATGAGTCAGCAATCAAGACCGAAATTAAACCTAAAGAGCTTCATTTACCCAGCCATCTTGCTTTTATTGATGTGGGCGGTTCATTTATACCGAGATCATCAGCACCAGCAAAATGTTTCTGAGCACACCAAAAACATGGTGTACCTTGAAGGCGAGACCATGGGTACTTATTACCATATCAAATATATTGACCCACAGGGGCGCAACTTTAAAACACAAGTCGATTCGCTTTTGGTGGCTTTCAATCAGTCCCAGTCTACTTATATTCCCACTTCAGAAATTTCAGTTTTCAATAAAAATCATGGGCTCACTTACCAAAGCCCTTATTTTTATCAGGTACTGAAAACCTCCAAACAAGTTTATGAGGCTACCGATGGCGCCTTTGACCCAACAGTACTACCACTGGTGAAAGCATGGGGTTTTGGGCCAGGCAAAAAGGATGAGATGACTCCCCATAAGGTGGACAGCCTGAAAGCACTGGTAGATTTCAAATCCATCAGTTTTGACAGCCTGGCAGCCCAAAAATCCAGACCAGAAGTACAGCTGGATTTCAGTGCACTGGCCAAAGGCTATGGTGTGGATGTGGTAACTGATTATATCCGCGCACAGGGCATCGATAATATCATGGTTGAAATTGGCGGCGAGGTGGATTGCTACGGCATCAGCGATAAAAATCAGGCGTGGGTGATTGGCATTGACGAACCACTGACTGCCGATGAACTGAAAGCCCGTGGTGGTGGCCGACAGCTTTTTGCGGCCATTCAGGTTCAGGACCGTGGCATGGCAACCAGCGGAAACTACCGCAATTATTATATTGAAAATGGCAAGAAATATGCTCACACCATTGATCCCAAGTCGGGTTACCCTGTTCAGCATAGCATACTCAGTGCCACAGTATTGGCACCAAATTGCATGATTGCCGACGCTTATGCAACGGCCTTTATGGTGATGGGCGTTGAGAAAGCCAAAACGGTATTGCAACAGCACCCTGAACTGGATGCCTACCTGATTTATTCGGATGAAAATGGTAAATTGAAGGTTTATGCGACTAAAAAAGCAGAGCAATCAATGATTAATATCCGTAAATCTTAATTCCTGAAACCTTCAAATAGAAAAACAACCTACAATGATGAATAAAAAAGAATGGTTTGGTGAATGGTTTGACTCCCCATATTATCATATCCTTTACAAAGACCGTGATTATGTGGAAGCTCAGAAGTTTATCAGTGTTTTGGCTGACAAGCTCGCTTTTGCACCCGACGCTAAAATCATGGACCTTGCCTGTGGTAAAGGGCGACACAGTATTTTCCTGAATAAAAAAGGTTACCATGTGGTTGGGCTCGACCTTTCGGCACAGAATATTGAGGCTGCCCGACAAAGCGCCAACAGTTCATTGCAGTTTTACATTCATGATATGCGAAATGTATTTGAACAGGGCAAAGGCAGTTTTGATTTTATCCTGAACCTGTTTACCTCTTTCGGTTATTTTGCCCAGGAGGATGAAAACAAACAGGCCATTTGCCGTGCCGCAGAAGGCCTTAAGAAAGGTGGGAAATTTGTACTGGACTTTCTGAATCCTGAAAAAGTGATTCAGGGATTGGTCCCTAAAGAACGTAAAACTGTTGAAAATATCGATTTCAGCATTACCCGCGCCCTCAGTGATGACGGCTATATAGTGAAGGATATTTGGTTTGAAGATGAAAACAGGCCTTTCCACTTTCAGGAACGGGTCAAGGCGATCCGAAAGGAGGATTTCATCCAATATTTTGAAGCTGCCGGGCTGACCGTCGAGGCCGTTTACGGAGATTACCAACTGAACGATTACGACGAAAGGATTTCTGACCGAATGATTTTCGTCGCCAAAAAATAATTACAATGCCCGTCCGGTTCAGGATGGGCATTTCTTTTTTAAAGGAAATATTGGTGTTGCTATTTTTGTGCTACGGAATTTGTCTTAACTTGCCACATTATTGCATAAATAAAAATTATAAATAAACACCCTATGTGGCTAACCTTAGCTATCTTATTTTTTGCCACGATACTCGCAGGCTTGCTGCAACCGTGGATCTCAAAAAAATATAAACCCGACTTCCGCGCAATTCTTAATTTTGCAGGAGGTTATCTATTTGCGCTTACCCTTGTACATCAAATCCCTGAATTATTCCACAGCGATCATATTCATGCAGACTCCATGCACGAAAAAAGCATCCTTGGGCTGATCATTCTATGTGGTTTTTTCTTTCAGGTAGTGCTCGAAAAACTCTCTGGAGGCATTGAACATGGGCACTTCCACGCCCACAACGATCATCAGCACGGTAACCTGAGCCCGCTGGTATTGCTGATCGGCCTGGGCACCCATTCCCTGCTTGAAGGGGCAATGCTTGGCCACGGCGCCCTCAACGGCCATGAGCTTATTCATGGGCATTTCCATGGCAACAACCTGCTATTGGGCATCCTGCTGCATAAAGTGCCCGCAGCATTTGCTTTAACCGCCATGCTGAACCACGGAAAAACCATGCAAAAAAACACCCTGTTCACCCTGGCCATCTTTGCGCTTGCCTCCCCCTTAGGCGTACTGATTACCCACTGGATTGGCGACTCTTCCTGGATCGATCATACACAGCTCGAATGGATCTCGGCACTCGTTACGGGGAGTTTTCTGCATATCTCCTGCACCATCTTTTTTGAAAACTCCGGCAAAGAACACCGCTCATGGAAAGGCTTCGGTGCCATGGGCTTGGGCACATTAGTCGCTATTGCAACAGAATTTATTCATTTTCACTGATAAATTCACCAAAGCATAACTTACTCTTTTTGACTTTTGATTGAACAAACCGTTTTCAAAATAGGTTCACAAGAGCCTTTTTTACACCATTGAGGATTGAAAATAATGATCAAAAATATAAGTCAACCATTGCTACATCACCATACTTTCATCAAATCGCAGGATTGCGACTGGGTCGTCTTTGTCCATGGTGCTGGTGGCAGTTCCCGTATCTGGGCCAAGCAGCTTGAAGATTTCAAAGCAGCATACAACGTTTTACTGCTCGACCTTCGGGGGCATGGAGAATCTCAGAACATGATTAAGGACCTGATCGAAGGGCCTTATACTTTTGAGTCTATCGCAAAGGATGTGATCTACCTTTTGGAATACCTGAAAATCCCCAAAGCACATTTTGTAGGCATATCGCTCGGGACGATCATCATTCGTACCATTGCAGAATTAAGAAGCGACATGGTGCAGTCTATGATTCTTGGTGGGGCGATTACCCGCCTGAAAATCAGCAGCAGGATTTTGATCAAAATGGCTGAACTGACCAAACAGTTTGTACCATATATGTGGCTCTACCGCCTGATGGCTTTCATCATCATGCCGAAAAAGAACCACGAGAAAAGTCGTTATATTTTTATCCGCGAAGCGAAAAAAATCGCCCAGAAGGAATTTTTACGATGGTTCAAACTCACCAATGACGTCAACCCATTGCTGAAATTTTTCAAGGAAAAGGAAATTGCCACCCCAACGCTTTATATTATGGGGGCAGAGGATCATATGTTCCTCAAGCCCGTGAAAGAAATGGCACAAAAACACCATTCCGCTTTTCTGCAGATCATCGATAATTGCGGACATGTGTGTAATGTAGAGGCGCCAAATTATTTCAATAATATGGCCTTGAGCTTCCTTTCTGAGCACAAAGCAACGCCCTAAAAATATTGCCCGCTTGAATTAGGAATTTGAGGGGCATAAGCGGTATTTCACAGGATTGTCATATATTTGTGTACCTATTTTCAAAATAGGTCATTCAATCAAACCATAACCTCAACAAATACCCAAAAATTATGCTCACTGGTATCAAGCACCTGCACACCACGGTAGTTATTTTATTCACCCTATGGATTGTTTTTAAATTCATCATGATGATTGCCGCACCTGCAAAGGTGGATATTCTCCGTGCGAAAACGAAAATCGCCGACATGATCCTCGGTTTCCTTGTACTGGCCACAGGCTTATTCCTCTGGATGGCCTCCGGATTACTCGGCGAACCTTTGTTCATGCTTAAATTAGCCATTGTGCTTGTGGGCACCCCACTTGGCATTATTGGTTTCAGAAAGAAAAATATTGCGCTCGCAGGTATTTCAGCGGCAGCATTTGCTTTGTTGCTCCTGTATATGCTTTTCCATTACGGAGCCGTGGGCGCTTAAGATTATCAAATAAAAATTCATCACAGGGTAAGGCCAAACAGCTTTACCCTGTGCTATTTTCACCCCTTTGATCATGAAAAACAATCTTTTAGTTATCTTTGCATTATTGTCGGTCGGGCTGTGGGCCTGTGGTGGCAATGAAAAAAAAGCGGAAACAACGATCAAAACGCCTCAGAAAACAGTTGCTAAGGTAAATCCTGGCAAAAGTGTGTACAGAAAAGCCGCATGTGGCTCTTGCCATGGCACCGATGGAAAAAAAGGAATGTACCAGGCTTCAGACCTCAGTACAACGACCATGACCATGGAAGAACGCACCGAGATTATTGCCAACGGAAAAGGCAATATGAATGCTTTCAAGGATGTTTTATCACCGAAAGAGATTTCACAGGTCGCGCAATATATCGACCAATTAAAAGAAAAATAAAATAAGAAGCGTCGCTTTCGGGGCGTTTCATGACCATACTCCCGGCTTTTGGGTGCCGGAAGTATTTATATCGTGTATGAAAACAGAATCAATAACTACAAGTGCCAAGATTGAAACTGCCGTCTTGGTGGCAGTATCCACACAACAGCAGCGTCCTGAAAAAACGGAAGAATACCTTGCTGAGCTGGATTTCCTGGCTACTACCGCAGGGGCAATCACCAAGGCAAAATTCACACAGAACTTAGAACACCCTGACAACAAAACTTATGTAGGATCGGGTAAGCTTGAGGACATCAAGGCCTATGTTACTGCATATGATATCGATATGGTCATTTTTGATGATGACCTTTCCCCTTCACAGGTACGGAACCTGGAAACTCATTTTGAGTGTAAAATCCTTGACCGAAGCCTGCTGATCCTGAACATCTTCTCGGATCGTGCAAAAACGGCGCAAGCCAAAGTGCAGGTAGAGTTGGCGCAGTACCAGTATGTATTGCCTCGACTGACCCGAATGTGGACGCACCTTCAGAAACAAAAAGGTGGTGTGGGTATGCGTGGACCTGGGGAAACGGAGCTTGAAACTGACCGCCGGATCATTAAACACCGAATCAGTATTCTGAAAGAAAAGCTGGATAAAATTGACCGACAGTCTAACACCCGCCGACAAAATCGCGACCGCATGGTGCGTGCTGCCTTGGTAGGTTATACCAACGTGGGGAAATCCACCTTGATGAAGGCCATAGCCAAGGCCGATGTTTTTGCAGAAAACAAACTGTTTGCCACCGTTGATTCCACCGTAAGAAAGGTGGTCATCGATCGTATTCCTTTCCTGCTGACCGATACTGTTGGGTTTATCAGAAAGTTACCGACAACCCTGATCGAGTGTTTCAAATCCACTTTGGATGAAATTCGCGAAGCTGACGTGTTGATCCACGTGGTAGACATCTCCCATGAATCTTTTGAAGAACATATTGAGGTAGTGGGCAAAACCCTGACCGAGATTGGGGCTGCCAACAAACCGACCGTTTTGGTATTCAACAAGATTGACCTTTACGAAAAGCAGTTGCGTCGTGAGGAGCATGAGCGTCGCCGACTTGAAGAGTTGGGGCAAGCACCTGATTATGAAGAGGAGGAAACTGAAGACCTGATCACGCGCCTGAAAAGAACTTACCATGGCAAAGATGAGCATACTACGGTATTTATCTCGGCCTCGAAAAAGAAGAACATCGACGAGTTTAAAAAGGAAGTATTGCGTAAAGTGCGAGAAAAACACTTTGAAATATTCCCCAATTATAAAAAGGAAGAATGGGAGTGGGGAGGTAATTTCGACCTATCCACAGACGGTTCTGAAGAAATAGACTAATACCCCAAAAGGAGATTTTTCGAAAGTTAAATCTCCTTTTTTTATGCCCTGACAGTAGTTTAAGCACAAATAAATTGTAATTTTAGCCCGAAACGGGAGCTGCTATTCCCAAGCTTATCTATCGTACATCAACCAGAATACCATGACAAAAATTTGGCTTACCGCCTTATTGTGCAGTATGTGCTTTTTGGCTTTTCCGGCCTCGGCACAGGAACAGCAGACCCCAAAAACTGGCGACATCCAACTGCTGAATGAAAATTTTTCACGGTTCCGGCAAAAAGGTAAAATTCATTCCTCTATTGCCTTTTCCTTCAATACCAAGCATGCCCAAAATCAGGATCAGCTCATTCAGCAGGTGCTCGACCAAAATAAATACGACTTCTCTGTAGAGCCGCTGGTGGGGTACTTTCTCAAAGATAACTTTTCCCTTGGATTCGCCCTGAAATACGAAAGAGGGATTAACGAGCGGACCATTATCGGGGATCCTGATGATCGTTTTTTGCAAACAGCATCTCAGAGCTACCGACTCACGGGCTTTATGCGAAACTACCTTCCACTGGATGGTAAAGGGCGCTTTGCGCTTTACAATCAAACAAACCTTTACTACGAACATGGGCAGAGGCTGAATGTTACCACCACCGACATGAACATCAGTAAATCGGTCAATAATTATTATGAAGTCGGCCTCGGCATACAACCCGGGATGGTCGCTTTTATTACCAAAGGCTTTGCCCTTGAGGTATCGGTAGGCCTGTTGGGGTTCAACCTGAGTAAAGAAGAGGAAAGAATCAACTATGAAGAGATCACAGAAGTAACAACCTCTTCCTTCGATTACCGCCTGAGTCTATTGGAACTGAATATAGGTGTTGCTTTATATTTTTAATTCGATCAAAAGATGAACCAATCAATCAGATATATCGGCCTTTGTTTTTTGCTTTTTGCCACAATTTCCTGCCGTATCGATGAGTCCTATTTCGGACTGAACGATCAGGCTGAAATCCTTACCTTCAACCTGCCAAACCAGATTGGTGCGGCAAAAATTGATACCGCCACGCAGCACATTGTCCTGGACCTTCCTTTTGGTACCGACCTCCAGGAAATTACTCCGGTAAGCATTAACACAAGCAGCTTATCCTCCCTGAGTCCGGAAGAGGATATTACACAGAACTTTTCCGATAAGGTAACCTATACGGTGAGGGCTGAAAATGGCACTGAAAAACAATGGGAGGTAACCGTCAATTTGGTGATTTCCGAAGATGGCGATCAGCCCACCAACAGTAATTTCGAAAGTTGGTACACCGATGAATACAGCTTCTTCGGCAAAGTGGAATATCAGCAAATAGGGGTTAGCAAGGAAAGCGACAACTTCTGGTGCACCCCCAACGAGGGAAGTAAAAGAGCCGGAAAGGCAGAAAACAATATTCCTTTTCAGAAATCGGATGGGCCTGCAGTGCGGCTTACAACCATCGATGTTTCGACGGTGGAAGGATTCCCCCCAATTGCTGCAGGAAGCCTCTACTCGGGAACATTCAACTATGGAAGCAACCTGATTCCCAACCCCTATGAACTACCGACCTTCGGGCAACCCTTTACCGCCCGCCCGAAAGGATTCTCCATCAGCTACCGCTACTTCCCTGGCACGGGCAAGCAGTACAGAGGCATTAATGGCGACAAGGTTTTGCCCGTTGATGATCAGGCCGACGCTGCCGACCTTTATGTTTTGTTGAGAAACAACGATGGCAATGGTAACATTCAGCGCATCGGGACTGCCTGGTTGCGAGTAACGGATAAATCTTTTGATCCTGCCAATAATCAAGTGGACGAAGGCTGGCAAACCGCTCAGATAGAAATGATCTACGGACCAAACGACCAGCTGCCCGACTACGCATTGCCCAAAGCGAGTGAATATGTAAGCTTGAATGAAAGTGGATTCTTCGACGATCCACAAGCCAACCCCAACGAGATCGTGGTGGTCTTCTCGCCGAGTGCAAACGGTAATGATTTTGCTGGCGTTATTGACAGTGAACTGAATGTCGCCAATTTTAAGCTGATCTATTAAATAGACCCTACCTGCTGTTCGGAGCGGAGGCTAAAGCAACCGCTTAAAAAGGCGAGAAAGGGAAAATTAACAACAGTGACTGATGGTCAGTAACTGGGGCGAGATAAAATTATCAAGCTTCGGAAACGATTCATCAGTCATTTTTTTGCCCCTTCCCTTTTGCCCTTGATCGACAATTAATGAAATGATTTTCTCTTGCCCGATTTTTTAATTTTCTTTGCAGTGAAATCATTTTTAATAGAAAATCAGCATGATGCGATCTACGCCATTATTTTTATTCCTTTTGATCACCCTGGCCTTTTCCGCCTGTACCAATAAAAACAACGATAGCCTGATTACTTTCCACACCCCTTTTGGTGACATGAAAGCCATCCTTTACGATCAGGCTCCTGGACATAAAGCCAACTTCCTGAAGCTGGCAAAAAGTGGTGCCTATGACAGCACCACCTGGCATCGGGTAATTAATGACTTCATGATACAGGGCGGCGACCTCGCAGAGGCTGGGATGCCTGAAAAAGCGCAAAAAACCATTCCCGCCGAGTTCAACAAAGCACTCTTTCATCAAAAAGGTGCCATTGCTGCTGCCCGCAGAGGAGACAATATCAATCCTGAAAAACGGTCAAGCGCCTGTCAGTTTTATATTGTCGATGGAGTGAAAACTTCCAAAATGGAGCTGATCGCCAATATGCCCCTTATCAATAAATATTTGATGAAATACTTACCCGAAGTGCCGGGTTACGACAGTGTATTGTACAAACTCAACAACATCTATCAGGCAAAAGGACTCGAGGCTTATAATGCCGAAATATTTAAACTGGTCCCGATGATGGAAAAGCGCTTCGATGTTCCGATGATCAAGAAAGATTACCCACAGGCAAGAATTGATGCCTACAAGTCTATCGGAGGCGTATATCACCTCGATGATGAATACACCGTTTTCGGGCAAGTGGTACAAGGCCTTCCTGTCATTGATCAGCTTGCGGCAGTACAAACAGGAAAAGGCGACCGACCTGTCGAAGATATACATGTAAGCATCAGTATTGAAGAATTACCCAAAGCGGAGATCAGCAGGAAATACGGCGTTATTTACAGTGAAAACGGCGGGGAAAGCGTTCCATTATCAGTATTAAAAAAAGACTATGGTCTTGATAAATAAAGGCAATAATTGACATTTAAGGTTACCGTTTAAACCCAAATATTATTTTTTTGAAGTTTATTCATTAATTACTGCCTTAAAAAATAACTATTATTATTTTTGCGTCAGCTTATCTGAGCTACAACTTAATCAATCACTAAGAACGATATTATTATGAATATCCTAATCCTTGGATCTGGAGGTAGAGAGCATGCTTTCACCTGGAAAATCAAACAAAGTCCTAAGTGCGACCGACTGTTCGTTGCTCCTGGCAATGCCGGAACAGCGGAAATCGCGGAGAACGTCAATATCGGCGTTACTGATTTCGAGGCATTGGGTGCTTTCATTCTTAAAGAGAACATCGATCTGATGGTGGTTGGCCCTGAGGTTCCTTTGGTGGAAGGTGTTCGTGATTTCTTTGAAGCAGATGAAAAATACAGCCAACTGAAGATCGTCGGACCAAAGAAAGACGGTGCTACTTTGGAAGGAAGCAAGGATTTCTCAAAAGCATTCATGCAAGAGTACGGCATCCCAACGGCGGCTTACCAAACATTTACTGCGGAAACGATCGAGGAAGGTTTGACTTACCTGGACGGCATGAATACGCCTATCGTATTGAAAGCCGACGGTTTGGCTGCGGGTAAAGGTGTTTTGATTTGCGAAACGCACGAAGACGCCAAAGCATCTTTCAAAGAGATGTTGTTGGAAGCCAAATTCGGTGCTGCATCGGCAAGCGTTGTGGTGGAAGAATTCTTGACAGGTATTGAGTTGTCGGTATTCGTTTTGACCGACGGAAAAGACTATGTGATTTTGCCTGAGGCCAAAGATTACAAGCGTATTGGTGAGCAAGACACCGGATTGAACACAGGCGGTATGGGTGCGGTTTCTCCGGTATCTTTCGCCGGCGATGAATTCATGAAGCGTGTAGAAGACCGCGTTGTGAAGCCTACGATCAACGGTTTGCAAGATCGCGGCATCGACTATAATGGTTTCATCTTCATCGGTTTGATGAATGACAATGGTGATCCAAAAGTGATTGAGTACAACGTGCGTATGGGTGATCCTGAAACGCAGGTAGTAATCCCTCGTATCAAGTCGGACTTCTTGGATTTGTTGGAAGCAGCAGCCAACGGACAGTTGGGCAATACTTCTTATGAGGTTTATGATGAAATCGCTACAACCGTTGTAATGGTAGCAGGTGGTTATCCTGAGGCTTATGGCAAAGGAGATGAAATCACAGGTATCGCTGATGTAAATACCGCAACGGTTTTCCATGCTGGAACCAAAGCGGAAGCAGGCAAAACATTGACCAACGGTGGCCGTGTGTTGAACATCACCGGTAAAGGCGACAGCTTGAATGCCGCTTTGGAAAATGCTTATGCGGGCGTAAACAAAATCTCTTGGGACAAAGCGAATTTCCGTAAGGATATCGGTCAGGATTTGTTGAAGTTGGAAAAATAGAACCATCTTATTGTAGTTCAAGCGTCCCGCTTGGACTACCCAATACATATAACATTGATCCAAGCGAGACGCTTGAACCAATTCAACGATCAAACAAAAGGTCATTGTACTATCAGGGCAATGACCTTTTTTGTTGGCCGAATCCACCTATCACGAGAGGGGCTCCCGCGATAGCCTAATTCCCTCTATCGGGAGAGTCTCTCTCGTGACAGACCAAAGGTAGTCCCAGCCACAAATCCCCCCACAATACCTTCAGCAAAAATAATCAAGCTTATATTCAAAATATTTCTTAATTTTATCATTACCTTGAAATAAACTGATCTACCCTATCATTTTTTCATTTTCATATCAATTCAACAGGAGCGTGATGAACCATGGGTAGCACCTCTGATTTTATATATATCAATTATTATGGAAGAATGTACCACTTGTGGGACTGACAATGAGTATGCTGAAGGCTGTGGAAGCCAAGGCTCCTGCAGTTCTGGGGGTTGCAATAAAATGAATTCCTTTGACTGGCTTTCCAATATGGAATTGCCCGTGGACAAGGAGTATGATGTAATAGAAGTTCGCTTTAAAAACGGACGCAAAGACTTTTTCAGAAATATCCACAGCTTGCCAATCACAACTGGCGAGGCGGTAATTGTAGATGTACCCAATGGCCACCACTTGGGCTATGTATCAATGATGGGCGAATTGGTTCGCTTACAGATGCGTAAGAAAAAAGTGGAGGACAACGAGGAGATTCGCCCAATCTACCGTGTGGCGAGTGAAAAAGATTTCAATAAATTTTACGAGGTTAAGAAGAGAGAAACGCCCACCCTGTTCCGTACAAGGGAGATTATTGAGCGTTTGAGCTTGAATATGAAGCTGACTGACATTGAATATCAGGCAGACAATACCAAAGCGACCTTTTACTATTCTGCCGATGAGCGTGTCGATTTCCGTGAGCTGATCAAAGTGCTGGCTTCGGAGTTCAAAATCCGTGTAGAGATGCGTCAGATCAGCTTGCGTCAAGAAGCAGGTCGATTGGGCGGTATTGGCTCTTGTGGTCGTCAGCTCTGTTGTTCGACTTGGTTGAATGAATTCAAAAGTGTCTCCACTTCCTCTGCCCGTTACCAAAACCTTTCGCTTAATCCAAGCAAGCTTTCTGGGCAGTGTGGCCGTTTGAAATGTTGCCTGAATTACGAGCTGGAAACCTATCTCGAAGCATTGCAGCATATTCCTGAAATTACCGTACCACTGGTGACGGAAAAGGGAGAAGCACGCCTGCAGAAAACGGATATTTTCCGCCGAATCATGTGGTTCGGTTACGAGAGTGAAAACTCATGGTATTCTATTCCGATTGATCGTGTTCTGGAGATTATCCGCATGAACAAAAACGGAAAATTCCCTGCAACACTTGAGTCGGATGTGCAACAAGCCATTGATACGCAAGGCGCCTTTGCGAGTGACCTCGACAAACTCGATAAAAAGTACAGCAACGCAGAGCCGAAGCGCAGAAAGAAAAAGCGCAGGAAAAAGCCTGAAGATCAGGGAGCACAGGGCCAAAACAACAGGACTAACGCCGAGGGCCGATCAGGTGAGCAGGAAGATAAGGGCAACCGTAACAACGACCGTCCAAACAACCGCCGCCGACAAGCTCGACCACAGCGAAGAAGACCTGAAGGTAATAAAGAGCAGAAAACACAACAGGGACAGCACAACCAAAAACCTGAGGCAAAAACCGACGGTAAAGGAACAGCGATCCCTCCAAGGCAAAAAATGCGCCCGCAGCAATCTGATGCACAAAGCCCCAAAGATGCTTCGGCGGAAGGTGGCGCTAAAGTGGCTAAAGAAGGCGGGGAGCAAAAACGCCGACGCAACTTCAACCGTCGACGCAAGCCAAATAACCGAGGACCAAAACCGAACACCAACAGTAATAACAGCAACGATTGATGAAGTGCTCAAAGATAATCATCTTCGCCCTGCTAACATGCTGTTGGGCTTGTGGCCCGAACCATGTCTATGAGGCGATGCATAAATTTGAAGACCAGCAGTGGCAAGATCAGGACGCACCTGTTTTTGATTTCTCCATTGCTGATCCTGCGGAAACTTACGACGTCACCTGCTTGATCAGGAATACGCTGGAGTACCCGAAGCACAACATTTACCTGACCTATACGCTCGAAGACAGCACTGGTCAGGTTTTGGATTCTGAACTGCTCAAAAAAGACCTTTTTGATGCCACCACTGGCAGGCCACTGGGTAAAGGAATGGGCGACATCTACGATCATGAGTTTGCGCTCAAGACCGATTTCCGCTTCCCCCACCGTGGTGGCTACCGTCTGAAATTGCAGCAGTTTGTCCGCAATGAAGGCACCAGCCTACCCAATATTGTTGCTGTGGGGGTCCGTGTTCTCAAAAAAGAAAAATAAATGATAGAAACCACGCTGAAGTATTTTCAGGGTGGTTTTTTCCTTTCAACTAAATTGTCCCTGTATGGCTGTTGCTTGCATCCATACCCAATAGAAATTGATCATGTCGCAAAGTTCTTTCCTCTCTCAAATTGCTGAAAACATCCTCAGGGATTATCCTGAGCTGGAAAAAATCACCCTGATTTTCCCTAACCGTCGTGCCGGACTGTTCCTGCGCAAGGCCCTCTCACAGCAGATCGACAAAGCGGTATGGTCGCCGAATGTCATCAGTATCGATGATTTTATCCAGAATATCTCTCCATTGAAAAGCCAGGATCCCCTGGCGCTCAATTTCGAGCTTTTCCATGTATTTCAGGAAGTGATGTACGGCACAAATCCTGAGGCGCAGCAGGAGTCTTTCGATCAGTTTTATTTTTGGGGACAAATGCTTCTCAAAGATTTTGAAGACCTCGACAAATACATGGTTGAGAGTGAGCACCTGCTCAAAAATGTGGCCGAGCTGAAAGCGATCGATCAGCAATTCGATTACCTTTCCGAGGAGGAAAAAGCCCTCGTAACGCAGTTCTGGTCGAGTTTCAAAGATAAAAATCTACAACAGGCGGAACAGTTTCAGGAGCTGTGGGAGAAGCTGCCAACTATTCACCGTGCTTTTCAGCAGCGACTGCGGGAAAAAGGCATGGGATACAGTGGCATGATTCACCAGTCGGTATTGGAGATCATCAAACAAGACGATTTCAGCCACCAGTACGGCACCATTATCTTTGCAGGCTTCAATGCCCTTACCACCACAGAGCAGCGCATTATTTCTCATTTTGTAGAGAAAGAAGATGCTAAAATCTACTGGGACCTTGACCGCTACTATTATGAAGATTACGCCCAGGAAGCAGGGCGATTTCTGCGGGAATACCGACAAGATCCGATCCTGGGCAAAACCCTTCCTCCAATTTATTCCCCTTCCGACAATAACCCTTACCCAGACCGTGCACCAGATCACTTTATTGCACAAAAGAAAGAGGAGGAGTTTCCTGTCGAGATCATTGGCGTACCCCTCGAGGTCGGACAAACCAAATTAACCGGCGATATCCTTTCGGAAATCAAAGCCAAAATCCTTGCACGTGGGGAAACTTTTGAAGAAGAAAAAACGGCCGTCATCATCCCGCAGGAGCACATGCTTTTCTCGGTACTTCACAGCGTGCCTGAGGACTTCAAGAGCCTGAACGTTACAATGGGTTATCCATTGCGCAACACTGCGCTGTACACCTTCTTTGAGCTGGTCTGCCGATTGCAACAGGGCGCCACTGAAGGGCCGCTGTTTCCATATAAAGTGGCTTTGGAACTGCTGGATCACCCCTACCTGAGCCAATCTGTCGCAGAAGACGCCCAGGAGAAAATTCTTGAACTAAAAAAGGCCATCATTCACCGAAATCAATCTTTGGTTCCCCTGTTTCTGTTTCAGGAAATGCAGTTACCAATTTTCGATGCGCTGTTCTATAAAGCCCCTGATGTGGCTCATTTTAGTGAATACCTGACCAAGCTATTGCTGTTCATCAACAAATCTGTACTTACCGAGGAGTTTGAAGATGCAGCGCCTGAACAAGAATTTGTACTGAAGTTATATAAAGAGCTGAAAAAGCTGGAAGACCTCATGGCTACACATACCATGAATTTACAAATGGAAACCTTCATCCGCCTGCTCCGCCAGGTGGTTCAGGGCGTTCGTGTTCCTTTCAGTGGAGAGCCTCTTCTCGGCTTGCAAATTATGGGGGTACTGGAAACCCGTAACCTGGATTTTGATCAGGTGATTATCATGTCTATGAATGAAGGAGCTTTTCCGCAGGCCGCTTCCAAAAACTCTTTCATCCCCTACAATCTCCGCAAGGCATTTCACCTGCCTACTTTCGAGCAACACGATGCCATGTACGCCTATCTGTTTTACCGCCTGGCACAGCGCTGTAAAAAAATGTATATGATTCACAATACAGAAACAGACGGCAATTACAAAGGAGAGGAAAGTCGATATCTTTATCAACTGCGTTTTGAGTCACCTTTCAAACTGAAAGAAAAAGTGTTGGCGCTGGAGCCGAAAGTAAAACAGGCCGAAGCCATTGCGATAGAGAAAAAAGGGCAGGTCATGGAGATTCTGAAAGAACGCTACATAACGAAAGAGTACCCACTTTCGCCCTCGGCGATCAATACATTTCTCGACTGCCCACTGCGCTTCTATTTCCGATACATTGCCCAGCTCAAGGAAAGGGAGGAACTCAAGGAGGAGCTCGATATGGCCGCCACAGGGACAATTCTCCATAACGCACTCGAGGCGCTTTATAAAGGCTTGATGACAAGGACAAACTCCAACACCATCATGCCGAAGCAAATTAAAGAGGAACTGATGAAATCGCTGCCTTTTGAAATTGAAAAAGGCATCAGGGAACATTATAAAATCAACAGCGATCAGCACCTGAAACTGGCAGGGAATAATGTGATTGTGAATGAGATGCTCAATAAAATGGGTGAAAAAATCCTGGAAACCGACATCGCTTATGCTCCTTTTGAAATTGTCGGACTGGAGATGGGGCGCAATAAATTCATTAAGGTGCCCTTTCAGTATGAAGGAAAGAAATATGACATGAAAATTTCTGGAAGCATCGACCGTGTGGACTTAAAGGGAAAACAGCTGCGGATTCTGGACTATAAAACAGGGAAGGACGATACCAGCTTCCCTGCCGTTGAGGACCTTTTTGACCGTAAAAAAAACAAGCGCTCCAAAGTCGCTTTGCAGACCTTACTTTACAGTATGCTTTACGATCATAATTACCCAGACACCAATCACGAAATTGTTCCAGCGGTATATGCGATCCGTGAGATGTTCTCCAATAATTTTGACTATCATTTGAAGCTCAAAAAAACACGCATTAAAGATGCGCGCCCAATGATGCCCGAAGTGATGAACCATATGCAGCTCCTGATGAATGAGTTGTTCAACAGTGAAATCCCTTTTTACCAAACGGAAGATGAGCACAAATGCACCTATTGCGATTTTAAACAGATTTGCCGCCGAGGGTAATTTGTAAAACTTGACTGATGATCACTGCCTGATAAAAGGTAAATTTCACCTTTCAGATCACCGATCATCAGTCACCTTTTTTCAGGAAAATCAAATCCTTTCAATCACATTAATCTGTGGATAAGAATGATGCGATAAAAATTGATGATTATCACATTAAGACCAAATAGTTGAGAGAATAATGTTGCGTGGACTATCTATTGGGTACATTATTTTGAAATGAGTTGAGGTTCATTTACGAAATGTCAGTCATGCAATAGCCCATTGCCCCATAGACGACGTCATCTTTTAACCTATCTGATCCCAATACTCTTCGGCCACGGTGCTCGCATCATAAGCCGCGATGGAGGAGATCAGGTAGCCCCCTTGTTGAAAGGAAACCTCCACAAAGAAATCATAAAGAAGAAACAACTGGCACACACACTGGTCACGCAATTGCATAAACAACAATTCTGATTTCTCCCACAAAACATCGCATTGTTGACAGATCGTATAGTTCAAAAAAGCCTCGGCAGTCATATTCTTATTTATTTGACAAATCTGAAAATCTAAAACCAGCCAAAGCGCCACAGGCTACTTCTTGGCCATCTTTTTATACCGCTTGATTCTCATGCGGGCGGCCTTCGAAACAGCGTCTCCGCGTTTGGCATATTTCTTCAACTGTTTGTAGTACTCTTTTGCTTTGGAATAATCGCCTTGTTTTCCAGAAATATCCATCAGCCCCAATAAAGCATAATGAAAATAGCCCATATCGTAGGCTTCATTCTGTTTCACAAAGTTGACCGTCATCTGATAATATTTCTCAGATTCAACATACATCATGCGGGCGTGATAAAGCTGACCAAGGAAAAAAGCGGCATAGCGCCCGTCGTCAGCACTGTAACCGTATTTCTTCTGTTCAATCTTATTGAGGATTGAAAAGCACACTTCTTCCATTTGATCGTAGCGAGCCGTAGAATACAGCATTCGTGCGAGATACCGCTCAAAGTAAGGGTTATCCTGATATGTTTTATGAAGGTATTCGCTGATTTGCGTGGCCCGCTGCAAATCTTTGCCATCACCAGCAAGCATCCTCATCAGGAATATCTGCCCTTCTGTACGGGTAAAAAAGGCCGTTTGGGTCACCTCCGTAAGTTGCCGAATCCCCAGGTCCTTATCCCCTTTCGGGAAAAACCACATGATCGGTTTGAGCATGGCATAATTTTCGGGAATCCACTCAGCATAGTAATTATACAACCCATCTCCGAAAAGCAGCTCTGGGCTCATCCCCCCTTTTCCCTTACAAATCTCAAGATAGTTGAGCGCCTGCTTGGCAATATTTGCCGCCTTGGTCCACTCCTTGCGCTCAGAGAGCAGGCGCGCCTCAAAAGCATAGGCCGCAGAGAGGAAAAAAGCCCCCTCGAGGGAAGTCCGCTCATATTCGTACAGCTTTCTGGCATATACAATGGAGGTATCCATATAGGCCTGAAAAACGGGATCCTGCGATTTATCTTCAAAATTCACCGTAATTTTCCACCACTCTGCCAGTCCCCTCAGAAAATAAGGCAGTGGATGCCAGCCATATTTTTCTTTAAGGTGGATATACTCACGATCTACATCTTCAAATTTGAAATCATAAATATCGTCGAGCATTTTGGCCGATTCTATCTGTACTTTGGTTTCATTGAGCAACAGCAAGCCGTTTCCTTTTACGACCAAAGTATCGTATTGTGCCTGTGCATGCAGTGCACAACAAAGGCAAAAAATGCTCAGGCATAGTTTTAAAACAAATGGTTTTATAGATATTGACTTGGTTAAAACACTCATAGCTTACATTACGGAATATGCTCAAAGTTAATGGAATTATGCAAATTTAATATCGATTTGGTATTAATATGCATCTCGTTGTAAGACAGTCAAATCGGGCTTATTTTAAACTGAAGGCATATTTTTTGGTAATCGGTTTGGTATTTTAAAAATAAGGCTATTATATTTGCACCCGCAAAAAGGCCTAATAAGGGCTTTAGCTACTGCCTGATGGTGTAACTGGCAACACGTCTGTTTTTGGTACAGAAGAGTCTAGGTTCGAGCCCTAGTCGGGCAACTTTCTCAAAAAAATGTTTTGGGATTTTGAAAAAAACATTACCTTTGCAATCCTTACAGTCAAACATTGACTTTAAGAGCAAAATGCCTGATGGTGTAACTGGCAACACGTCTGTTTTTGGTACAGAAGAGTCTAGGTTCGAGCCCTAGTCGGGCAACTCAATTTTAAAATACTTTGAGTTGATTTATTAGCTGAAAAGCTGAAACTTCATTTCTCATTGCCTGATGGTGTAACTGGCAACACGTCTGTTTTTGGTACAG
>CANMKE010000010.1 GCA_947498325.1 uncultured Persicobacter sp.
ACCTCCCCACCCGAACGGGCGGCGGCAACTGCCTGATTTGCACCCTTTCCCCCAAAATACTGGTGAAAATTCGCATTCGTAACGGTCTCACCGAGTTGAGGCAATCGTGGCATTTTCATCACCAAATCCACGTTGGATGAACCAATAACCAATATATTCTTCATAGTTAAAAATGATGTGTGGCTGATAAAAAATAGGTCTGATGGCTTAGTCAGCTAACTGAGCCATCGCTTCTTCTAACATATCGATTGTAGCGGTCGCTCCTGCACGGTGGCAACCAATCTCTTTGACTTCCAAAAGTCTTTTCAGGCTGCGGATACCACCTGAAGCTTTGATTTTCACGTTCGGTCCAACGCTCGCTTTCATCAATTTAAGCACCTCGTCAGTAGCACCTTCATAGCTAAAACGGCCATCTTCGCCCTTGACAAAACCAAAACCAGTTGAAGTCTTCACGTAGTCCGCTTCTACCTCTGTACAGATCTGACACAACTTAACGATAGAGGCTTCTTCAGTGATATAATCGGTCTCGAAAATCACTTTCAATGATGCGCCACGCTCATGACAAGCGTCCGCTAAAGCCTTGATCTCTTCTTTCAAATAAGCCCAGTCTTTTTGGATCGCCTTACCGATGTTGATGACCATATCAATCTCCTGTGCACCATCCTTGATCGCCTGAACGGTCTCGTAAACTTTCACATCGATTGATGAAATTCCGCCTGGGAAACCTACCACACAGCCCACTTTAACGGCTGTTCCTGCCAACAATTTTTTGGCTTGGTTCACTGCGAAAGGCTTCACACAAACCGAAGCGACATTGTATTTGGCAGCTACCTCGCAGCCAATTTCCAAGTCCTTGTCCGTTAATTGTGGGTGAAGGATCGTATGATCGATCATTGATGCTAATTCTTGCACATTGCTCATAGTCGTAAATTTATTTTTGCTCAATTAATTCATTATTGAGCTGGTTTTGGATAAAAAATATTCTAAAAAAGAGGGTTTTTATATCTGTAAAATGAATCATCAAACCCACTTCTATTTTTAATCTTAACAAGGCTATTCCCGAGAAATTATCAGGGAATTACTTGCTCAGATAAGATTTCTTTCTCAAAAAATTGATCTTGTTGTTGATGTATTCCCCTCCGTACTCCTGTTGCTCATAAAGGCTGATCTGCTGCAATGTTCGTAGCAAATCTCTATCGTTAATATGATTTACTTCGATACAGTTCATAATCCGAAGGGCGACGAATGGATTTTCGGAATGAAGCAGTTGCTTCATTTTTTTCAGTGCCTTAGCCTGGTGCCCATGAACATACAACGCCTCCGAGCTCGCCGCCTGTACCGTCAAATTGGAATCGTTCAACATCAGTTTAAGCTTGGTCAATAGCGCTGGGCTGAGCAATTTTTGCTGAATACAACCATTAACTCCCCAAAAACGAATCGCTGAAACCTCATCATTCAGCAACTGCAACAATTTACCTTCATCATTTGTCGATGTTGCTTCCCATGCCGCCTTGCGTATGGCTTTCATCGGCTGATTTTTGGCATATAATGTATAAGGGATTTTTGCTTTTTGGCAGTTGGCATAAAAATCACTTTCAGGAATAAAACCAATATCGTTGGTGCTTTCCATTTCTGATTTCAATGCTTTACGGAACCGCTTCAAGACCTTGGCGTATTGTTGATCTGCCGCAAGATTATGAACATTATCAGGATCTGCTTTACAGTCATACAATTCTTCTATCGCCCGTGGCTCAAAGTATGCAGATGAATAAGCATCCGTTTTCCTTGCTTTATAGGCTCTTTCCCAGGCTTTAATTCCTTCTGCTTTCCAAAGGAAGTTGATGTGAATACCATTAGGATGTTCAGGATAAAAATTACGCACATAACGGAATTGCTTATCTCTTAGGCTTCGAACCAAATCAAGGCTTTCATCCATTCGCCCACGGAATCCATAGCTGTAACGCTCTTTGTGCGCTCCAAAGATGTCATGCCCCTGATATGATTTTGGTGCTTTTACATCACCCATCGCAAGAATTGTCGCCGGCAAATCAATCAAGCTGACAATTTTATTTTCAAGGTCTTTTCGTTCTTCGCCCTGATATTTTGGTGGGATATAAATGATCAACGGAATCTTAAGCCCGGACTCAAAAGTAAATCGCTTGCTTCTTCCCTGCACGCCACCGTGATCACTCGAATAAATGATGATCGTATTGTCGAGCTCACCGATTTTTTCAAGATAGTCCACCACATATTTGTACTCCAAATCCATCATTTCCATGAACTCATAATAGGAGGCAAAATCCTTACGGACTTCGGGAATGTCTGGTAAATACGCAGGAACACGAACCTGCGATGGCTTAATGTGCGTCAGCTTGGAAATCCACTGATCCATCTCGGTGCTATCAATATATTCAAAGCTGTCCCGAAAATATTTGTAGCGGTCTTTCTGCGGATGAAGACGCGTCTCATGACTGATCCAAGTATTGTAAAATATAAAGAAGGGTTGTTTTCCCTTACGTCCTTCCAAAGACTCATTAATGTCCCAAAAATCATCCTTATCCCAGACATTTTTTGGGCAGGAAGCATTATAATCTTTCTTAAATCTTAGCGTAGTAAAATAGCCGTTTTCCTTTAAAAGTGCAGGAAAGTAAACAATGGAAGAATCCATCTCCACCTTACATCGCATATGCTCCGTACCGATCGATGTGGGCAACACTCCGGTGATGATCGAAGATCGCGAAGGGGCACAAACCGGTGCATTCGCAAAAGCATTCTGAAAAGTAATCCCCTGCTCAGCAAGTCGGTCAAGGTTCGGCGTCACGGCCAATGAATCTCCATAACACCCCAAAAAAGGGCTATTGTCTTCACTGACAAACCATAAAATATTAGGTAGCCGTTCGGCTGCTCTTTGCTGCACTTTTTCTGGCGCGGCCAAACCCGCTAAAAAAAATAAAACTGAAAAATTAAACATACCCATTGCATCATCATTGTAGTACATTGCGAAGTAATGCGGTAAAAATCAGAGCATGGAGCATAAAAAATCTTTTTACGGTTGATAATCTTTCATGCTTAAAAATTTCGTTTTGCTCCGCTTTCGGAAGAGGAAAAATAGTTCCTTAAAATGTAACAGATCTCTTGAAAAGGGTGAAAAATCAACAATCCACCATGGAAATGGTAAAAATCATCTTTTTCATGCCTATAATTGTACTGAAGGAGGATCCCCGATAATTTTTTTACTCTTCACACTTTTTTTGACACTACTATATGAAAAGATTTTTAGACCTTTTCGCGCTCGTTTTTATATTAACCTTAGGCGCAGCTCAGGCAGAAAATATCAACTTTGAGACCCTCACCAGAAAAGATGGGCTCTCTCATTCTTTGATCACCAATATCATTCAGGACCACACCGGTTATATGTGGTATGGTACTCAGGATGGTCTCTTACGCTATGACGGATACAAGTTCAAAGTCTTTAAACCCAACAAAGAAGACCCGAAGAGCATTCAGAGCTCATGGGTAACCGAACTGTTAGTCGACAGAAAGAATCAACTTTGGGTGCGCTTCAGAAACGGGGGAATCAGCATGTACAATCCTACTTCCGAGGATTTCACGAACTTCAACCACGATCCCGACGACTCGACCACAATCAGCAATGATCTCTCTCCTTATCAGACCTACACGGAGCAAAAATCCATGCAGGAAACACCGGACGGTAATGTATGGATGTGTACCATGAATGGGCTGAATAAGATTGACATCAATAGTCTGAAAGTTACTCGATATTATAAAAGTGCCAATGGGTTGAGTGATCAAATTACCACCTGTTTGTTTTTGGAAGGAAAGGATAAATTATGGATTGGTACCACAAAGGGACTCAATCTACTTGACCTAAAGACAAACAAAATCACCCAAATAAAAGAGCACCTGCACAGTAAACAAATTACTGTACTATTAAAAGATAGCCAAAATACATATTGGGCCGGGACGAAAGCCAATGGCTTGTATCGATTTACGATGGACCACTCGCTCAATTTCACCTCTTTCAAGGGAATTCTTACAGGCAAAAATCAGGTAGAGCACATCCGTAATCAAGGGGTATTGAGTTTGATCATCGCTAATGATGGCGATATTTACCTCGGAATGCATCAAGGTTTGTTTCAGCTCGATCAGCAGGGAAAGGTAATCAAAAATATTACCGAAGGATACAGTATGCCCACTATCGGACGAATGATTCAGGACCAGCAGGGAAATATTTGGGCCGGAGGGTCTACGGATCATGTGGGTATTTATAAATATGAGCCCCATAATGATCAGTTGATGGAATTTGATGAAAACCAATTGCAGTCTAATGGTTTTTCCTCCAATAAAATCACCTCCATTTATCAGAGCAAAGGTGGCGTACTGTGGATTGGTACCTCCAAGGGAGGGTTGATGAAATGCAACCTGCATGGCCGCGCATTTTTGCGTTATGGGCCGAGTCATTTCCCCGACTTCGACCATATGGTACATGCCATTTACAAACAGGACAACCGGATTTATGTAGGAACGCAGCTATCTTTTGATATTTTCGATACCAATTTTAAACTCATCAAAAGGTATAAGCGCGGAAAAGGTGCCGATGCGGTGCCAGCAAGCGTGGTGGGGGTTTTTGGAACCCCAGTAAAAAACGATAATCTATGGGTAGGATATTTTGAGGGGAAAGTCTCTGAGTTCAATATAAAAACAGGCAAATTCCACCATTACAATATCCACTTACCCGAAGACTCATCCAAATTCAGCCCCTGGTCTCCGCGATCAATTCTGACAACCTCTGCCGGCGACACTTACTTTGCTTCGATCACTGGTGGGATCATGGTGAAGAAAAATGGCCAAAATTATTTTCAAAATCTAAAGGCATTGGTCAAAAACCCAGACCATGTTAAATCCTCGAATTATGCATTTATGGAGGCTTCGGATGGTAAAATATGGATTGGCTCTGTGAAGGAGGGCATCTATATTTATGATCCGAAAGAATATAGAATCACTCCTTTTGTATATAATGATCAAGGGTTGTCGAGCCATGAAATCAA
This sequence comes from uncultured Persicobacter sp., assembly GCA_947498325.1. Taxonomy (GTDB): domain Bacteria; phylum Bacteroidota; class Bacteroidia; order Cytophagales; family Cyclobacteriaceae; genus Persicobacter; species Persicobacter psychrovividus. Next base: position 5,070 of record CANMKE010000010.1, read on the forward strand.
AGAAATGTACGAGGCTCAAAACGGGGAAATATGGATTGCTACACGTTATGGTTTGAATCGCTATAATCCGTTGAACCAAACGATAAAAAGTTATTTGGTGAAAGATGGATTGCCCTCCAATATTCTTCATGGCATCCTTGAAGACCGCAAGGGGAATATTTGGGTCAGTACCAACAATGGCATCAGCCGATTAGATGTAAACAGTAACCGATTTGTTAATTTCTACGAGGAAGATGGACTGCTTTCCAATGAGTTCAACGAACGGGCTTTTTTCAAAGATCAGGATGGAATGTTCTATTTTGGTGATAGAATGGGCATTGTTAAATTTAACCCCAATAACATATCAATAGACACTTCAAGCCCACGGACTTATATCAGTGGTTTCGAGATCAATGGAGAAGACAATAATGGGCAAAGTACAATTTCACGATCAGAATTGAACAATAAACTGAACGCAAATCAGGAGATCGACCTGCCTTATAATTCCAACAACTTTGCCGTAAGTGTATCTACCCTTGATTTTCGTGCGCCGCAAAAAATCCGCTACCGCTATCGCCTCAAAGGTCTGGATAAACATTGGAATTATACTGCCCATGGAGAAAATACCATCAAATATCCTTTTTTGGAACCCGGTGACTACACCCTACAGATGGAAGCCTCCAACCCTGATGGTATTTGGTCGGGAAAGATCAAAGAAAACCGGGTGATCATCTCCCCTCCTTGGTATCAGTCGGCCTGGTTCAAAACTTTGTTGACTTTGATTGCTTTCGGAACCATGGCCGCCTTTATCATCATCTATATTCACCTGATTAAAAAGAGTAAACGCCACTTAGAGAAAACAGTGAAGGAAAGAACGGCGGAACTCAAAGAGGTGAACTCTGAACTTTTAGCAGTTAATGAAGAATTGCAGACTCAGCAAGAGGTGGTTATTAACCAGAATACAGAACTCCAAAATCGCCAACAGGAACTCCGTCAGCAAAAACGAAACATTGAACTGATGGCCAAAATGGGGCGGAAGATCACTTCAAGCGTAGAGCTAAATCGAGTATTTGGGGAAATTTACAGCAATATTTCTGAATTGGTGGACATCGACGAAATGATGATTGGTCAGGTGAATGAAAAAACTGGTCAGCTGGAACTTTGGGGGGTTCGTGGAGATGTTAACGAGTTGATTAAAGATCAAATTGACCTTAAATCCGAGGCGCGATTGTCTGCTTATGTCGTTCGCAGTAACCAGTATATTTTCAGTAATGACCTGCGTGTCGATACGCAGAATTTACTCCGATATCCGGACAGAAAATATGAGCAAAAAGAATCCTCCGGGGTTTATTTGCCATTGAATTTCCGCAATGATAAACCATTAGGGGTTTTAGTGGCGATTTCAAATAAACTCAATGCCTTTACACAGACAGATTTAAGTCTGCTCTCCAACTTAGCCTCTTATGCCTCGATTGCCATCACCAATGCGAGTGCCTATGAGAAACTCTATTTTCAGTCGGAGCAACTTAAAAATATTGATAAAATAAAGACTGACTTTTACACCAATGTATCTCATGAATTTCGGACGCCACTCACATTAATTCAGGGGCCTGTTGAGGAATTATTACACTCGGAAGCTATCGCCGTACCTGATAGAAACCTGTTAAAGATTATCTCTCGAAATTCAAAGTTGCTGTTAAGTTTGGTAGAGCAGATTATGGAACTTTCCAGAATTGATGGAGGTGCAATTGCCTTTAAGGAAAAGAAAAATAACCTTGGTCACCATTTTGAAACCATCTACGATTCCTTTAAACATTTGGCATTACAGAAAAGAATCGAGATTATTTTCAATTCAACATTGGAAGGGTTAACTGCCAAATATGATTTAGATGTAGTGAATAAAATCATCTATAACTTACTGAATAATAGCATTAAATACACTAAAGAAGGTGGGCTCATTATTTTCACTGCTAAAATGGCCAATGATGGTCTCGAGATCTCTATCTCAGATAATGGAGATGGTATTCCAGAGCAAAAAATTGATCAGATATTCAACCGTTTTTACCGCTTATCTGAGAATGATGAAGACGCCATTGGTTCTGGTATTGGGCTGTCGATTGTTAAGCAGCTGATTGAAAAAATGGGGGGAGATATTAGTGTTGAAAGTAAATACAAAGATCTATTTGATGATCACGGAACAACTTTCACAGTCAATATTCCAGTGTTACTGTCTGATGAGGAAGTTGTTGATACACCAGAAGCCAACAGTCAGCTAACACCAGTCATTGCCAATAATGAGGTTTTGAAAATGGCGGACAACATCACCAAACCTAAAGTAATGATCGTTGAAGACAATGCCGATCTGAGGTATTTCCTTTACAGCCAGTTAGAAAAATTCTATTTTGTTGTTGAGGCAAAAAATGGCGTAGAGGCCCTGAAATTGATTGAAAAAGAGCCCCCCCATTTGATCATTTCTGATATTATGATGCCTGAAATGGATGGTATCAGCTTATGTCGAAGGGTGAAGGAAAATGAGAAAACTTGCCATATCCCTATCATATTAATCACGGCAAAAGATGCGGAGCAAGATAAAATTGTTGGATTAGAAGCTGGCGCTTCAGATTATATCACTAAACCTTTTAAAGCAGAAGAGCTATTTCTGAAAGCCAAAAATTATCTCAATCAACGGTTGAGCATGATTGATCATTCAAATAAAAGTATTTTTGAAGAAGGGATTACGCCATTAAACGACGCCAATCCTAAGGATCAGGAATTTATTAATAATATAAAAGCGTTAATCGAAGATAATATTGAAAACTCCGCTTTGGGCATTGATTTTTTCTGTGAGAATTTGGGAGTAAGCAGGTCGTGGTTGTACAGCAAAATGAAATCCCTCTTAGGCGTATCGATGAATGAGTTCGTTCGCCAATGTCGACTAAATTTAGCCGCAAAAATTCTGGTGAGTCAAAAGCTTTCAACCGCTCAGGTCGCCTATTCTGTCGGTTTCAACGATCCGAAATATTTTGCCCGTTGTTTCAAGAAAGAATTTGGTGTTGGTCCGAAACAATATTTATCAGCGAAACTCGAAGCGACAATAAATTAGCATAAATTAAATTATGAGCTAAGCCAACGGAGCTAAAAAATATACCCCACGCCCTCCTTAAAAGTAGATTATTGGGGTGGATCATGGTGAGATTGAAAGAAAAGGCCTGAGCAAAATACTCAGGCCTTTTTTCTTTACTTTATATGTTGTGGCACATCGCTACGCAACAACTTTCAATAACTAACTTGTAATTTTAACCATTGATCACGTAGAATATCACAGATTAAATCTTTGGCTTATTAGTCCAAATAGGCGCAGCGTACATTCACCGCTCACTAACCAAGGTTTAGTATATTCTAATTCCCTGAAAATAGGCTATCGAATATTTTTGATCGGGGTGATTGTATATTTTCGACAGCCTACCCTAAAAAAAACACTTCTATTCGATCAATAACGATAATCGAATAGAAGTGCGAACACCACTCATATAATTGAAAATTATTTCAAGGAATAGCGCTTGTACATATTTTTATAATTTATAAAATGATAATCATTTATTAACATCTATATGATGTGTAAATTACCATATTATAAATATGGATTTTCATTAGAAACATGAAAAGAAACGTTAGGGAAAATTGAAAGTCCTAACTGCTCTCCATAGGCTAAATCGAAATAATCGATTCTGATTTTATATAGCCCCTTTTTTAGCAATAGTGATTTCTCCTTATGTATTGGCGCATGCACCCCATCATTATCAATCACTAATTGATCATTGATATAAAGCATCGACCCATCATCAGAAGTCAGCAAAAATTTATGTATTCCAGAAGCATTCACTTTAATGTACCCTTCGTATCGTAACACAAATGCATCTTTACGAACAATATTAGGAATCTCGATTTTACTGCTTGTAGTTACCCATTTTCGGTTTTTAGGCTCATAGTCTTTAAGAGAACTAATCGAATCTGTATAGTAACTACACTCAAGACCTGGCTTTAGACTATATTGTGCCACCGAAACAGGGCGCGAAAAATACTTCAGCTTATGGAATTCATAATTCAATGTGTCACTATACATTGAGGGATTACCCTTTAGTTTAGCAAATACCTGTATATTGTTTGTAGTCTTTAAATTAATTGGTGTACGATAGCGGGAAAATGACTTTTTCCCACCAATTCGATAGAAAATTTCTGCGCCAGGATAAATATTTTGCAGAGCTACCGCTATAGTATTCTGGAAATATATGGGCGATAAATCATTCCCTCGTCCTCGTACTGTTGGAGGTGCTATAAATGGCTGAATTCCTTTTTGTTGTAAATAGGGCAATTCATTGGCGATATTATTCATGAAGGAATAACTTAAGCGACCTTTTGCGCCATTCCAGCATTTTTCGGCAAAAGGCAATAAACGAGGGAACAACATTTTATAAGCTTTTTCTGGTGTTCGAACGTACTCTGTCCATAGGCAGGCTTCTAAGCCTAAAATATTCTCCGACCCTTCCGGTTGTGTAAAAGCAAATAGATCTTTCAAAGTAATGATACCTTTTTCGGATTGCTCCTCTATTGCTGCATTAAATTGATATTTATTAAAATAGAATAGATCACTATTACAAATAACTGCTTTATAATCATTGTCGATAACTTGTTTTACAGCACTGCTATCCTGCCAAGCGGTAATTAGAAAGTCTTTCATTTCACCACCATTTGTTACCTCATCCCAAGCCAAAGGCTGTTTTCCCATTTCATTTACTTTTCGGCCTGCATTTTCCATAAAATAGGTATACAAATCATCACTATCATTTATATTATGATCATGCATAAATGTTTGGCATTTAGGGCAATCATCCCATGATGAATGCTTGGTTTCATCACCGCCAATATGAATATATTTTGAAGGAAAAAGCGCACTTACCTCCTCAATTACATCTGCGATAAAATCCTGCACCTCAGGATTTCCTGCGCAGAAAGGGTCCGAAAATTCAAAAGATTTATAAGGGTCTTTTTCAAAAGATTTCCCCTTACATGAAAACGAAGGGAAAGCCCAAAATACCGAAGCACAATGGCCTGGCATTTCAATCTCAGGAATAATTTCAACCTCACGTTCAAGTCCATATGCCACAAGTGCTTTGATATCCTCTTGAGAATAATATCCCCCATAAACATCCGTTTCAGGAGTACTGGCTGATACCGCATTTGGAAAGAAAGTCCATTGATCCGTATTTTCTCGAAATGCTGCTTTTTCCGTTAATAGAGGGTACTTTTTAATTTCCAGTCGCCATGCTTGGTCATCGGTAAGATGAAGATGTAACTTGTTCAATTTATATTGCGACATTAAGTCAATGTATTCTTTAATAAAAGAAACTGGGAAAAAATGACGCGCAACATCCAAATGAAGGCCTCTCCATTGGTAAAAAGGATGATCGACAAGCTTCCCACATGATATTACTGGCTGTCGCTGAAGTTGTTGAATACTTTGAAATGCATAGAAAGCCCCTGAAGGATCAGCACAATACACTTCAATCGTCGCATTTTTTATTTCAATTTCATATCCTTGACCCTTGATATCAGCTTTATAGGTATAAAGAATAGTGGGCTTTTTCCCTGCACTTGGAGATACTGGTATAATTAAAGGGGAAATATCAAAAGGAAGTGTACTTTGATAAGTAGGCTTTTCAGGCCAATGAAATTCGCCAGTAGATTGAACGCCATGAATGGAGGGAATGGATTGCCATTGTGCAAAGGCTGTAGCATAACTCAAGTTAAAAATTAATATGAGCCAAAGAAAAGGTGTTTTCATAAAAAATGTAAAGAAAAATATAACATTTAAAGATATACATATTTTTCTTTTATCACAAAAACAGCCCTTAAAGAACAAACTTTAAGGGCTGGGAAATAGATATCTAATTACATTTTAATCTTGAGGTATTTCACTTATTGTTTTAGGATAATTCTTGTAAAGTAAATTCAGAGCATTTACTAATATTTGCTTGGCAAATGCTTTACTGATCCGCTCATCTTCTGGCTTGGCAATATTACCCAAACCGTAGAAATTGTGAACGACAATTGTTCCGTTTCCAACTTTTACAGAGAAGGATGCCGCACCAATATTTCGGTTGTGATCTCTGGCATAACCAGCATCAACGGCAATATTTTTTCCGCTGATGATCATCCCGTTGGCATCCACTGCCCCGATTTGATAATCCCCTGCAAAAGCAGTGTTCTGAGGCAAACCTTTAAAGAGGTCGGATGTCTTAGTGAAGATCCATGATCCCATCCACGCTTGCAAGGCATTTCCGACCTGACCGTCGAATGTCAGCGCCTGCTCATCTTCCAAAATTTGTCCGTAGGTCACTACTGCACCGGCATTCAGAGGCATCATCAGCATTTGCGTTCCTGCTTTTATTTTGGCAAATAGCGAAGGTATATCAATATGATATTCAACACCTTCCGCATTGAAATCCAAGGAAGGAACGAAGGCTGTCTGCTCCACATACTGCTGCCATTTCAATCCTTTCACATCAGTATAAGCCTCACCTCCAAGGTTGAACGCCTGTGTTTTTCCGTTAGCATCCACCACTTTGAAAGCACACATTTTCGCCATATTACAGCTGATGCGTGGGATATTAATCACCAATTTTCCATCAACGATATTGGCTTTGTATTCACGGTCAATCGCTTGGGCAAATCCACCTTCGGTGAAAAGGTCAAAATCATGCTCGACGACCTTGCCGTTCAATGCCACATCGAACATTCTTGTTTTGGGAGCATTACAATATACCTCAGCATATTTCAGCGTAACATCAGCCTGTCCGTTTGCCAAGCCCTCAACGGTGAAAGTCATATCAAGGGTATCGCCATAGACCTCTGTCTGATACAAATAATCATCTCCCGTTCCTTCGATTGGCGTAGGCACTTTCACTCCTCTGGCTTCTCCCCCGATCAGAATTTCATCACTCAAAATCAATAAGTCATACTGATTTTTTGGCTGATAATATTCAGCATCCATTCCAACTTGATCGAGAATATATGCCTTCAGACTTGGGTTATTTCCCACAATCCCTACCCTGTAGTGCTTCGGGTTGAAGTTAATTTTTGAATCAAGGATAGTCAGCTTTTCATTCGCAACAGCAGTTGTTGGCAATCCGCTGATTTCCAGTGAAAGCTCATATTTTCCTTCCGTCAAGGTTGCAGGCAATGCCATTTGCTTGGCAATCGGATAGACAAATTTATTCTTTTTGAAGGATGGTACAGAAAAATCCATGCTCCATACCACCTTGTTGGATTTGCGCAAAACAAGTTTCGCCTGCTTGGCGTGTGCCTGATGCGATTCATTGACCAAATACAAATCAGCCAAGAACTGCTCACCAGCCTGCACTGCCTGATGATTCAGGCGGATGGTCGAACGCAAAGCCTGTACCCGATTGGCAACCAAGGATGGGTCCGACTTGTGGCGTCGTTGATTGTCCACCAAACCAGAGTGGTTTTCGATCGCTGTACTTTCCCAACCATTCATGATGAATCCATCGTTCTCATCAGACAGTTTTGCCGTCTCAATAACCTTACCCCAGAACTCATAGCTTTTGCGACCAATGGCTTTGAACAACTCGCCGGCATCGGCATAAGCACCTTCAAATCCCCACTTTTTGATGAAGTCACCGTAGGCTTTGTTCATCTCCTGCTGATCAATCAAATCATAACTTTTTCCGCCATGTTCATTGATGTATTCAATCATCATCTTGGCGTTGTCCGGCGTAGCAGCACCCAACATTTCACCCCAAACCACAATCTGATCTTTGATTTCCGTACGGTGTGTAAATTCGTTGTCTGACTTATAAAGTTCGTCTTTCCAGACGCCAGGGCCACCAACGGTATGCTCATCAATCCAGCCACCAAAACCATCTCCCTTGTCATAAATCGGTGCTTCGGTATAAGGCAAGAAGGTTACCTGTCCTTCAGGATTTACTCCTGATTTCAGGGTAATCACCCGGCTTGGATCCTCTTGTTGCATTCTTCTGAGTACATGCCAGATTCGAGGATTTGCCAAATCAAAAGTGACCTCATTTTGCAGGTTATAAGCAACCAAAGACGGATGACTTCTTGCATCACGGATCATCTGAATGATTTTTGCCTCCATGTATTTTTGAGCAAAGGTTTCCGCTTCTCCGTCTTTACCCCAAACATCGATGGCATGTGATGCAGGAATCACGCCCTCCCAGTCCAGTTTATAATCATTTTGCAAAGCCGTACGGCCACCACCGGGCTCCATCATGCGAAGCAGTCCGAGTGAATCCTGTAAATCAAAAACTTCTTTGCGTCCAATATTTCGATGGAAATGAAGACAGTTCATCCCCAGATTTTTTGCTGCCATTACTTCTTTTTTCGCCAACTCATGCGATGGGAACAGGCCATTTAACCCCCAGTAGCCCCAAGAGATCGCACTCAATAAACGGACGCGCTGATGGTTCAGGCTCAAATAAGCATCTTTGCCAATTCCTTCGGCATTGAACCAACGGAAACCGAAGGTCTGTGTGCGGTATGCGAGTTTGGATTTTTTAGCCTTGAATTGCGCTTTCACCTGATACAGGTTGGGATCTTCAAGGGTCCACATTTTAGCTCCTTCCAATTGACAAGCCTCTTTGATCGTTGTCGTTTGCTGTGGGTCTATGGTAATTTTATCACTCTTGAAAGCTTTTACCGCTTTTCCATGCTGATCAAAAACGGTATATTCTATTGCTCCCTTAATCGCTTTATCCGTATCATTATGTAAAGCAGCATAAACATCCACCTTATCCAAATCAGAAGTATTCAGCACATAAAGATCCTGCATTTGAATGTTTTTGTCCTGCACTTCGATGCTCATACCTCGGTCAATCCCTCCGAAGCCATGCGAACGGTGGAAAGAATATTTCCCCCACTGCAAGAAAATTGGGTCGATCCAATCCATCTGACCACCCGGGTTGGTGATCCGAATGTCCAGTTCATTATTTTGTCCGGCGATAAATGCTTTGCTCAAATCACACTGAAAGGAAGTCTCACTGATGATATTATATCCCACCAACTGATGATTTAAATATACTTCAGCACGCAAACGCGCACCACGGATATTCAGCATCAGTTTTTTGCCTTTGGCACTTTTAGGGATAAACACGGATTTTGACCACCAGGAAACACCCAGATAACGACCGTCCTTTACCTGCTTGTCTTCGGTCTCAAAACCATAGGCATCCTCGTAGGCTTTGAGCCCATTGGTCCCCCAGAAATGCTGTTCAACGGTTGTTGGCAGACTCACTTCCACTGCTTCCTTTTGTTGATTCAGCGCTGCCCAACCGCAAGTTGGCGCATTTACGGGCAGCTCATCAATGTTGAAAGTGTTGGGTAAAAACAGGTCATCATTTTCCCATGCTGCGGTCTTATCAGGCCACAATCGCCATTGACTGTCCCCGATCTCGATTTGCTCCTGGGCAAAAGTGAGTGAGGTTTGGAAACACAACAACGTCAGTAAAAAAAGTAATTTATTTGCGCTCATATCCATAAAAAATAATTGAATTCAAAATTGATCATCCGCCAACAGATAAAGGCTGAAATTTGATTTAAAAAAGATAAAAAGCGTTCAGCAAGCGAAGCCCTGTCAATTTGTAAAATCGGTACATCATAAAAAAAGGTATCCTACCCCCTTTGATTAGGGGATAAAATACCTTTAATCATGTATAAATAGTTGTTTTGGCTATTTTCCGATGGTAAAATCCTTCTGACAATGACTTTTCAGCAATTGGGCATAACGATCCTTATCCTCCTGAGTCGGCACCCGATAATGGTCCTGCCCGGGGACGGCTTCAATCAGCTGTTCTGCCTTGTTGATGCCCATCGCATGGTAAGGCAAAATATCAACCGTTTTGACCGCCGGAAGGGAGTTGGCCAAATCAGAAAGGGCCTTGAAGTCCTGATCCGAATCATTGAAATCTGGGATCGTCGGGCAACGCAAAACGATCGGGCAATCCTGCTGACCAAGCCACTGAAGGTTAGACAAAATCGTTTCGTTGGAAACACCTGTCGCTTCTTTGTGTTTTGACGCATCCAGTGATTTAATATCAAAATGAATCCGGGAAATATAAGGGAGAATCTTCTTGAAATTCCCCAAAGATGACTGCCCACTTGTGTCCAAACAAACTGCAATGCCCAAGGCGCTCAAGCGTTGGCAGGCTTCCAATAAAAATGGAAACTGACTCATGGGTTCACCGCCAGAAAAAGTAACACCGCCATCGGAGTTTTTATAATAATCGACATCCTTCAGTAATACCTCCATTACTTCCTCTATCGGCTGATGGTTACCCCAAATTTTGATCACATCCTTGGGGCAGGCCTCAACACAATGGCCATCAAGTTGGCAACTCGACAGATCAAATTCATGCTTCCCCTCGACAATGCTATGCGCCTGTCGCTCGCAGGCCGAAGCACAGGCTCCGCAACTGACGCATTTGTCAAAGGCAATACTGATGCCCTGCCCCATCTTTTGGGATTCGGGGTTATGGCACCATTTGCACGATAAGGGGCATCCTTTCAGAAACACGGTGGTTCTGATGCCGGGCCCATTGGTGAGCGAGAAACGCTGAATATCAAAAACGACCGCCTCCATTTGATCAATACAAAGTACGGTGAAGGATTTCCTGCTGAACGTCAGGCGCCAGGTCAATGAACCTTGAACTGAATCCGCCCACACGCACAATCAGGTTCGGGTAATCCTGTGGGCGTTCGATCGCTCCCTGCAAATCTTCCTTACCCAATACAGAAATCATTGCCTGCGATCCGCCATTTTCGAAATAGGTATTCAACAGTGCTTTGGTCACCAAACGACGCTCATTAAACATCTCCTTGGAGAACTTCATATTTTGTACCGAGCCCGCATGAATATCAATCGCTGGCTTGATCAAGGAATTCAAAACCGCCGTGATGCCGTTTTTATCTTGCCCACTTTGCGGATTATTGGCATTGGCCATATGTTCTCCATCCTTTCTGCCATCGGGTGTCGCTCCGGTATGACGACCCAAGATGGTATTGGCGTGGTTGTTAATATTTACCACCAAATAGGAATCCAGGCCTACTTTTGGTCCTTGCTCACGAACAAAGTTACAGACATGGTTGTGCACATTGATCAGCATTTCATCGGCTTCCTCGATGTCATTTCCATATTTAGGAACATTCAAAAAGGCTTTTTGCGCCGAGGGATTCTGCTCATAGTTCGATGCCATCAACTCCATCACCTGCTCACCCGTGAATTTTTTCTGCTCAAATACCAGTTGTTTGATCGCCAAAAGGCTGTCGGCCGCATTGGTATTGCCATAGGTTTCGATCGTTCCGCCCAAATGACGAAGCCCGCCGGCAAAAATCGGCTTCGCACGACCAATACAATCATCGAACAAAGCGGAGTACATCAAAAATCCTGCTTCCTGCCCGACCACATCATACTCTATTTTCTGCTGCTTCGCCAATGCGGTAACATACCGTTCAACAACCGCCTTGTAGTTTTGCTCAAACTCTTCGAATGTTTCTACTTCGGCCAGCGTTTTGCACTCCACGCCCATGATATTTTTCAGGCGCAAATCATAACCGCCATACAGACAGACTTCCACCGCTTTGGCCAAATTAATCACCCCATTTGGCGTACCGAAACTGCGATGGTTCAATACATATTCACCGCACCCATAAGGCAAATAATGTTCGGCTTCTTCCATCGAAACCCCGAAAGCTTTTGAGACGGCGGGGATGTTCACCTGGTCATTGTACAACATCGGGAACGAACAGCCCTCACCGATGGCCTCCAGCGCATCCTCATATAAAGTCGGATCTTGCCCTACATCAAATCGTAGCGTCAATTGCGGCAAAACACCTGCCACATTTCTTGAAGCCTGAATCGCCAATTTAGCAAAACAGTCGGCATTTTCAGGGTTACGGCGACCACGCCCGCCAATGATGACACGCCCATCGAAAATGGTATTGCGGAAGATGATCAGGCGCCAAAGGCTTTCAATATAGCTAATGGCCTCCTGCTCAGAGATAACACCATTATCCAAGTCAGAAGCTAGCAAATCCCCCAAGTAGATGTCCATGCGGGAATAGTTGAAAGCCCCGGACATCATGCTCCAAAGTTGCACCAGCTGAATACCCTCATAGAAGGATTGTGGTTTTTGATTCGCTACGCTTCGAAGTGCCTTGCTCATTTTATCACCTGCAGGGTGGTTGAGTGTATCGATATGGTCGGCATATTTTTCCGCTGTTTCCGATACCACATTCAACATCGAAAGCATGCCTTTCAAAAAAGCTACCTTCTCTGCATCACCTGAATATTCATTCATCCGATCCAACACCTCATCTTTCAGCCCAGGCAAACCTTTGCTGATCAATGCGTCGTAATTCTGATGCGCCCCTGCCATACGGTACAAAGGAAAACCAACACCCGATTCATGAAACCAATTGTCTGAAGGCAAAACTTCGGCAACATCCGCAGGATAAGCCTGGCGGGTATTGTAGGTAGTGGTTTTGTCTTTCCAATAACTTTTCAGCTTGGCGATGCGCTTCAGATCCTCAAAATCAAGGGTATGCTCCTGCTCAAACTCTTCCCACATTTCCTCCATACAGTGATAGCCCAAGCCACCTTCTTGAGGAAAAAATCCTATTGGCAACAGTTTCACCCTTCCCCATATCAGATCCTCAGCCTCAGGGTCCAGAAAAATCGCCGGAAACTGAAGCTTCAAATATTCTATTTCTAATTGGTATCTATCGGTATTGAACAAAGCCTGATGACGTTCGGTCATCGCTTCCATCAGGCTTAATTTTTCCTTTGCATTCTTCATCATCTCTCTAAAAAATTATTTGTATATCAGTGGATTGTTTCCTTTGTTTTCGCCTCTACAATGCCACATTTTATGACCCTCCGCTTTTGGGTGATCATGATTATAAGCTAAATCCAAGCTAAAATAGCGCATGGTGTAACCGCAACGTCTGTACTCCGAAGTATTTGCATTGGCACCATGTATAATTCGGCTGTCATGGAACGAACATTCGTTTTGTCCTAATTCGAACCAAACCACCTTCGATAATTCCTCTTCGCTCAAAGGAATTTCTTCCTCAAAAACATTATTGGTATTATCCACTTTCTCATATTCCGAAAAACCATTCGCATGTGTACCCGGAATCACCCCCATACAGCCATTGCCCTCAAAGGAGCGATCCAATGCCAGCCATACTGTTACAATGCCATCGAACTGATCAAATCGGCCTTCCCAATAAGCAGAATCTTCGTGCCACGGCGTACGGCGTCCAGTTTTTGGTTCTTTACAGATAAAATGACTTGACCACAAGCCAATATTTGGGCCGATCAATTGTTCCACTTTATCAAGGACGGTATCAGACAATAGAAATTCCAACAGGCGCGGGTCGTGAAAATGCGGGGTATCCAACTCATCGGGGCGTTTGTTGCCACGATCAGCCAAATGCTCTTCCATAATTCCGTGTAAGCGGTCAAACTCCTCCGCAGAAAATAATGGGCGATTATGCAATACATAACCGTTGTCCTGATAATTCTTTACTTCTACTGTTGATAGGTTGGTCAGTAATTGTTCCATGAGGTTTATTGGTTTATTTTGTTTGATGATTCAAAATTGAGCATAAAATCATCGTCGGTCTGCCACAGAATCGCTATATTTATGATACTATATTGAATTTTTTACTTTTGCGTATATTATGATTTTTGACAAGGTACCTTTCGCAGAACATCAGGCCTATATGATCCGTTATTTTGAGATTCCATATGTCGATTACCCCCTGCATCAGCATGATGCCTACGAACTTACCTTCACACAGAACAGCTACGGAACCCGCCTTATAGGCAATTCTATTGATCCTTTTCATGAAAATGACCTCGCTTTAATTGGCCCAAACCTCCCACATCAGTGGCAAAATGATGAGGTATATATCAATAGTAAACATGAAAAAATATTACTGACTGTTGTTCATTTTACAGAACAAGGCCTTACCCAAATACTGGAACAGCCGGCAGGCCAAAAAATCAAAAAACTATTAGAGGATAGTCAAAAAGGTATCGCTTTTGATAAAGTTATTGTTGATCAAATCTTGGTTCTATTGCAAAAAATGAAATCAACTGATACCATGGAGGGTTACCTTGCTTTCCTGCAAATGCTCCACACCCTGGCCGATGCAGATCACTATCGGCAGTTGTCTACCGCTTCCTTCGTTGGTGGTGGCAATGAACGTAACGAACAACGCATAAAATCCGCCTACCGATACATTCACGAAAACTTCAAAAACGACATCTGCCTCAATGATGTCGCCGACCACCTTTGTATGTCGGCCTCCGCTTTTGCACACTTCTTTAAGAAAAATACAGGCTTCACTTTCTCTTCTTTTATTAATGAATCACGCATTGCAGTGGCCTGCGAAATGCTGCAATACGGCCAACAATCCATCAGCAGTATTTGCTATGAAGTAGGATTTCAGAATTTGAGCTATTTCAATCGGGTTTTTAAGAAGATAAAAGGCCTAAGCCCACTGGAGTTCCGTCAGGCTTTCCGAAAAAAATATGCCCCAGCAGCTTTAAGCAATACATAACAGTGCGCAGGCTTAGAGACCATGTTTTACTTGATTATCATGATTTTTATTTTGCTCAATATATTTAATAGGTCTTCTCAAAATAATCTGTGTAAATCCATGTCATCTGTGAACCAATCATGGTTCATAACTAAGTGGTTTAATTTTTTTGCATCTATCGGTATGAGGTTGTTGTATAACCATAAATTGATCTTGTTCCACGAAATTTTATTGGGTCACTGTATGGGCTGACCCAATGTCATTAAGTTAAGCGCATTATCCTGTAGAGACGTTATTTTTAACGTCTAATTCTATGGTGATTTTATAGGCTTCCTCTTAGATTTATTTAAATTGTTACGTGAGTCGTTAAGAATAACGCCTCTACGAGCATTTCAAATTTAGACCTGTGTCCCTCAAAATCCTTAAATTAATGACATTACTGGCTGACCTGCGCGTCTGCTCGACTCATCATAAATTTTGTGGGGTCTGGATACACACATAGGTACCTCCATACAGCTCACAAAATAATCTCTTGCGATAAAATGAAAATTTCGAGTTTTGAAACGCCTCTACGATAGTGGAACGGAAGGCGTGAATAGGCTAATCAAGACGCATATCACACTTCAGACAAAATAGGGGAACTATTTTACAATTGACTGAAAGATGGCCTAAAATCAAAAATGTAGATTTGTCCTACAAAAAGGCGGAATTATAACCCTTTTTTAATCTGTGGATTTGAACATTGATCAAAAAAGAAAATCTCATGAATCAACTGTTTAATATTGACAACAAAACCGCTGTTATCTCTGGCGGTGCGGGCGTTTTGGGCTTGGAAATTGCCGGCTATTTACTGAAAGAAGGAGTGAAAGTTTTCATCCTGGATTATAACGAAATACTGCTTACCGAGGCGATCAGCAAGCTCGAAGCTTTCGGTGAAGTACAGGGCTTTGTTTGTAATGTTTTGGAAGAGGCAGACTTGATGAAAACAAAAGATGCCATTTTGGAACAGGTGGGGCAGATAGATATTTTGATCAATGCTGCGGGTGGCAACAGAAAAGGCGCCAACATTTCCCCTGACTCGAACATCTTCAAAATGGATCGTCAGGATTTCAAAATGGTCAATGACCTGAACTTTTTGGGCACGGTTTACCCTACCCTGGTATTTGGCGAAGCGATGGCCAAGAATGGCAAAGGTTCCATCATCAATTTTTCCTCCATGGCCACGGTGCAATCGATCAGCCGCGTGATGGGCTACAGTGCTGCCAAAGCAGCCGTTGATAATTTCACCAAATGGATGGCCCAGGAGTTGGCCTCCAAATTTGGAGATCAGATCCGCGTGAATGCCGTAGCACCGGGATTTTTTGTTACCCACCAAAATCGGGCAATTTTGATCAATGAAGACGGCAGCCTGACTGAGCGATCGGAATTGGTAATGCAAAAAACACCGATGAACCGTTTTGGAAAGCCTGAAGAATTGTGCGGAGCCATTCATTTCCTTTGTGCCGAAGCATCCTCTTTCATCACAGGAACCATCATTCCGATTGACGGAGGTTTCTCTTCCTTCTCCGGCGTATAATCATGAAGCAGTCGAACGTGATTACTTCTGGAGCTTTTTCCTATTATGTGGAAAAAGACTGGGCGGACAAACACCACCCGAGCTTGAATGTCCATCATTGTCACGAGATGGTTTTTAACCGAAAAGGACAGATTATCCTGGTCAATACCGAGCCCAAAAATAACATCGTCATCTTTGAGCCCGACGGACAGATTGCTCGCTCTTTTACTTTTGGAATGAAAACCGCCCACGGGCTGACGATTTCCGAAGAAAATGGGCAAGAGTTCATTTATGTTACTGATGCCGAACAGGGCCACCGGGTCATCAAGGCTGATCTTTCAGGAAATATTGTGCAAGAGTTGGAAGCGCCGATCGGTTGGGGAACCTACCAAAACCTGGAACAATGGAAGCCTACCGAAACCGCCGTTGCGCCCAACGGCGACCTCTACGTTGCCGACGGCTATGGCGAAGGCTATGTGACGCAGTATAATGCTGAAGGTCAAATTCTTCAAGTCTTTGGTAGCAAGGGTGTTTTTGACTCTCCCCACGGCATAGCGGTGGATGATCGCTTTGAAGAACCTCGACTGATCGTCACCTCAAGGGGTGAACAGTCATTTTTCGTTTGTAATATGTTTGGTGAAATCAAGCAAAAAATCCATTTACCTGACTGTTGGATTTGTCGTCCGGTCATCAAGGGAGATCTGCTATATTTTGCGGTCATCGTAACGAAGGATTGGTTTGTTTACGACGGTGGGTTGGTGGTTTTGGACAAAGAAAATCAAGTCATCAGTGCACCGGGCATGAACATGGAAAAAAGCCGTTTAGATAAAGAAAATTTTTATATCGAAAGTGATTATAAGACCTTTCTGAATCCGCACGATGTGGCTGTTGATGATGATGGGAATATCTATGTTCCGCAATGGCTGTCGGGAAAAACCTTCCCTTACAAGCTGCACCGGATAAGCGAATAGACTGCAACCTTATCAATACCATCTGACTGAAGCACTAAAGTATGCTTTAGTCAGATGCTTACGCTATTTCTGACACTATTTTTTAAATCATGAAAATTAAAAAGACTTTTTTAGGAACCGCTATAATATTGGGGTCGAGCATTTTTTGTGCTTGCAACACCGTAGAACAACAAAGCTCGAATGACTCAAATCTATATTGGCCTGGCAATTTTGAGCAGGCGGTTTATGGCGGGAATTTCAGCCGTGCGCTGAATGTGGTACTGGATGATACCGATAATTTTACTCAAAACGGAAACAAGGCATGGCACCTGATGCCCGGAAAATATCAGCACCTGGAAATCCTGACCACCGATAAGGGCGAATGGACAGTCAGCTTTATGGCAAAATCCATCAAGCCGGTGGACGTACTGATTAAGCCTGTTTTTCAGGACGAAGAGCATAAAAAGCATACTGAGGATCATGCTGTTTCTTTAGTAGGTGACGGACAATGGCACCCTTACCGTGTAACCTTTAAAGTCAGCCAACCTTACCCTGGTCCAAAATCCGGAGAGTTGCTGGTCAGCTGTTATAATGGAAGTGGTGCCGATGCATGGATTGATAATTTGGAACTGAGCCCTGCGCCTTCCAACAAATTGGAGGCATCTTTTACAAAGCCCAACCCTTCGATGGTGACGAACTTGATCAAAAACAACGATTTTGAATCGGGTATTTCCCATTGGCAATCCACAACCGAAGGTGCAGTTTTCGATGCTTCCTCACTGCGTAAACTTGACATCGAAGGCAATAAAACCCGAGCGATTGTTTTGTCTCCGCAGGTAACAGAAGGAGCCACAGCGTCTGTCGGACAGGCCATTGATGCTACTTCGCTGGCAGGAAAACGCATTCGTGTATCGGCAGAGGTCAGCTTCCTTACGCTTAATGGCAACGGCTTCTCGTGGCATGGCTTTTTATTGGATGTGCATGAAGGGGACAATAAAGATGGTAAAGTGATTTCTGGTGATCCAAGCCCAAACTGGATGCCGATGGGCTTGTCTGCCCCTGTTGGAAAATCGAAAAGATGTTACTCGGAATATTTCGTTCCTGCGGGAACTGAACACCTTTTCATTGAACTAAAAACATTGCCTAAGATGGCAGACAATCTGGTGGCTGTTGATAATGTAACCATTGAAGTGATTTAAAATGATTAATATATATATTTTATTAAGTTTTCTGGCCTTTTCAAATCATAAAAAAGTGGAAGATAAAGTAATTGAACACGGAAAAATCCGTATAGAAGTGAAAGCAAACGTTGGTGCGAGGTTAAACCAATTATATTTTGATAATATTCCGCTTTTGGTTTCTGATAAAGAACAGGAAGAATATTACGGTTCCACCTGGTGGCCGAGTCCGCAACGTGACTGGCACTGGCCACCGCCAAAATCAATCGATGAGGGTGCCTACCACTACAAACAGTCTGCTACTTCAGCCAAAATGACGAGCAGTCCCCTTAAAACAAGTGACTTGAGGCTCACCAAAGGCATCGAGATCATTAATGACCATAAGGTCCGTTTTACTTATGAAGCTGAGAATATCAGTAAAGAGAACAAAACCTTCGGGCATTGGGAAATCACCCGCTTGGCAAAAGGGGGACGTGTTATTTTCCCTGCCGGAAGTGCTTTTGGCGATGCTGAATTTCCCACTTTCCCGGGTTTTTTGTATTTCAAAAAGGATAAAAACACAGAAAAACTCATCAATCCTTCGGTTGATTGTTTTGACATTCCGATCAAAAAAGGCTGTGGTACTATTCCGCATACTGACAAAACAAAGCTTTTGGCGGATGGTCAGGGTGGCTGGGCTGCATACCTCAATGATGGGATATTATTGGTCAAGAGTTTTGAAAATACGGAGATTGATCGATTGGCACCAACGCAAGGCGAAGTTGAGCTATTTGTCAACCCTGATTTAGATTTTATCGAACTCGAAGAGCACGGAGCTTACCAAACAGTTGCTCCTGAACAAACCTCTACATGGACGGTAGATTGGTATATGTATAAGTACCCTTCCAATATGCCTCATGATGCAGCATCGATTAAAGAATTTATAGAAAAAAACATCAAGGTAAATAATTTATAAGGATGAAGGTTTCATTGAAGTTTTTATTCATTTTAATTATCCTGCCTATGATTGTATTTGCGCAAAACAAGGAAGAAATAACCATACCCCTTTATGATGGTCTCCCCCCAAATTCAATAGCGATGGAGGGGAAAGAAATCGTCAATCACTCTGACGGTATCATGAAAATATCTAATATTCAAACGCCAAGTATCAGCGTGTATTTACCCCCGAAGGAAAAAGCTACGGGCGAAGCGGTGGTGATCTGCCCCGGTGGTGGGTATTGGATATTGGCCTATGATTTGGAGGGAACAGACATTGCGGAATATTATAACACACAGGGCATTGCCGCAATTATTCTCAAATACCGGCTACCGACCAGCCATCCGGCCAAGGTGCGCCATGAATCGTCCCTGATGGATGCTCAGCGGGCCATTCGCCTGACGCGTCAGCATGCGAAAGAATGGCATATTCATTCGGAAAAAATAGGGATCATTGGCTTCTCTGCCGGTGGACATTTGGCGGCGATGGCTTCAGTGAATTATGATCAAGGAAAACCGGATGATAAAGACCAAACGGAACATTATTCCTGCCGACCCGATTTCAGCCTGTTGATTTATCCGGTCATCACTTTCACCGAAGATTTCACCAATGAGGGAACGCGCAAAGCACTATTGGGTACAGAGGAACAGGATCAGAAATTGAGGGAAAAATTCAGCCCCGAGCGATATGTTAACGCCAGTACCCCACCGACTTTTTTAATTCATTCAATGGATGATGATGTGGTGGATTATCAGAATAGCGAGCTGTATTTCAATGCTTGTAGAACCGAAGGAGTTATGACCGAGCTTCATTTGTTCCCCATTGGCGGACATGGTTTTGGCTTAGGCAAACAATACCAAGGAGTTGATCAGTGGGCGAAATTGTCAGTTGATTTTATTCGTCGGTTGTCAAAATAAGCGATACAACAAATGTTCAACAGCCTGAAGTGATGCATCAGATAAACGTTATTTTGGCCAGGGAATGCCTACCCTCAGCCACATTTACTTTTTATAATTTAAACGGAAAAATGAACCTTAAAAAAGGGCTTCGCAATATCGCGAGCCCTCTTTAATGCTTCAATCTTGGTCCAAACGACTCGTTGGACTGATCCTCATAAGTGGTCAAGCCTTTACCCAATTTGCGATAATTAAGAAAGGGTTCTTTAAAGGTGAAATTGAAGAGCACCTGTTGCCGCAACCCTTCAATATCATCTTGAATTTTTTCTTAGGTTTTGTTTTTCACTGAAATCGTCCTCAATAGTACATAAGGCGCCCTAACAATTCATCAAGCAAGCTCTCGACGATACCATAAAAACCATGCAAAATTTAGGAGCCGCATCACAATCACTAAATAGGCTCAATGAGCCACAAACATCTCCCTATTAAAAATATTCTGTCAAGCCAATATAAAAGGCACTCTCTCCATTCAAGGACATTCCGTAATCCAATGAAATATTGGTTCGCGTCTTTTTATTGAGCATAATCCTTAATCCTGCCCCTGCAGCCACCTGAATTGCATCGAACAATTTCACTTGATCCATCTCTGAAGATACCGTAGTCGCATTGGCAAAGAGCACCCCTCCAAAAAGATCCGGCTTACTGTTCAGCAATGGAAGCCCAAAACGGTATTCCCCTTCAAAATAGAAAATGTTCTCTCCTCGGAACCTTCCCTGTGGAAATGCCCGTCCTGAACGCCCCATCTGATCCCAGCCAAGAGCCGGAAGCAGCATATAGGGAACATCGCCACTGGTAACAAAATTGGCATAAGACCAAATGGCGATAAGATCCCGTTCTCTGTTTTTTGACACACTGAAATAATCGCGGTACTCAAGCCACAGCGAGGAAGAATTCTTGGTACTTCCCAGCCAGGTTGGGTTATACTTGAAAGAGGCATAAGCGTATCGACCATGATATGGATTGGCGACATTATCGCGGCTGTCATAAATGATATTGGTAGAAAAACCAGACAGGTTATATTCTTCGGGATCAAACCCTTTGTCTATACTATATCGATAGTGATCGGTGTAAATTTCATTATCCAAATCCAATAATTCATCATTGATATTGGAAAGGATATCCAAATGGTACCCCACCCCCACATACAGGTTGGTCTTGACTTTTCTTAATGCCGTCTGATAAAGGCGGATCATGTCAAACTCCATCGGCTGTTCGCCAAGCAAATTTCCCGTTGGTGTCACCACCTTGTCAGACCCCAAACCATAAGTATTCTGAGAAGAGAATAACAAACGGTAATCGCCCATCAAATTCCAGGTATCGTTGGCCGTATATACAATCGGCTTGAAAGTAAACATCAGCTGATTATTCGTCGTGTTGGTAACGGTCAGTAAAGCCGATGAAATACGCGTGCTATTGGGATCGCCCATAAACATACCTCCGGAAGCAGCCACCCCATAAACAAAACCAAATGCAGGATTGGAGGCAATAACAGGGATAGGCGAAAGGTACAATTTACCAACTTTCGGCCCCGCAGTATGCGCTTCAATTTCTTCTTTTTCCTCCTGATGATCAAATGCGTTTACACTGAAACTACATAAAAGTAATAGGATAGTATATATTGAAATCTTATTCATAAGATTGTAAATAAATTTTTGGCATATTGGCGACCGTAATAATCACCTCTATGCCTGTGATAAAAATTGTTCATCATATGAGGTTAAGTTTATCCAATCGGGTAGTCAGCAGTTTATTGTATCCGATTATCGATTGCTGTAAAAGGAAAATAAATAACACATGCTAACAAAGGCAAATGAAAATTCAGTATTATAAAAGAATAGCATAAACCTCACATCGTGGAAATTATGTGAGCCTATACTATTCTCAACAGCAATACAGGTCATTGATTTTAAAAGGTGAAGGTTCCAGGCTTCATCCTTCGTGGAAATGCTTTAAAAGTTCCCATAAATTTCATCACCTCATCCATGGCCTGATAAGCATTTGGAATGCTTTCGTTATAAAAATCGGTGTATCTTCCGGCGGCATCAACATCAGCCGTTTCAAAAGGATCAGCTCGCAAATTGTAGATCAATGGTGCATTGAGCTTGATCCACGGCTTACGCCAAACCTCAAAGCCAATGCCTTCCTGAATCTGAAAATGCGTTTTCCAATCTCCTACACGGATGGCCGTCAGTTCCCCATTATCATTCGAAAATACGAACACATTTCGTGGGCCTTCGGTTGTTTGTCCAGTCATGTAAGGAAGGAAATTAAAGCCATCCAAATGCACTTTGAAATCTTTACCGTTCAGCTGCGTTCCCGCTTTCAGTTGCTCCGTAATTTGGCTATTTCCTGCCGCCGCCAATAGGGTAGGAAACCAGTCGTTATGTGCTATAATTTCATTGGAAACCTGTCCTGCTTTTATCTGTGCGGGCCAGCGTACCAATAGCGGAATACGCATGCCCCCTTCCCAGGTTGTTGCTTTTTCTCCACGGAAAGGGGTTGCCCCTCCATCGGGAAAAGTGCTTTTCATGGCACCATTATCAGTAGAGTATACGACGATCGTATGCTCATCAATACCCAGTTCTTCGAGATAATCAAGCACCCCGCCAATCATGCCATCATGCTCTACCAAGCCATCCTGATAGGTCAGTCCCGTACGCTTCGATTCTTCTTTCAGGTGGGTCCAAACGTGCATACGCGAGGCATTCAACCACACAAAGAAAGGCTCTTCCTCCTCTACCGAAGCTTTCATAAATGCTTTTGAAGCCTCAATAAATTCTTCATCCACGGTTTCCATCCGCTTTTTCGTCAATGGGCCAGTGTCCTTAATGGCACCGTCGGCAGTAGCATGCAACACACCACGAGGGCCAAATTTCTTTCTGAAGTCCTCTCCTTTCGGATAGGTCGGTGATTCAGGCTCTTCCTCCGCATTGAGGTGGTATAAGTTTCCGAAAAACTCATCGAATCCGTGGTTCGTTGGAAGGTATTCATCGCGGTCCCCAAGATGGTTTTTACCAAACTGTCCTGTGCGGTAACCTTGTTCTTTCAGGGCTTCGGCAATGGTGGGGTCCAGTTCTGAAATTCCCTGAGGGGCTCCGGGCATTCCCACTTTCGACAAGCCAGTTCGCATAGGATGCTGCCCCGTGATAAAAGCCGAGCGGCCAGCGGTACAGCTTTGCTCTCCATAGGTATCTGTGAAACGAATCCCCTCATTCCCAATTCGGTCAATGTTAGGCGTTTGCGCGCCCATCAGCCCGTTGTGATAAGCACTTAAATTTAGCCAACCGACATCATCCCCCCATATCACCAGAATATTTGGTCGATCATTTTTTTTGCTCTTCTTTTGTGCAAAAGCTGTTGAAAGCCCCAGTACAGCAACAAGGATTAATAATAAAAAATTCCGCATAAGGATCTGCATTAGAATAATTATAGTATCAGATTAATAATTAATATAATACAAATCTATGCAGTTTATAAGGAGATTTATTGCACTCAAGCGTCCAATACTATTGCGGTTGCGTCAAGTGAATAACGGCCATTACTTCTTGATCAGGCTTGAGGGAGAGACCCCAAAATGATCCTTGAAAATTTTTGAAAAATGACTCACCGAAGAATACCCCATCTTATAACATATCTCTGTAATAGATAACGATTGTTGAGCAATCATTTGTCTCGACTGTTCCATCCGGATATGTTTTCGATAAGTCGTCATATCGACACCATGGTATGCCTTGAATAATCTTTGCAGTTTTCGTATTCCTACAGATAAATCCTCCGCCAAATTTTTTATTGAAATATCCTCAAATGCCATATCCATTAATCGTTGCTCCGCTTCAATGATCAGTTTTAAATCATCCTGATGAATAAAATGACTGTGCTGATCTTTCGCCATTTGATCAAGGTAAAGATTTTCAAGCATCAGCATAATCAGTTCCTCACATTTATTGATCACATAACCTTTGGTAAACTGATTATTGATTTTATAGTTATTCATTTGGAAGAGTACCTTTTGAACTTCCATGGAAAACGGATACTTATAACACCATGGTGCTGTGCTATTTAGCAACTCATTTAACGCTAATGGCAGATCGTAATATTGCACTATTTTTTGCATTTTTTCTATGCTGATAAAAAATTGCACGTGCCGGTTTCTACGATAAGCAGGGGCAAAAGTACTGTAACTGAAATACCTGTTGAGAAATAATATATGGTTTTGTATCCCTTCCTGACTTTTATTATCAATAGATTCAGTGATATCATGAGATTCAAAGCTATATATAATTGAGAAAAACTTTTTATTGATATCTTCCTCAATTTTTCTACTGATCATCAAATCATCATTTATACAGAAGTCCCCATAATGTAGAATAACCCCTTCAACCAAGGAGCTCAACTGTATACTCCCGGTGCCTAATTGCGATGGTATTTTAAAGGTGCCTTCTAAAATTTCTCCGCCTACCTGATCGGCAAGCTCCTGTAGTAAATTTTCAGTCTTGGTAATTTTTAAATGTAACATCAACGCCTATTTGTGCAAAAAAAATTTACGTTTTATCCATATACGGATTTGCCAATTCCGCAGGGAATACAATGCCTGTACAAAGTAACTATTCTTTATGTCACTTCACAGCTAATTTATGTCGCATTTCCGCAAATTAAAAACAGGTAAAAACAATACCTTCACTAAATCATTAAGCCCCAAATTAATTTCGGGTTTATACAAATTTAGAAAAATCATTCCCATGATAAATCATATTAAAGAACTTCAGAAGAATTTAAATCAGCAGATTTTCGGACAAGCACATTTGGTCGAACGCCTGCTGATTGTATTACTGGCAGATGGTAATCTGTTACTCGAAGGCTTGCCCGGCCTCGCTAAAACCCGCGCGATCAAAAGCCTTGCAGCCCAGATCAAATGCGGTTTCAGCAGAATTCAATTTACCCCCGATTTATTGCCCTCAGACATTACGGGCACAACGGTTTACCAGCCCGAGGCCAATACCAAATTCGTGTTTGAAAGTGGTCCCATTTTCAGCAACCTAATTTTAGCAGATGAAATTAACCGTGCGCCTGCAAAAGTTCAGTCGGCATTGCTCGAGGCCATGGAAGAACGGCAAGTGACTGCCGGTGGAAAATGTTACCCAATGAAAAAATTATTCATGGTAATGGCCACGCAAAACCCCATTGAGCAGGAGGGCACCTACCCTTTACCTGAAGCACAAATGGACCGTTTCCTGATGAAAATTGAAGTGGGCTACCCAGATAAAGCAGCGGAGAAAGCCATCCTTGATCTGATGCGTGATGAGGGAACATCGGCCCCAATACCCAAAGAGGCGGCGGTTACGGAAAAAATGATATTTCAGGCGCGTGAGGAAACCCTTGAGGTGGCGGTCAGTGAGGCGATCAAACAATATATTATAGACCTGATTTTTGCAACGCGATATCCAGAGCGGTACGATGACACTTTGGCGGAATGGATTGAGGTTGGCGCATCGCCGAGGGGGACCATTGCCCTTGAATGTTGCTCGCGGGTATATGCATGGCTGAACGGCCGCGACTTTGTTTCTCCCGATGATGTACGGGCGGTGGTTCATGATGTGCTGCGCCACCGGATGATTTTGGCCTACCGCGCAGAAGCTGCAGGGATCAGCGCCCATCAGGTCATCGATAAAATTATTGAACTCGTTGGTGTGCCCGCTTAAATAATCGATGATGCAAAAACCTATCCCCTCAACTGTGGCCGTCAATATTTCGGATTTACAGGCTCTTTCAGAACACGCGCACAAAATCAATTTAAGCAGCAGGCAACCCCAGAAAAGCCCGCTTTTTGGCCGGCACGCCTCCCTGATTCATGGCCGAGGACTGGACTTTAAACAGGTTCGCCAATATGTTCGTGGCGATGATGTCCGGCATATTGACTGGAAAGTTACTGCCCGAACACAACAGCCTCATTTGAAACAGTTTTCAGAAGAACGGGAGCGACCAGTATTATTGATCCTCAATCAAGGGCACTCCATGTTTTTTGGTTCAACAGCGTTTATGAAATCCGTGGTTGCTGCACAACTCGCTGCTATTGTTGCCCACCATGTGGTAAAAGCAAAAGACCAGATCGGGGCGATCATCGTTGGGGACGAAAGCTCCGCTTTAATTCGCCCGAAGGGGGGGACAAAAAATTTGATGCAGGTATTACAGCAAATTTCCGAGGCAAATCAGGCGCTGTTGCAACAAAAAAATGAACAGCGCAATGAATATATTTTGGCGCATACCATGGCCAAAATCAAGCGGCTGAAACCCGTGAATCACCTGATCATTTTCATCAGTGATATTATTCATTATATGCCGGAGGTAAAAACTACCCTAATGGCACTATCCCGCCACAATGATCTGGTGGTGTGTAAAGTCAATGACCCCCTGGAATTCAAAATACCACAGGAGCGATGGGTACTCTCAAATAAAGGATTGCAAATTCCCTTCGACACTGGCAGAAAAAACCTTGCCGCCCGCTATGCTCAAGATACCGAAAGACGCTGCAAACAGTTTGTGGATGAATTGCAAAAGCAAGGAATTCCGGTGCTTAAATTCAACAGCCTGACTTCTGCTGCACAACAGCTGAAGCAGTATTTCGGAACGTAGCCCTCTTCAATTATTGACTTCAGCACCTACTGACGACTTGATTCTTCTATTATAAAATCTAAAAGTATCGTCATGGACAATCCGAATTTTTCATCAATAAAATTGCATGAGCCCGAAGCCATTACTTTTACTTTTCAAGCCGTTGGCTGGAAAATAATGACGGCTATAACACTGGTCACCCTCGCCTATTTTATTAGCCGAAGGCTATTGCAATATTTCAGGCACCAATACCGACGCGAAGCCATTCGCTCGATTTTACAGTTTAAGGACCACGATATGGAAGCATGGGCCAATCATCTGTCCATCAACATTAAATGCGTTGCCATTACCACCTACGGAAGGCCACAGGTCGCTGCACTAAGTGGAGATGCATGGCTTGAATTTCTATCGAAAAAGTGCCCAAAGACGGATGCTCAACAGTTAAGCCTGCTCCTGCAAAGCACCTATAATATTGGGGTGCTAAAAAATTTAACGGCTGCACAACGAAAGAATTTGCAGTATAGTGTCATTTATTGGATTCAACACCATGCCTGAACATTTTGAGTTGGCCTGTCCGTGGGTATTCCTGCTGCTGCCATTACCCCTGCTGATTATTTTAATGCCCACAGTTCGGCTGCAAAAAAAGTCGCTGAAGGTCCCCTTTTTCGGTTATGCCACCTGCATAAGTGGTGTTCAGGCACAAAAAGGAGTGCCACAAGCTGGCCGTCGATGGTTTCAGCAGGTCATCATTTGGATTTACTGGTTTATGGCCTTAACAGCCCTTGCCCGTCCGCAATTGGTCGGTGAACCTGACCTAATCGTCAAGGAGTCACGGAATTTTCTCATGGCGGCAGACATTTCCCATAGCATGGCTCAAAAAGACTGGGAGATTGGGGGCGAAAAATCCTCCCGATGGGCGGCGGTAAAATCACTGATGGGCAATTTTATCCACCAACGGCAGGGGGACAGGATGGGCGTCATGCTCTTTGGCAGCAATGCCTACACCCTCGCACCTTTTACTTCCGACAACGATGCCTTATTGCAATTGCTCGACGATACCGAAGTCGGCATGGCAGGGCAGCAAACCAATATTGGCCGAGTGATTGGAAAAGGAATTTCCCTTTTTGCCAATGATACCCTGCCGCATAAAGTCATGCTCTTACTCACCGATGGTGCGGACAGCGGAATTGGGATTTCCCCTTTCGATGCCGCATCGCTGGCCAACTCCGACAGCATAACGATTCATACCATCGGTATTGGTGATCCCGACAAGCCACATGCCGACCTGGATGAGGCGGCCCTTCAGCAAATTGCCAACCTGACGAATGGGCAATATTTCCTGGCAAAAGACACCGAAGAAATGGCGCAAGTTTTCGCCCTTCTTGATGAAATAGCACCTGTTGAATATGAGCAAGAAACTTTTGTCCCTGTTCAGGAACTGTACTTCTTTCCCCTTGCACTACTGCTGGCATGCTCCTTTTTCGCATCCCTCATCATCCACTTGAAACATTACTTCAAACGATCCGACAGCCATGAATAATCTTCAACTTTTAAGCCATCAGCTGCATTTTATCCGGCCGGAAGCCCTTTGGCTTTTGATCCCCGTTTTACTCTTCCCGATGCTCTACCTGATCAAGTCAGAAAAAAATGACCATTGGCTGAAGTATATAGCGCCACACCTACGGATGTACGTGACAGATGCAGGCAATTTAAGGGGGCTTTTTGGTGCCCGAATTCTTTTAATTCTCGGTTGGGTGGTGGCCGTTTTATCGCTGAGTGGGCCAAGTTTTCAGCAGGTAGATAAACCCGGCGCAAAAATTGAAACCACCTGCTTAATAGTTTTGCAGGTCAACAATACCATGCTCAATGACGACCTGGAGCCCAACCGGCTGGAGCGAGCCAAATATAAAATCAAAGACCTGTTGCATGCCGATCCAGGGGTAAGGATTGGACTGATTGCCTATGCCGGCAGTGCCCACCTGCTCATGCCCCCCAGCATCGATTACCAAACCTTATCCATTCACCTGGAATCCCTGCATCCCTCAATAATGCCCTCAGAAGGGAATAACCTGACAGAAGCAATGCAGCTGGCCACACAGCTGAGCCATAAAAATCAGGCACCTGTTCACTACCTCCTGATGACCGATCACCTTGAGGACGAATTGGTACTCCACCTGCAAGGTTTCATGAAAAACCGTAAAGATCAGCTGACCATCATGCCGATAAGAAGGGCCGACGGACACCTGCAACAGCAGGCCGAAAAACTGCAGGATGCTAAAAATACCCAAGTACAAATACCAACCCTTGACCATAGCGATGTTGAGCAACTGGCCAAAGCACTGGAAGCGCAAAAAACATATCAGCTTGATGATCTGCAGCTGGAAACCACTTGGGTGGAACATGGCTATTATCTCATGTGGGCCATTACTTTTTTTACCTTGCTGTGGTTCCGTAAAGGCTTTACCCCCCTTATGGTGGTCTGTTTTTCCCTCACGGCATGTGATGCTGAACCCCATATGCAAGACCTTCTGTTCAGTCGTGATTATCAGGGGCAACAGGCTTTTGACCAAGGACAATATCATACAGCGGCAGCCTTGTTTGATAAACCACTGCACAAAGGTGTGGCCTATTTTAGGGCGGGTGCCTATAAGGAAGCCATTACCGCTTTTGCCGCAGATTCTTCCGCCTCGGGCTACTACAATATGGGGGTAAGCTACCTGCGGAATCATAATTTTAATGCTGCCTACAACGCATTCTGTCAATCTCATTTGATGGACAGCACTTATGCCGGAAACCGCGGAGCACTCCAAAAAATACAGCAATGGTTCATCGCCCAAAATCTTGAACTGTCGCAATTGTCGGACACTACTGAAGTTCCTCTTTTTGAAAAGATGAAGCAGAATAATAACGCAGAGGAGGATTTGAGCGGAGGGGGGCAGGAAGCCACCGATGCCCAAATGCAGGAGGAGCGACTCGCCGAGGAGGCGGAATCAGAGGTGCACGCTGCTGAGGAAAATGATGAGTTTTTGGAAGATTCCACGCAGGAGGCGCACATCGATGCCCGAATGATTATGATTCGAGATGTGCAGGAAGATCCTCGCCAATTTTTAAAACGCAAATTTGAATATCAACTGAAAAGAGCACATGCGACAAGCCATTAATTTAGGAATATTTCTGCTGATAGGGCTATGCTCCCCCATTAAGGGGCAGGCTCAACATGTATACAGTCAGGTAAACATCAGCCCAAATCATGTATATACTGGACAACCCTGCCGTTACACCGTAAAAATTTTTACAGACACCTGGTTTACTGATGGCGCCAAATTTGAACCCCTTACCTTAAGCAATGCCTTTGTGGTACCTGCACAAAATCAGGTAGGCAGTGAGCGCCGAAATGGGAAAACCTACAGCTACGTCGCCTATCATTACTGGATCTATCCTTTCTCTGCAGGAACCTTACAGATTCCCCCACAAAAAGTGGTGGTTTTCAGTCCTGCGCCTGGCCAATTCAAAGGGGAGCCGATCAGACAAAGAGTCGCCGGCACTGCTTTGACGGTGATGAATAACCCGCCGAATGTCAGCAGTGATCAGTGGCTTGTCGCGCAAAATATCAGCAGGAAAGAGACGTGGTCCCGCCCTGTAAAGCACCTCAAGGTAGGGGAAGTCATTGAGCGCACGGTGAATATAAAGGCCATGGGTACAATGGCTGCATTTCTGCCCGCCCTGCTTTGGGAAACCACCGACGGTATCAGCACCTACCCGCAAAGCCCCAAGCGGACGACACATACCCCCGACCGCAGCGAGGCCATTTATGTACAACAAGAACAAACGGTTGCTTATCTTTTTGAAAAGGAAGGAGCCCATGAGCTGCCTGCTGTGCCACTTGGCTATTGGAGTGTAAAACAACACCGCTGGATCGACCAATCTTTGCCGGCAATTAAAGTGGTAGTTTTGCCTAATGATGATCCTGCCCTGTTGGCTACACAAAAAAAATCGCTGGAAGAAAATTGGGCTGCTGCGGAATCAACACCGCCAACTCCTGCACTTTCTGACGGCTGGGAAAAGCTGAATCGCTGGCTGCTGATCGGTTTCCTGATAGTTGTCGTGATCGGCGGGGGAATCTTCAGAAACATTTTGAGGTGGGTGATTAAAACTTTCAAAACGAACTGGCAAGTGTACCAAGCATCAGAATATTACGCCTTTAAAAAAACCTGTCTGGCCGCTGGAGATAACACCCGATTTTATACCTGTTTGTATCGATGGATAAAATTTATTTCAGCAGCAAATAATCTTGAAAAAATGGTACAAGAAAGTCAGTCGAAGGGTCTTACATTGGTGTTCGAGGAATATCAAAAGGAAATTTTAGGACCTGATTTCAGCCCTAAACGAAGGGTATATTTTCTGAAGAAACTGCGGAAAACAATTAAGGGACAAAAGGGTCTGCAAAACCGATCATTAAATCCTTGATGGCGCTCTCCGCTGAAAGGAGTTTAGCCGATTATAACTCGAATATCGAAAAAGTGATGAACTTCAAATGGATGCAAAACCATAACTGGGCTACCTCCTTCCCTCGCAAGCGCTGGCTTTCAAAAGCAAATTGCCACGAGACGGAGTCTCGCGACAGGTGACACTTTTGGGTCAGTGACTGATAAAGCCTCTTCACCTATGGTATCCCTAAAGGTTTAGATGTGAATTTTAGCCTGTTAAAATATTACGCAAATTGCCACGAGACGGAGTCTCGCGACAGGTGACACTATTGGGTCAGTGGCTGATCAATCATTTTTGAGCGCCTTCAATTCGAGCTTTGAACCTCGTTATACCTCGATGCTGTTGAATGATTTATTGTAAGCCTCCCCAAACAGTTTCGCATAATTTTTTGAAAACCGATCGAATTCATTACGAGCCTGCACCAGTTTATTCAGGTGCATCAATGCCCGAACTTTCAGGTCCAGGGCCTGCTCTTCAAGGTTGTCGAATTTAAAAATCATATCACTGATTTCACAAACCCACACGGGGTTATTGCACTCTTCTGCAAAGGAAATCAACTGCTCAATAATATGCGAACGAATATGTGCCATATGATCTTCGAGCCACTCACTACGAATGGATCCGACCACTTCGCCCTGACTCACCACCTGATACAATTGCTGGAATAATTCAATTTTATCTTTCGGTGATTCGCACTGTTTCAGCTGAGATTTCAATGTGGTAAACACTTCAAAATCACAATAGGCGCCATCGGTAAAACTGATCTTCCATTCATTGCTTTTGTAAATCACTTCTATGCCGTCGCAGGCTTCAAGAATCAACCGCAAACGGCGAATGCTGATAGAGCGATTGTTCTTCGACTTGTTTTTTGGTGCCATGGGCCACATGACCTCGGCGAGTTCCTGTGAATTAATATATCGCCCATGGGCATAGGGAAAGAATAGGATGGTCAAGAACAACTGTCTTAACTTTTCGGTCATCTGCGCACTGATCTCCTCTCCTTCGCGGCTGAACACCTTCATCCCCCCGAAAAGATAGATGGCATTTTTTTGGGGCCGATCAATGGCCGGCATTTTGAATGCCTCATATCCCTCTGGCATCTTCACCAAAAAAGGCGAACTGACTTTCTTTATCGGCTGCTCACTGGTTTGTGATTTTTTGCGATAAACCCCAAAAGATACGCCCGTTACCAGAAAAATGACGGCTCCAAGGAGTGTCAGTGGTTTGGTGGGTACCGTTTTTGAGGTGGCTAAAAATCCACCCGGGCTCAGCTTTTTCAAGTCCGCAAGACCTATCGGATCGCCATGCAACTGATAAACTTCAATCTCCGCCGTATTATCATTGTAATCGCTATGGACAATCACGGCATAAAATTTATGACTCTGCGGCTGGTAAAACAGCTCAATATCACTTTCAGTATCTTTGAATTTCGTTTTTATGGCATCACTGACGATCTTCACTGCTCCGGTGGCGATGTCAATATTGGCCAGCTGAATATTGACCTCATAGGCATTGGCCTCAAAAACCAGTGTATAGAACGAGGCACTGTCGGCGGCCATCACCAAATTACCGGAATTCAGAAGGTCCGCTTTTAACTCAGGAAGATCCCACAGCTTTTCTACCGACTGCGTTTGCAGGTTCACTTTATATAAATCGTGAAATACATTGGTGCCCATCGCCTGATCTCCGGAATGGTTCCCCATACCGCCATAAATCAGGTACTCATTATTCTTCAAAAATCCTGCGGAAGCAAAATATCTTGGACTGATCTTATCACCTGAAAACTGTACCGTATCAACGCCAGAAGCATTAAACCTTCGGAAGCTGTTGTTGTACTGATACCAGCCATAGCCACCAAAACTGATCAGCTCCTGTCGGTCTGTATCCTCCATCAGGGTGGTATGCCAAAAGTCAATCTTCTCTTTGGCATTCATTTGTTTGGCACTGAACCACGGACTCGGCTTTGACAGTTTAGAGCCCCGAATATCGACCATATACTGCGCCTCACCAATATTGGATTTCAGCCCCGCCAAAAATACCGGCGCATTATTTTTAGGATTGTCCGTTTGTTTAATGATCGCTTTGCCGTCGAGGTCAAGCACCTGATAATTCGATCCGCCGACAATGTTGAGTAAATTTTGTTTTTGCTGATAAATCAGGGCAGGGTGAAAATTGGTTTCCGTACTGATAACCGGCCGCCAGTGGTGGTGATTTTGCGCCGACCAGTTGGGGTTAAGAGCCAGTCCATGTCGATGATGATTTTCCTCATAAGCGATTTCCCCTTCGGCTTGTTGCAGGGGCCACAGGTATTCTAATGTATTTGATTTGTAACCGATGTTTCGTACCGAAAAAGAAGGAATATCTTTTATTGCATAGCCTTTGTAATTGCACATACCAAAGAACATTTTAATTTCATCGGCATCAACAGCCCCCAAATCCTGTTCAAATTCTTCCCCAAAACAATGCGCCGTCAATAATCCTGAATCTTTACTGATTACAATTGAAAAATCTGTCCATTGGTTTTCAAGCAAGTACTGTGAAGGGATGGGTATGATGATGTTCCCAGCAGATTTGTCGGTGACCAGTTTCAGGTAAGGCTGACTTGATGCTCCGCCTGGTCGATAAAAAATATCGAGGGTATGGCCATTTTCACTGATAATCCTGAGGATGTTACCAAAAGTCGTACAATCGTGAATATCAATCTCAAAATTAAGCTGAAAATCCTCTTTGAAAGGAAGGAACCCTTCCTGCGGCAATGTCAGCGTCGCGGTATTTTCCAGCGCTTTTTCTGAACTCATAAAATCAAGTCCGCCTACATTTCCTTGCCCGAAAGCCCGGAAGGAAAGAAAAATTACAGCAATAACTAAGGGTACAAATCGACTGCTCATAGTACTATATTTGATTAAACACTATTGAGAGTCATTGGTAGGTTACTTCTAAAATTACAATCCAATTACCTTACCAAAAATTGCACTCTTCGGGATAAAAATCAAATTAAATCGTTTTGGGATATTTATGACTATTTCATGATAGTTTAAATTTAAGCCAAAAAAAGGGCTTGATATAAAATCAAACCCTTCCAAACGGTTATACAAAAATCTTAGAAGTTCTTTTTCGCCCACCAAAGGTCATTGAGGAAAGTATCTTCGCCATTGGAAAGCATATCCACGGCCTTGGCCCACGAGGCGCCATTTGTTCCCTGCTCAATATCTGGATATTTCAATCGGCCAGGAATTCGACCGTTGGTAATTCCCTGTGGGTGATTCACCTGACTGTTCGTTACAAAACTTGGCAACTGTGTTCTTCTCCATTCGGCATAAGCCTCATATCCGTTGAACAACAACGCCAGCCATTTTTGTGTATGAATCTCATCCAGGTCGCTCTCCAATTCTAAAGGACTGCGATTATTTCCGCCCAGTACCGGCAAACTGTTGACATAATTCTGAATCTCATCACGAGGAACCAACGCACCGCTGGTACTGTACAAATCAAGCATCTCCATGGCCGCTACAATACCATTCTGATAATGCCCATTGGCATCCTGCGCCAACTCGGGGAACCTTACGGCAATTTCAGCCAGCAAAAATTCCGTTTCAGCATAAGACATAAAAATGGTTGGAGCCTCACGGGTGGTCATATAAGTACGGTTGGGCTGTGGGAAGCCGAGGTGACCAATGCCCGAAGTGAAGAGCTCATCAAAGCCTTTTTCTTCCGCCAATGCCTGAGCCTGTACAGGCTCCAGACCATTCGGCAAACCATCGTAACTTGTTGGTGCGGAACCATCAAAAGGATAGTAGGTTTCAAAATACTGCCCGTTATCAAAACCAGCATTGTAAACCCCGGTAATGTATTCAAGTCGAGGGTCAA
Organism: uncultured Persicobacter sp.; assembly: GCA_947498325.1. Lineage (GTDB taxonomy): Bacteria > Bacteroidota > Bacteroidia > Cytophagales > Cyclobacteriaceae > Persicobacter > Persicobacter psychrovividus. The sequence goes on from CANMKE010000010.1 coordinate 40,274, forward strand.
TTTGTGCCGTATTGAAATGCTTGAGCACATTCATGAAGCTTTCAGAGAAACGGAAATCATGCCCTGAAGCACCACTGTTTTCCAAAAACACCTGCGATACCCCATTGTTCCCCAGGCCGTAAGGGTCATTGCCAAACTCATGCTCGATATAGGCAATATCCATATTACTTTCCATCACTCCGCGCTCAATAGCCTTCTGAATGAATGCCTTGGCCTCTGATTCAGCCACACCGGAAATTCGCATTCCAAGGCGTAAAATCATGCTGTTGGCAAACTTTGCCCACTTTTGCGCATCTCCCTGAAACATGATATCGGCATTGCCAAAGACGTTACTTCCGCCCGCTGCTTCAAGGGTGATCGCTGCTTCGTCGAGCATTTCCAGCATTCCCATCACTTCGCCATCCCCAAGATAGATGGTCTGTTCTGAATCGTATCTCGGGTTAATGATTCCCTCAGTATAGCCACGACCCGCTTCAGAAAATGGCACCGGACCGTAAAGGTCGGTAAGCCTGTGGTAAACAAACACTTTCCAAATATTCACCAAAGCCATTTCTTCCTCAATCTCACGGCCTTCTTCTTCGGCCAATTTTTGGAGATTGAAATCCAGCTGCTCAATATTTTTCACCGGATGCCCATAATTTCGCTCCCACTGGGCATTATTATAAGCCATGTTCAGCGTATAGTAATCACCAGACCAGCCCATGGTGGTGCCCGCAAAATGCTGGATCATACAGGAGGAGTAAATCAAATTCCCCCGCCAGTTTTCGTAACGGTCACCGGCAGTTTTGGCGATGGTCCAGCCAAACTGCTGAGCCGGATCCACCTTTGTTGGGCGGTTGGGGTCCGTATTTAAATCTTCAAAGTGGGAAGTACATGAGGCCAGTCCCATTCCTGCGGCTAATAAAATAGCCATTGTTTTATTGATAAATTTCATGATTTTCGCTTTTGATTGAGAAAAATTACAGACGGAAATTCAGGTTGAAACCGTAGGAGCGAATAGATGGCGCACCTCCCATTTCGTAACCCAGACCGCTGTTGTCGGCATTGAGTAACTGTGTTGGGTCGATATTCGGCGCCGCACGCCAGATGAAGAATGGGTTCCCCATCACGAAGGACAATCGTACCGATTCGAAAGGTGTTTTGCCCAGCATTTCATTATCGAAGGTGTAACCGAAAGACAGCTCTCGCATACGTACATAGGAAGCGTCATATACAAACTCCGAGTGAATATTGGATCCAATCTGCTTGTAATAATCCTCTGGATCTACCATCGTTTCTCTCAGCTGATCACCAGCATTGTAATACTCCTCACGACCTTCCAGCGTGTTGCTGTGGGTACCTGCTGAGTACATCATGGCATTGGTTGAAGAGTACAACGAGCCACCATATTTCATATCAATCAAGAATCCGAAATTCCAGTTTTTGTACTTGAAGTTATTGCTCAAACCGGCAGTCCAGTCAGGAATTACGTGTCCCAGTACGCTGCTTGAAGTCGCCTGCATCGGCAATCCATCTTCATTGTGCATGATGGCGCCGTTGTCATCTCTGGCATAATCATAGCCAACAATAGCACCATATTTTTCACCCGGACGGGCCTGCACCTGAAGGTTACCAAAATCACCGATAATCAACTGGTCAATGCCTTCAGAAAGTTCTTCCACTACATTGACGTTCTTATTGAAGTTCATGCCAATATCCCATGAGAAGTCTGAAGTTTGAATTGGTGTCGCATAAACACTCAGCTCAATACCGTGATTTCTTACCGAACCGGCGTTGGTCCACATGCGCTCATAACCCGTTGTATTTGAGATCTGAACCGGCATTAACTGATCGACCGTCAGCTGATTATAGTAAGCCACATCAAAGCCCAGTCTGTTATCAAGAAATTTCATATCAACCCCAAATTCATAAGAGTAAGTAGACTCCGATTTCAGGTTGGCATTCGGCATATCGGCACCTTCAATACCGCCAAGAGGTGGTCTTCCGAAGCTTGGGAAGCCCTGCCCCATCATGTTATATTGCAATTGCAACTGATATGGGTCGGTATCATTACCGACCTTTGCCCAAGAACCTCTCACCTTACCAAAACTTACCCAGCTTGGCATATCAAAAGCTTCGGAAAATACAAAACTACTACTTAGCGAAGGATAGAAATAAGAGTTGTTGTGTGCAGGCAAAGTAGACGACCAGTCATTTCTTCCGGTGATGGTCATGAACAACATGTTTTTATAACCAATATCCGTAGAAGCAAATAACGATTGCGTCTCTTTATAGTACATCTGCTGACGCGTTTCTACCGACTGCGCGTTGGTCCAGTGGTAAAAATCTGGTGAGTTGAACTGCACCGCTTTGATACCATCTACCCTTGAGCTGTTCTGGCGAAGGTTTCCACCGAAAGTTCCAGAAATATTCCAGTCAGGATTGATATCGTAATTATAAACAAACATCAAGTCGTGGTTCAACTCTGCCACCTGTGAGGTTTCCTCTTCAAGTTCTCCAATGGCAGCCCATGGCGTACCAATTGGCATTAAATCACGGCGCTGCAAAACAAAACCATCACCACCACTTCTTGCCGTAACCGTCAACCAGTCTGTAAGGTCATAGCTCAAACTTACATAACCCAAAAGGCGATTTCGGGAATCACTGTTTTCAAGATTTTCAGTAATCCAGAAAGGGTTTGCTGAATAGATATCGTTGTTAAAAAATCCGTTGGAAGCATTTTGACGCAACAAATCCAGCGGCATCGAAGCGGGAATTCTACCAAGGGTTTTTCTGGCATTACCACCATCCTGCGATCCCTTCATCCTGTTTTGTCCCTGCTGATTCATATAAGTCAGCTTACTGTCCACTCTAAATTTATCGGTCAGGTTGGCCGAAGTCCGCAAATTAATCGAGTTCCGTTTGATCATTTCTGAAGGATTAACCCCCTGAATTCTTTCATCGGAAATCGACAAACGCGTTTGAATCGTTTCGTTTCCTGCGGATAAAGCCACACTGTTGCTGAGGGTATAACCCATTTGATAAAAATCCATCGGATCGTAAGCATCCGTCATGCTGTAAGTGGAGCCATCGTAATGCGTTGCCTGCTGTCCGTTCATTTTTGGACCCCAAGAGGATAATCCCGTTGAGCGGGCATCGGCGGCATTGCCCGGTGCTACACCACGCGTACCCTGTCCGTAAAGCGACTGGCGGGAATCGTAGCTGCCATAAGCCTGGTTCACCGTATTGTTGGCGTTGAACTCTACCCCAATTCCTTTTTGTGATGATCCACCTTTTGTGGTGATCAAAATCACACCGTTTTGGCCACGAGAACCATAAAGCGCCGTAGCGGCTGGTCCCTTCAATACGTTCATCGACTCGATATCATCCTGGTTCAAACCGGAGATTCCATCCCCCATATCAACACCACCCCATCGGTCAGCACCTCCCTGAATAGAGTTGTCCATCGGTACACCATCAATCACATACAATGGTTGGTTGTTACCGGAAATCGAGGTGTTACCCCGAATCGTTACCCTTGTAGCCTGCCCGGGAGCGTTACCCGAAACTTCAAGCCCGGCCACACGACCAGAAAGGGCTGTGGCTGCGGAACCGCTTCGCTGGTTGGTCAGGTCTGATCCCTTCACCTCAGAAACCGCATAGGCCAGTGCCTTTTTCTCTTTCTTCAGTCCGAAGGCCGTAACAACAACATCGTCGAGCTGCACAAGGTCGGCGCCAAGTTTCACCTCAATATGACTTTGATTACCGACCAAAACCTCTTTGGGCTTATACCCTATAAAGGAAAAAATCAGTGTTTGTCCTGCATCAGCATTCAGCTGAAAACTTCCGGTAAAATCAGATACCGTACCTGCGTCAGTCCCTTTGATCACCACATTCACGCCTGGTAATTCACTGCCATCTTCGGCATCAAGAATCACCCCTGTGATCGTGCTTTGCGCAAAGGCATTCGTAAAACAGCACGTCATGGTGAACAATAAAAATAACCGTTTAAAATTCTTCATCAATAACTATGATTTATGTTTGAAAAATATGCTATACCCAAATGGGTTGGTGGAAGGAAAAATGCAAACAAAAAGAATTCTGTTGACAGAAGTGATAATTGTAGTTTTGATGATTCAAACCTACATTTTATTCAATTATCGCACAAATTAGGGCGTCATTTTTACGATATTTATAAATGTAACCCACTTTAGGACGAAAATGTAATTCAATTCCGACAACGGGTTAATTGACACAATCGGCTTACATGCTATATTTTCAATGGGATAACAGAAATATTGAGCGATCCTTAAAAAGAATTCCTGCCCCAAGTCGGAAATTTGAATTACTGATCAAAAAATACCCTTTAAACTTTACCGATTGATCTGCTACTTTCTCTTTTTGCGCTTCAATTCAGGAAAAAGCACCCTTCATTTTTCGTTTAACACACAACAAAATGTGTAAAAATGAATATAATATTACAGACCGAATGATCGATACATGAAATTGTGGATAAAAATCAAAAAAATACTGGGCTTAGGCGCTGACGTTGAACTCAAACATCGAATTTTACACCTTGCAGCCACGGGGATGATATGCAGTGGTTTGAGTGGCATTATTCTGATCGGCCAAAAATTACCTATCGTGTATAAGATCGCGCTCCCCAATATGATCTTCCTCTGTGCACTCACTTTATTGCTTGATCTTCGGTATAAAAAATATGAACAAGCCCTGATGGTATTTTTCATTAATGAGTTTACCATTATACTGGCGGATTATTTGGCGCTGGGCGGAATTACCGGTGCAGCCCCCGTATTGTTAATCCTCTGCCATATCTTCAATTATAATATCCTCGACCGGAAGCACTACACCAAATATTTCATCATTTCCAATATTATTGTGTTTCTGGCCATTGTGTACAATTTTATCAATCCGGAAATTTCTGCCACATTGCCCCTCGACCTTGCGGTACGCTCAGTGCCATTTATTTCTGTCAATCTGATGGCCTCGGTTTGTATGCTGCTATTTAAAAAGCAGGAACATGAACAGAAAGAAAACATTAATGCTATTAATAAAAGTCAGCAACAACTGATCAAGGCGATAGAAAAGGATTTTTTCCTGGTCAAATACAACGAGCGATTCAAGATTAACTATAAGAGTGATTCCATCAAGACGATCCTCAATATGCTGCCCAAGGAAGAGCAAGAGGCGATTCTGTATGAACTTCCTGCCCGCAACAAAGAAAATCACTCTTTTGAGAAGCGTATTTTTATTAATCAGCAACAGGTCTATCTTCGCATTAATCAGCATAAAAATTACAATACCCTTGACGGGGAATTTTATCAGATTATTGTTCAGGACATCACCCATCAGAAGGCACATGAAAAACAGCTTACCACGGCACTGAATAAGGAGCTGGAATTAAATAAATCCAAAAGTGAGTTTATCTCCATGGTGTCGCATCAATTCAGAACACCGCTGACGACCATTCACAGTGCCAACCAAATTATTGAGCAATATATTTCAGTGCTGAAAGAAAGTGAGCAAGGGCCAATTCTGGAGAAAAAATTTGGGCAAATTTATGAATCCATAGAGTCGATCACGGGCATGATGGAACGCTTGCTGGATTATGGAAAGATGGAAGCCGATGAATTATATCCTTTTTTCAAACCGACCTCTTTAGTTGAGCTGATTGAAAAACAAATTGAAAGGTATCAGGCGCTGAACCCGAATCGGGAATTTCAGATAAAGATAAAAGGGGAAGCGCGCCCCGTAAAGGTGGACCCATATTTTATCGAACACATTCTGATGAACCTGATCAGCAATGCCATAAAATATTCCGAGGCGAAGATTGAGCTGAGCCTCTCATTTTTAGATCAGGAATTCCTTATTAAGGTAAAAGATTATGGTATGGGAATTGCGCAGGAGGAGATTAATAAACTTTTTGAACCTTTTTACCGCTCCAAACAATCGGAGAATATTAAAGGGACAGGAATTGGGCTGTCGTTTGTGAAAAAATTCGTCGAGCTTCACCAGGGCACCATTGAAGTTCAAAGTACCCTTAATCAGGGCGCCTCTTTCATTATTTACATCCCTTACGAGAGCCAATATATTGATGCTTCCATTGAAAAGGAATAAGGTTTGAAAAGGCTCCTGTTTCCCCAAAGAGCCAAAGGGGTAATAGTGATAGGCTGTCTAATAAGTGATACTATGCACCTTCAGTTCAGGAATGACCATTACATAAAACCAATGCCACCACATATTTTTTATTTCCTAAAGTCGGATGTCGAAAATCCAAAAACCATTTACTATTCTTTTTGATGAAGGCGCTGAGAAAAGTGTGCTTTATTTGCGGCTTGTAGCACTACGTTCCTGAGCATTGATAAACCTTTTTAAACTGACAATTTCAGTCATCTCTTCGGTGTACTCTTTAAGTCGCTCTAATTCAACCTTTACATATTTGATGATCGGCAAAAAATCCTCTCGGTCAATAATATCGCTATCAACAATTGTTAATAGTCCATCAATATTACAAACAGGTTGCCGCAATTTATGGGAAATGACAAATAATATTTCATCGAGACTCTCCAGATCTTTTAGTTGCTCCAAATCAAGCCGTTTCTGGTCTTCCAGATTTACTGACATGATCGCCACCCCCGAAGGTACTGGACTGATGAACAGCTCAAACCAGGAAGTTGTCCCGTTATTAAATTTAAATTCCGTGGTAATCTGTTCAAATGTTCGATTAACCATAGCCTGTTCTATCTTTTGAAATAATGGCAAATTTTCAATACCTGGGTATTTTTCAAACAATGAATAGCCCAAAAGCTGCTCTTTACTTTCAAATTGGCTTTGAATTAAAGCTGATTTATTCACAAACAAGAATTTATAATCAAAATCAATAATCTGATAACCTTCGGCAAGGTGGTCTAAAAGATTATAGTGAATACCGATAAAGGGGAAGTTCTGTGGCATAAAAAGTGGTTAACATATATGTGCCTTTAAGTTTAAGTAAAAAATTTAATTTTCTCAATCATATTTATAAAAATGTACACTAAAATATCATGCTATCCTTTAGCATAAAATACACTAAACACTCAGGTAATCTGTGGGTAAAAAAACAAAAAACATCTATTTCCACTATAAACACACAAAAATAGTATTATAATTGATTTATCATCAATATGATAGTAAATCAACCCCAATTATACTGATGTCCCCAAATCTGTAAAATTTTTAACCGAAAAAGATATTGTTTGATTTCAAACAGTATTTTCTTGTTTAAATATTATATAAAAAATGAACTCGTCATTAAATAATAACACAAAAAAAAGGAAACTGATTTCGCAACATTAAGTTTACGTATGTGAAACTATATATATTAATGAGATTAAAATTTTTTTCTATATTTTCTGCTGCACAGAAAAAAAAAGGTGACCCTGTATTGGATCACCTTTTCTACTTTATTTCAATGGTTTAACATGTATGGCATAACCGCCACCAGCACCACAATGTATTTTTAGGCTTGATTTCGCTGTGATGATCTTCTTATAAATTTGATAGGCCATCGGGTTTGATTCAAAGTCAGATTTCCGCGTATCAGCATAAATCTCCGCTACATATTTCTTTCCTTTAGGTAGAAAATCAAAATTGATTTTTGAAGTTCGTGGATTTTCATCATTTGTAGAACCGATAAACCAGTCGGCACGCCCTTTGGCAGCTCTTGCAATGGTAATAAAATCTCCTGGTTCCGCTTCCAGTACCTTGGTGTCCTGCCAGTCTACTGCTACCTCCTTGATAAACTGAAAAGCATCAGCATATTTCTGATAGGTTTCCGGCAGATCAGCGGCCATTTGCAGCGGGCTGTACATAGTTACATACAAAGCCAGTTGGCGCGCGAGTGTGCTGTGAATGCGGCCGGGGTTATTTTTATTGTAGGCCGACAAATAGTTTTCAAATATGCCGGGCGTGAAATCCATCGGCCCACCAATCAAACGGGTAAAAGGAAGGATGGTAGTATGATCGACACTCAAACCTCCAAATGCTTCAAACTCGGTACCTCTGGCCGACTCATTACCGATAAGGTTGGGATACGTTCGGCACAGACCTGTAGGCCGAACCGCCTCATGTGCATTTACCATAATCTTATAATCCGCCGCTTTTTTGACCGCATATAGATAATGGTTGATCATTCGCTGCCCATAGTGTGTTTCGCCGGGAATAGTGATTTTACCAACGTATCCGCTTTTTACGGCATCGTAGCCATGTGCTTTCATAAGCTGATAGGCTTGATCCATATGATACTCATAATTCAGAATTGAGCCCGCCGTTTCATGGTGCATAATCAATTTCACGCCCTGCGCTTTAGCGTAAGCCTCAATTTTTGGGAGGTCGAAGTCAGGATATGGCGTCAGGAAATCGAAAGGATGATCCGTAGTGCCACCATACCAGTTTTCCCAGCCGATATTCCAGCCTTCCACCAAAACGGCATCGAAACCATTTTTAGCGGCAAAATCGATGTATTTACAAACGTTGGCGGTGTTGGCACCGTGCTTCCCATTGGGTTTCACATAGCGATAGTCGGTATAACCGATTTTCACATTGGAGGAATCTGAATAGGCCCAGGAGCTTTTCCCGGTGATCATTTCCCACCATACACCAACATATTTCATCGGCTTAATCCAGGAGGTATCTTTAATTTTACAGGGCTCATTGAGGTTGAGCGTAATATTGGAGGTCAGGATATCACCCGCCTTCTTACTCACAATGATCGTCCGCCAAGGAATTACACAAGGCGCCTGTAAGTTGGCCTTGTAGCCCTCGGCATTGTCGGCAAGGACTACATGAAAATCCCTGTTGGAGGCGTCTAATCGCAGTTGCATTGCGGGATAGTCCACCAAGGCCGCTTCGTGGATGTTGATGTATTCTCCTGCGGCACTTTTCATCATCAGGGCCGTTTGCACCGTAGCAGGGTCTTTTGGCGGACGCTCCATCGTAGGGATCACCTTGTTTTGCATCAGCCCCCGAATCTCACTCAATTTGGACGTATTATAATTGTACTCCTGAGAATCCGTATCACCGGGTATCCAAAAAGTTTTATGGTCGCCATTCATCACAAACTCGGTCAGCTCCTTTTTCACTGTGAACGACCGCAAATTGGATTGAATAGGCAGCTCATAACGAAAACCGAGTCCATCGTTAAAAAGCCTGAACCGAATATTGAGCAGTCGGCCAGTTTGTTTTTGCTTCAGGCAAACCAACATTTCCTGATAGTGATTTCTGATATTTGCCGTCTGCCCCCAGACTGGTTTCCAGGAATTATCAGCACTGTCGAGCACCACTTTTTGAACGGTAAAATCCTGGGCTAAAGCGGGCATTCCTTTAACCGCCAAACCCATGTGGCTCGGCTTAACAATCGCGTGGCCGTCAAGTTGTAAAGCATAAGCAGGCAGCCCCTTGGTGAGGCTGAAATCCATTTTCAGATGATGGTCAGGGCTTTGAATACTTTGCGCTTTGAGTGCAGTAGCCGACAGAAAACAAAGCAGCAGGGCGGTGATTTTTCTTCTGTATTTTTTCATTGGGGAATATAAAAAGCGGCTCCCATGCTCTGGAAACCGCTATTGACACTTATTTAAAAATTATAAGGAGCTGCTTTGGTATCCGTCAGTTTGAAGGAAGTTTCCAATACATCCTGCGAATTCGTCCCTACAAATAATTTAAAATCACCTGCTTCGTAACCCCACGAGTAATCCAGTCTGCAGAAAGCCAAATCTTGTGGTTTAATGCTCAGGTGTACCGTTTTGGTTTCTCCTTTTTTCAGGAAGATTTTCTGAAAACCTTTCAGTTCTTTCACCGGTCGGGTAACACTTCCTACCAAATCCCGAACGTAGAGCTGAACGACCTCATGACCGTCATAATTCCCGGTATTGGTAACATCGACACTGACGTTGAGGGTTTGCCCATCGGCCAGGGTATTTTTATCAATTTTAAGATGGCTGTACTTGAAAGTGGTATAACTCAAACCATAGCCAAATGGAAATAATGGCGCATTGGTTCCATCCTGATATCGGGTGGTGAAATGATCTTCAGGATTGTAAGGTCGGCCAGTGTTTTTATGGTTATAAAACAATGGCACCTGCCCTGCATAGCGTGGGAAAGTGGTGGTTAATTTTCCTGAAGGATTGTAGTCACCAAAAAGTACATCTGCAATTGCATTTCCCGCTTCACTTCCCAAATGCCATACGTCCAAAATGGCAGGAATATTTTCCGCCTCCCAGGTGATGACCAACGGACGGCAATTGTGTAAAAGCAAGACCGTTGGCTTATTCAGTTTGAGAACTTCTTTAATAAGTTTACGCTGAATGGCCGGAATCTCTATATTCAATCGGCTGGCTGCTTCGCCACCCATATCCTGACGCTCGCCCATCGCCAACAGTACCACGTCCGATTTTTTTGCTGCCGCAATGGCTTCGGCAAAACCCTGCTCATCATCCTTCTCAAAATCACAACCTTTGGCCATATTGATAGTCGCCTTCAGGTGTTTATTTTGTAGGCCTTTGTAAATCGTTGTAACGGTTTCTTTTCGTCCCGCAGTGTACCACGATCCTAACTGGTCAAGCTGATCGTCTGCCAGTGGGCCAATCAATGCCACCGACTGCACCTCCTTTTTCAGTGGCAAAATATGCTGATCATTTTTAAGCAAAACGATCGACTTGTCTGCTACGCTTCTTGCTGTTTTGAAGTGCTCAGGATTCTGTAATACTTTCTTGGCGCGTTTTTTTGAGCAATAACGATATGGATCCTGAAACAAGCCCAAGCGATATTTCATGTTCAAAATTCGGCGGCAGGCATCATCAATTTCCGACTCCGGCACCTTGCCTTCTTTCACCGATTTCAGCAGGCTGTTTTTATAAATATCCGATTGCATATCCATGTCCACACCAGCATTCATGGCCACTTCGCCAGCCTCTTTTTTATCTTTTACATTCCCATGTTTGGTCATCTCATAGATGGACGTATAATCCGTTACTACAAAACCCTTAAAGCCCCATTCCTTCTTCAGCACATCGGAAAGTAAAAATTTATTCCCTGTACAAGTATAAACGGCAATTCGAAATGCACCTCATTTACAAAACGAAATGAGCACTATTTTTTCTCACCGAACAAATATAAGCAAAAACAGGAATAGCAAAATAGTCAGAGCCCCTAAAGTGCTGACTATTTTAACCTTGTTTGAATGCCCTTTAAATAGCATATAAAATCTCATATTATTCATTAATTATCTCGGCATACGCCAATTGATGAATTACCCACAACTCACTACCTAACAGCCCCATATTGCCGTGCTCTGCCTTAAATGTATAATAACCATCTACGGCACTCCCTAAATTCGTTCCTGCCCATTCAGCCCACGTTTTCCCGTCTCCACTTACTCCAGCAGGAACAAAATCACTGATATTACCCTCTGCAATCTTGATCAAAGGGAACCAGTTTTTAATCTCCCCACCATCAAGCCCCATTAATATTTCAAATTGTGGGATTAACAGATACCCCAACGTACTATGCAATAGATTGTCTCGCTTCCATCTGGCGTAACCAAGCTCTAACAACTCAATAGACCAGTCTTTCAATTGCTGGCTATAGTAAGGACTGTCTTTCCTGATATACTTTTCCTCAAGGCTTATCTGTATCATATCATCATTAAATTCAACTCCTTCAAAATGCAACTGTATAGCGGTCTCGCACTCTTTATCTGACCATAGTCGTGTACACCGAAAAGTTATAGGCTCATTTCGGAATTCATCCGCTATGGTAATATGAACCAATTCAGCCCCCCAATCATACTCAACATTATTGATCTGCTTATTTATCGGGGTGATGTTTGGGAGGTAGAGCCATGTTTGGGTGGTGTGGTCGTAGCGGTAGAGGTGGTAATTTGACAAATCAAAAGGCTCATCAGTTATCTCAGTTCCTCCCTCAAATGCTCCAATTTGATTAATGTATCCGTGTGTGTTAATCGAGTACTTCATTATATCAATCGGTTTGTTTCAATAAAATTTATTTTGCCGACAACATCTAAATACATTTCAGTGAAGTCTTCTGTTGCCTCGTTAAACTTGAATAACATTATTCGTGAAGTAGCTTGATCTACCCTTGATTTTGTGGCAACGAACAACTGATCGTCATCGAAGCAAATGCAATTATTGAAGCCCGTTTGGTTATGATCTATAACATCATGAAGGTAAACATTTGCAGTCTCTCCATTTTTTTGAGAAATTAACCCAATTTGATTTGACCCGGTGTTGGCAACAAAGTATTGTAAGATGTGGCCGTCGGCATAAACAGGAAGTGTTAAATGTGGTTTGGAGCCGGGGTTTATGCTACTGCCGTTCAAATCGGTTATGTTGATGTACTGATCATCATATTGTCGAAGTCTTGTCCAATTCGAGTAAATTTGAATCAATGTCACCCCTCGAATTCGATCATAAGCAGCGGTAGGTGCATACGTACCATTTGAGTGCATTTTTGTGACACATCTAATTGTTTGAGGGTAGCATGTAATTGCTGAGGTTTGTGTGTCAATTGTTTTGTTGATGTAGTTATAAAACTTTTTATTGATCGACCCCCGATCGTTCAATAGTTCTTCCTGCATTGGGGAGGAATATTTGATCGTCCCAACTAAATTACCATTGTTTGCATCAAAGTATTTCACCTCAGCGCCATTACCTCCTCTCTGCGCGACATAAATTATTTCACTAACAGGGTCAAATGCACATGATTCTATAATTCCGATATTGTGGTTGTATTTTTCGTAAATAAGTGTGTAGGTATTCGCTTCGTCTGTTAATGAAAATACGCTACCATCAGGCAATACTTTACAGGCGTACAGATAGTTTCCATCGGTAGTATTTTTTGTGCCTGCAACAACAATGTAATAATTTTTATAACATATTACACTTGACCACTCCAGCGTAGCTAAGGGTAATGTTGGTAAATTCACTGAGTGTATTAAAGGAGTTGTTAAATACACTTTATTTGCTGAATCATAATTATTTGGAAGTAATTTCTCTTTATCGAATAACTCAAAGATTGATCCTTCTCTTAATACGGCAAGTCTGTTATTTTGATAAATCGAAAAATCAGGCGGGGTCGCCGTTAAAGTTTTATTTGTAGATCTTCTTCCTTTCCCCACCCACTTAGCACTCTGCCCAGCCACACTCTTCACAACAGCAACCTGATAGCTATTGCCATTAACCAACGAAAAGGGCAAAGTAACCGCACTACCGTTAAGCGTCCAGCTCGCTACATTATCCAGCTGAACATCAAATAGCTCACCGTCGCCCTCGGCGGTGAATGCCCAGGAGGTTTCGCCTTGTGCTTGAAAGTTAAGCTCATACTCAACCGTCCGACTCTTATGCTGTATTACCTGGCTCATATTACCGCTCCTTTCATTACACAATAAGCACCTACCGTATCACAATACACCTTCAAGATCTCACCACCCGTCACAACTTCATCCAGCACATAATCTGAATCATCCACCTTCTTTATCGTCCACACTGCCACATCTGATTGCTGTATCTCCGTCACCTTAAAATCCACTGATTTCGATATAATCCCAAAATCAGGCGCTACAGCCTCACAATAAAAAGCCTCTTCGAAATCCTTTGAAATCACACCACCACTCCCCGCAGCCTCAAAAACCCAACCCCCAACAGCGTCACCACCACTCACATTATACCACTTACCCTCATCCACGGCATAAATCCCAGTATAACCCACATAATACACTGGTGAGTTAGCAATACTCGCCAAGCTGGCAACATACCTGCGCTTGTCGTCAGGCACAGGGTTCACAAATCCGTTAGCTTCTACAAAATCAGGCATTTTTCAACGTAATTAAAAGTCGATGATTCGACGGAAAAGCTACTGCATTTTCCATCACATATACATTGTAATTCACATCTGCTCCGCTTGCATCGGGCACGGTGGTCACCGTTGCGGACAGTACAAATGAAGCGGTGATATTCGCATTCAAGGCATCTTGATCAATCACCGTGTCCAATACTTTTGTAGTAGGCACGGCAATCACAAAGACCTTGTCGGTAGCGCCAGTATTCAAAGTGAATGAGGTACTGAATGACTTACTCAAAGCACGTACAGACGCGCCATCCGTAGGAGTCGTGTTTCCATTTGCCCCGTAAAAGTGAGCAAAAGCACCAGAAAGCGTTCGGTTTACCTCCAAGCTTCCCGCAGGAATTTGCCCCGCAGGCCACGGATCGCCTAAGTTGTCATTCTTCACGGCTCCAGCATTATAGTCCACCACCACTTTATAGGTATTACTACCTTCAGCAACAGACAATGCGTGCGTCTTTTCAGTAGCCAACCCGCTTTGGTCTTCAATCACCGACGCTCCCAAATAGTACCGTGTACGGTTAGCTGCACCAGCATCATTATTATTGTAGGTGGTCGATAGGTTGACAATCACACTTTCGCCCACTTCCTTTGTCCCTGACTGATCAATAGCCATTGAAAGGGTCGGAGCAATATAAACAGGTGCTATTCGTTTTTGTGAAGCCATCTTCAAAAAGTCATTGATAGACGTGCCCACGGGAATTGTACTACCATCCTCAATCGCTCCAATGCTTGTACCAATGACCTGGATCTCTTCCGTCGAAACACCAATACCTGCATCATCCGTTTTGTTCTTTAGATCCTCATTAGCAACATGCTCCAGTTTTTTACCTGCAACCACATTCTTCACCTTGACCCTTTGCGTACCTTTATCAGAGTCAAGTAACATATACTCATCGTCGCCTGGAGCAAAAGACTCCAAATCCAAGTCTTTTACTCTTTCGCCTGTATCAACATTAACTACCATATCCTATTCGATACCTATTTTGATCAACAATAAATTCACCTGTGTGTGTCACCAGCCCAGCATTAGGGTCGATGTATTCAATATCATAAGTCATTCCTGCGATGCGGAAGGTCTCCACAATCGCCCTGATCTGATATTCCGAAGCACCCAAAGGCGCAACCACCCTAAAGTCCACTTCCAAACTGGCACCTTCTTCGGTCTCTAAACCAACCTCGGCAAAAGCAGTAGGTTCTTGTGCTTCAATACCTAAATCCAAGACATCCGCTTGCTCACTTTCCAATGACACCCAAACCGATAGTGGCCGACCTTCAATAATCAAGATCTGCCCAAAGGCACCGTCCACATTTCGATTCAAATTCGTTTGCAGACTCAACAATTGCCCTGTAATATTTGCCCGCCAAAGCGATGATTCCCGCCAAGCTTTGTAAGCCGTCCAAGACGTCTCCAAACTCATGAACGGCCACTTGAATAGCTTTTCCCTGTTTGGAAAACGGAGCTCAAAAGGGATTTTACGAACGACAAAACGGAGAATATCAAAGCCTATCATGCTACTTTCATTATGAAGGCAAGTGTTAAGTAAGGAGGCCTGTTCTCATGAGAATCACCACCACCTGTACTATTAATAGATAAACTGTGGGAGTGATTCCCCGCATAACCTGTGGTTTCCGTCTCTGTCGCATAGTTACCAGCAGTATCCATCCCTGCATTTCCAGAGCCAACTTTTCGGTCAACATAAGTATGCTGGTGAGATCCTGCTGAAATGGCCGTTCCTGAGTGATTGTGAGAAGGCATCTGGTCTTTTGTCAGTGTTACCGACTTCGCACCGCCCGTTTTCTTGATCGTGTTATAATCCGTGTCTCCACTATTATACCCCACCACAAAGCGTCCTCTCATATCAGGCGTTCCATTCGTTCCATCACACAACTGCCAATTATCAGGCACTTGAGTTACCGAACCTGCCCACATGATGATTGCCCCAACGGGCAAGCTGTTTTCTTTATCTTCCGCAAGCTTCTTTACATCATTCACCGCCTTAGGCGTCGCCACCTTATCTTCATCTTGTGAATCAGTAGAGGATGACTTATCAAGATTGAATCCCGTCTTCTTATCAAAAGCAGGTTCTTTGGCTTTCGCCTCCGTCATCGCTTTGGCTTGTACCAAATCACAAAAGATCGCATGTGTGCCGTCCTTTTTGATCGTGAGTGCATCCGTGGTAGTCAATACCTGCTTGGATAGATACTCCTTTGCAATCGGCTTCTGACTGCCGTCCTTATAATCGCCATCAACATTGACCACATCCACCGCAAAAAAGGCCTCATCACCCTCAGTGATTTCGGTAGCCTCAAACTTACATACTCGGAAAGTGCCATTGTAGGGCAAACAAACCAAGCCTGCCTCTATACTCCAGCTACTACCATTGTCCGTAACCTCACAACCTTGTACTACATGTGCCCCATAGCCCCCAAAAAAACTATCAATCAAAAGGTAGATCTCATCCTGCAAATCAATCAGATGGTTACCATACCATTTCTTTACGCCTATATCCTGAAACTGTCTTTTCATATCTCTGTCGTATTTATCATTGTAATGTTGGAAGGAAGGTCTCCCGTCAGTGGTTGGTAGTTGAAATAACCAGACTCCAACTCATGCACCACATCTACGTCCACATAGTCAGCAGTAGCGGTCTTTACCTTGAGGCTGTTCATTCTGATCGTTTCCACACCTTCTACATTCATCAGGTGATCAATGAATTTTTGTTTGTAAAATCGGGCATCAAAACCAATCGAAGTTTTGAAAGCCTCAATCGCACTTTCAATATTTTGCTGAACCTCCAAGCTGGAGTACTTCGGATCATAATAGATATTCATATCATATCGAAATACATCCGCAGGCAAGGAGGTTACTGTGATCCGTGTTCCAGGATACTTGATATTGAACAGATATTGAATCAAAGCCGACTGCTCGGCAAAATCCAACTGAATCAATTCTGCTCCATCAAACTTAGCGACCTTAATCGCAATGCCCGACGCACTTTCTTTCAATGACGCCTGAGCCAACACCCGCCGACTCTCGTCAATAGTCTGATACACCAACCGACCACTATCATCAATAATGAGCTGGTCACCATGAAAGCCTTGACCCTCATCAGCCCCTTGAAACTCCATCACCCGTTCATGATACCAAGCCAAAGTCCCGTATCGTTTAGAGGAAATAATATTTTCAATCACTGTTTGGTGAATATCCATGATCTTCTCCAATGACCAAACTGCCATTGCCCAGATAGAACGCCAAAGCCTCCAATCTGCGGAGGAAGATGAGGCAGGCTGATCAAATACCGTTGTGATATTCTGATCCAACTCCTGTTCAATCGTTGCTATTTCTCTTGCCATTATTCCGAAATTACCTTTTGACCATTCAATTTATTGAGCTCCGTCAGACGAATAGCATCATCATTCTCCCGAATCTCCAGAGGCCTCACAGGTAGAGAAGCCGATAAATCAATATCATCCAAACCATTATCCTCAACAATAAGAAAAGACGCTTCCACATTACCGTATTCCTGTACCGCAATGTCATAGATCGATTGCCCGTTAACCGTCTCAATAGTCCGCATTTACCTTAATTTTTGAGTTCTCTATTGTTAATTCATGCACCGTCGCACCATCTGCCTCCAACTCCTGTCGAATCGCATTCAGCAACCGACCGCCATCCTCATCAGCATAATAATCAATCGCCCCAACGCCCACGCCTGGCGCTCGTTTGTATCCTCCTTTGCGTACCAAGATCAACTTCTGCTGAAGCTCCTCTGATGACTTACCCCAATGCACATCACCACCCGACAAGTCGACATCTCCGATGGCTGTATTTTTCAAATCATTCATCATACCTCATCCGATGTTGTGCCCGAATTACCCGTTACGCCTACCGCTGGAGAACCCGAACCACCTGATACCGACGTAATCACATCGCTATGGGTATGGGAATTATAAGCGATCACCAAGGGTTCCAAATAATTATGCACCTCCTCAGCCACTACCTTAGCGACTTCAGAAGCCACGTCCGCTTCCAACAGATCCACGCCCTTGATGCGATCCTTCAAACTGTTTTCCAATGTTTCCTTATCCAATGCCATCAGTGTTCTATTTTATCGTCCTTAATGGCCTCAACGGTCGTTTCTTCAATGTCCGTTGCTGCCCAATTTTGAGTGGCCACTTTCAGTGCTGCACCGCCATCCATAGCGGCAGGTGTCCAAGATTTAAACAGGCTTTTAAGGGTGTTTAAATCCTGTTCAATTGTGTTCATCTGACTGACCAATTGATTAATGTCCGTCATGAATGATTCTTTTTCTGCATTATTGAAAATGATCTTTCCTGACTGATCATCAATCACCAAACTGGTGTTTTTGCCCTGATAAATCACCTTGTCCACCACGCTCGAGATCAACAACACACATCGCTCTTTATCCCCATCAATAGGGCAGGCCACCACATAGCTTTCCACCGCAGGCACCAAAACAAATTGTTGTTCTTGCTCATCTGCCACGGCTTTCAATAGCACATCATAAATCAATTCATCATGCTCCACCTCAGCCACCATTGTTTGCTCATCCACTGATCTGACCAAACCAATAAACGCTCCAGGTGCAACGCCTTTGATCAACCGTCTGAAGGCTTCCAATAATTTATCTTCACTCATACCTTAAAGCCTAATTTAACTTCCTGTCTCAAGCCTTGATTGCCAAAGCTGTAAGTCACCGATCGTATAAAATATTTCCCTTCGACCTCCTGGCGGTAATTGAAATTCTGATAGGCCACCGTTCCACCTGCCTCAGCAAAAGGAATAAAGAATAGCTGAACCGAGCCCTCAAACCCATCAAAGAAGTACCGCTTCAGTTCCTGATCCGCAATATTCTCCAGCACCTTTTTATCCGTCACATTGTAGCGGAAGAAGGTTAAGCCTGTACCGCCTTCCATGCCTTTGATAATCTTCACCTCTGTACCGTCGGCTTGCTTACCGATTACCGTAATCTGTACAGGATTCGCATCAGCATACTGGTAAGCGATATTGTTTTTGAGAATATTCCTTCCGAAGATCGCCCGAACTTGCCCTTTAGGATTCAAGCCAATGCCACCTATAAACAATTCATCTTTATCCATGCTCACCGTGAAATTGAAGGCCTCCTTTAGTTTCGCCAAAGCGCCTGCCGCATTCCCCTTGTATGTCATTTTATCGATATCCGCATTGATCAAATTGCTTGAGATTTTAAGATCTGTACCCACAATTAGCTTTTCAGCAATCGCCTTGACCGTTGTCTTTTTCTCATTCAAGATGATCGGCTTTTGCCTCAACAAATACACCGCATCCTCAAACCTGATCTTCACCTCTGTACCCGTATCAATATTGCTGATATAGCCCCGAAAGACTTCATTCATAACATGCTCACGATAGCCTGCTGATATCGTGATTTTGTCACCCACCCGAATCGTGTCATCGATCCGCATCACTTGCCCCAACAAAGTCATCCGTACAGGAAAGCGCAACTCCCCAGTACTCGATAGCGCATCCAAGTCTTTGACCACCCGAAAACCTTTGCATCCTTTGAACAAGTAGCGGTCTGCCACTTTGATATTTACTACTGGCGTCAGCATTATTCACCGCTTAATAATTCAACCTCCAAAGGCACATCACTCACCAACTCCAACTCATACTTCTGATAGCCTGTCGCCATCGACAGTTCTTTGAACTTCAACTTCTCAATGACCACATGCTGAAAGAGCTCATCCGTGATCACACATGAAAAATCAATCGCCTCATTCTTTTTCCAGATGCCACGCAAAATACTGGCCTCCTCATGCGGATACTGCCCACGGTCTTGGTGATTTAGCAAAACCCCAGTGATCTTGATTTTATAATCATCCACGGCTATAAACTCCTTGACCGACCCTTGATGATCGCCTCCAGGAATATAGCTTTTGTTCATGCGCTTCTTCGCATCAATCACCATCATCGGCTGAAGGTTGATATGCCCTTGCTCACCACTACCCAAATAAATCCCATCCAACTCAATAGGGCAGATAATTGGCTGACCGAACAAATCCCATACTTCCGCCTCACCAAACTTTACGCCTTCATTTTGATTAAATACCCCTGTCAAAATATTTTCCCGATCCGCCAACTGCTTCTTTCTATAAGCAGGGATTTGATTTAAGGAAAGCGGAAAAGGCAAGCCCTTATAACTTGCCAGTGATTCATATATTTTCTGAATATCAAACTCCATATTAATTGTGGGCTATTTGGTTGGCACTATTCACTACTCTTAAAAGATGCTCGGAAACATTATCCACCATCTCATCCATGCGGTCTTTGGCGTTCTCCAATTCCCCTTCAATATTAAAGTTGATCGCATCCTGAAACCGCTCAATATCAATATTGATGATCGTTTGACGAGCACCACCGCTCACTACTGCCTCCGCTGTTTTGGAGGCCGAAGGGTCAATGATAGGGTCTTTGCCTTTTTGACCAACAAGGCTTTTACCGCCTGCTACCTCTGTTTGCTTGGCAATTTGTTGCGCTCTGGCAATCTCCGACTGAATGGACTTGAGTTGGGATCTTCCAAAAGCAGCCGCTTCCTTATCAAACAACAATAACTCTTGCTTCTTTTTCCGATAATTCGCATCTGCCGCTTGGTTGGCAAAGGCATCACCTGCCGAGCCTCCCGCTGTTACTTGTTGATTCTCCGCCCGATGTTTTAACTGTTGAACCTCTTTGGCACGTCGAGCCCTTTCGTCAACATAAGCTTCCCTTTGTGCCCTGATCTGCAACTGAAGTTTGGCTTCTTCATTTTGCAACTGAGCAATCCTTGATTTGGCATTTCTATGAATTGAAGCCTTACCTTCATCACTGATTCCTTTGTTCAGCTTATAAAGATCCAAATCATTATCCTTACCCATCATCTCCACCGAGCTATCAATCAGCTTAGTGGCTTCCATAGTCTCATTCAATTTAGTTTGAGACTTTGAGGCCTCATCTGATTTATCCCTGAACAAGATCAGTGCGGTGGTAATAGCTGCCAAACCTGCCAACACCATTCCAAATGGGGTAACACTCATTGCCAAGCCAAAAGCCCTTGTTGCCACTGCCGCCCCACGGGTAGCAATCGTATGAGCGATGATCACCCCACGGTGGGCAATGGTCAAAGCCGTCTGCGCCTTTAATGCCAAATTATAGCCAATAGTAGCGGCCTTAATGACGAGCATGGCTTTACCCAGCAACACAATTTCCTTGCGGTGCTTCATCAAAAAGACCACACCCGTTTTCACCCCTTTGATGGTACTGCTCAGGTAACCCCCAATCTCTCTGGTGTCCAACGACCGCACAAACAAAGTTGCCTCTTGCGTCATCAGGCGCAAAGTCGGTTGCATATGATCATATAACTGCAAGGTCACCTCTTCACTCGCTGACCGTAGCGTTACAAAATCACCTGCCAAATTATCCAACTTAACCATTGCCATCCGCAAGGCCGTACCTTCTGCGTTCTCCAACTCTTGCGTCCAATATCGGATCTGATCAGAGCCCTGCGCCAACAGGATATTCATTTCCTGTATCGCCTCATTCCCAAACAAGGTAGAAAGTGCCGCCTGTTGTTGTTTGGTGGTCAAGCCCTGAAAGCTATGCTCCAGTTGCTCCACCATATTGGCCATGCCCACGAACTCCCCATTGGTATCATGGAAATTCAAATTCAATTGGGACATGGTTTGGTTCATCGCACTGGTAGGCTTCGCCAGTCGAACGATCCCCGTACCCAAAGCTCTTGTAGCCAACGAACCTTTCAAACCGTTATTGGCCAACAGACCAATAATCGCATTGGATTCCGACAACTTCACATTCATCGCCGAAGCAGTCGGGCCCCAATAGTTCATCGCTTCTGCCGCTTCTTCTATGTTGGTATTGAATCGAGCCTGCGTGAAAGCCAACTGATCCACTACCGTACCCGTTTCTGAGGCCTTCATTCGGTACTGAGAAAGTACATTAGTGGCAATATCCGCAGAGCGTGCCAAACCCAAATTACCCGCAGCTGCCAAATCCAGCGTACCCCCCAAAGCCTGCACCTGCTGTGTGGTGTCAAATCCTGCCAAAGCCAAATAGCCCATCGCATCGGCTGACTCCCGAGCAGAAAAAGCCGTGGTAGCACCTGCTTCTCTTGCCGCTGTTTTGAGCGTAACCATCTCCTCCGTAGATGCCTGCGAAAGAGCCTGCACATTGGACATCGACTTTTCAAAGCCTGCGCCCACACCCACCACACTACCCAGTGCCGTACCTGCACCCAAGGTCAAGCCCAAGCCAACAGCCAATCCCTTCAGTTTCGAACTAAGGGAAGTGGTGGACTTTTCAACCTTGTGAATGGACGACGCCCCACGGTTGCCAAACTTCACCAAGGAGCCTGTTGCCTGATCACTTGCCTGTTTGGTCTTAACAAAACGGCCGTTCACATTGCGTAAACGGCCGTCAGTATCTTTGGAAAATTTCGTCAGAGAACGGTCGGCCGCTTGCGCATTTCTGGTCAGCTGTGGCAATACCTGATTACCATTAGTCTGGACGTTGATGTCGTATAGCGTTTGCGAACTCATTTTATCTGGTGGTTTTCTCTTCTTGTCGAATATGCTCTAAGAGCGCAATTTTCTTTGCCCA
Source organism: uncultured Persicobacter sp. (assembly GCA_947498325.1). GTDB lineage: Bacteria > Bacteroidota > Bacteroidia > Cytophagales > Cyclobacteriaceae > Persicobacter > Persicobacter psychrovividus. The sequence continues at coordinate 62,823 of CANMKE010000010.1, forward strand.
CTCCCGATCCGTCAATTGATCGGGTGTAGCACATACATTATAATATTGTAGGAGGGTGTCAAAATATTCAACCGAACCTGTCTGAACGGTCTCTTTGGCATCTTCTAACAGCTCCCCCAGTTGGCGTTTTTTGCCTTCACCAGTTTATTACCGCAGAAGTCAACCAAGGCCACATACACTTCAATGTCTGCATTGATTTGCTCAATGGTCAAGTCACCACCCAACAAACAATCCGCCATCAACTGGTCAGCCTTCTTGGTCAGATCAAAAGTACCATCCTCATTTTGTGCCAATGATTCTGCCGCACTCAATTGCTGACGGGTAGGCATTTTGAAAAACAAGGCCACTTCTTCAAAGGCGAAGAACTTGATACGGCCATGTTTCTTTTTCCAGCCCGCTACTTCGCCCTGGAACTTTTCTGGAATCGAGAATTCTTTTTCCTCTTTCATAATTAATGTGGGTTTGAATGAATTTAAATTTGTGGTTCTACACGGAGCGCCAAGAAGGGCAAAGCCACTTTCGTGTGCGTATCTCCCTGACTAACCTTTTTACCTGCACTGGAGAACTTGGCACCAACAACACGATCCACCACCGTTTTCAAAGCAATCGTGGTCGCATTCTCAGACTTAGGGATATGAGATAACAACATATCCACTTCCATCCCTTGAATACCTCGAAGTCCTCGCTTCTTCGCCTCCTCAACCAATGCTTCATAGTCAGACTGCAAGACCTCAATACTACCCGTAACTGTCTCATTGCCTTCACCGATATACTGTGCGGTGTTTCCTGCTCCGAAAATCGCCTCCAGTCCCAACTCCGTATTGTACTCCACATCCGTAATGGCAAACATCGGACGGCCATCAATCACCACATTAAAGTCCTTCCAAGAGAACTGCGCCTTTTTTGAATTAAATGACATGATTAAAGCGTTTGACTAAAGCCCAACTCAATCACAATTTCCTTGTGGTAGGCTCGTGGTTGTACCATCAATTTTACTTTGGTTTGCCCAGTGCTCAGGGTGTCCTGAATCGGATCGACAAAAGAGGCAAAGCCCGAGATTTCTCCCGCTGCCGTCATTTGCTGATTCACCGCATCATCAATACCACCTTGCAGGCGCTTGAGTTCCGTAATCGAAATCTGACCATCAGCATCCACCGCATAATCGTCATTCACAAAATCACTGAACACTTCATAGGCAATGCGTTGCACCTTGTCAATCACACGACCATTCGCCATACTGGAGTAGTCGTCGCTGTCGGCTGTGGCCGTTGGGTCATCCGCATAGAAATACCCATTCTTGCCAAAGCGAACAATCGGCAACACATATCCCTTGTCATGAATCGCATCGGCAGCACTCATGATTTGCTCCGCAGAAGTCACTCCATCGGTCAAATACGCTTCAGTAATCCCCAAATCACCATTAGCCACACGGCCAATATTTCTTTGAACCGCCAGGGAAGCATACAAACCAAGCAAGAAGCCCACTCGGCCTTCCTGACCTTCAAAGGAGGATTCACCACCTGCTAACTTGCGCCCATGCAAGGATACCTGCACTCGGTTATCCGTGCTTTGCTTCAGATCCTTCAATGCGCCAATCTTCGACAAATCAAACATTCGTCCGCCCAATACGCATCGGGTCGGATGATGACGGTTTGAGAAATCAACGCACAAGGCTTGGGCTTTTAATACCGCATCCAACACATCTGCATCAATACCCTCAGCACTTGGTGTCGCTGGATTGTAAGTGGCCGTTAACTCCACATTCGCACCCCACATTTTCACACGCCCCGCACTGTCCGCCAATAGCTTTTTCGCAAACTCATTTTGCAAGTCGCAGATATCAGCAAGCAAAGTATCATCCGCCACCAACATCACCCAAAGCTCCTGACCATTAACCGCCTTCGAATAAAACTCCTGAATCTCTCGCAATGCAAAACCAGTAATACCTAAGGCTTCGGCATCTTCTACAGAGAAGATCACCTTACTTTCCCCCAGGGCAATATCACCAGTGGCCACACCCGAAAGCACCAATGCACAAATCCCGTCATTTTGAGAAGCCGTGCCTCCCAATTGACCTTTCAGGATCTCAAATCCTACATTTGGAATGGCCATCTTACTTTATGTTTTCAAGCTTCTGCTTGGTGTCCTCAATTTCTTTTTCAATCTCCTGGCGTTGCTCATCTCCCTGAGCATCCAACAAAGATTCCTCCAACTCCTGAAGCTTATTGGTCAGCTTGGTTTGCTGTCCTTTTTGTGCTTTGGAGAGCCCCTTGGATTCCTTAGGTCGATTAACCTCTTCCACATCGCCAGCCTCACCATTCAGCACCAGTTGGTGTTGAATCGCAGGGTTCTGACGCTGAAAGCCCATGCCGTCGGTGGTGAAATAGAATTTTTTCACCTTCGGGTGATTGTCGAAATACTTTTTATGTTTCGCTTCCATCGAATATCCTTTGAAAAATGTTCCGTTTTAATTTGATATGGTTGACCGTTTGCGGTTTGTCCACCAGCTTAATGCCAACATAAACTCCTGAGGAAAAACCCAAGAGTGACCCGAGAAGAACCGCAGCGACGAATCGCCACGGCTTATCCAAACCCAACATTAACTTATCCAGTCTGCTACATACAGATGGCGCTTGAGCCTTCGCTTCTTATACACGCCATCGCCTTCTCGTGAACCTGCACCGTTCGTGTTGCCTTCTATCGTAATGGCGTAATCCTGATCAGGAGGCCACCGATGTATATGCCCCACATGGGCAATTCGTTTCTTTGATGCAAAATAGATCCCCATCACATCCGACTGTTGCGGAGGTTTACCATTCAAAGACTTTCCTTTTTTATAAATTAGTTTTGAAGTAGGGAACCAAGCTGGTGCCCAAGCTCCCGACTTTGGTCTGCGGAGGCTTTGTTGATCATAGCCCCATGCCATAAAAGCCCCACACCAAGGATAGCCCTCTGACAGTTGCACCGAAGCCAAATACATTTCAACTTCAACACCATCGTTTTGCCCTGTCAACTCTCGGACTCCCACTTGCGAAGCCAAGGTGGAATCCAACTGAACTCTTTTTAAGTCCGTCTTTGCAAATCCTGTCAAGGCAAAAGCCAGGAAGAGCATTAAAAATATGGTCTGTTTCATTATGCGAAAATTATTGCTGCTGTTAACAAATAGGCGATGAACAACATCATAGCCAACCACGGTCGGTCATCGTATTGTATCACATCTCCTTTACTAAAATCAAAGGGCTTCCCAAACTCCTCATCCATATAGCGCATCACCCTCGGAAAGGCCAATCGCATCACTACCCAAGCGAATGATACGGCTCCAAAGAAACACATTGCCTTAAACAAAAAGGCCTGAATGAGCCCTGCGTCATCCACCGCCGCAGTCGGGTCGATCCACACCGTAACATATCTGGAGAACCACCAGGCAAACAGCGCCAGGAAAAAGGGAACGTATTCCCCCCAGTGCTTCAAAATGTCAAGAATTCTTTTCATGAATTTTTTTGATTTGATCAATGAGAAATTTGAAAATCCAGCCTCCTGCCGCCCCACATATTCCACAGAGGAATGCAGTGAAAAGGTCACTGACCTGAACCAGATTAAAAATCATGGCGATAAAAGAGGCTGCACATCCAGAGGCTGAAGATTCAACTTGATTCATTCAACCTATACCTTTAGGATACCCACTCCTTTATCATCTGCTCGGCGACGACGACCACCAGCACGCAACAAGAAGGAGATCAAGTCTCCATAATATTCCGCCTTATTCGGGTTGTCGAACATTTTGATATCACCCACCGCCTTAGCCAATGAGCGTTTTTGGTAACACAAAATCCCCTCGGTGTCATCTCCTGCACCTACTGACCCTGGAGGCTTCAAAGCCCCTGAATTATCAAAAGTCAGCACAGACGAACGCATCTGAATTTTGAAACCATACAGGTTCTCAAACATCGAATTCAAACGCTCATCATTCGAACGCATCATCGCCAACAATGCCGTTACCTCCGTATCAGGGAAAAGCAATGGAATGTAGTTCGCAGGAACCAACGCATATCGGTCTTGCATTGGAATGTTGTGACGGTTGAACATCGTCTGCATTTTTTGCAACGAATCACGGGCAATCGCTCCTTCCGTTACCACATGATCAGTGTTCAGCCCACGGGCATAAACATCAATCAAGTCCTCAGCAACCTCCTCGGCAATCTTCATCTTATCATCATAGATGATGCTGTCTCTTTTATTGTAAGAGAGCTCCACTTTTTCGGCATCTCTTACCAATCGTGGATCAGTGGTGAACTCATTCAAGGAGTACAACACCTCACTGTCCGTACGCTGAACCGCTCCCGCAGGAACTACCGCACGGTTTTTCTCTACATTCGAAGGCGCACCCGCTTGTGGAATATGCACTACCTTTCCACCCAACACGTACTCATCCTCTGAGGTAACCGTATTCAGGAAAGCATTCTCTTTGTACAGATTATCGACAATATCCTTTTGCCAAATTTCTACTTCTAAAGCCATTTTAAACTTACTTTAAATGGTGTTTGAATTGATTACAAATTGCTCGGCTCCTTGCCGAACTCCTGCTTGAAAAGCGTTTTGTAAGCTTCCTTATCCGAAAGCTTCAATTGCTCCAAGGCTTTAGGGTTTTTCTCCGAAAGCTCAGAGAAGGTCATGCCCTCCAAAGATTTCGGCAAGCCACTGCCTGATGAAGTAGGGTCAGTAAATTCCCCCAGGTTCAAAGGCGCTTTCAAATCACCCACCAAAGTTTTTACCTCCGAAAGCTCCAGTTTCTCATAGATTTTCTTTTGCTCTACGGTGATTTTTTTAGCTTCAATAGCCGATAGAAGAATGCTGTTTTTCTCCTGCTTTTCAGCTGACTTCTCAGCCTCTTCTTTCTCAGCTTTTAGGCGCTCATTTTCGGCCTTCAGGCTGATATTTTGTTGAGACAATTCAAGTACTTTGGTCAATACCTGACTGTCTTCCAAACCTGCCGATAGACTCAAGGCAGCGATAAGGGTGTCTTTAAGTTCCATTATCTTTTTTTGATTGTTAGTTGTACCCGAAGGCTTTAATTTTTTTACTGCTGAAAGCGTCAACAATTCTCCACTTTCATCCATCAATCGCAATGCGTTTTTGTTAGATCCAAAAGTTACAATTGACGCCTCTTTCATTTCCCACTTCGTAACCACATCGCCATCCACCTCCAAAGGATTGACCCCAATGCTCGCCATTCGTATATGCCCGTCTTCCACCTTTCGAGCAATTACACTGGCATAGTCATCTTTGAGATCAAAAACAGGTTCTGCGGTAATTTCATTTCCTTCCACCTGTATATCCTTCCAATGACCAATGGGCATCATATAACCACAATGCTCATGAAACATTACAGGGTTCTTTCTGAATTGAGATAGATCTCCTCCAGCGGTCAATAGAATCAGTCCGTGTGAGTTTTTACTTTCATCATGTAATAAGAATCGTTTTGCCATTTCCTTTTGTTTGATGCAAGCAAGTTGGGCGATTTTTTAGATTAAAAATAATTTGTTTTGACGGTGTGGTTATATGTGTTTGCGACATAGATACTTTCTTTTTTCATAACATAAAATCATCCAATTTTATATTAAATATTATTGATATGGGGAAATTTGATATAAAGAAAGAGCAGGCGAAAAACTTGTACATCAAGGGGAGAATCAACCGCAAAGAGATCAGTCAGATTGTCGGGGTGACAGAAAAGACCTTGCGCTCTTGGATTGATAAAGATGAGTGGAACTCCTTAAAGGAGGCGCAGACCGTCACCCGTCAACAACTCCTTCAGGATGCTTACAGTCAGCTCAAGGCTGTCAATCAAAAGATTGATGAAATGGGCGGTGTGCCTGATAAGGTTTTGTCAGATGCCAAGTCTGCTTTGCGCAAGGAGATTGAAGCGTTTGAATCAAGCCCCCTGCATGTTTACTGCGAAGTGTTTGACGAGCTCACCGAATGGATCATTGAAAATAAACCTACCAAGTCATTGGAGTATTCAAAGCTATTCCGTGAGTTCCTGGAGGAAAAACATAAATCAGCATTGTAATGGCAAAAATCACCACCAAGGACAAGCAGGCACTTAAAGAGTACCAAGCCAAATGCGACTGGATCTATCAGAACTCCAAAGGCGGGGGGATGGATTCGCCAGAGAAGCGGGATGCAAGGGTGAAAAGAGCCAAGTCGGATTATAAATTTATGATCGAGACTTATTTTGCTCATTATGCCACATGCGAAACAGCCGACTTCCAAATTGAATTTGCGGGAAAGATCAAGCGGAATCCCACCATCAAGGCTTTTGCCGAATGGCCTCGGGGTCACGCCAAATCGGTGCATGTCAATATCTTTTTACCCTTCTGGCTTTGGATCAACGACCAAGCTCATTATATGGTATTGATTGGCAATAGCTTTGACAAGGCTTCTCAATTGTTAGATGACCTCAAAGCGGAGTTTGAATCCAACCAAAAAATTATCACTGATTTTGGAGTCCAAAAGAATTTAGGACAATGGGAGTCTGGTGATTTCAAAACCAAAGGCGGTTTCATGGCCAAGGCATTGGGCGCAGGTCAGTCGGTGCGTGGTCTTCGCAAAGGAGCCCAGCGCCCAGACTATTGTGTGGGAGACGATAACGAAACTGAGGAGTTGGTGAAAAACCCCAAGCGTCAGGACGCCTTGGCCAAGTGGGTCGAGCAAAGTTTATTGCCGACGATGGACGGGGGTATTCGTCGATTTGTGTGGGCAAATAACCGTTATGCACCTCGAATGGTACAGACGGTCTTGCAAGCAAAGCACCCCAAATGGTTTGTTCACCACATCAAAGCCTATGATCATAATTATACGCCAGTATGGCCACAAAAGTACACGCCTCAGTACTGGCGTGACATGGAAGACGAATTGGGAAGCACTGCCACTAAGGCGGAGTTTAATCAAGATGCCCATATCGAAGGTAAGCTCTTCAAAGACGAATACTTCCGATGGGAAAAAATCCCAAGGATAGACCACTTTGATGCTATTGTGGCTTATTGGGATGTGGCGTATTCGGGTAATGGGGATTATAATGCCGTTCGGGTATGGGGTAAAAAAGGCAACCGCTTTTATTTGATCAAAGCCTTTGTGCGCAAGTGCAAAATGGATGAAGCCATCAAGTGGATGTTCTATTTCAAAATGCTTCACCCCAAGGTATGGATTCCTTTTTGGTACGAATCACAGTTCTGGAACGAAACCCTACAATCAACCTATGAGGAAATCCGCAAGGGTTTTGACTTTGATATAGGCTTGATCAAGGACGACCGAAAGAAGGGCAATAAGTATGACCGTATGGTATCTACCTTATTACCACTTTATCAGCAAGGCCGATTGATTTACAATAAAAAGGAATATTCCTCCAACGATATGTCCGAAGGCTCCAACCAAACCAAAGGCATCGAGCCTGGCTATAAATCGCATGACGACGCACCCGATGCAGACCAGGGTGCCATCGCTATACTTTCACAAAACACCGCTTCAAGTACGAACCCTAACGATCAGCCGATTGTGGGACAAGACCGAAGAGCATCACACTATTAATTATGTTCATAGAAGAATCAGATCTAAGCCAAGGCGTCTATGTGGAAATATTGAGCGCCCTGAGCCGTGAAGACGCCAACTTTGTGGCGCAAAACATCAGCCGTGCGATCGCTGAAGTCGATGGATATTTGAACCAAAAATACGACACCACCGACCTTTGGCAACAAACAGGCGACGACCGCAACAACATCATCAAAGGGCTTTGTATAGATGTTGCCCTCTATCACATTTACTCCGTTACTGAGATGATCCCTGAGAAAATCAAGGAGCGATACAATTGGGCAAAAGAAACCCTCAAAGACATCAGAGAAGGATTAATGAAACTCGATATCCCTTTGTGGTCAGAAAAAGAAGAGGAAGAAGGCGGACAGGCGGACTTTTTCGCAGGTGGATTAAATAACAGATATTAAGATGGCAAAGCGCAGAAAAAAGGATACTAAAATTGAGGTGAACAACATCACCTTGTCCAACATCGACAGAAGTTATAAAGGCATACCACAATGGCGGGATGCGATTAAGGCAGCCGAAAGCGTTGAATCGCCTCGTCGGGTGAGGTTATATGACCTATACGAAGAAGCCATATTGGATCTACACCTGACCGCAGTGATCGAGAAAAGGCAAATGTTTGTTACCAACATCCCTTTGAAGTTCTTCGACAAAGCAGGAAAAGAGGTGGATGCCATTAATGAACTTATCGACACCGAAGCCTTTGAAGAGATGATGAAAGACCTGCTCAACTCTCGTTTCTTTGGTCATTCCTTGGTATGGTTCGACAAGATCGAAGGCAATCAACTGGAGCACCGTTTGATTCCTCGAAAACATGTAGATCCCAAAAAGGGCATCGTCATGAAATACCAGTATGATGATACAGGCATTGACTACCGTCAACCACCTTATAATATGTACTGCATGGAAGCAGGAAGAGACAATGATTTAGGATTGTTATCTAAAGCGTCAGTGGCAGTGATCTACAAAAAAGGTGATGTTTCCGACTGGTCAGTTTATGCCCAGGTCTTTGGTGCGCCCTTCCGTGAATATGTCTATGATGACCCAACGGCAAGACCACAACTGGAGAAGGTGGCCAAAGAGCAGGCTGTGGCTTCCTATGTCGTACGCCCTCGAAACTCGGAATTCAAACTGCACGATACTGCCAACAAAAGCGGATCTTCTGACCTGTACAGCAATTTGGCCAAGTTTTGTAATGACGAAATTTCAAAGCTGATCCTTTTGAACACCATGACCACCGATGCCCAGGGCGGTAACTACAAAGGGGAAGTGCATGCCAACAGTGAGAAAGAAGTGGCTAAGGCCGATCGTCGTTTTATGTTGCGCTTGCTCAATGAAAAGCTGATTCCGATCCTTGAGAAATTCGGTTACCCTGTCTCAGGCGGTCGCTTTGGCTATGAAGAGCAAGACGGCATGACGCCTAAGGAGCGTTTAGAGTTTGACCTTAAACTCAACAATATAGCGCCTTTGGATGAAGAATACTGGTACGAAACGTACAACCGTCCACGCCCAAAGAACCCAAAGCAAGCAGAAGAAAACAAAGCTGCCAACAAAGCACCAAGGCAAGAAAAAGAGGAAACGGCTCAGCAGGAACAACCATCCAAAAAGAAAACGGATCCAAAGCCCAAACAAAAGAAAGAAGTAAAACTGAGCGAAAAGGAAAGTTCAATATGGCTTAAACTCAAAGGCTTTTTTTCGGCTTTTCCCCGATCCTAAAACCATCGGGGAAGAGTTGGAATTGCACTATGGGCATTGCTGTGAATTAGCATTGGCAGACGAGCCCTTATTTGATATTCAGGAAATGGTTGATAAAGCCTTGAGGAATGTCTATGCTAACAATTTAAAGGGTAAGGTTGATCCAAACCTTTGGAATATTGCCTACAAAGAACTCAACAAAGCAGTGGAGCAAAGCTTGGGGGCAGTGGCTTATGTGGATGCAGATTGGGCACTCAAAGAAGCCTTGATGCAAAACAATGCCGTCTTTGCCGCCTTCAAAAGTCATCAACAATACAATGAACTCAAAGCATTGATTTTTGATGCCGATGGTAAGATGAAAAGTTTCGCTGCCTTTAAACGGGATTCAAAAGCAGTTATAGGAAAGTATAATCAACAATGGCTTCAAACGGAATACAATACCACCGTAGCACGGGCACGAACCGCCCAGCAGTGGCAGGAATTTCAAAGATCAAGCATTGAAAACATCCGATGGATTCCCTCAAGAGCGGCAGAGCCTGACCCTATTCATCGTGGCTATTGGAATACGGTACTACCTAAAAACCATGAGTTTTGGATAAAGAACTTTCCAGGAAACCGCTACAACTGCAAATGTGATTGGGAGTTGACCAATGATGAGGTAACCAAATTGCCAGAGGTGGACATCAGACCGCAAGCAGGCTTGAAGGAGAATCCTGGCATGAGCCAAAAGATCTTTGGGAAAGACCATCCTTATGAGGCTTCTGCTTCCAAAAAGATGAAGCAGGAAGTACCAAAAGAAGCAACAAGACTGGAGCGTAAGTTGATTCAGGAATGGGCGAAGCAACAGCTAAAGGGTAAGCTTTATGACTTAAATGGAGGTAAAGCGCAATTGCACATGTCGGGAATTAAAGAAATCCTAAACCAACCGCACCAAGATTATTCATTGAAAAATAGGGTGCTCTTTGCACTGGATGAAATCGTCAAGGAAGCGGAATTCATACGGACGGATCTAAACACCAAGGACAACCCATTGGTGAAACAATTCCATTACTACAAAATCAAAGTGGCAGGAAAAGACGCTTTCTTGGTGGTGAGGGAGTTGGCCAATGGCGAACAGCAGATCTATTCCATCGTGGATAAATTGCAATAAAAAAAGCGACTAACACCCGTCGCTACAATGATATGCAATCAAAGAGTCGCAGTGCTAATCGCTTTTCTTTTATAACGTAATATTAAGGATTCATGTTGAATTATGCAAGATTTCATTGACCAAACCATTAAGCTTCAAAAATATCTACTCACCAAAGTATATGATGACGTAGGAGTCATAGCCGTCTCTCATGTGAAGAAAGCCTTTCAGGATGAAGCCTATTCCGATAAATCAGATAAAGATATGGAATGGCCAGAAGTTAAAAGAAGACAAGGAAAAGGGAAAGGTGCCGCTGCCATTCGTAAGATCCTGACTGGAGGAACAGGAGATTTGGGCAGATCGATCAAATATAAAAAAGAAGGAAGGAAACTCTTAATTGTATCTGACAAGGTTTACGCTAAGGTGCATAATGAAGGTTTAGAGGCGGGGCGTAAATCCGCACGCTTCACCATGCCTAAACGCCAGTTTATTGGCAAATCAAAAATATTAAAGGAAAAAATACAGGAAATGCTTGATTTGAAATTTGAGGAATTTTATAAATTATGATCGGATTATACCTTAACACCAAAGACAAATTGAAAGAATTGACCGCCTTGCGGTACATTGATATGGAGGGAGGAGAAGAGCCAAAAATCTTTCCTGCCGCCTTCATCAACTTCCACCCCATCAACCATGAGCAATTGCACCAAGGAGGCACACAGGCAGACATCACCTTTGATATTCGCCTTCAGTTCACGCCTTACCTTCGTTCAGAAGGCAATACGCCAGTCGCCCAACTGGACAAATTAGCTGACAGCATGCAATTGATTGAAGAAGTCAAAACCAAACTTATCAATGAGGACATTCCTGGCATCAGCTCCATTTACATCATCCGTGAGCATATACAAAAAAAAGGGGCCTCATACGAAGCACCTTTGACCTTCAAGGGAAGAATAGAGTGGAATCCCTAAAATAAATTCATTTGTTTGGCCGCAGTTTCCTCATACTTTTTGTACAAGGCCTTGGCAGGCGTTCTTAAATATTCATAGAAAGTATTCTCGGCAATGCGATAGAGTGGCCATATCTTTTCTCTCCAGATAAAGCGATTGGAAAAACCGCCACGACTCTTTTCTTTCTCCTCACGGTAAATATTCTGAACATCCTGTATCAAAAGGAGCTTGTTCGGGTTATTGGCGTATCTCATATTAAAGGAATGGTGGAAATTTTGATCTACTAATATAATGATAATCAGTAAATAATTATAAATTTATACGTAACATAAACCTTAATTGATATGCTAACATCAGACGAACAAATCATTCTCGCATGCTTGGTCGGGATCGGAGTGATCGCCTTTTTTATTTCTTGGTACACCAACACCCTAAACCTCCTAAAAGAGCAAAGGAAAACCAATGAAATTTTAGAGAAAATGGTCAAAGAAAATATTGAACCATAAAAAAAGCCACTTCGTCAAGAAGTGGCTTTTCATCTTTTTTAGTATTATAGAAGACCCAATCACAACTTGGGTATTTTTTCATACTAAAAAACTATTATGTCAAAACCAGTAAAAAAACAATTAACTGACTTCACCTTGGAAGGTGCCATGAATGGAGTTGTTTTGCAAGCAAAAGTCAATGTAATCATGAAAGCCATTCTGAGAATCGATCCATCTCAAAAAGAGTTAATCGCTAAAGACCTGCATAAAGAGACCGAAGCTCTTTTGTCAGAAGTTCGCAAATCTTATCCTGATCTATTTTCACGTCTTCCTGACCCTTTACCTTTTCAGGAAGATGAACATTAACCGTTACTTTCTCTATTTTTACAACTATATCAGGCATATCAATGTGTTTTTTGTTTGATTAAATATACGATTAATTCAGTATTAAAGCATGTTGTATTTGCAAAAAAAGCCACCCCAATCGGAGTGGCTTTTTACTTTATCTATCATCAAAATTATAAGGACTCAATCTCACGGACAATCAAACCTATAAGCGCACCCGCTATTTCAGGAGTAACGCCATCCATAAACTTCAATGCGTTTTCCTTTTTAGGGAAAGTCATATCAAGTGAGACATCTTCAATATCTCCCAAAACTTCGATCACCTCTCTCGCAACCCCTATATCCTCGGGCGACACCGACACCTTCACTTTATCACGTTTTCCACTTTCGCAACATTCATCATAACGATATGATAAATAAACTGGCACACTAACGACTGACTCAACTATTCTCTGATTACTTTGATCAATCATAACTTACTCTCAAATCTAAACACCTCTAAAACTGGGCTAACCTTAACCGATGTAATATCATAAGGAACCATCATCATTGCCAACTCTTCCTCTATTTTAGCAATCGCATCTTTCACACTCCTTGCTCCAATCAAATGAGTATTGGATACCTTCTTCTCAGTCTTTGCTTCCTGATCGATCATTGTATAAGAGACCTTAACCTCATGGAAATAATCAACATCGTTTTCAAAGACATCAACAATATTAGATTTGGTAATACCAACAACATCAAACCCACCTCGAATCACTGAACCCAATTCCTTATGAATTCGAGTTTCTGCCTCAATGAACGAGACAGCATCGACCAAATAGACCTCGGTAATGTTTTTCAACACCCCTTTATCATCCTCCTTGCGGTATTTTACTTTACACTTAAACCAATTATTCATAATTTTATACTTAATTTTTAAACTTTATTAAACCTCTCAGCAACTTCCTGAACCTTCCGACTCACACGGTTATGCTCTTTGCGTTGCCATTTCTTGATGTTATTGACACGGGTCATGATCCAACCATTGTCCCGTAGGTGTTTCCAGTACAATTGCATTTCGGAAGGAGTCAGGGAAGCTTCGAAGGCTGAATCATAATGATCTGGATACTTTCCTGAAGTCTCTTCCTTGGGAGCACTCAACAGGCGCTGAATGCAATTCTGAACATCCCCGCGAACAAACTCGGTAATCGTCTTACCCTTCATATTCCATTCGGTAGATTCCATATAGAACTTGATCTGCTCTGGCGTCGCCTTGCACTGCTTCAGCAGACCAATTTCCTTTGGGGTCAATTTGTATTGCTCTGAAAACTGTTCTTTGTAGGCATATTTCCAAGTAGCAATCAGGTCAGTGATTTCCTTTGAATCTTCCCTTGAACTGAGCTCCTTTATCGCAAACTTCTCTTCTGCACTTTTCAGCTCCTTCAAATCAACTGGTAGTGACTGAATCATTCTGGAAAGTAGTTGATTGGATAACTTCTTGCCCTTAAACCTTAAGGTGGTTTTGATACTCCCCAATTCGCCAGTCTCCCAATACTCAATCAACACCCTGCCTGTGCAACCCGTCCTTTTGAATTCGAATTTTCGTTTTTTGGCCATTTTTTAATGCGTTGTTTTACAAGTTCATTGTGATCAGGATCAAATAATTGAAGTTGATTTGGGTGTATTTTGATATCACCCAAATCAAGCTTTTTCCTTTTCTTCATGTTATACCCGCCTCAACCTTCAACTCCTTCAGCTGTTTGAAATTCACCCCCAAGCTCTTCGCCAGTGTGCGGGTGTCATTCACGCCTTCTTCCCACATCGCTTTCAACTGACTGGCCTTATTCACGGCAAACCCAATCTTTTGCTGAGAGGCTGTTTTCTGCCTTATCGGCTTGGGCTTGATTGGGACTACTTGGGTCGTATCTTGCAGATCCGCTTCAATGTGTTGCGCCTTTACCGTTGCCGTTGTTGTAGGTAACTCTTGTTGTTCCACCATCAAGTAGGCAACGCAACAAGACAAGAAGAACAACAACACCGAAAAGGCTTGAAACGTTGTTTGCCGTTGCTCAGCCTTGTTTTTAGCTTCTTGCCGAGTCTCCTTGAACGCCTTTTGTTTGTTATCCAATGACCGTTGTTGTTCATCAGCCAAAGCCAACAAATCAGAGCGCAACACTTTTGTCCTTGCCTTGCTTGCGTCATGGCGGGTACTGCGAAGATCCTCCTCAAGTATCGCAATTTGCTTCCGGTAATCTTGTGTGATAACATCCAACGGATGATGCTGAACGATGCTTACTCCCTTGATGTCCGCATACACACAACAGGCAACCAACACACCCGCCACCAGCACACTTACATTCAAACTATTGGATTCTTTGAAATGCTGTATGGCAATTACAATATAAAAATGTGCGCAAATGGAAAGCACCAATGCTAAACCATAAGCCCATTGAGTAGGCAGCATTTGACAGGTGTATTGGCCTGCCGTGTAGGCATTGTAAAGGACAGAAACCAATACAATGAGGTAGTGGGGAATGTGTTTAACTTTCATTTTTATGCTCCATGTAATTATCAAAAAAATCAACTGCCTGCTTAGCATTTTCAGCAATCACATAATACCATCCAAATGCCAGTGCAACCACTGTTCCTTTCACCTGTTTTTTCGGAAACTTTACTTTTTCAATTTTGCAAACTGCCTTTGCATTCGAGAAGAGGACAGGTCTTATCTCTTCTGATTTTTCGCTTGGGGTGATTCTAAAAGTTTTCATCGCATTATATTTGGTGTGTTGTTATTGTCAATCAGCCAAATGAAAAATAATACCATGGCTATGAGTAAAAAACCGTTCAATAACATGTTGATTTTACTTTAGTTAAAAGTTTATTCAACCTACGCTCCAACTTACCCTTCTTCCCCCTCAAATCTCGTAGGTGCCGAATCCCTGAAGTGATATGATTATTCACCCTCTTCAGCTCTGATTCTATCGTTTGGATTTCAGAAGAGATCTTTTTCATGTGCAATGTGAAGTTTCATGACCTCATCTTGTAGCTTGAGCTTAGCATCATAAAGATCTCTCAATTGTTTCGTTAGAAGCGGTATTCTTTGCTTCATCTTAGCCAAATGCTTGTTGATATCTCGGATATGTTCCGTAATACCTTGGTGCTCGAACAGTAGCTGTTCTTTGGTTTTTGCTTTCATAAGAGGTGAGTTAAGGGACACCAGAGCGGTGCCCCATGGTGGAATGGTTAAAAATTACATGGATGCAAAGCTGAGGTTGATCGGCTCCATTTTTTTAGTCAATGGATTCAATTTAAAGCCCCTAACATAAAGCGCTGAGCCTGTCACGTAGGAAGCCTGATCCAATTCATCCAACGCCTTGCTGAATTCAGTATCATTCACCTCAGCTTCTTTTTTGCGAAGCTTCTGCACCAACATTGGATCATAATCACCTTGCTTGTTCTTCATTAGCAACTCATTGAGCAAGTCGTAAAGTAACTTATTACGAGATCTAAATTTGGTTTCAAAGAATTGCTTTAATCGCTCAATGGCTACTATAGCCGTTTCGTTAAAGCCTTTTTTATCACTGCTTTCGATCACAAGCTTGCAAGAACCATCCTCCGAATGAATACTGAATTGCTTTTGCTCCTTTTCCTTCATTCCTCTGATTTCAAAGTTTTTAGCGTGAAGGATGCGACCTTGCTCAATAGCTTCCTTTTTCAGTTCGGTTAACAGGCCATTGATCATCGTCATTCGCTCCACCATCCCAAACACAAAATCATCCTTTTCTTTCTGATACTGGCGACGCTTTTTCATATCCGCCTTGCCTTCCTCTTTTTTTCGGGCTGCCAAATATGCTTCCAACTCTTGGGTGGTTAATTGGTTGATGTCTTTTTGAATTTCCATTTTACTTTGCTTTTAAATCGTTAAGAACTTGTTTGAATTGATTGACTTTTTGGGTATAAAAGTCTTTTGATGCTTCAGATCGTGCACGATTAGCACAATTTTGATACTTGTAGATCTCGTTTTGGATGATGGTGGTTGAATTTGCATTCATTTTAAAAAGTATTTAGAGGGTGTTTAAAATCTTGTATTTGCCTTAAAAGTGTCATCAAAAGAAGTCTTCACTTTCTGCTCTGCTATGCTGACCAACTTCTGATATACCCAGCTTGGAGTGGGGTCGTTAAAGATATTGCCGTACTTGTATCGTTTGCCCTCATCCTCTCCATCCTTGCGCACTGTCTGACTTTCAAACCACTGCTTTGCTGATACGTGAGGATTTTCCTTCTTCATGGAATTGAAAATCTTCCAAAGCTTACGACGCATATTGTTTTTGCTTTCTCGATGGGGAGCAAGCAACTCCAGTAGCGTTTGTTCGACTTGCAAAAGTTCTTCGGCTGTGCACGCCCTTAATGACGCCTGCCCTGAAACCGTAACGACAACCACATCCTTTGTCATACCACTTTCGGCCTCAGCTTCTTTTGCTAATCGGTGAATGATGCCGTATTTGCTATTCCTTAACTCAGTGATGCGCCCCGCTTGGTAAGCTCGAAATCGCTCCAGTTGTTTTTCAGTCAATTGGTTGATGTCCTCTTCTCCGAGTACATTTATGATCCACCCTTCTTTATCTTGTGGTTCCCCCAAGAGCACCTCAAGATCTTTGAAATGCTCCTCTATGATTTGAATGGTTTCCATTAGTAGTCGATGTTATATTTGTCCTGCAAAAAACTCTGCAAATCTCTGATTCTGATATCATTGGTTTCGATATCATTTTGCATCCAACGCTTAAAGTGACTGCCTGTATGCTCCATGCCAAAAAATCTACAATCCTCTTGAAACAACTCCAGCATAGGCATCCATGCATTGAGCTTGAACCATTGCCAGTAGCCGAATGAAGGCTCATATAAAATCTCCTCCCTGTCAAAAATAGCGTATGGCTTTTGCTCGTATTTGTCTATCAACTGGCATCCTGTTTCCAGTATGATGTGACATAGTTCCAATTCGCTCAGTTCGGTCTTCTCCACCACACGATCACATGCTTTGTGATACTTCTCCAACACTTGCCGAACATGACTTTTAGGTTTGATATTCCCTGTATTCATATGCTTTAAGTTTAGGTTTTTCGAAACGTTTGAGATATACTAAGCGATTTCCTTAGTCATATCCATCAAGGAGCAGAGGTGTTCCGCTTCCTCTTCCTCTATATTGCCGTCAACAACTTGCTCCGTAAGCCACTTCTTGGCCTTGTCCATCCATTTGAAATCTTGACCGACGCCCCAATATTTGGCAGCGCCTTCAGGCCAAATCACATATTCCGCATCGGGTGAACCACCGTGCCGACTCACTATAAAAGCCTTGTAGCCTTCGACCCTGATTTTCATATCAGCATCGTATCTCACAAATTTGGCAGCTCTTCCCTCTGGGTGTTTTCCCTCCGCATGGCTCACAAATACGAACAGGTGATTAGGAAACTCCTCTTTTAAAGAGATGTACTCTCGCTTGGTCAATCCTAAATACTGATAGGAATCGATAAAAATAATTCGAGGGGTTTTGGACGATTTGAGTGCATTCCTAAATTCAGCCTCATTTTTCCATTGAGGGAACCTAATGTTAGTAGCTACATCTTGCATATTCGAACCCCTAACCGCCCGAACAAAACTTGTTTTTAGCTTTTCCTCTAAAGACCAATATGCAACTTTCTTTAGCATTGCTAATTGTCTCGCCAGCCCCAAACAATAACGGGTCTTGCCATTGCCTGAATTCCCCCACACAATCCAAGTACCTCTTAATTCGATAGTTTCACCATAAATCTCAGCGGATTTAGCATCATTCAGGGGTTCATCGTACTTGGATTTGATAGCTATTACCCCATGATGTTTTAATACTTTACTCATTTGGTTAGTTGGGTTGATTTTAAAAAAATAATTAACTCGCCCGCTCTGCTTCTTCCTTGATTACCTTCTTGCGATATGCCTTTACATTGTCCTTCACCTTCCTGATATCTCCTTCACAGTTTTCTATCGTAGTCTTAATCTTTTCAGTATCATCCATATTGTTGGCCATACAGATGGTTTTCAGTTCCTTTTTAGTCGCAGGAGCAAGCTCAACGAATGTGCGACCAATACGGCTATAGATCTCTTTATATCCCTTTCGATCCAGTCGCAGACCTTTATCAATGCGCTTCATTAGGTGAGAGGTAGCAGAGAGAACAATACCACATTCGTTTTCAAGCTCATTATAAAAGGTGATAAAAAAGCTGAACACTTGATCTGATAGTTTATCCGACTCATCGAACATCAGTAGTGGATTCGGTTTTTTCTTCAGCTCGGCGGTTACACGCCAAACCATCGCTGGCATTGATAAACCAGAACTGTCAACCCCAATGACCCGAAGAATCTCCTGCAAAAAGTCTTTTCGATTCCAGTATTCACGGCAGGAGATCAAATAAGCATTGTCGTTCTCTTTTTCGTACATCTTCAAAGCGTGTGTCTTCCCCAGTCCTGCCATGCCAATGATCGCATGTACTGTACTATCCTCTTGGCTATGTCTTAAAAGCTTATTCATCTTTTTAAAAGGAGTCGTCTCAACGGTTACCCATTCCATAGGCATGCCGATCTGCATAGCGACTTTCCGCCACATCCCATCTGTAATATTATCCCATTTGCCTTTGGACATATTAGAGAGAGTGGAAACCCCAGCACCCTTTATGCGCTCGGTTGCTTTATTTTGACTCCCTACTTGCTCGTAGAAAGCCTTTAAGTTGTTTGCGATTTTTTCTTTTTCTACATTTGTCATATCGATAGCGTTATATTTGTATTTGACATTTTGCCCAATGTCATTTTCAATTAAGAATTAAGACATTAATTCAACATGTCGAACAGTGACTGTTCTTCATCTTCGAGAACCGTCATATTTGATTGAGCCTTGGTTACTTCACCCATTGAGGAAGCCGAGGCTTTCTTTTTCTTCTTTTGCTTGGCTTTGGAAGACTCAACCCCCAAAATGCGTGGCTCATTCATACCATAATCCTCCGCAGACATTCCGTGCTCTGCCTGAATGGACAACATCGTATCTCGCTTAGCAATTCGGCTCAACTCAATCTTCGCTTTCATATCCTGATAGAATTGCATCTCTCCATCTTCCTGCTCTTGAATTGCTCGGTGAATCTCTGGCTTATATTCCGCATCGGCCACGAAGGTCAAACCCAAAGCACCTTTAGTATATAGCTTGATGATTTCTCGATTGTCGGGATCGTACTTGATGAAAAATTTGCGCCCCACGTGCTTGTCCAAAAAATCCTGCGATGGCAAACCATCCTCATCAAAGACCACATAAGTGTAATCCACCGTCTTGTCCGTAAAAGTCAAACCGTAAGCACGCATGGTTACTGGCTTGTCTCGAAGTATCCAGAACATGTCCACCTGATCCCAAATATTCAATGGCTTTGCTTTTTCATTCTTCGAACTCATGTACATCTGATTCCGAGGAATGCCCGTATTAGGGTGGGGTGCATTGTTCCATTCCTCACGCCTTTGCTTATAGACCTTTTTCACTTCCTCCAGACTAAGCAGGTTCGCCCTGTTGGCTTGAATGAATTCATGATTGGCCTTGGACTCGTCACGCTTGGTGTCGATGTTCTGTCCAGTGAAAAACCAATCTTGTTTCAGGAACTGCGCTTGAAACCGACCAAAAGCACTTTCAATCGTCTTTGACTTACCATTATAAGGAGCCGTTCTGATACTCAGTCGGGCAATCTTCCCCATGAATTCACCAGCTTCCAACTTCTTATGACCACCCTGATTGTCCGCTCTCACTTCATAAGGCCGATGACCAGAAACCTGAGACGCCATCTTGAAGGCATTGAATTGCGCTATATAATCCTCAGACTTAGAGATGTGATAACCCAACAACACTTCAGAATAAGCATCCATCACCTCATAGACCATGCAGGTTCTTGTCTTACCCTGCTCATCCATATAGTAGTAGTTCATCTTCGTTCCATCTGCATACCAGAGCGCATCACGCACCGAAGGCAATTTGGTGGAATGCTGATAGCTTCGGCGTTCCTTCGTCTTCAACTCCCCATAGCGGAAGCCTTCCCACAGCGCCACAATCTCAGGGTCATTGATGAAGTTCCTCACCGTCTTTTCCTCCTTGACTTTCGTCCATCCTTCTTGTTCCGCCTTGGCATTATACTCTGCCCAAAGTCGAGTGATTGAAGGACACTTACGAACCCGATCACTCCAGCGAGCCAATAACCAGTGCTTAGCCGTTTCGGTCAGTTTCTGCGAATTCACATTACAAAAGCCCTTATGAATAAGACTCTCATAGCCCGTCTTCTTATAGGTATTGTATTTCTCACGGAATCGACGCACATTCTTGGTCTTGATCGAATTCGGCCAAATCGCCTTTGGCAAAACCGCCACCGCATCCATTGCCTCTTCCCAAGCATTCGACTTACCACCAAGCGCTGCCCGTCTTCCCATCCGCTTCACCACATATTCCCCAACCGCATTGAAGATGCAAGCTTGGTTGATGTAATCAATGATGGTATCCTCAGGCAAGTTCTTGCCATTGTCCATCACATAAGACTTAAAGAACTGCTCCGCCTTATGATCCTCAATCAACAAATCCTCAAAGGAATTCTTCATCACCTTCTTTTTCGGATCACCATAGCGAGAAACAATCAATCGCTGGTACTTTAAAGGAAGGCTGTCGTATTCGACTAAGGCTTTTCTGCCATTGCCACCACGTTGAAGGACTTTGATTTTGTTTCTTCTTCTTAACCCCAAGTAATTATTATAACTCAGAATATCGCCCTCACCATAAAGCCAGCCTCCGTGCACGCATAAGGTGTTTTTAAAACTCTCGAACATAACCCATTACTTTTTTACCAAAACCAAATCTACCTCAATGGACTTTGCTTCCGCCAAGAGTAATTCCTTTAAACGTTGCCTGATCTCTTGATGCAAAACATTATTGTTAGAGTACATCATCGCATTTTTTACCGTCTGCTCTGTACATCCCTTTTCGCCAGCCACTTGCATCCTAATCCTCTTTCCTACACAAATTGCATTAATCATAACTTAAATTTTAAGAGATATATAAATGTCAAATGCCCTATATTTGCTTTGAAATATTAAATTGGTATTTGAATTAATATTACAATTGTAATTAAAATACTGAACACAACCAAACATTTTAACCAAAATAATGAACACTATTCGTGATAGGATAATTGAAATAGCTGAATACAAGGGTCTTAGCAGGCGGCAATTGTGCAAAGAAGTAGGATTGTCGGTTGGTTTTTTGAATACAGTAAACGAAGTTGGTAGTGGAAAACTGAATAAAATACTGAACACATATAAAGAAGTAAGCCCTGAATGGTTGCTAACTGGAGGCGGAGAAATGCTTAAAACCAAAAAAACAACAACCGCTCAAATTGAAAATCCAAACCTAAATAGTATCCCTCTCATTCCTGTAGATGCTATAGCTGGGTACGGAAGTGGTGACCTAATAATTAATGATGCTGATATTGAAAGAAGGTATGTGATTCCTGACTGGACAGAAAAGCATGTTGACTACATGATTAGAGTCTCTGGAAGTAGTATGTATCCAAAATATAGTAATGGCGATTTAATTGGATGTAGAAGACTGAAAGATGCCGATTTTTTTCAGTGGGGAAAAACCTATGTATTGGACACCGAACAAGGGCCAATAATCAAAAGACTATTTAAAAGCGATGTTGACGGATACCTAAAGTGTGTATCAGACAACAAAGAACACTACCCCCCATTTGACATTCCAATAGCCAGTGTTTACCGTTATTCAGTGGTGGTTGGTGTCTTAAGAAGTGAGTAAAATGTGCAATCACCCCTAAAAACACACACACTTTTGAGGTAGAAAAGCAATAAAAAGCCCACTGAGCACCAGTGAGGGCTTATTTTTTTGCTTTTTTACCCTCATTTACCCCCTCCGCTAACGGCAAAAAGCACCGTTTTTCATGCTTTTTACTACCAAAAAGCGGGTTTCTAAACGCTCATTTTTGCGCATTTTGTACAGGCAAAAGTACAGGCAACTGTATAGGCAAGTCACAAAAACGGCTTATCCAGCATAATGAGCGTTCAGCCTAAAAAGCGCCTATTTCGGCATCTATTTCAAGTGTTTAAACAGTTCTTTAAACACTTTTAAACACCATTTAAAGGCTCACAGCGCCACTTTTAAGCATATAAAGGAGCGCAATGGTACATTACCCTTTAAAGGTGTTTAAAACTGATAGCTCAATGGTAGTAAAATGGTAGTAAATGCACTTTTAGTTTTTCTTTGCTATTCGCCCTAAAACACAAAAAAACGGCTCTCCCAATATCAGGAAGGCCGTTTTTGGCTCATTTTTAAAAAAGCCCTTTTATGTACATTTCTTTTTACCCCTTATACAAGGAACCCCGTTGAGATCGTTGAAGGCCGTCATGATGGTCGCCACACCGGCATCAACGGCAGCTTTGAAAGGTGGCAGATAAGTGTCCCGCAAAGCACGTTCAGGAACTTCCGTCGTATTATAATCTCGACCGGCCTGCACTGCACCATAGGC
Organism: uncultured Persicobacter sp.; assembly: GCA_947498325.1. GTDB lineage: Bacteria > Bacteroidota > Bacteroidia > Cytophagales > Cyclobacteriaceae > Persicobacter > Persicobacter psychrovividus. The sequence goes on from CANMKE010000010.1 coordinate 85,585, forward strand.
CGCAAAATGTTTCACACAGGCAGCCACTGTTCCAACGTCAGAAAGCTCGTCTCCCTGAAATCCTTCCACTTGCGCTTTGGCAATCTTGGCACCAAGATAAGGGTCTTCTCCTGCACCTTCAACCACTCTACCCCAGCGTGGGTCGCGGGCAATGTCCACCATTGGCGCGTAGGTCCAGTTCAGTCCATCGGCGGCAGCCTCTTTGGCGGTGATGCGTGCGGCACTTTTCACCGCCTCCAAATCCCATGAAGTGGACATGGCCAAAGGGGTCGGGAAAGTTGTTTTATAGCCATGAATTGCATCGAAACCAAACATCATCGGAATTCCCAGGCGGGAATGTTCCACCACTGCTTTTTGTAAGCGATAGATAAAATCATAAGTCTGGGCATTTAGAAAGGCCCCGATTTTCCCATCTCGTGCATCCTGCACATAATCAATTCCTGAAACAGGACCAGTAACGTTCCAATAACTCGCCACCAGAACAGTCTGACCGATTTTTTCCTCCAAGGTCATTTTGCCCATCAGGTCATCGACGAATTTCTTCATGTCCTGATCATTTCCCCATGCGTTGAGGTTTTTGTTATGTGCGGTCTGTTCCGCCAAAGTTTGCGAAACAACAATGTTTTTAGCAGGGTGCTGTATCTGCGCAAATGCCACTTGCCCAAGCATACATGCCCCTAATGCGAAAGGGAGTATTTTTTTCTTCATCGTCAAAGTAAGTTAATCAACTGTTGCACTGCTGGCAACACCTAAAAAAGATCCAAAACCTCAAATTGTTTGAGTTTGAATATTCCTTAAACTACCCATCAATAATTATAGAAAAAAATGGACTGTTGAGAATGAAAAGTTCATTCCTGCTTTTCGATAGTAATGGTGCCTTTAAAAAAATTCGGCAAAAAATAATATCGTTAATTGCCCCCAAAGATTAGCATATGCGACATTGGCCCATAAAAAAGCCCTGCCGTATTTTTTGGCAGGGCGCTTACTTCATTTAAACTATATTTATCGTATTGCTTCGTTATTCATTCACTTTGAAAGTGTATTTCAATGTTTCCACATTAAAGGTAAAATGAACGCCTTTATCCGCAGAACCTGGGAAATCACGAGCCAGCGCATCACTACCCACCTTCATCACACCATCCTCTTCAAATTCCTCCGCAGTGGTACAGTCATTCACTGTCTCATCTCCTGCCTCATTTTTCACAAAAGCCTTCACTCTAAGGTCACCAGCCGTCTGCGATCTGTCCTGCTCCGCACCTTTCTCAACACCCCAATCCAAGCTCACCGTACCATCTTGGTCTCCCCAGCGTCCGTCACCATTATACACCAGCATAAATTGGTAGTTATCATCACGAGGCGTATTCTTGTCGGTATCATCACCATTCCATGGGTTATAAGTCCAGATATCTGCTTCCCAAAGTGCAGGATTATCTTCATTTTGAGTCAATGCCACACCTTTACTCCAAGGCTCCTCAGGCTTTTCTCCTTTTTTGGTATTCACCACACCAATCAACCAAATCTTTTTCACATCTCCTGCCACATTCGTATAATCCCAGTCGAAGTCAAAGCAGAAATTCTGATCCTCAATCGCAATGTCATAAGTTGCCTTATCAATATGCGCATTCACCACAGCTACTTTCGCTTCTCCAGCATCCGTTACCTTGATGCTTGTGTTCTCTCCACAATCTTCTGATTTAAGCATCAGTTCACCTTTCAACTCCTCTTCTTTCCCATCGGCTGCAGCCCAAGTATTCCCCTGCATGTCTTTAAAGAAGAAAGTGGCATCCTCATCACCGAGTACCACACGTTTATCAAATTCACTCAGGTCATTGCCTGGGTTCATCGGAACTTCTTTGCCATTGAATGAAAGCATCAATTCTTCTGGCGAGGCCACCTCACACTCTGGTTCTGGATCCGGCTTGTCATCAATAGGATCCGTGGTTTCGCTACATGCAGCAAAAGTTAAAGCGGCAGTTAAAATGGCTAAATACTGCCAAAGTTTCAAGTTAAAAACGTTCATAGTAGTTGAATTAAAAAAATAGGTTTTGATAATTTTTTAGTCTTCGTTATTGATTATTACAATCGCAAATTGAGCTAAAAAATTACCTTAGCGGTGGACTATGAGTTTGAATAGGGGCACGTGATTAATTGTCCAACAAGTGCTAATATCCTTCCAACCAACAGCTTAAAATGCAAAAAATGAAAGTTGATAATCGGTTAACGAGCAGCAATACTGGACATCACTCCCCATATCTCAAGGATTGTTAATCGTTTGAATGGCCATGGGTCAGAAGTAGCTTAATGATTGATCTGCTGCTTTGGCAAAGCATCTAAATTGATGGAATTATAATGGAGTCGCACAAAAAAACGTCCTCCTATCGGCGAAATCAGATCACTGGAATGGTGTGTGATTTATTATTCAATATCTCTTGCCATACGCTTCAAGGAAGTCCACCTCTTTACTGCTTCAACCCTCAACTTTTAACTGCTATTTTTATCCACAGATTAATCCCTTCCAAATAGGGCATAGCCACTGCATAAAAGAAATTAATGGGCAACCTATTTGTAGGGCTTAACACCAATGTTTTATCCGAATTGTCGTCACAAACAGAAAGGCGCTTATGGGCATTGATATTCCTGATCAAAAGAAAACACTGATCCCATTTGGTGTGTTGGCTGGGATTTGATGCCTGGAAGTCAGGTCGACGATCAAAGTTAATAAGGCCCTTTCAGCTATCAGAAGTTCAAAAAAAAGCAGGAGCACTTTGTTTGATATGGAACTCACCCGATACCTAACAAAATACTCCTGCCAATTATTATGATTGCAAAAAGCAATTATCGCTTGAAAAACCCACAACCAACTTATTGTCTTGAGGTTCTTTCAAAATAGGCGATCAAAAAGCCTATCGTGCCCCATTTTGAAATAACAGGGGCACTATGATAACCTTACTTACGATCCTTTTTGGTATTTTAAGATCACCTATGCATTCGCCGATTGCTGAATATATGCCTTCGGGCTCATGCCAAACTCCTTCTTAAAGCACCTTGTGAAATATTTAGGGTCGTTGAAACCTACGGCAAAAGCCGCCTGGGAGACCGTCATTTGCTCAAATATGAGCAGTTTTGCCCCTTGTTTCATCCGGCAGCTCCGGATAAATTCATTCATTGACATGTCGAGCAAGGATTTCATTTTATTGTAAAGCCAGGTTCGGCTTACTCCAAGCTGATGACAAAAATGATCAATATCCAAATCTGGATTTTCTATCTCTTCTTCAATAATCGCCTTCACATTTGCTAAAAACTCCTGATCCTGAGGGCTTAACCCATCACCAACTTCCTGAATACCCACCCAAACATCGCTTTTGAACTGTTCAATCAATTTTACCCGTTTGGAAAGGATGTTCCCCACTTTCAGGAAGAGCTCATCAATTTTAAATGGCTTGATCAAATAATCTGAAGCACCCGCTTTAAGGCCGGTAATTTTATCTTCGTCTGCATCTTTAGCCGTAATCAGAATAATCGGAATGTGGGACGTATTGATGTCCTCTCTAAGTTTTTTACAAAGTTCAATTCCTCCCATTTTGGGCATCATGATATCTGAAAGTACCAGTTGCGGATGCTCCTTTTGAATGATCGACAAGGCCTCAAGTCCATTTTCAGCATATAGCGTATGATATTCCTCCTGCAGCTGTGACACCAAAAAATGGCGTAAATCAGGGTTGTCTTCCACAACAAGTATTTTAGTTTTTAGCATCAGGTCTGCACGTTCTGATTTTGAAGGCTTTAATTTCGCCTCATAAGGTGGTCGCTGTACTTTTTTAGATTCCTTTTGAGGAGCCTTTTCAAGTTTCAATGGAATATAAACGGTAAAGGTAGTTCCGTGCTCATCGGGATGATCCTGAATAAGTTTACTCTCCACATTTATGTTGCCGTCCAATAAATCTACCAGTTCTTTCACCAATGCCAGGCCAATACCGAATCCTGGTGTGTTCCCATGCCCCGACATACGATAGAACCGATCAAAAACACGCTCAAGCTCTTGATCTTCAATACCAAAACCACTGTCGGAAATTTTAAATTCTATTCCTTGATCCCATACTTTAGCCTCAAAAATAACCTCTCCACCCTGTGGTGTATATTTGATCGCATTATTGAGTAAATTATAAATAATTTTATTCAACACATTGACATCGCATTCGCAGGATAAACCCTGTACGTGGTTTCTTCCGATCAGCTGAATATTTTTTTGGAGGGCCAGGTGACTGAAAGAATGACGGATATTTTCAAAATGATCCCCGGGATTCAGCTGTTGCAAGTTAAGTTTCATCACGCCACCATCAATTCTTGAGAGCTCCATAATTTGCTCTACCAAAGACAACAACATTTGTGCGTTTCGTTCAATGATTCCCAAATGCTGCATTTCCATCATGGTCAGGTTCTTGGATTTTTTCACCTCTTCCAGTGGCCCGACAATCAAAGAAATTGGCGTCCTGAATTCATGGGAAACATTGGTAAAAAAGTCCGATTTTACCTGATCTACCTGTAGCAATTGTTCAGACTGAATTCGTATTTTTTCATAAGCGCGCGCATTGCTCAGTGCAATAGAAACATAAGAGGCGATGTTTTCCATCATTTGTAGATGGGTATTTGTATAAGCACCATTTTTGTTGCTTATGGCCACCAATACCCCTCGAATTTTCCCTTTCACACCCTTTATAGGTACATATATGCCTGATTTAGGGCCATCGTCCAATTTATATTTTCCCGATGGATTTTTGAGCAGCTCGTTCGCTGTTGCCTGCAAATCATTACTCAGCAAGTTTTTTTCATGCGCCAAAACCCAGGCGGAAAGTCGCGCATTTTCCTCCGGATCAATTTCGTCTCTTGAAAAATCCTGCTCTTGGGTTTTTATCCCCCAGAGGTCTAATCTACCTGTTTTTTTGTTACGTTCCCCCAGCATGAGTTCATCAACGGGCATCAGTTTACTGATCGCAGCAAAGATATTTTTGAAAATATGTGAAAACTCCACATCAGCCGTTATGGCACGCCCCATTTGCCCCAGAAGTTCCACATTTTTCTTTTGTAGCTCAAGTTCATTGGATTGCTCTTGCAGCACCCGATTTTGTTCCATCACCATACTTTGCTGGGCCTGCAATTCTTCATTAACCTCTTTAAGGTCTTTTGTTTTGCTTGCCACAGTCGCGGTCAGAAATTGCTTACGCTGCTTTAGGTTTCGGATATAGATTAATATTCCTCCGAATACCACTAAAAATAATATGCCAATACTGAGGCTACGGAACCAAAAAGTCTCATACCACGGCGGCAAAATGGCTATCGGGAGTCGACGCACTTTAGGCGACCAAACCCCATCTGAATTGGAGGCCTGAGCCTCGAGCAAATAGCTCCCCGGAGCCAAAGAGGAATAATCAATATGATTGATCCCATTTCGCAATAAATTCCACTTTTCTTCATACCCCTTCAATCTGTAACGATACTGAATTTTTGAAGGAAAATTGTAACTCAGGGTACTCAAATAAAGCTTAAAATTATTTTGCTGATTGGGCAATTGTAACTCCGCTGTTTTATCAATACATCGCTCAATAATTTGATGGCTGCCGACCTTTTGCTTTGGGAGCAAATGCTGTTGCCCAACCACGAGATCAGTGAAATGTACTTCGGGCTCGGTGATATCCACCTGAATGGCCTTGGGATCGAAACGGGTAACCCCCTTAAAGCCGCCAAAATACATCATTCCATCCTCATCTTTATAAAAGGCACATTCATTAAACTCATTGGCGGTTAGCCCATCGCTTTCGGTAAAATTACTGAATTTTTTCCCCTTGATATCAAACCTGCTGATCCCATTATTTGTGCTCATCCATAAATTACCGAACTGATCTTCGAGTATCCCATGGACAATATTGGAAGGTAGGCCATCTTTATAAAAATAGGTATTGACCACCTCGTAATTGGTATTCAATTCGGTAATTCCAAAGCGAGTACCCAGCCAGGTGGTTCCCATAAAATCCTGGTGAATAGATCGGATTTCATTATGCGAAATACCGCTATTTTCTTTGGTAACCTGTTTTATTGAATGATTATTTGGCCGATAAATAAATAAACCGTCGTTGGTAGTCCCCACAAGGATCTGTCCTAAATGGTCCTCAACAACTGTTAGGACACCCCCAAAATGTAAATCTATATCGCTAAATTCATCCTCCAGATTTTGGAAAATTTTGCTTCCTTTTTTCTGATAAATCAATCCACCACTGATCGGTGCAAAATATACCGTTCCATCTTTCGCTACGCAAATGTCCCTTAGTGACCAGGCAGGAAAACACTCAGGGTCATTCGGGTCGTGATGATCATAGTGCGTGAATTTTCTCGATTTAAGGTCGAGGGTGCTGATTTTTCCTCTAAAATAGCCGACCCAAATTTTATCCTCGTCAGGAGTCAGCACCCCCACAATATTGGACGCAAAGCGGCTTCCTTCCTGCTTGAGGTCAATCACCTTATCAATCTTAAAATCCTCCTTAAACTGATAGAGGCGGTGTTTGGTACCCACTAAAATTTTATCGTCATGCTTATAAATACTGTACACCTCCGAATCCGTTTTGCCTTTGTATTCAAAATAATTTTCGTTGAATGCCTCAAAAGGCGGCAGGTGCACATTGTTTTTTATTACCCCGCCCTTGGTTGTTCCAATCCATAAAATCCCCGAGGAATCGAAAAACATCGACTGAATATAGTTGGTCGTATAGCCATGGTGCTTGGAGTCTTTTTGATTATACTCGGTAAATTTTCCCGATTCCGAATCAATATGAATTAAGCCCGTTTGAAGGGAAGTACTCGAAGCCCAGATATCTCCCTGCCCATCCTGTAAAACTTTCGTGGCCGTAGGCACACTATAACCTTTCATATGGTTTTTTATCAAATTACCCCGATAATCTAACTGGTAAAGGCCATCGTCCATCGCCAGCCAAACATCACTGTTATGGGCAATCAAAATATCATAAACGTTCAAATCCCGATCCGTCAATGCCAAATGGTCGCGGGCCAAAATACGTTTATTCTCAATCACCTCCATTTTTGACGATAACTGAAACCTGAATAAACCGCTTTCTTTGGAGCCAATCCAATAAGTATTGAACTGATCTTTTTTGATAATGCGAATATGGGCTCCTAAAAACTCATCACGATACTGATAAATTTTATTAGTGTTCAAATCTATAATATTCAATCCCTGATCTGTTCCAATATGCAAGTGGTTCAGTGATTGATCATAAAACAAGGTACTGATGTAATTGGAGGTCAGGCCTCCCGTGCTGGCCTCCCCTTTCATATACTGAGTAGCCTGAAAATCTGCATCTACCCGATTTAAACCATAGCGGGTGGCCAGCCAAACACTGCCATCGCCTGTTTCACAAGTAGCATATTCATTTTCTACCACACGATTGGTCGGCCCCATATCATTGGAAAGACCGCCTGGGGTATCGGGACTTGCTACTAAATTTTTAAAGAAAGAGACGTCCGGGTCATACACACTTACCCCCCCGCCATCGAAGCGAACCCACAAACGATTTTTTGAATCTACATATATTGAATTAATCCAGGAATCATGCAAAGATTGACGATCCCCTTTTACGGGTCGAAAAATTTTAAACTGATACCCGTCATAGCGCACGAGACCATCCTGAGTGCCAAACCACATATAGCCGGAATGGTCCTGTACAATGGCATTAACGGTAGAGTGCGAAAGGCCATCTTCACGGGAGATCGTTTCAAATTTGGTGCGATCTGCTTTGGCCTGATAAGCACCAAAAATCCATAAAAAAATAAGGTAGTAGTACTTCATATTGACAAAAAATAGTTGAATTGCCTGCTAAGGGCAATAATAACTTTACAAAAATAGGTCATTATTCTCCACAAAATTTATAAATAAAAATCCACCTATCCCGATACTGATCAATGTTTTATCCTGATTTTTTGAATATATGACTGATTTTTCACCCCCACGGAATAATCATCCACCTGAGTTGTTCGCATTGCTTCCCTCGAATTATTTTGCCGTTCAGTTCAAAATTGAATAGCACAGTTTTATTCGGAATATATTTCCACTGTTTTCCCAGGGTCGTTTGCGCGATTTCCTGAATAATTATGTCACTATTCGCAGAAAAAAAAGCGCCTGACAGGCGCCTTTATTTTATTATCTATTGATCGTCAGCACGGAGGTTATCGATTACGAAAAGCGGCTAAGATCAACAATTGAATACTCGGAATCATCCAAAATTTATACAATCCGAAAGTCATCAACAGTCGCGCAATTATTGATTAGCGCTAAATGTGCCATAGTTGATTTGCAGCTCCTGCCCTTCTTTTAAATTGAGTGGAGCTGTAAAAGTAATCTGCCACATGTCGTTTTTTGACCGAACCTTATAGCCGTCAACCGGCAGGCCATCAAGGGAAATATTCAACAGCCCCTCTCCTTGGGTCAGGCTTACCGGAAATTTCAATTGCTCCAAGTCCAACTGTCGGGTCAGGCAACTTAATTTTATAGCAGTCCCCTGCTTGAGGAAATGCCCCGTGCCACTATTCGCACTGAAGAAGTAACAGAAATTCTCCTCTTCGAGTACTGGCCGGAAAGTATATTGGTTTTTCACCAGCTGATAACCACTCATGGCATTGATAATTGCCCAGGCCGACATCGGTCTATAGTAATGCCCTCCAAATTCCTGGTGGTCCCAATACAAACCTGAAGTGCGATAGCGATCATCGACAGATTTCACCACTGCCTTGCCCTCTTCCACCATTCCTTCACGAATTAAAAAGGAAGCAAAGGCCAATTCCACACCCGTCCAAGGTGTATTGGCTTGGTCTACCCACAAATTTGTATTGGCCATCGGGAAAAAATCAAGGTGCTCAGGCCAGGTACAATTTCGAAGGTAGTTATTTTCTATGTAGGAGTAATCAAGAATGGTTTTTAATGCTGACGCCACATGAGCTTTCGGATATTGCCGCTCCAATCCGGCCTCCAAGGCCACCCATTGCCCAAAAAGCTGATCTGTCAGGCAACCCTCATCTTTCCCCTTCTTTCCCAAATAATCATTCGACAACCGATAGTAGCTGCCATTCCACAGGTGTTCTTCTATAAGTTCAATGGTATTTTCAGCAATTCGGCCATATTTCCGCTGCCGCTTTTTATCCCCCATATCTTTTGCCCCAATGGCCATCATTTCCATGGCAGTAACCCACTGGGTGGCAATATAGGCAGACAACCCATGCATGGGGAAATTATCATAAGAACACATAATCCCGTGCATGTCCGGTACCTGATCCCCCGTAAGGTCTTTTTCCCGCAATACATACTCGGCAGCTTTCACCAATGCAGGCCACATTTCCTTCAAAAATGCTTCATCCTTGGTGAACAAATAATCACGCATGGTCAATTGAATAAAATTAGGGGCAAGATCCACCCGTTCAAATACCCCGAAAGTTCCATTCTGATTAAAGTCCAAGTCCGCTCCCAGTCCATGATTAATCTCGCCTTCAGGGGTCTGATTATCTCGGTGTGCTTTCACCATATTGTGGTGTAAATCTGGGAACAAATTTAAAATGGGCACGGCGCCATATAGAGAAACATCACTCGTTGCAAAGGGTCCCCATGATTGATTGTTGGTCAATCCTTCGCGAATGGCAAACCGGCCTTTCTGATCGAAGATGGAGGAAGTCACGAAAGTGTTCAGCTGAGCATTCACCTGATCGAGCATATATTGTTCCATGCTGCTGCTGTACAAATGGGCAATAAAATCATCTGATTTTTTATGTAGGATTGCCTTTTCCTTGACCATATAAGCAGCTAATTCATCAATTCTACTGAAATTATTGGCATAATAGTTCCCCACGATTTTCGTCTTTTTCACCGGCAAAACATATCCTTTCGGAGCGTTAAGCAAGCCATTATCATCCTTTGGTTTTTTCTCATGCACCCAGCCATAGGCATTGGGGAAATACCAGTTCAGGAAAAAACTTGCATTGGCAGGGGCGTCACTTTTGATGGTTTTGGTGATACCGATGGCACTTTTAAATAGCTGATTATTATCGTACTGATTTGCCCACGCAATCTGTTGTCCTTTTTTATTGGTAAACAGGCGGTTTTTGGAATCATCAATATTACCAAGTTGGTTATTTTCAAGCAACCGTTCATAATAAGGATGACGGTGTGCCCACCCTAAATAATAAGAGACCTCGTCGCCGCCAATTGCCCCAAGGGCCATGTTACCTTGCGTATCGTGATTTTCGGGCAAGTTACCCGCGCTGTGTACAAAATACTTATAATTATCCGTCGTCTTAATGGTTGAGTTCAGGGTTTTATTGGGAATATCATAGCCCACTAAATTCCGCAATGTCCCGATGATACAGACTTCTACAGGCTCAGCCACTTTCGATACAATTTTAAAGTCAAAGTAAGCGCCCGGAATAGCTGAGGCGTCAGGATCATGGGGTACAAAAGGGGAATAGGCCTCGAGAAAGACATCGAAAGGCATATTTTTATCGGAAAATTTCATGTTAACAAAAGGAAAGCGCCCGCTGTAGGAAATCTGTTCTACAGAGCTCAACCAGGGGAAGTAATATTCCGGAGCTTCATTGAGTAAGCCTCCATAGCTGTTGTCATTATTGATCTGCAGAAGTTTAATGACCGGCTGCTTACCCTTCAGTTGATATTTGACCACAAAAAACAAATGGGCATTTTCGTCTCCATCATTGGGTTTGGTGGGCAGGTCCAATAGCGGGCCGGCGCCCATCGGATAATTATTGAAAATGGTCCAATTATAAAATTTCCCATCCTTCCGCAGCTCTACCGATCCCGTTCCCAAACCGCCGAGTGCAATACCACTTTTCGATCGTGCCTCAATGCTATAGTGCTCCTCCAGGGCAGGCTTTGGCCCTTGCTGCGCTATGGACTTAAAATGAAAAAGTAATAAAAAGCCATAAAAAAAATATTTCAATTTGTTCATCTCTCCGCCAGTTAAATAAAAGATATGCAATAAATTCAAACCAAATATCGGTGGGAGAACAGCGAAGTTACGATCATGATTAAATTGAATATGAGGATAAAATGTTGGGCAGCAGAATAATCCACTCAATGTTGAATTCTGTCCTCCGTTGTTGGGCACCTTAGGCTTGCCTCTAATCAGCTTGCCGCCCTATTCCCCCAATTCGGGCTAATATTTTCCCCAGAGAAATAACCAATATTTCACCACCTACAAATATTCACAGGAGGATAAAACGGCCATTTTTCCCGTCGAAAAAATCACAATTATTGCACTATTCAACATTTAACAAAAAATCACCTATCTACTTAATTTTAAGCCATTTAAATATATAGATCCACCGTTATAAAAAAAATTTAATGGACTTTGATAATGGTTTTCGCGAAGCCTTATTTATACTATTAAATCTTTTTTTAATATGAGACATACCCAAAAACTACCTCCTACAAAACTATTACTCCTGTTAGGCATATTTTTATTGAATGCCTTAGCCGCCACGGCCTCAGAAATCATTCGGGTTTCCCCCATCAGCGACCAAATCCTACTCCTCTATATTGAAGATGGATTTATTGATACCTATGGCATTGGCGAAAATGTTCCCGACCATAAAACCTATCATGAACCTACGGACCCTCAACAACTATATGTATTAGAAAATTATACGATAACGAGCCCCGACGACAATAATTACAGCAATGGCAAAAGCCCTATTCACGTCGGCAGGAAATCAAAAGCCATTCATTACAACGACGAATGGTCTGCTGTCCCCTATGTGATGGGGCATTGGGTCTACATCCGATTGCCTCACGCTTTGCAGGCCTATAAAAATTATCAGCTTCAGCTCGACCATATAGTCGGTGGTGAAGGCCGCAAATCTTTTTACTTTGATCCGCAGCAGCTTCGTTCAGAAACCATCCACGTCAATATGGTGGGGTTTCCGGCAACGGGCCCAAAGTATGCCTACCTTTCCCAGTGGATGGGGGATTTCAATGCCGAACCACATACCAATGGTGGGCTTCATCTCGATCAGTACAATGGCCAGACCTTCCGCTTGGTGAATTACAATACCAAACAAACCGTCTATACTGGCAATATTCAATTACGAATGCGTAAGGATGTGGCTGAAACCTCCAACTATGATTTTGCCCCTGATTATAACTATACTAAAGCCGATGTTTGGGAATGTGACTTTTCCAACTTCAACACCGCCGGCGAATATGTGGTTGTGGTGGATGGTTTGGGCTGCTCTTATCCTTTTGAAATTGGGCAAGATGCCATCAATGAACCTTTCGTCTATGCCATGAAAGGGCTCTTCTGGCAACGTCAGGGCGTCGTGAAAGAAAAAACCGATGGTACAATAATGCCCCGTGACCATCACTATAATGATATCACATGGCTATGGGATAAAGATTACCTCCCGGGCGACGACCATTCCGGAGAGGGGTTTAACACCGCCACAGCGCAGCAGGTAAATGGCATATATGGCTATTATATGGACGCCGGAGACTGGGATGGCTATGTGCACCACGCCAAAGTACCCATGGCCTTACTGATGCTCTATGAATTAAGCCCAGAGACCTTTAAAGATGGCGATGTGGGCAACCGATACAAATTATCGGAAAGTGACCAATGGATTGATGAAGGTAACAATGGCATTCCGGATTTGCTGGATGAGGCCGTCTGGCTGATCAACTATTATAAACGTTCCAAGGATATTCTTAAGAACAATTATGGAGGTACGGGTGGTGTACCTGGGTATGTTGGCCGAGATGGTGTCCCGGGGATTAATATTACCGCCTGGCAGGATACACGGGACTGGTACCTTTCCGGAGAGTCGGCCTGGCAGACCTATTATTATGCGGGCCTTTCTGCTTATTACGCCCTGTGTCTAAATAAATTCCACCAGCTTACAGGCAGCGGAAATCATCCTGAGTTTGAAAACTGGAAAAATGAGGCCATCAACGCCTACTCGTGGGCCAAGGCACATCCGCAGAATACAGACCTGAGCGACACCAAAAATGAGGAGCTTCGGGCCAAAGGTTTCGCCGCTGCATCGATTTATCGACTCACCGGCATCGCCGAATATCAGACCGACCTTAAAGCCTACTTCAACTGGGAGACCAAAAAGAATGATGGCGAGTGGTCGAATCAGAACACCATTGATGTTTGTCAGGCATTTATGGCCATGATTCCCGACGGGCACCCCAATTTGGATCAAAGCCTGAAAACCAGCTGTACCGCTGAAGTATTGAGAAAGGCAGATGATTTCAAGGTAACCCATAATCAGACCAATGCGTTCCGACAGGGAATTGAAAGGGATCAATTTATTCAGATTGGTGGGGTCAGTACCCCGCGCCTCACATTGGTAACAATTGCCCACCACCTTACTGGGGAGCAGAAATATGCCGATGTAATTCACAATAGCATGAATTATGCCCTTGGGGGCAACCAAATGAATATGGTATACCTGTCGGGATTGGGGGAATTTTCTGACCAATGGGTCTTTAACCCCAATGGCTGGCTCACGACCGATATTAACAGTATGGTTTACCCTGCCAGACCCGACATCGGTTATACCACCTATTTTGGGGCAACAAACTACTGGTGGTACATTTCAATTTCTTCGGAATACTGGTCGCGGTCAGCATCCTACCCAAGTGCCATAGAAAACCCAACTGCATGGCCGGGAACGGAGCAAAAATTCTTTAATCAATATAGTATTCAAGGCGGGGAATTCACCATTCACCAACAGAACAGCTATATGATTTTCAATACCGGATACCGAAAAGCCCTTGCCAATGTGGTCGGGAATGGTTTCCGTGTACCTGCCCTGCCCACAGTGGATTTACAACTTAATGATCAACAATATATTTCCGGAAACAAGACCGTACTTACGGCTTCAGCTTCAGAAAACACCCGTTATGTGAGGTATTATGCCGACTGGAAAATGATTGGGGAAAGTGATCAAAAATCCAATAATTACAGGGTGGAATGGTCTCCGTTTCTACCGGCCAACACCGCCGTAAAAATTACTGCGGTGGCCATCAGTGACCGCGGCCAATGGAGTAAATATTCCACTTCCGGAGAGGCCGAAGTGATGATCAATAGTGATGGTGACACACAGGCCCCTTCCAAACCTGCAGGTTTGTATGCCTTCGATGTTGAAGCCTTATCTTATCAGCTGGCATGGCAGCCTGTATCAGAAAACGACAAACTGAAGCATTATGAAATACATATTAATGGCGCACTTGCGGCTACCACACCACAAACCAGCTATAGGGTAGAAAATGCAGACCCTTCAAGCACCTACAAAATAAAAATTGTAGCTGTTGACCGAACTGCCAATAAGTCTGCGGCAAGTGATGAACTCACCGTCAACACCCCATCAGTCCATTTGGGCGACGGCACCATTTTTCAGCAAAGTGCAGATGCCGACGGGCTGGCACAAATGGAAGCGGAACATTATTCTTATCGCGCAGAGGGGAATGGCAATTTCGATGGCAAATTCTGGCTTGAACATGAAGACCCCGCGGCAAGCAATGGGGTTTATATGATGGTTAATGATGACAATAATAAAAACAGCGCAGGCACGCTCAATGGGCCAAAGCTGGAATACCTCATCAATTTTGTTCATAGTGGTACGCATTATGTATGGGTAAAATGCCAACCGGATAATGCGGCTGATAATTCCGTGGTGCTGGCTTTCAATGATCAAAACCTCGGTGACTGGAGTCTTGGCGACCACCCCAACTGGGTTTGGCGAAAGTCTGAATTGACCATTTCAGCCACTGTAGGTACGCAAAAGCTCGGAATTTATATGCGGGAGGACGGCACTAAAATCGATCAGGTGGTGGTGACTAAAAACCCAAATTACCAACCCGGATCGGCCCCATCACCAATCAGTGCTATAATCAGTGCCCCAGCTGAAAATACTGTATTTGAGGAAGGTGAAAACATCAATATTCAGACCACTACCACCGGAGATATCCATTTGATTTCCTTCTTTCGGGTAACAGATGGCGAGTGGATATTTTTGGGCAATGATATGAGCAGCCCTTTCAGCTGGGACGCCGCTGACTTTCCCGCCGGAGAACATCAACTGGTCATTTCTGCAAAAGACTTTAATGATAATGCCACCCCTTATTACTTTGTCAATATTACCGTTGAACCCTCAAGCCTGGCTTATAGACAGCAGGATGACGGTTTGGTGTTTTTTGAAGCCGAAGGATTTATGCGGGAGGGCACCGGAAATGGCAACTATGCGGGCATGTACTGGAGCAGCTTTAATGATGCCGGCGCGAGTGAATCGACCTATGTCATGGTTAATGACAATGGTAACGCCAATAGCAGTAATTCCCTAAACGGGCCTCATTTATTGTTTGACATTGATTTTGTGAAAACCGGCAAGCATTATTTCTGGGTACGTCACCGGTCGAATAACGGCGCAGACAATTCCATCATCACGGCATTAAACGGCCAGCGGATCGCTGACTGGCACCTGCCTGACAATGCATCGGATTGGATCTGGACTAAATCAAGTGCGACCTTTAACGTAGAGCAAACGGGGGTACAAGAATTTGGCGTATATATGCGCGAAGATGGAACGCCGATCGACAAAATTGTGCTGACCACCTCATCAACCTACAAGCCTGAAGGTTACGGACCTGAAAATCTTCGGGAATTCACCTCCGACACCAACAAGCTTCAGGTAAGTCCAAATCCCAGCCATGGTCAGCTGACCATCAGCAGTGAACAGGCCATACGGCAAATCAAGATTTTGGACCTTTCAGGGAGGGTAGTGAAAACGGTCGCTGTGAATCAGCTGAAAACAGAACTGCAGTTACCCTCGGGGATCTACACCCTCGAAGTAACCACCGATCAAGCAGTCAGTATCAAGAAAGTGATCATCTATTAATGCCAGAAAAAAAGAGGGCATGGCCTGCAGGCTGACCGCCAAAAAGCAAGCCCTCTTTACATAAAAAAGGTGTGCTATGGACTGACGAAACCGTCGGCACAAAGCACACCTTTTTTTATTATATCGACCAAAGGACGGGCGCTGCACAGCAGAGGAATCTGCCTTGCTCCAGGTCTGAAAAGCATGTTGAATACTAAAAATTCGACAGCTGGTAAAAACGATCAAGTAGTATTCTGAGCGAATAGATTTAAGCACCCAGCATGCCACATGATTTTCTTGGCCACAGATTAAACCGATACACTACGTATTTTCAAGGTAGCATCCTTAAATTTGCTATACGCATAGTTAGCAGGTCATCAACCAATTTGGGCGAATTCAGTGAATAACATCATCTACGGATAAAATACAAGACGATAATTTAGGGTTATAGCACTACAAAATAAACTTAGGCCGCAGTCTACTTTTGAAAATCTGAAAAGACTGCCCCTTACAATTTATTGCAGTAGCACCCCGATCAAAATTCATTTTTACCCCTGAGCCCATCAAAGCTTTCCATTTCCGTTTTCCATTAACAGGAACCGTTACTTCTACCTCCTCCGCACTTGGATTAAGCACTACCAAAATTTGCTCCTGCCCCATGGTGCGTGTATAAATCAAGGGATAGGCATCCGTTTTCGCATATAATATCTCATAATCCGCCTCAAGGCCCAAAGCCTGTTCTGATTTTTTCAGTTCGGTCAGGCGCTTGACCACCTCATACAAACTGCCTTTCCTTTTCATGGCCTCTTCAACGGTTGGGGAAGCCGGATCATCAGGGACGGGAAGGTAAAGCGAGGATTTTTCGGCGGAGGAAAAACCCCAGTTGGCCGACGCATTCCACTGCATGGGTGTCCGGTTTCCTGACCTGGTCTTGAAAGCGCCTTCCACAGCAAGTAAATCATCGAAAGGTTGCTGGAACATCCCAATTTCATCACCATAATAAACGAAAGGAATATTAGGGAACGTAAACTGAAAGGCATAAATCACGGCTAAATCCTGCTCACTTCTGCCATAATTCCGCACCCGAACCATATCATGGTTATCTACCGGAATAGAAATAAACCCCTGACCATCAATCGCATTGTACTGCTCCTCAAAAGCCTGCAGGAAGGTCGTGATATTTCCTTTGCCGGCGGCTTCAAAAAAGCTATGCTGTGAGGTATCGTTCTGGTGAAACCACGGCTTATGGTAAAGGTCTTCATAGCCACGAAACCAATGCATAAAATCTGCATGAAATCCCGAGGCGATTGCTTCCTGCGGCTCTCCCCATTCAGAAATAAGTAATGCCTGCGGATGGCTTTGATCAAACCACTGACGAACATCTGTCCAGAAATCTTTCCCCGCACTGCTGGCCATGTCCACCCGAAATCCATCAGCACCTTTATCGAGCCAGAATTTTAGGATGTTTTTCATTTCACTTTTCAGGGCCACCACATCAGGGTGATCCACCGGTAATTGCCAGTCATATTTCAGCTCCTCGGCAGGAAAACCAAAATTCAGTTTGGGCTGACAAAAAAAATAGTTTGTCATAAAGGCCCCATTTCTCGGGCCGTAACCTACAATAAACTGCCCTTTATATTCCGCGGGAATCCGCCAGTTGTCATCCGTCCATATATACCAATTTTTATACTTCCCCTCTTTTCGCGCAGAGGCTTTAAACCAGGGGTGCTCCTCGGAAGTGTGCCCCACCACAAAATCCATAATCACTTTGATTCCCCGCTTATGGGCTTCGCTGAAAAGTTGCTCCGCCTCCTCGTTAGTGCCATACCTTGGCGCCACTTTGTAATAATCGGCCACATCGTAACCGGCATCGCAGAAGGGTGATTCATAAATAGGGCACAGCCATATTGCATTGATGCCAAGCCCCTGTAAATAATCCAAAGAAGAAATAATGCCCTGAAGGTCCCCAACACCATCCGCATTGCTGTCCTTGAACGTTTGTGGATAAATCTGATAAAATACCGCATGGGAAAGCCAGTCGGGATAGGGGCGCTTTTGCGCATAACTTGGCGGCAAAATAAATAGTAGTGAGATGAATAAAGTGACGAATAAACGCATGACAATAAAAATTGAAAATGATTAAAAATTGCAACACAGTTTCCCGCATCGCTTAGCGTGTGTATCAAAAACGAAAAAGATCAGGAGCTTCAATACTGAAAATCGGCATACAAGGGTGCAAGCTGGTAATCTTCTTTCTTCCAAAGCATCACATCCGACAGCGCGATGCCCCCCTTTTTAACAGGCTCAAAACTGATTTTCAATTGATTGAGTTTCCCCTTCCATAAAGGGTGCGCTGAAAAGTCGATGACATAATCGGTCCAATCACTTTTAGGCGATAAATCTATGTATTGATGGGCTCCTGCATCCCAATGCTGAAGTTGTTTCTTGCCAAGGGTATCCACCACCGTACTGAATGCTACTTTGGCACGTGCCCTACCGCCGTTATTTTTTATTCGGAGGGTCAGTAAGTTGGCCTGATTTAAATCGGTACGGATATTCAAGGGAGACACCATCTCGCTGCCCGAAGCCTTGCTAAACAGAATTGCCCCAGATTTCCAGACTAAAGGCTTACGATCATGCTGCCACCCCTGAAGGCCATTGGTGAAATCCCAATGTGCCTGGGGGGTTTTAATGTCATGCCCTTCAGGCGAAAAGCTGAAAGCATCAAAAGTGATCGCAGGATAAGAAGCTCCCCTAAACACAAAACAGAGCCCTTTCACCCCTTTCAATGGCGGCAAACTGCATTCAATTTCGGTCAGTTTATTCCAGCTGAACGGAACCGATACGGTGTTCAGTAGCTTCCCTGAGGGGGAGTCCGCACGAATTTCAATCTGGTTATTTCCGGCTCGGCTATTGCTGGCAACAAACATCCGCAGCGTTGATTTATGCTCCAGATGAGCCATATTTGGGAAAATGGCATAGCCTCCATCTTTAAGCGGACTCAGGTAAAAATCATTCTCAATCCCATTGACCTTCCGAACCCCATCAGCCATAAAATAATTTTCCGCTTCAAGCCTTGGTCTGTTGGCATCGTAAGCTCCCACACCATAACCGCCATTTTCATCAATATATACCGCACCATCTCCGCGAAAGTGTAAATAATAAATTGAAGAACCACGCATAAATGGATGAATACACCCGTGGCATTTATTGTTGGCCGTTACAACATAATCCTGCTGATGCCAACGGAATACTGAGTTATGATTTCCGTAAAACTTCCCGCCAATAAAATATGGCCCGTAGATATCCTCTGCCACCGCATAGGTCTCCCCAAAGATCAGGTAATAACGCCCCAAGCGCTTAAAGATAAATCCCTTGTCCTCGATCCGGTACTGCCCTATAAGTTCAATTTTTCTTGGCGCTTCCGCCAGAGAAACCATATCATCATTCAGCTTAGCGATATGGTATTGCCCATGGTAAGTTTCACCGAAAAGTAAATATGGGCTTTTTTCCGGATCATCGTCAATAAAAACCCCAGGGTCATACTGGTGGCAATCAGTCATTCCTTTGGGTAAAAGCGGTTGCTTGAGCACATCCACATAGGGGCCTTGCGGCTGGTCGGCCACCACCACGGCCACCTCTTCATTTTTCTTGCTCAGGTACCAGTAATACTTTCCATTGCGCTCGGCGGCATCAGTAGCCCAGCAGCTTTTCATCGGCCCCATATAAGTATCCTCAGGGTAAAGCTCAAATTCTTTCGTCCAGTTCACCAGGTCCTCAGAGCTCCACACCCACCAATTGGGCATCTGGTAATCCTCGGCATTATAACTCATGTCATGGCCGGCAAACAAATAGGCTCGATTTTCAAATATTCGAATATGGGGGTCAGTGATGCCCTGATAAGGCACAATTTGCTTATGGATCTGTGCGTTAGCAGGCAGATAAAAAGACAGGAAACCCATCAGTAAAAGGAAGATATGGCGAATCATAATCAAAAAATTTTGGGCGCGCAGCCGCTTAAATAAATTGCTTTAAAACTCAAGATATTAAGCCCGAAACAAATTACCCCACTGCCGCTGAGATACGGATTAAAGATCAACCTTTTATGCCTATGGGTCTTCATTAGGCTGCAAACCGCCCCCCATTTTACCTTAAAGCAACAAGGAGTATTTAGGATCATAATTGGAGCACCTTTAATCCAAGTCAATAACTAAAAGTCCAGCTTCAGCAAATAAAATCATGCCTCACATTCATAGAATGCATGATTTAGCCAAAGCACCCTTTATTCCAACGCCAACAGAAGCACCAATATTAATCCACCACTTTAAAACATGCTACGCCTGATGATATGGCCATAAACACAGATATTGAATCACCGATAATTTGAAACTACTGATAATGAAACATTTTTTGATCCTTCTATTTTTTACGCTCAACATATTCATGGTTCAGGGACAGCCTCTGAATGTGACCTCCTTTGGAGCCGTTGGCGATGGCAAGACAGACAACACTTTGGCCATTCAACAGGCCATTAATGAAGCGGCGGCAAAAAATACGACGCTTGTATTTCCTACCGGGCATTTCCTTTCCGGGATGATCCATCTGAAAAGTAATCTGTGTATTCAACTTGAGCAGGGGGCCATTTGGCAAGCCACGCCCGACCTTGAACTGTTTCCTGAAATTCGATCGGGGGCGGATTTATCACAGGAGGGCGGCTACACCATGTCGCGAAGAGCTTTCATTTTTGCAGACGAGGTAAGCAATGTTACCCTTTGCGGGCAAGGCCTCATTTACCCTTCCGGCGACCATCATGAAGCCTTTCCCATGGATGAAAAAAATGGTGCCATGCGCCCCTACGGTTTATACTTTCGAAACTCGAAAAACATTACTATTAAGGATCTTGAGTTGAAAAGTTCCGCCTTTTGGATGTTAAGAGCCTATTTATGCGACGATGTTACCATACAGAATATCAACCTGTTCAACCATGCCAATACCAATAACGACGGTATTGATATTGTAGATTGCCATCGGGTAAAGATAAGCGGCTGTACCATTGACAGCTCCGACGATGCCATTTGCCTGAAAAGTGAAGCCCCAAGGGGAACCCATGATGTGGTCATCAGTGATTGTATTGTCAGTTCTACGGCCGGATATATTAAACTCGGAACAGGCTCCTTTGGGTCATTCAAACGCATAGCGGTCAGTAATTGTGTGCTTCGCCCTACCCGTGCCAAGGAAATCATTCATGTTCTCGGACACGCCCAGGGGATTACGGGCTTGTCGCTGATGTCGGTGGATGGTGCAGCTATTGAAAACATCAGTTTCAATAACATTATTATGGAGGGTATGCTTACCCCTATTTTTGTCCGCCTCGGTAACCGGCATAAAGTCACACATCAGGAGTACAGCAAGTCACCGATCAGCCCAGGAACAATCCGAAACATCCATTACCAGAATATCACAGCGAGCAATGTGGGTCCGATTCCCGTCAATATTACAGGCTACCCGGGCCATTATGTTGAAGGGCTCTCTATCAGTCACGCCAAATTTGAATATGCCGTGGCGGGAAGCAAGAAAGATCTCCAGACACCCGTTGCTGAAAATTCCAACTGGTACCCTTATCCAGGCATGTACCTAACCAACTTGCCTGCTTCCGGAATGTATCTCCGTCACGTTAAGCATGTTTGGCTTGATCACGTCAATTTTATGCCAGCACCCGATGATCCCCGGCCCTGTATGCACCTTGAAGATGTGATTAATTTCTCGAGCCAGCAGACCACCGTTAACCACCAACTGCTAAAGCCTGAAAAAGACCTCACCATATCAGACAGTGAAGCGATCAATTTTTAACCCACTGTAACCTATACCATAAATACTGCCCCTGAATTTACTGAAAATCGGAGGCACGGTAAACCATTATTATTGAAATAATACCATAGGCTGGCGGTCCATATCCTGCGACCAAAATGAAAAAAGAAGAGACCCACTGAAACCGATCAGATATCATGAATAAACTTTTGAAAATCCATTCGTACTTTTTATATCCATTGTTACTGATGTTCGGCCTGGTGAACTTTGCCTGTCAGCCGGTCAATAGCAATAAAGATTTCAACACCAATTTGAGCAGCCCCGACAAACAGTTGCAAATCAATCTCAATATTAAATATGGGCAACTGTTTTTTGAAGTAATGACCGACCGTGGGGAAATCATTATTGGTCCGGGAAAGCTTGGCGTAGACGCGAAGAAAGCCAATTTTGCAAAGCAACTGAAACTGGTCAGTTATAATCAACAGGAATCAATGCTGGAATCGATGAACCTGATTGCCGGTAAACATCAAAACCTTACGGCGGAATACAATGAGTATCACTTTCTCTTTGCCAATGAAAAATCACAAAAAATGCAATTGGAATTTCGGATGTTCAATAATGGTTTTGCTTTCCGATATACTTTTCCTGAGCAAGGGCTGAAACAGCTCAATGTGCAGCAGGAGTATTCAGAATTTTTCTTCCCACAGGGTGGAATGGCCTGGCTGCAACCCTATGACGAGGCGAGCCAATGGGCTCCTGCATATGAAAACATCTATAAAGAATACAATATTGGGGAAAACTCGCCCACGCGCAACGGCTGGTGCTTTCCCGCTCTTTTCGATTCGGGAAATCGCTATATATTGATCAGTGAAAGTGGCCCATTTGAGCCGTATGCCGCCATGCACCTTTCTCCTACCGCCACAAATGGCCGGTACGCTATGGCATGGCCGGATTCCCTTGATGCCAATGGGCTCTATGCTTCCCAGCCGATAAGCAGGTTGCCTTTCAGCACCCCATGGAGAAGCGTTACCATCACCAAAAATCTCGATGAGTTGATTCAGTCGGACATGGTGAATTTATTGGCTCCCGCTCCAAAGGAAATGGCTACGGACTGGATCAAACCAGGGCTGGCATCGTGGAGTTGGCTTACCGCCCACAACAGCCCAAAAAGTTTTCAGGAGCTTAAACCATTCATTGATTTAAGCGCAAAGATGCAATGGCCATATACATTGATTGACGCTAACTGGGGAGAGATGAAGGATGGCAGTGTCGGTGAGGTTATAACCTATGCCAACAAAAAAAATGTCGGTGTTTGGCTGTGGTACAACAGCGCCGGAGGGCACAATATTGTATCGGAAGCACCAAGAAATTTACTCAACGATGCGGCAATCCGCAGAAAAGAATTTAAAAAGCTGCAGGAATGGGGTGTTAAAGGAATTAAGGTAGACTTTTTTCAGTCTGACAAACAGGAAATTATGGCCTTACACCTGGCCATTTTAAAAGATGCCATGGATCATCAGTTGCTGGTCAACTTTCATGGCTGCACCATACCACGGGGTTGGGCACGAACCTACCCCAACCTAATGAGTATGGAGGCGGTACGTGGCGAGGAAGTGTATTATTTTGGGCAACAATTTCCGGAAAATGCACCGGTGGCCAATTGTATTTTGCCCTTTACCCGAAATATCGTGGGATCCATGGACTATACGCCTTCCGTGTTCACAAATTTCGACCACCCGCACCTCACAACCCAAGCGCATGAACTCGCCCTTTCGGTCATTTTTGAATCAGGCATTCAGCACATGGGAGATCAACCACAGGTTTATGAACAACTTCCGCCATCGGTAAAAGAATTGCTCAAGGGGATGCCTTCGGCTTGGGATGAAAGCAGACTCCTCGAAGGGTCCATCGGTAAAGATTTGGTGATGGCCAGACGCAAAGGTCGGGTATGGTATATTGCGGGCATTAACGGAGAGAACTTCCCCAAAGCTGTGAAGCTAAATTTGAATACTTTATCAGCTGGTGGCACCATCCATCTGTGTACCGACCAACCCTCGAAAAAAGGACTGCTGACCCAACCTGTAAAAATTGCCCGGCACAATATGATTGAATTAGATGCCTATGGTGGGTTTATTGGGAAAATTGAAATGCCCAGCTGAGACCAACCCTTGGCTCAACCGCCTTCGAGCCAGTACTGATGCTATTATCGAAAGGCAAAATATTCGTCGATGGGCCGTAGCTACAAAAGAGACCAGCCATTGAACCACCATCCGTAATGCTTTCCGACCAACATTTATACCATGCCAAAGAATTCCATGAGATATTTAAGTTTTATATTGATTTGCACGCTACTTTTGAGCTGTAGCCCACGAGAAAATACAAGCACCGATTTCCCACAGGTAAAAGCACTCATTCAGCGACAACTGCCGGAATGGCAACAAGCGTTTATTTTAAAAAAAGTAAAGCCTGGAAATCCCGATACCTTCGGCGAATTTACCATCACAACAACCGCTGAAAATAAGGTTTTAATTTCCGCAACGGATCCCGTAGCGGCCTCAAAGGGGTTTTATCATTATGTAAAATATGTTATGCACGGCCACATAGGAAGGATGGGACGCCAAATTCCTGCCGTGGAAAAGTTACCCTCGCTCGCTGCCCCCATCTTCCATGCAAGTAAGATGCGTCATCGTTACTATCTTAATTATTGCACATTCAATTATAGCATGGCATTTTGGAAATGGGAAGACTGGCAACAGGAACTCGACTGGATGGCCATGCAGGGAATTAATCTGGTATTGGCAATTAATGGCACGGAAGCCGTTTGGCAAAGTACCCTGCGCCAATTGAATTTTACCGAGGAGGAGATCAATGCATTTATTCCTGGTCCAGCCTATACCGCATGGTGGCTGATGGACAATATCGAAGGTTGGCAGGGGCCCCTGAGTCAGGAATATATTGATCAGCAGGCCTTGCTTCAGGAGAAGATTATCCAACAGTTAGATGCCTTTCAGATGGAACCTATTTTACCTGCCTTTTACGGGATGGTTCCCAACAGCATGATCGATAAATTTCCCACGCATGCCTTCCATCGTGATGGGATGTGGGGCGGCCTGAATCGGCCAGCATTTCTTATGCCCACCGATTCCCTGTTCGGGAAGGTGGCTGATATTTTTTATCAGGAGCAGGAAAAACGATTCGGTAAAGCCCATTTTTATAGTGGTGACCCCTTCCATGAAGGCGGAAAAAAAATTGATGATATGGCGGCAGCGGCAGGGGCCATTTCCGCTGCAATGCAAAAACACCAAACCGACGCCACCTGGGTTTTACAATGCTGGCAGGAAAGCCCAACTGACGAACTGCTGCAGGGAATCGACCCGTCGCGGAGCTTGCTGTTGGATCTTTTTGGGGAAAAAGAACCTGCCTATTGCCGGAGAGCAGTTTTTCAATCCTTTCCTTTTCTTTGGTGTAATGTCAATAACTTCGGGAACAATACCTATCAGTTTGCACAAATGGACAGCATGAGCCTTGTTCCACATCAGTTACAAAACAATCGTAATTTCCCTAATTTTCAAGGAATTGGCCTGGCGATGGAAGGCAGCTATAATGACCCGATGCCCTATGAATTTTTTTATGAAAATGCATGGAGCGAAGAACCGTTGAAGCCCTCCGATTGGTTAGCTCAATACGCTTTTTCCAGATATGGCAGAAATGCTGTGGCACTATCCTCAGCATGGCAGCAATTGTATGAATCGGTGTACTCCAGTGCGGAGCGATTTGAAAACATCATGTGTGCACGTCCGGATCTACGTGCCTCCCGCGCCACCGCGTGGGGACCGGAAGGGGCACCCAAGTATTCTCAGGACTTGCTTAAGGCTGCATTAAAAAATATGTTATCTGAACAAGGCCAAGCCGATTTACCTTTAACCTATCACATTGACCTTGCCATGACTTTCAGGCAATACATCAGTGGTGAAGGCTATCGATTACTCCGTGAAATCAGTGCACTATATGAACAGGGAAAAATAGCACCTGCACAGGAAAAAAGCCTTGAGTTTTTGGCGCTTTTCGAGCTGCTCGATCAAACCGTCAGACACATCCCACACCACTCCCTTTACGAATGGCAAAACAAGGCAATTCAAGCATCGACCAATCGTAGTGAAGCCAAAATATTCCTGCGAAATGCACAACAGCTCATTACCTTGTGGTCCAACGAGCAGGGAGCTGAATATCTGCACGACTATGCCTACAGGGAATGGTCGGGCATGCTGGATGGTTTTTATAAAAAACGATGGGAATTGTATTTTGCATGGCTTTGGGAAAAAGAAAAACAGCCCGACCTGCCTGCCCCCAATTTCTACCAATGGGAGAAATCGTGGGTGGAAAAAGCGGAGGTCATTCCTCCTGAAGAACCCACGGCCATCACTACAATTGTAGCATCGTACCTTGGTCAATCTAATAGCTGATGTCCGTTGCGCAAAAAAGCAGGTATGATGCTTTCTAATTCCTTACTGAGGATTGACCATCTGATTTTGTTGCTTGAAGTATGAGGTGTTGTTTGACCAGGAATTTCGGTCAAACAACACCTCTTTTTTTGTCCACAAATTCCTTCTTAATTTCAAAACAGCCGCTTTTGACCAGCTACTTTATTTTGGTCTGTTTGTCAGGGCCTGTTGCGCAACTTAGTCCGATGAATTTAATGCAAAAAATTATTTCGTGGGCTGTACGGATTCCC
This sequence comes from uncultured Persicobacter sp., assembly GCA_947498325.1. Taxonomy (GTDB): domain Bacteria; phylum Bacteroidota; class Bacteroidia; order Cytophagales; family Cyclobacteriaceae; genus Persicobacter; species Persicobacter psychrovividus. Next base: position 112,070 of record CANMKE010000010.1, read on the forward strand.
CCAATGTCATTAGGTTAAGGATTTTGGGGGTGAGTCAGGTATAAATTTGAAATCCCTGTAAAGGCATCATTCATTATGCCTCACGTAACCATTTGAATATAATTAAGGGAATACCTATAAAATCAGCGTTGTGTTAGACGTAAAAAATAATGTCTCTACAGGCTAACGTTCTAAACTTCATGATATTTCGGATGCACCTATGTGTGTCTCTAAACAAAATTTATCATGATTCAGGCAGGCACGTAGGTCAGCGCATGGGGCACAAAAAAATACCGTGATAAAACCAGATTATGGTTGTGAAACAGCGCCAACAGGATTAAAGAATCAGTTTGAGGCTTTCGTCCGTTTCTGAATTTTGGCCTTAAAACCTCCAGCTTAGGCAAGGCATCAATGTTTCCTGATACAAAAAAAGTCCTCCAAAAGGAGGACCTAAAAATGAACCTGTTGATGATCTTATAAAGTATAATTTGGTGATTGCATGATCACACCACCCGATTTATCTATTTCTTTCTGTGGCACAGGGTAATAATCTCTGCCGTCAATAAATCGAGGTTTTCCCGTGTTATAATCCACTAAAGTATTGAGCATCCCCCATCTTCTGAGGTCATTATAACGGTGGCCCTCAAAGCACAACTCCTTACGTCTTTCTGATTGGATAATTTGCAGCAGCGTTTTGCCTCCATCCATAAGGTTTTGTGTTGATGGATGCGGAAGGATCTCATCTCTCCAAGGATTATAAAAAGCCCGGTCGCGAACCATGTCTATATATTTTTTTGCATCCGCCTCATTTTTGCCGACTTGCGTTTCTGCATACATCAGGTAGATATCTGCCAAACGCATAATAGGGAAACTTTCATTGTTACCAATCGCATTTAACGGCTCCGAGGTATGCCCCTTGGCAATCACAGGGTCCTCCCTGTCAGAAAGCATTTCCTCAGGTTCACCGCCCACAACCCTTGGGTTGCGGTAATAAATGGTATCCCCTTTTTGGCGGATAAATGCCTTTAGTCGGAAGTCATTTTCTTCAAAAGTGCTGATAAACTCGTCGGTTGGCCTAAGGTTTTGATAACCACCAATATCGCCCATTGCTTCAAGCCAGATATTTCGTTGGGTTCCTTCAGAGGATTCTACGCCATCATCAAACCAGAAATTTCCACCACCCACGTCTCGGTCATAGAGTACTTCAAAAATATTCTCGTTACTGAATCGGTTGTTTACATTCCAGATATCCTCAGTGCTTGGAGTAAGTTGAAAGCCTCCATTATCAATAATATCTTTGAATAAGGGTGCTGCTTTGTCCATTTCATTTTTGAAAAGATAAATCTTGCCAAGCAATCCCTTTGCAAACCAGATGCTTAATCGGCCACGTTCATTATTCACACTGCCATCATAGGCCGCAGGTAATGCGTTAGCATCAATAATCTCTTGTAGATCTGTGATCACGAAATCATAAATAGCATCAATATCTACCTGAGGCACTGCAAATTCATCCATATTCTCTGTTGTTCGCAATGGAATAAAATCCCACTGTTGAATCAGCTGAAAATAAAACAGGGCGCGCAAAGCTTTTGCTTCCGCTTTTACGCGCGCCACCAATTCGGCATCTTCCACCACTTCCGGTACCTCACGAATCACCATATTCGCCCGGCGGATTCCCTTATAGTGCGAAGACCACAGCCCCTGCAACTCACCACTTGAAAGCAAAAAATCAAACCGGTAATTCCCGGCAAGGTCTGCATCCGTTTCAATGGTAAACACATCGTTGGTCAATAGCCCTCTTTGCTTCCAATAATAATTGGCATAAATGCGCACATCCTGCAAATTGGAATAAGAGGTGGAAAGCATTTTTAAAAGGTCGCCATCGGTTTGGAAATAATCCTCCTGAGCAATCAGGGTTTTGTTGGGCACCTCCAAAAAACTGTCGCAGGCCGAAAATGTAGCACAAACGAACAGACAACTGAACAATATTATTCTGATTTTTTTCATCCTTGAAAAAATTTATAAGTCTTAAAAATTCATTTGTACGCCCGCCATAAAAATCCTTGGGGTAGGCAGAGCGTTGTTACGGTATTCTACGGATGCTCCTGCAGACGATCCCGTATCCCAAACATCAGGGTTGTAACCGTCATAAGCAGTAAAAATGTAGGCGTTATTTACAGACACGTAAACTCGCATTTTCGTGATCAGCTCCGTCCTAATCAGTGATTTCAGGTTATAGCCTAATTGAACATTCTGAATATTTAAGTAAGCCCCATTTTGCAGGTGACGATCGGAAAAGTTCTGGGATGCTGTACTTGCAAAAATAGCGGGATATTCAGCATTGGTATTTTCCTCACTCCAAGTATTGCCCACCAATTCTGCCAGGCGATTATTCTTCAGTGTTGTGTTCGTCAATTGGTAAGCGTTTTGATTAAAAACCTTAAAACCTGCTTTACCTTCCAAAAGGACGGAAAGATCAAAACCCTTATAGCCCATATTGAAATTCATTCCATAAAAATATTTTGGCAGCGAATTTCCAAGATTTACCCGGTCAGCATCAGTAATATTGCCGCTGTTATCAGTATCCACATATCGAACATCTCCTGCTTTGGCTAAAGGCTCCAAATCCTCACTCCCCTGATCCTGCTGATACAAACCGTCAGTCTTGTATCCGAAGAAATACCACATCGACTCCCCAACTTCAAGGCGCTGATTCCCTTCCATGATCGGGGTATCCTTTCCTCCTACCTTCACAAGCTCTGTAGCCTGATTGGAAATATAGGTGAAGTTTCCTCCGATAGAATAAGTGAGCTCTCCTTCAAAATTATCATAATTCAGACTCAGCTCCACGCCCTGGTTTTGTATAGAACCGATGTTCTTCAGCCCTACACCTAAAAAGTCCTTATCAGCATCTATTCCCGTTCCCAAATCACCCATCTGTTGCACACTAAGGATCATATCTCTGGAGGTTTTTTGAAAAACTTCCCCACTCAAGCGTAGCCTGTTTTTAAACATTCCCACGTCTATCCCCAAATTTAACTGCTCTGAGGTTTCCCATCGGAGGTCTTGTGCCGGCAGCGATGCTGTAATATGTCCACTCGTATTAGGATTGGCAGAACCGCCTTCCCACGGATAATTTACATTCGGGTACATAGCGGCAACATAACGGTCTGAAAGCGACAAATCACGGCCAACTTCCCCATAACCCACACGCACCTTCAGGTTGTCAATCTTATCATTGCTGGCCATAAACGCTTCTTCACTGATGGTCCAGCCCGCAGAAATCGAAGGGAAATAACCCAGCCTGTTTTCTTTGGTGAATTGCGATGAGGCATCTGCTCTCAAGGATCCATTAATGGTATATTTGCCATCATAGGTATAGATAAAACGTCCAAAACTGGACAGCATCCTCTTGGTGAATTTGTCGGCTCCATAGGTCTGTTTCACCCCACCAATAATAGTTTCCAGACCATCTCGATTACCATCGGCGGTATGAAAAGTATAAGCAGTATTTTCATTCTGAATCACCCCACCGGCCGTCAGAACAAGGTCGTGTTTCTCGGCAAAAGTTTTTTTATAGGTCAGGTAGTTGTCCCAGAAAATCCCCCTGTACCAAGAATGATTTTCATTATATCTCGAAAGGAGCGTTGCATAAAGTGCCGTCCCCTGATCCATTGCCGGGTTTTTTGTTTCCTGAAAATTGGAGCTGAAACTTCCATTGAGGTTGGATTTGAACGTTAGCCCATTTACAATGTCCACCTCGGCCCATAAGCTCACATTGGTACCAAAAGTTTGTGCTTCACGCACTTTCTTTTCATGAATATATACAGGGTTGGCTGTATTTACAGTACCGGTAATGTCTTCATTAGGAACGCCATAACCATGGGATTTAGTGTTTAATGGGTCATACACTGGAATCTGAGGAGCCGTTTCAATAGCTGCCCCAGGATTGGATTGTTCCGGTCTCCGCTTGGTATTGCTGAAATTGAAGAGTACCGTTTCTCCCAGGCGGAAACGCCCCTTTTTCATGCTTGATTTCACCGATAGATTATATCGCTGATAACCTGTTTCGAGCAACATCCCCTGCTGATCAGTATATCCCATTGATACCCGGTAGTTCCCGGACTCGCCTCCGCCGGCAGCGGAAAAATTGTAGCGTTGTATCGCTGCGGGATTGAACATTTCCTCAGACCAGTTGGTGGTATGGGTCAGGTCATCATTGCGCACCCATCGGTTCTGACGCACCGTTCCGTTGGCGACAAAGAGTTCATCAGCATAGGCTTTATACTGTTCTGTATCCATCATCTCATACAGGTTCATGGGTGTCTGGACACCATACTCCCCACTGAAGCTAAATTTGGCATCCCCCTTTACCCCACTTTTTGTCTTGATAATCACCACGCCATTTGCTCCACGATTACCATATATAGCCGCCGAGGCAGCATCTTTCAGTACCGTTAGAGATTCAATATCGTTAGGGTCCACGCTGATCATGGATGTCGACAGCACCCCGTCAATCACATACAACGGGTCGGACTGCCCGGAGACTGTTCCTACCCCACGAATTCGGACTTTTGTTCCGCCACCCGGTTCGGTGGAATTTGACACTTGCACCCCTGCCATTCTTCCTTGCATGGCCTGAGCCGCATTGGCCGTTGGTATCTTGGTGAGTGCTTCGGGTTTTACCATACCGATAGAACCGGTAATATCCCTTTCTTTTTGCTCTCCGTAGCCTATAACCACCACGGCATCCAGCTCTTTAACATCCGGGAACATCGTTACCTGAATTTTGGACTGGTTGCCCACTTTGACTTCCTGACTTTGATAACCAATGAAGGAAAATACTAAATAGTCCTCTTTGCCGGCCTGAATGGAGAAAGTCCCCTGGAGGTCCGTGACTGTTCCAATGGTAGGTTGACTTTTAAGCGTGATATTGACTCCGGGTATTGTAAACCCATCTTCCATTTGTACCACCCCGCTTATCTGTCGTTGGGCGAGGGACCAATGGCTGACGACCATTAATAATAATAACAATAGTCCCCTGGACTCCCATTTGTAAAAAATATTAAGATTCATAGTACCTCGTTAAGGTTTAGGAAAAAATGTAATGTTTTGATTCATAGCTAAATATATTAAAAAAGCTATTGATATGGGGGGTATGAATTATCCATAGGGTTGGACAATCAAACCGCCAAAAAAAATTGTATCCCAATCAATAAATACTTTTAAAAATAAACAATATTAGCTTTTGAGTGGATATTTATACTCCAATTTTAATTATTTTTTAATGAATTGTTGCAGGTGAAACTTTCCGTTGCTGCAAAGCACCTTCAAATGATAAATACCCTGAGGCAAACCATTTAACATCAGCACCAGCTGCTGCCCCGATTTCTGAATTTTGGGATTAAACTTTTGGCCCGTTGTATTGAAAACATCAACGGCAGTGGCAACTTCCTGCAGTTCAATGATCAGCTGATCTTCAGCAGGATTGGGATAAATTTTCATCCCTGAAGTGGTCGTTGTTAGTGGATCGTCGGCCTTTATTGTGATGCCCACCGATGCGGTCACCTCAGGACGGCTAACCGACATTGCCAAAATTTCCGTCTGTCCTTCCGATAAGGCGGTTACCTGCCCATTTTCATCCACCGAAGCAATTGATTCGTCCGTACTTTGCCACACTACTTCTTGATCTTCTGCTCCTTCAGGCAGTATTTTAACTGTCAACTGCAATTGCTCCCCTACACGCATTTGCCGCTCGGACTCCCCTTCGATGGTGATTTTTTCCACCTGTAAACCACCAAGGGCAATATCATCAACATAAAAATTATTGGGAACTGCCACCGCTACATCCGGCTGAATGATGATCTGATCAATTTGCTGAAAATCTGCCCGTTCCAGCGCATCGTCCTTTGTGCTAAAGGTCATATCCTGAATACTGAACTTTATTTTTTTCCATGCAAAAGGGCTCAAATCGATGCTTTCCTGATGTAATTCCAGCGCACAGGCCTCTTTTCCGTCCTCATCAAACTGAATCAATTTCACCAAAAGGCTGTTGGTAAAAACATCCGAATAAGTCAAAAGGGACAGGTAGGTATTATTCCCTAAAGGAAAACCGGTTGCAGGCTGTAAACCGAAACCTGCTCCGAAGGTGCTGCCTGTTTTTTCAAAATAGAAAACCCTTTCCGAAGGATTGATTTGATCCCCTGTTGGATTATCAACAACTTCGCTGCGAAACGATTCGCCGTTACCATTCCACCCAAAGGAACCATTACCCTCCAACCAATTGAAGTCAGAGGTTTCAAAATCAATCATTACCCACTCAAGCTCCTGCTCTTCACAATCCTCGGCATCGGGATTTTCCTTGAACCGGAAATTATCAAAATACAAATCATAATCTGCCGCGGCATCTTCCGGATTGGAGAAGATCGTTAAGCTTTCCATCTTCCCACTGGCGGGAATGGAAAGAACAACCGTTTGCCATTCTGCTGAAGGGGTAATAGGTATGCGGTCATCCAGTTTTTCTCCTGAGATGGTCGTGATCGCATAATATATTTCGGTCAGGTCTTCGGATAAATACTGAAAGGAAAAGTCTACATGGCTGCACATAGATATGGGCGCCAAGGTTGGTGAACTGAAGCCCAGTAATTTCCACTGCCCGGGACCTCGGCTTACTTTCAGCACTTTTTCAGAGGTATTGATGCCTGCTTTCTGTGGGTTGTCGGCTTGTAAATCGATGGCCTCGTGACTGCTGAAAATCTCCACCGCTTCCGGTTGTTTACCTTCCCCATAAACAGGGATGTGATCATCAAAATCTGCCAAAACAGTGTAAGAAGCAGCAAGGACACGCACTGAAAGCTCATCAAATTTTTGTTCATCGGATTCTGCTGTCGCCCGAACGGTAGCATCACCAGGGCCAACGGCGGTCAATGCCCCATCGAGCACCGTAACCACCGCTTCATCAGAAGAAGTCCAAATCAAATTTTTGTTGGAAGCCTGCTCAGGGAGTACTTCCACTACGAGCTTTTTTGTGCTGCCATCTATTAGCTCCAACACTCCCCCCTCAAAGTTAATTTTTACTTCTTCCACAGGCATATCCTGTAAATTGGTGTTGCGTACTTTTATGGTCTGTTTTACAGAGCCGTCAAGGGTCTCCACGGTGATTGTTGCCTCCCCATCCCCGGTAGCGGTAATCCGTCCGAACTGATCTACATGAGCGACAGCGGTTTCAGAACTTGACCACTTTAAGGCGGACTGGCTGGCTTCAAGATTATCGAGGTTTACCGTTACCACCTTCGATTCTTTAAGGAACTGAAAATCGTTGATCTCTTGCGATGAAACAGTTATTTCCCCAATTTTCTGCGGACTTTGGGCATTGCGGTGTTGGCGGCCATTTACAAAACCGTAGGCTGTGGCCGCATGTAAAGAATTCTGGTGAATGGTGTTTTCGGTAAGCATTGGAGCGATGGCATTATGCGAAAAACGCTCATGACCCGGCCAGTTCAGAACTGTGGGCGTCATGGAAAAGTTATGCCAGTGTTCATTCCAGGGTCCCTGACCCCCAAGTCGTTCAATCCCATCGGCCATCGTTCTCTTGTAGGCCATTTCCTGCTGTTTGGCGGTAAAAGCCCAAGGACCATAAGGGATCCATCCTGGAAATACTCCCCAGTTTTCTGTGATTGTCCGACCATCCAGATTAAAAGCCCTTTTCACAGGCCTTGGCCCAATTCCTGTCATATTTGTACTATGCCGCGGGTTGGTGCCCAGAAAATAATCGGCAGTGGTATGCACCACATCTTTATACTGCTCATTCCCTGTAAGCGCATAGGCGACCATGGTTTCAAACATCCATGGCGTTGTGGCTTGCCCAACGAGCATCGGCATATCAAACACCCCACCCCAACGTGCTGCTCTTTTTTCAGCGGCATTCAAGGCGCTGTTCGTCGCGGTACGTTCCGCAGCAGCGCGCAAGCTCTGCTGTAATTCTGTATCTACATCAATATGATCGATCAGTAAATAAGCGTATGCTGCATATGCCTGATGGGTCGTAAAATTTCCGGCATTTTTAAAACTGTTCAACCCTTGTATGGCAATTTCATGATACTTGGATTTACCCGTAAGACGGAATAAATTCACGGCGGCATAAGTTTCATAGACCGTCAGGGGTTCAGGGTAATTATTCCCAGATTCAGGCTGATTTTCCGGCGCCGCGGCCCAATCAAAAGCGGCCTCAGCCTCTTCGATAAAATTGGCTTTGAGGTACGTCATTTCATCGAAAGTTTTAGCATCAAGCATCTCCACGGGCCATTGCTCAGGATCCCTTCCCAGCTTTTTGATGATCATGGCAAACTGCGCGGCCTCGCCGGCATACATATAAGTCATGAAGGCGTCCGCCTGCGTTACCAAAGTCGGTCGATGATCCTGCCACGAAGGGGTGCCCTCATGCTCGGGGTTCCCAAGGGTATTGTTGTAAGGATCTGCGCATACACGTGCACCACCTACCCCACCATTGGAGTACCCTGCGTCCTGCAAGGCTTTTCGCAGCCGGAAGTTAAACTTGATTAACCAGGAGGCTTCATCTACAATATCCGGAATGCCATTCCCACTTTCCGGAATATCATATTCCTGATCCGCAAAAAGCTCGGGAAAAAATTCATACATTATCATCAAAGTCATCGGGACGCGCTGGTGATGTGCATAGCTGTCCCAGTCGCCGGCATCCTGATACCAACCCGCCACATTCAGCACGTTGCCCTCTGCCGCACCAATAATCTGATCGGTGTTGTTACCACCATTATCCGCATTGTCCCAGTTCATATATGGGAAATCTGAATACACCACTTTATCGGCATAAGGATGACCTTCCTGATCATGGACCATAGGATTTTGAGTGATGGGTCGAATATAGGGTTTGCCCTCATAATTGGCTTCAATACGAATCCCACTCCGCTGATGGTATATGGCCCTTGCGGTAGCGTAATAGGCTTCCCACACGGGGTTTTCATTAATTCTGAAAGGAAAAGAGCAGCCCATTTCAGGGATGGCTACCCGATAATTTCCTGGCGCACTTAAGCCAGAGAAGTCTGCCTCATAAACATCTGCACCAAGGAAATTATTTTCTGGCGTTTCATCAGGCTGCCCCGTTTCCTGATTGTTTTTTGCTTTGCGAAAGGCGATTTTACCTTCGAAAGCCGTTTGGCCATTTTCATCGATTACCAAAAAAGTTTTATTGTCAAAATCAGACAAGTCCACACTGCCCATTGTTCCTGCCCAATGATATATATATGCATATTTAGGGGCCGCCGGTGCATAGCCGAGCGTATTGACATGAATGGCTTCGGATCTCAATTGGTGGGGATCAAAAGTCCAGCTGATATCACTCACCCCCTCCAGACCAAGCGCGGAAAGGTCGAAAGAATAATTTTTCCCTTCCTTAAGCGCTGAAGGCAACTCAAGGTAAATCCAATGGTCACTCACCCAACTTTCCTCAACAGGAGCATACTGCCCACCGGTCCACTCCAAACCCTGATAGCAAAAGGCTGATCCAATAGATTTACGCCCGACAGCCAAGGGGTTGCGTACCTCCGAAAAATCGGGATCATCAGTGGAAGAAACGCCATAACTTTCCACAGCATCCAATAAGGAAAAATCAAGCTCCGTTTTATGCACCTTTCCAGCATTGGCTGCAGTGCCATCATATTCCACCTCCCCATCGACAATAAAAATTGATATTAACTGATCTGTCAGTGGTAAGACTTCAACTTTGGTTTGTGCGTGTCCATAGAAACATAGCGTAACCAACCATAAAAATGTAAAAGTTGTCCTTTTCATCGGCTTAAAAAATTAGTTTACCCCAAGGTAAGTCTCCCCCACTTTTTGATGGTGGACTTTCAATTTAGCCTTGCGCACAGCGACGAATTGACCCCCAAATGTGAATAAATTATCCTATATAAATTGGCGGGTAAAACAAAGATTTACGCTCTGCATTTCATCATAAGGAGCATCTAAATATAGCATATGCGACATTGGCCCATAAAAAAGCCCTGCCGTATTTTTTGGCAGGGCTTAGGTAAGGTTTGATCAAATAAATTGAATGGCGCTTATGGGCAAAAGTCCGAAGATTCGAGCGCCGCTTGCTTTGTTGCAGGAGGCTTCAGGATTAAATCTGCATGCTGATGACTAATTTCTGGGGCCCTTCCTGCGGATGATTAAAGGTGAGCCTTTTGGTGTTTTCATCATAATCAAAACGGTCCTCGGCTATGGCCTGACCATTAACTTTAAGTAATGGCTTTTGTGGAATATCACGAAAATCGAAAGTGTAAGAACGCATTTCATTTTGTAGTTTTCCATGCTGATTTACTTCAAACTGAATCGTATTTTCTTCAGCCGTCATCACAAAATCCGTCATGGAGTACTGCCCCGTTTCGTAGGCGCGAGAAGTGCCATCGTCTTCATACAGGTTAAATGCTCCCGTTCCCCGATAGGCCACCACGGTAAGGTGGTCCTCTGTTTGGGATGCTGTATTCATTGCCAGGTCAGCCAAAGGATATATTGTTCCTGAAGAGACAAAAACTGGTATTTTATCTATTCCGGCCGCGACCTGCTGCTCTCCGGGCTCGTAGATTTGATCGTCAAAAAAATCGAACCACTTCTGCCCATCCCCAAGCTTCGGAAGATAAACCAGCTGACTGTCGGCACCTTCTTTTACTACAGGAGCCACCAGTAAATTGCCGAACAGGTATTGATCGTCGCACTGCTTGACCGCAGGGTCATCAAACTTCATCATCATCGGTTTGATGAGCTGCTCTCCCTCAAAGGTTGTTTTTGCTGCATAAGAATAAATATAGGGGATCAGTCGATACCGAAGATTGAGGTACTTTCTGGAAATTTCCAGGGTCTGCTGATCAAAGGCATAGGGTTCGCAGCTTTGGTCCTCGCCAGAATGTGGCCTGAGGATAGGCGAAAAAACGCCAAACTGAAACCACCTTGTATAGAGCTCCGGGCTGGTACGTGCCTTGGGGCCATCATAAGCCTGCCAGTCACCTATCTGATCCCATGCGTTGGTGAACCCACCAATATCCGAAGCAAAATGCGGCATGCCACTCATCGAACAGCCTATCAACATTGGCACCTGCAACGCCAGGGCATCAAAGTTTTTGGCAGCATCCCCCGACCAGTTAAAGGCGCCAAATTTGTGCATTCCTGCCGTTCCCGCGCGGGTAATATTGTAAAGTCTGCGGTCAGGGAAATCCTGCTTCATTCCCCGATCGAGCACCTGTGCAAACAGGTAACTGTAAATATTGTGAACCTTAGGTTCTTCCCCCATAAAAAACTGCCCTGCGGTGGTCGATACATCCGGCTCGGTCAGGTCCACCCAAAAGGCATCAAGTCCCAAGTCCAGATTCGCTTTTTGTTTTTTCCAGAGCCAATCCTGCGCCGAAGGGTTGGTCAGATCAAGTAAAGCGGCAGATCCCGCCCAAAAGGAAGGCAAAACATAAGCACTGTCTTGCACCTTCATCAGCCAGCCTTGTTGTTTCAGAAATTCAAAATTCTCCGATGACTGATTAATCTGAGGCTCATTGATAATCAGTGTTTTAATATGGCGATCTTTGAGCTTCTGCATAAAACCTTTAGGGTTTGGGAAGTGGTTTTTCTCCCAGGTAAAGTTCCCCATATTATGGCTGTTGTCATTGTAGCCACCAAACCAGTTGGCATCAAGAATAATGGCATCAAGCGGCAACTGATTGGCCTGAAATTCTTCCACGACCTTATAAACTTCCTTATCGTCCTGATAGGAACATTTGCTTTGCATCAGGCCAAAGACCCATTTTGGTGGTAAGGACGGATACCCTGTTAGGGCAAAATATTGATTTTGAAGGTCCTGCAGCTGCTCCCCTACGGTAAAATAAATTACCATTTGGCCGCCATCAGTTTGATAGGACCACTGGTTGGGGCTGGTTTTGCAAAGGTCAAAATTGCCGGTATAGCTGTTATCGAAAAATACCCCAAATTTTCGGTCAGTATAAAGGTAAGGGATATTTACCTGCAGGTTTTCATAAGGTTTGCTGTATCCGCCAACATGGTTATTGACCGTCGAAAAAGCATAGCCTTTTCGATTTACCGGAATGGTCTTTTGCCCCATTCCATAAAAGGCCTCAACCTTTTCAGCAGAAAAAATCACCTTGCTCTTTTTGGCCGATTTTTCATAGGCACGGATTACGGAGAGGGTTTTGCCCTGCTGATCGAGCAAGCTAATTTGCCAGGGACTTTTGGAAATTTTCAAGGCTGATGTTGCTCCCTGAAGCAAAAGTTGATCTTGGTGTTCTATTACTTTAGGAAGGATGAATTGTTTATCATCAATAAAGCTGAAATCATTTTCCGGCTGGTTCAGGAAAGCAAGCCGGATGTTGCCGTTGGCTAAAAAATTAACCTGCAGACTGTCTGAAGGCCCATTGATAAAAAAATCCTTGCCCTCTTGTTTAAAGGTGAAGGTATCATCCGTAAATTTTACGGTTTGGCAGGCACTAAACAAGCCCAACAAAAAAAGTAGAAGAATCCGCATAATGAACAATCATAGGTTAGAAGAAAAATACTATGCACAAAATCGTCTTTTTCTAACCCATGAAGGTCTACTATTATTTCAAATTGGGTTACTATTCAATAGGTAATTCAGCATCCTAAAATACGGTTGATTTGTACCCTGTAAAGTTATTATTGCTGAACCCTTAAATACTGAACAATGACCTGTGCTCAGATTAAACCGTGGACAATGAAATATCAAACAGTCATTAAAGGAGCTGCATCAGTTCAAACTCCACACAGCAGGCTGCACTTTACCCTGGCCATCAATCCCCATCTTCTTCGCCTCCTTCTTCGTCCAGGGCTTGTTCCCCTTTCTTGATAATTTCGTCGGCGGTATGTTCCAGCTCTTTTTCCAATGGGGCTGCCTCCTCGGTTTGCTGTTGCTGAATGCTGAACTTTGCAAACAGCGGAAAATGATCAGACCCAATGCTGGGCATTACTTTCATCGCTTCAATTGCTATTTCTTTGGAATTGAAAAGCAGATCAAGCGGAAAACGAAAGATCGGCACCGTTGCGGGAAAGGTATTGTGAAAACCATTTTTGATGCGGGCATCATTCAGTGTGGATATTTCTGAAAATAGCCGTGAGCTCCTGGACCAACAGACATTATTGAAATCCCCTGCTACCAGGCAAGGGGTTTCGAGCTCACGAATCTGTTTGGCGATCATCATCAGTTCGGCATCTTTCTGCGCCGAAGTTGGTTTTTCTGTTGGGCTGGGTGGTGGTGGATGTATTCCCCAGAAAGAAAAGTCCCGTCCGCCCTGATCCTGTAACTGAACGTGAATGGCAGGACGGTCTTCGGAAATAAAATAATGTTCCTCCAGATGCTTTACTGGCAGCTTGGTATAAAAGTGCATCCCGTAGCGATTTTCCTTGGGGATTTTATAACAGTAGCTATATTCCTGCTCCAAAACGGAAAGGGCATCCTCCCACCTTTGGTTGCTTTCCATGGTCAGCAAAATATCTGGCTGGTGCTTTTTAACCATCGCTATCAGCAGGTGGTAATCTTTGTTTTTTTGCAGGACATTTGCACTGATCATCGTTACAGGATGTGCGCCCTGTTTTTTTCTGGCGATCAATAAATTCAGTGGAAAATAAGGTGCAATAATGTATGCCTGAAACAACATGGCCACGCCAAGAAACAGCTGTGCATATAAACCATGGGCGCCCCAATCTTCCATAAAATAAAAATTGAGCACAAACAGCAAAAGCTGAATAACAACTACCTGCAACCTGACGAAATCAAAGAATCGGAAGGTCCAATGACTGACCCTCAGGCTGGGTAAAAAACTCATAATGGCAAAAATACAGGAAAGGGCAATAAAGGTGGTTGGCATGGGTAAAGGCTATTGGATTCCTCGTACAAACCGTTCTCACGGGTGCATGCTGAAGAATCTGTCATTTTTTGGTTTGCTGAATATATACTATTCTTTAAGGATGTCCAAATAAGTGTCTGCCGTTTGAAATACCCCCTTGATATTCGGCCGGTTTTTCAAAGATCATTTGATGGATTGTACAACAGCCGTCAGTAATTTTATCAGCCTACCTGTTAATAGTGGGCCGAATTTTTGGGATGGTCCACATCGTTGATTCGCAATAAAAACTTGTTGGTAGGCCTTTTTATGCTGTTGATTGAAGATATTTTTGGTCCTGCTTTTATCCCCTTACATTTGAATCAACATAAGAACAGTATTCATCTACAAACCCACATCAAGACTATGAGTATATTAAAATCCACCTTTGCTTTTGCCATGCTGGCGATTTTCAGTGTAGGATTGGCCATTGCGCAGCCACCCGCCGACCGACAGGGTCCTCCAATGCCTGATGCAGCACAGATTGAAGCGATGATGACCAAAATGAGTCAGGAGCTTTCACTAAGTAGCGATCAGCAACAGCAGGTGCAACAGCTTTTCGATCAGCATTTTAAAGCGGTTGAGGAAAAGATGGCCAATGGTCGACCTGAACGATCAGAAATGAAGCAGCTGAAGGATGAGCTTGATCAGCAGGTAAATGCAGTGCTTTCCGAGGAACAACAAGCGTTGTACGAAAAATATAAAAAGGAAAACCGACCTCAGCGAGGACGAAAAGAAAGAAGAGAAAAATAATCCATCCCAAAAATAGGTAAGTTGAAGCGTGGGCACTGTCATCTGGTGCTTACGCTATTTTTTTGCCCTGACCGAACCTGCGACGATACACAAATACCATCTGACTTGAATTATCTGAAGATTGCACCAATTCAATTTTCACTGAATTCGGCCAAATTGGTTTGGCTGTGGGCTGACCTGTAGGATTTCCTTCCTGAACACAATCATAATATGCCCCATGATTACGATATCGCACAAAATTGGTGTGAATCGCCAAGATGTAGACAAAAAAAAGTGGCTTAACAAATACAGCATGAATTGGAAGGTATTTCCTCCGCTTCTTATGCCACTATTTGCAAGCCACCTTTAAAGGGCGATTAATTTTCGCCGATTTTATTTTTTGACAAATTTAGTCACTTGTTGATTTACGTGGATAACATAAACGCCTGTTGGCAATGCTGAAACGTTAATCACTTGCTGATTTTCTGTTGCCGTTTGTTTCAATACCTGCTGACCATTCAAGTTAAAAATACGGATGGCTGCACCCGCTTCCGCTTGTACTTTAATGATATCCGTCGCTGGGTTAGGGTAAACCTTGAGGGTATTTTTAGGGTCATTTGAAGCAATCACTTCCTCTTCAAACATGGCATAGAACATTTGATCTCCCATGCTTCCTTTTTCAATCACCGTTACGGCGTCACCTGTAAATTCGGCATTGGTATACCAACCTTTAAACTCATAACCCGCTTTGGTGGCAGGTAAAAGTGCTACCTCCTCTTCGATGGTGTAAGTCAATGGGCTATCAGTTGTTCCCCCTTCCAGCTCATAACTAATGGCATACGCTATCGTCATAAATTTAGCATAAAGATCACGATCTCCAGCCGAGCCTTCCTCAATACCTGTAAGCTCATCACCAGAGAAATCGGCATTGGCATACCAACCTTCAAAAGTGTATCCTTCCTTGCTTGCGCCTTCAAAAGTAACCGTTGAGGCAACAGTAAAGGTCGCTGGGTTGTTGATTGAATTTTCACCGCCATCGAGGTGGTAAGTGATCTGATATTGTGTCATTTCAAATTTAGCATACAGCATCAATTCTCCCGTAGTCCCCTGAGCGATTTCAGTGATTACTGACCCTTCAAAATTTTCATTGTCAAACCATCCGTAGAAAGTGTAATTCTCCTTCGATGCATCATTCAAAGTGATCGCATCTTCTACCGTGTAGGTCGATGGATTATCTGCTGTTCCGCCATTCAATTCATAAGTGATATTGTAATTAATGACTTCAAATTTAGCATAGACGTCCACAGCCTCACTGCTTCCTGATGCAATACCAGTGATTGATTCTGTAAATTCAGCATCCTTGAACCAACCCATAAAAGAGTAGCCCGCTTTGCTTGCATCAGCAAAAACAACCTCTTCTTCCATATTATAATCCGCAGGGTTTGTCGTTGCATTTTCACCACCATCCAGATGATAAGTGATCGCATAACGTGTCAATTCAAACTTAGCATATAACATTAAATCGCCCGTAGATCCCACCGTAATTTCAGTAACCTGCTCACCAGTAAAATCTGCCGTTTCAAACCATCCTTCAAAAGTATAACCATTTTTTGATGCTGCTTCAAAAGAAAAAGCACTGTAAACATCATACGAATCAGGGTTTGCAGCGACATGCTCCCCACCATTCAATACATAATCAATTTGATAAGTGTCCTTTTCAAATTTGGCAAAAAGGTTCAGGTTACCCATGCTCCCCTCCGTTACGCCAGTAATCATGTCACCTGTAAAATCTTCATTATCATACCACCCCATAAAAGAGTAGCCCAATTTCGTTGCGGGATCAAAGGTGAAATTTGAAAGCACCGTATAGTTTTCAGGATTGTCCTGAGCATTTTCACCCCCATTAAGCGTGTAAGTGATATCATAATTAATGATGTCAAATTTGGCAAACAGGTCATGATCCGTATGGCTGTTGGTCATGATTTGGGTGATCTCATCTCCAGTGAATTCCTCATTTCCGTACCAGCCCATGAACTCAAAACCTGCTTTTGTTGCTGGCGCAAGGGTGATGTCCGCGTCCTCCATAGTGAACGTTTCCGGGTTGCCCTCACCGTTCATGCCATTATCCAAATGGTAAGTGATTTTGTAATTGGTAAGTTCGTATTTTGCATGCAGCACCAAGTTCCCTCTTGTTTCTGGCGTAATTTCCGTTATTGGATCCCCTTCGAATTGGTCATTTTTGAACCAGCCTAAAAAGTCATAGCCTTTTTTTACCCCATCAAGAATTGAGAATTGGTCGCCTGCGGTATATTGCTCAGGATTTTCAGCAGGAAGTGAACCGCCATCTCTGCGATATTGAATGGTGAAAACCGCAGGAGCATATTTTGCAAAAATGGATTTTCCAGCCAAGGTTGCAGGGGTAAATTCCGTAATAGGATCGCCTGAAAAATCTGCTGTATAATACCAATTTTCTACCGCAGCACCTTCTGCTGTTAATTGCTCATCCAAGAAATTTTGATTGACATCACTCAAACCATCAGGGAACGTCAAAGACGTAATTTGATTTCCCGCCAAAGCTTTCTGGTTAATTTTAGTAACCGTTGCAGGAATTTCGATGGTGGTTAATTGATTCTCTGCAAATACCGTATGCGTTAATTCTGTATAGGCATCATTATTTGGAAGTATTACCGTTTGGATATTATTGTTCTGAAAAGCATAATTCGCAATCACCATTACCTTGTCAGGAAATTCAACGGCCTCTATGAGATTGTTCTTAAAGGCTTCATTTTGAACCCTTGTGATGGTCGAAGAAAAAGTAACTTCTGTAATATTATTATCACTGAATACCGCTTTACCAATATTAATCCAGCCTTCTCCGAAGGTTACTTTACGAATGTTTTTATTGGCCAAAACGCCTTCATTAAGTTGCGTTACTTTTTTTCCCGCATCGTTGACAATGGTTGGGATTGTCAAATTAGTACCCCCTGGGTTCTGAGAAAAATCATAAGTAACTCCATCAACCTGGTTATTATTACCCCCTGTAAGCACAAGGTCTTCAAGGGTAAGGGTGTAATCAACTGCCTCCTGTGCTTTTGCATTACCCACGGTGGCAATAAATACAAAAAACACCATGGCAAATCTTAGTAAGTCTTTTAGCATTACTCTGAGTTTTGGTTAAAAAATATTGTGGTTAACACTTGATGATAACTACTATTTTTTCAGCCCTCCTTTGCTTTGCCCAAATGAAACAAACTTTGTTTTTATCCCCAATACAGGGTTTTAAAGGCGTATTTACCACTATGCTATTGCAAATCAGAAGTCTTTTATTTGCCGAATTGGGAGAAATTGAGATTTCTTTTCCTGCTGAAAAAGTAAACTGGGGTGACTATCAGGCCACCATAAAAAAAGTAAAAGCCCCTTCGATATCAGAAGAACTTTCACTTTTTACGGTCTTGCAAATGATTAAAAAAAACAGGTCACCTTGCCATAAATTCAACTTTACAGCAACATGCCCCAGTAAATCTGTTACCAGAAAGATCGACGGTTAAGCCCTCGTCTTTGTCTTTTTCCTCTGAGGTTAAACCCTGCAGTAATTTCATGAGAACCCGAACTGACCGTTTGGATGCCATTAATTTGATAATCGTAAGAATAGGCGAACATTAACCCGTTGAGTAAGTCCATGCCAAAAATCATGGAAACATCCTCAAGTCCACGCAGGGAAAGCCCACCCCACAGAACAGATTTATACCTCATTTTCAGGTTGATGTCATACTGAAATTCATCGAAGGAAACTGTTTTCAACAATACCGAAGGAACGAAGTCCAACTCTCGGGATAATTGAATACGGTAACCCCCTGTCAGTAAATAGTTTGGTCGAAGTGATCCCAGTTCAGTCCCAAAGCCATTACTCAAATTGAACTCCGTTGCAGAAATACCCGCAAACCAATTACTGCTGTGCAGCCAAAAGCCCAATTGTAAATCGGGGTGCAGGCTGTTTTGTGCGTTGGCTAAAATGGGGTCATTCTGATCGCCCACATGAATTTTTTCTTTGTCGATCTGGTTGCTGATCAGCCCAATTGCCCCACCTGCTGCCAGCCTGATCGAAGAGTTAAGGGAAAGGTGATAGGCATAATTTCCATACATCCGAACCTGATTAATCGCACCAATCTGGTCGTTGAGGACATAGCCCCCCACCCCATGATGCGGTGCGGTCTGAGAATTATGCGCCCTTCGGTAACCCCGTCGGCGGGCACTGCTGCTCCCTTTCGCACCCTGGTGCCCAATGCTCGAATTTACACTCCCGAAGTAGGTTGACGGAGCGCCATCAATCCCTGCCCACTGGTTACGGTAAGCAAGCCGGAAGGCGGTGTGCTCATCGAGCCCCACCACCGCAGGGTTGATCACCATATAGTTGACCATATACTGAGACATTTGCATGGCACTTTGCCCAAACGCATTGCTACCTGCAAGTATAATAAACAGAAGGCTATATTTAATATATGATTTCATGCTCAATAGAATTTAAAGGACGATATGGAGGTAACCTGTTTGGTGCTTTTCACCCTGCAGCTTGATGATGTAAAAGTAAGTTCCCGCTTGCAGTGGTTGCCCCGTCTGACTTCGGCCATCCCAATCGTTACTGTAATTGAGCTGCTGATAAACCTGTTGCCCGAGCCTGTTGAAAATTTGCAGCTCTGTGTTGTTGTAACTTTCAATCGTCGGAATCTCCAGGTAATCGTTTGCCCCATCTCCATTTGGGGTAATCATATTCGGTACTTCGAATTTCTCTATACAATTCACAGGCACTGATGTCAGCAATTGCCCCACCTGCTGGTTATTTTCATCCAGCAAGGTGAAGGTTACCTGAACTTTTCCACGCTCTGGCTGCACGAGTTCGGCTGCAATCGGCTGCTGCTGCAAAGTTGTGTTTGGCAAACAAGGCAACAACACCTCAACATCATCCCGAAGGTCAGGCATTTTAAGGACACAGTTTGGATTGGCGATCAATTCCTCCGACAGCTCAAATGCCAACACCTTATCAGGATCGATCACAACATTTACCAGTTGCTGACAGATTTCCACATTCCCCCACTGATCTTTGACGCTCCAGGTAACGATGGTTTCCCCTTTCGGGAAAAACTGCGGTGCATCGTTGGTAATTTCTGGTGCCAGCACCCAATCGTTCACCACAGGAGTATTCAATTCCAGCGCAGCATCACATTCGCCATCATCCGCAAAGGCCGTTACCTCTGCAGGGCAGGATTTGATGATTCCCCGGTCGGCAGGATTTTGCACGGTAATTCCCTGACGACAGGTTACTGATTTTCCATCCTCACCTGTGGCTGTCCAAATAACATGGTGCTGACCAATAGGTAAGGTTGCCGGGGCATCCGAACTGAGGGTAAAGGTTTTGCCACATGGCGCCTGTACTTCAGGTGCTTCCAATACAGGTAAAGTGGCAAAATCTGCTCCTGCATCAGGCATCAGACTTATATCATCTGCACAAACAATCTCCAATTCGTCGCCGGGGTTTACCGTCACCATAAAGGAGGCTTCCGCAGTATTTCCTGCAATATCGTAGGCCGTAACGGTTACCGTATGCACGCCGACATCAAATTGGCTGCCCGAAGGATGGCTCAATTCAATACGATCAAATGTACAATTGTCGGTACCTGTAATTGGTGTCCAAGTAACTTCAGCCGCACAGCTTCCTGCCGTTGTCGCTACAACAATATCCGAAGGTAAATTAATAATGACTGGATTCTCGTTGTCTTCAACCGTTACCGTGAAGCTCTCACTTATCGTGTTACCCGATTTGTCCGTCGCTGTGTAAACAACTTCCGTTACGCCCAAACCAAATACATCGCCTGAATCGTGCGTCGAAGTTAATGTCAATTCAGCACCCGAAGAACAGTTGTCTGATGCCGTTGGCAATGTCCAAGTTGCTGTCGCATCGCAAGTTGATGAAGCGGACAAAACAATGTCCGAAGGCAAATTAACAATCACTGGATTCTCGTTGTCTTCAACCGTTACCGTAAAGCTGGCGCTGATCGTGTTACCCGATTTGTCCGTCGCTGTATAAACAACTTCCGTTACGCCCAAACCAAATACATCACCTGAATTATGCGTCGAGGTTAATGTCAAATCATCACCCGAAGAACAGTTGTCCGATGCCGTTGGCAGAGTCCAAGTTGCTGTCGCATCGCAAGTCGAAGAGGCGGACAATACAATGTCCGAAGGTAAGTTAGTAATGACTGGATTCTCGTTGTCTTCAACCGTTACCGTAAAGCTTTCGCTGATCGTGTTACCTGATTTGTCCGTCGCCGTGTAAATCACCTCCGTTACGCCCAAACCAAATACATCGCCTGAATTATGCGTCGAAGTTAATGTCAATTCAGCACCCGAGGAACAGTTGTCCGATGCCGTTGGCAATGTCCAAGTTGCTGTCGCATCGCAAGTCGATGAAGAGGCAGACAAAACAATGTCCGAAGGCAAATCAACAATCACAGGTTTTTCGTTGTCTTCAACCGTTACCGTAAAGCTTTCGCTGATCGTATTTCCCGATTGATCCGTCGCTGTATAAACAACCTCCGTTACGCCCAAACCAAATACATCACCTGAATTGTGCGTCGAGGTTAAGGTCAAATCGGCGCCCGAAGAACAGTTGTCCGATGCCGTTGGCAATGCCCAAGTTGCTGTCGCATCGCAAGTCGATGAAGCGGACAATACAATGTCCGAAGGTAAATTAACAATCACTGGATTTTCATTGTCTTCAACCGTTACCGTGAAGCTTTCACTGATCGTGTTACCCGATTTGTCCGTTGCCGTGTAAACAATTTCCGTTACACCCAAGCCAAATACATCGCCTGAATCGTGCGTCGAGATTAATGTCAAATCAGCACCTGAAGAACAATTGTCTGATGCCGTTGGCAATGTCCAAGTTGCCGATGCATCACATGATGAAGAAGCTGACAAAACGATGTCAGAAGGTAAATTAACAATCACAGGTTTTTCATTGTCTTCAACCGTTACCGTAAAGCTTTCGCTGATCGTATTACCCGATTTATCCGTTGCCGTGTAAACAACTTCCGTTACGCCCAAACCAAATACATCGCCTGAATTATGCGTCGAGGTTAATGTCAAATCAGCACCCGAGGAACAATTGTCCGATGCCGTTGGCAAAGTCCAAGTTGCTGTCGCATCGCAAGACGAAGAGGCGGACAAAACAATATCCATAGGTAAGTTAGTAATGACTGGATGCTCGTTGTCTTCAACCGTTACCGTAAAGCTTTCGCTGATCGTGTTACCCGATTTGTCCGTCGCAGTGTAAACAACCTCCGTTACGCCCAAACCAAATACATCGCCTGAATCGTGCGTCGAAGTCAAGGTCAATTCTGCGCCCGAAGAACAATTATCCGATGCCGTTGGCAATGTCCAAGTTGCTGTCGCATCGCAAGTTGATGAAGCGGACAAAACAATGTCCGAAGGCAAATTAACAATCACTGGATTCTCGTTGTCTTCAACCGTTACCGTAAAGCTGGCGCTGATCGTGTTACCCGATTTATCCGTCGCCGTGTAAATCACCTCCGTTACACCCAATTCAAATACATCACCTGAATTATGCGTCGAGGTTAATGTCAAATCATCACCCGAAGAACAGTTGTCCGATGCCGTTGGCAGAGTCCAAGTTGCTGTCGCATCGCAAGTCGAAGAGGCGGACAATACAATATCCGAAGGTAAGTTAGTAATGACTGGATTCTCGTTGTCTTCAACCGTTACCGTAAAGCTTTCGCTGATCGTGTTACCTGATTTGTCCGTCGCCGTGTAAATCACCTCCGTTACGCCCAAACCAAATACATCGCCTGAATTATGCGTCGAAGTTAATGTCAATTCAGCACCCGAGGAACAGTTGTCCGATGCCGTTGGCAATGTCCAAGTTGCTGTCGCATCGCAAGTCGATGAAGAGGCAGACAAAACAATGTCCGAAGGCAAATCAACAATCACAGGTTTTTCGTTGTCTTCAACCGTTACCGTAAAGCTTTCGCTGATCGTATTTCCCGATTTATCCGTCGCTGTATAAACAACCTCCGTTACGCCCAAACCAAATACATCACCTGAATTGTGCGTCGAGGTTAAGGTCAAATCGGCGCCCGAAGAACAGTTGTCCGATGCCGTTGGCAATGCCCAAGTTGCTGTCGCATCGCAAGTCGATGAAGCGGACAATACAATGTCCGAAGGTAAATTAACAATCACTGGATTTTCATTGTCTTCAACCGTTACCGTGAAGCTTTCACTGATCGTGTTACCCGATTTGTCCGTTGCCGTGTAAACAATTTCCGTTACACCCAAGCCAAATACATCGCCTGAATCGTGCGTCGAGGTTAATGTCAAATCATCACCCGAAGAACAGTTATCCGATGCCATCGGCAAAGTCCAAGTTGCTGTCGCATCGCAAGTCGAAGAGGCGGACAAAACAATGTCAGAAGGCAAGTTAGTAATGACTGGATTCTCGTTGTCTTCAACCGTTACCGTAAAGCTGTCGCTGATCGTGTTACCCGATTTGTCCGTCGCTGTATAAACAACCTCCGTTACGCCCAAACCAAATACATCGCCTGAATCGTGCGTCGAAGTCAATGTCAATTCAGCACCCGAAGAACAATTGTCTGTCGCCGTTGGCAAAGTCCAAGTAGCTGTCGCATCGCAAGTCGAGGAAGCGGACAATACAATATCTGAAGGTAAGTTAGTAATGACTGGATTTTCTTTGTCTTCAACCGTTACTGTAAAGATTTCGCTGATCGTATTACCCGATTTATCCGTCGCAGTGTAAACAATTTCCGTTACACCCAAGCCAAATACATCTCCTGAATCGTGCGTCGAAGTTAAGGTCAATTCATCACCCGAGGAACAATTGTCCGATGCCGTTGGCAGAGTCCAAGTAGCTGTCGCATCGCAAGTCGAGGAAGCGGACAATACAATATCTGAAGATAAGTTAGTAATGACTGGATTTTCTTTGTCTTCAACCGTTACCGTAAAGCTTTCGCTGATCGTGTTACCCGATTTGTCCGTCGCAGTGTAAACAACTTCCGTTACGCCCAAACCAAATACATCGCCTGAATTATGCGTCGAAGTGAAAGTCAATTCTGCGCCCGAAGAACAGTTGTCCGATGCCGTTGGCAATGTCCAAGTTGCCGATGCATCGCAAGATGAAGAAGCGGACAAAACAATGTCCGAAGGTAAATTAATAATGACTGGATTTTCTTTGTCTTCAACCGTTACCGTAAAGCTTTCGCTGATCGTGTTACCCGATTTGTCCGTCGCA
>CANMKE010000011.1 GCA_947498325.1 uncultured Persicobacter sp.
GCCGAAGTTTTAACAGGTGAGCAAATTAGTTGAAGCGGCGCTCGACCAAATGAATCTGTATTTTATCGTTCAAAATATACCATCATACAAACCTGTCGCGAGACTCCGTCTCGTGACCAACTGCTCGGCGGAGTGATCCCGACGGACAATTTATATTAATCCAAAAAATCATCACCACAATTCAACTTGGCACCTAAAAGAACAGGTGCTACGGCAGTTTTTTCTATCGTCCGACAATTTTCTGCAAATATTTCGACTACTTGCAGCTTCCATCGATTCGCTGAGAGGTCAGCAGGGAGGAAAAAGCAGCGTAGCGGACAAGCCATGATCGAACAATATCTTTTCAGTTTTCAGCAGGACATTTCAGAAATCACGATGCCCGAAGGGTTGAACAACCCTTTTGAAACCCAAATCCCCGAGATAGGCCTTGTGGCCGTTCGTGAAGTTCAGGATTTTATTGGTCAGTCTGCCGCAGGCTGGGGTTATGATTTTACCGAAAGAAAAGGAAAGATGTTCGGCGTACTGGTAGTGCAGTTGCCACAGGGGGGCTATGCTTATTTAATGACAGTGTCTGGGGTGCTTGGCCACGATCAATCGGTGCCGTGTTTTGTGCCCTCGGTTTTCGATGATTCCCCCGATCAGTCTTTTGTCGGGGAGGGTATGCGGGCATTAAGTGCCCTTGGGTTGGAAATTCAATCGGCAGAGGATCAGGCCACCATTCAGCAATTAAAAGCCACCCGCAAACAAAAGTCTTTTCTACTTCAGCAGCGGATTTTCAGTCAATATCAATTCCTCAATCAAAAGGCAGAAAGAAAAAATGTCTTGGATATTTTTCGGGATTTCAATTGTAGCAGTCCGCCAGCAGCGGCAGGCGACTGTGCGGCTCCAAAGTTATTGCATTTTGCTTTCAAACATTCCCTCAAGCCTATCGCTATTGCCGAGTTTTGGTGGGGGAATACGCCAAAAGGAGCCGAAAAGCAACATGGCCATTTTTATCCTGCATGCCAAAGCCGCTGCCTTCCTATCTTACAATTTATGTTAGCTGTCGAAAATTAAGGGCTTCCTGCCCATTTACATCGGTGTGTTCGTTGTTTTTTCATTTTAACACCTGCATTTTCATCGATCAGCGAGCCGTAATAAATTTAAATATTCAAATATCACTGATTTGGGTAGGCGAAAAGTATCCCAAAACGATTCAAATTATATCCTATAAAAATCATACTCGATCGATTGAATAGTTTTTGATGTTATAAAATAGTTAAATTTGATTAAATTTAATCTTAGTATACGGTCGAAATAGGTTGCCCGAGTAAATATTATATTGGATAGATTATATTTTTATCCAGTTGATTAATTTTTAGGTCAGTAAAAAGTTAATATTAAATACGATTAGTGCAATAAATATCAATTTGGCATTCATTTATATTAATTGATATGGGAATAATAATTCACTACCGCCAAAACACCTTGTTTAAACTTGAATTGCCTCGTTCTGATTATCATTTTATTAAATAATGATAATGGTCATTAAAGTATACTGTTGTTCGTTTCCTTTTCATCTTGTATGTTTGAAACATAATCATTGAGAACAACAATTGAGAAACATGAATTTTAAGATCAACAAACAATTATTCGTATTTGCCTTAATTGCACTTTTATCAGTTTCAAAAGCGTGGGCAACGGAATACGAAATTATCATCAAAGGCGTGAGCAACGTTCACGACTGGGAATGTAAGGTAGAAAAGGCCGATGTGAACATTGATGTTCAGGCTTCAAATGGTTCAATTGAAGCCCTGAATGGCGCCACATTGACCGTTCCTGTGAAGTCCATTAAATCTGGAAAGAGCGGGATGGACAAAAACATTTACAAGGCATTGAAGGAAAGCAAACATGCTGAAATTGCTTTTGAAATGAAAAATGTAAAATCTGTTGATGGTAAAACAATCACAGTGCAAGGCGATTTGCGTATCGCAGGAGTTACAAATGCGGTGGATTTGAATGCCGAACTCGTAACCATTGACGGTAAAAATGCCATTAAAGGTCAGCAGGTCATTTCTATGAAAGATTATGAAGTGGAGGCCCCAACAGCCATGTTCGGCGCCATTACCACTGAAGACGAAGTTACCGTGGAATACACGATCTATTTATAAGCGTAACTGCATATTTTATTTACTCAACCTACTTTAGATTCTGCGGTAAAAACCAGAAATCTATTACAAAATTTTTATGATGAATTTTAATTCTACAATCAAGGCATTCGGAGCAAGTGCATTGATGCTATTGGGAGCGAGTGCTTTCGCACAGGAAACAACAGAAGATCCATTTGGTAACTTTCGTACCAATGATAAAAACGGTATCAATGTATTTGAGCCAGAAAAAGTAGACGTACAAGAATTTAAGGGACCAAAAGTCCGTGTTGGTGGTAACTTCAACATGATGTTCCAGGGCATGAATCAGTCCAACTTTTATAACGGACAGCAAGGAGTAGAGGGCATGCCTGCACAGTATTCTTTAACTCCACTGGGTCAGGATTTCAACTTGCCTCAGGCCAACTTCAACATTGATGTTGCTTTTGCACCAGGTGTAACGATGAAGTTGGAAACTTACCTTTCTACTCGTCACCACGTAGAAGCCAACGTTAAGGGTGGTTATTTGCAATTGGATGCCGTGCCATTTTTCAACTCGGCTTTCCTTGATGGCATCATGGAAAACGTAACATTGAAAGCGGGTTTGATGGAAATTAACTATGGTGATTCTCACTTCCGTCGTTCTGATGGTGGTAATGCAATCTACAACCCATTTGTTGCTAACTACATGATGGACGCCTTCACAACAGAGTTGGCTTTCGAGGCATTGTATCGCCATGAGAGCGGAATGTTGGGAATGTTAGGACTTTCGAATGGTAAATTGAACCAGTCTACAATGGTTGTGGAAGGTGCCGCACCTTCACTTTATGGTAAATTAGGTTTCGACAAACAATTGAGCGATGACTTCAGATTCCGTCTTACAGGGTCGGCTTACCACTCATTTGGTGATGCGCGTTCATTCTTGTATTCAGGTGACCGTGCGGGATCTCGTTACTATAATGTAATGTCATTCTATGATGAAGAAGGAAACGTAGTTTCTGGTGGTGACTGGTCAAGTCGTATTAACTCTACATTCAACAGAGTAACTGCTTTCCAGTTTGCAACTTTCATGAAATATAAAGGACTTGAATTATTCAGTACTTACGACAACCAACACGATTCAGCAGAAGATGGTGTAGGATCGTTGAGCCAGTTTGCTGCTGATTTGCTTTACCGTTTCGGAAGCAGCGAAGAGTTTTATGTAGGTGCGCGTTATAATTCTGTATTCGGTACTTATACTGACGAAGAAGGTATTGCTGATATTAATGTAAACCGTTTCGCTTTAGGTGGTGGTTGGTTCATGACCAAAAACATCTTGGTAAAAGCAGAGTATGTTAACCAAAATTACAACCAAGGATATGAGCAATTGGGGAATCAGTTCCGTGATGCAAATTTCAATGGTGTAAATGTTGAAGCGGTGATCGCTTTCTAAGAATTGTTCACAGTTGATTATATTAAAGTCGATGAATTTATTCATCGGCTTTTTTTTTGCCTATGCGGCCATAGCTGATAAAATGACACCAATTAAATAGTGATGACAGCATTTTTAGGAGGGTTTGTTGAAGTAAAAAATCAAAGTATAAACAGTATACTTTAGTGGGTTATTGCAGAACTTTTTGCTCTATATCTGATATAAAATATAATGCTAACAATTGTACGCTTCACCTGTGTGCAGCCATATTCCCCCTCCCCAAAAAAAATTCATTAATTCAGGCAGATACACAATTCAGTTTACAATGCCGTGAGGTTGAGTGCGCTATCTTGTAGGGGGCTGTTGCATAACCCAAATTGTAATTTGCATCACCAAATAATATTCGGTTTTGGTAGGATCAGACGCATGTGCCTGACCTAAATAGTTATTTTATAGGATTTTTCCAAGCAAACACGTGGGTTCGCCCGTACCTAACAGAATATAATTTTGTCAGGTAGCGCCAAATTAGGGTTATGCAACAGCCCCAACATAAACCAGATCTTTCAGTTTCCCCATCGGATTTCTTCCAACCGTCATTTGAGCCATAATGAATGATGCCTTTACGGGCATTTTAAATTTCGTTCTGTGCCCCCTCAAATTCCTTCCCTTAAAAATATTGCGGATACACTTGAGTGCGGCTGCTCATCACTATCGCTGAAGTATCCTATAAATTTGATGTTATGAAACATTAGGGCAGATCTTTCCAAGATTAATATTATTTATCAAAGGTAATGAAAAGCCAATATGCTTAATGCCAACTTTTGACGATTGAATATCCCGAATCGGTTTTTGTTTTCGTTTAGGGACTTTTTTAGATATTTGATGTAAAGTAAAATATAAGACCTTTTTTAATGTTTTCTAATGCTGCTATTTATTAATCGCTCAATTTAATTTTTTTGTACCCTATTTTCAGTGGGTGTTAAAATCAGCTTAATCTGTTCGAGATGGGCGTTGTTATAAAAAAACGTATATAGTCAAAAGCTGTTATATAATTTTTTACGCTAATTTTTAATGCTTTTTTGTTGTCGTGTTTATTACAAAATTGAACATGTAAATCACTGAATAAGCGCATTATAATGATTGTTTTGGCAATATTTTTATTCATGCTCTTATTCAGCTGTTCAATTTAATAATGCTTAACATGCCAAAATTATTACAAATGTTACTGGGGTTACTGCTACTTGTAAATAGCAGTAGCTATGCCCAGAAAAGTCAGTACGTTGATGGGCGTTTGCAAGGGGTTGTTCACCTGAAATTCAAGGAAGGGCAAGCGCCAGCATCAACAGTCGTCAGTGTAGCGCGCGGAGCTGAACTTAAAATCGGGGAAGCATCTTTTGATGCCCTCAGTGCCCAGTTTGGGGCGTATCAGCTGGAGCCTATCTTCAGGGCCACCAAAAAAAATGCGCACAAATTACAGCGGCATGGCCTTGACCGCTGGTTCAAATTACGGATAGATGCATCTTCGGATTTAGGCCTCGCACTTCGTCAGTTTGAAGCTCTCGAGATGGTCGCTGTTGCTGAGGCTTCCCTGGCCGTTGTGCGGGAGCAGGGGACTTTCAGAAAAGCAGACCCACGTCAGGTCAGCAGAAAAAGAAGAAAACAAATGCCCATGAATGATCCGCTTCTGGCTGATCAGTGGCATTATCATAATGATGGTACGGTGAGCGAAAATGCGCTTGCGGGTTCTGATGTAAACCTTTTTAAAGCCTGGGAAATAGAAACCGGAACCAAAGACATCATTGTCTCCATTCACGATGAAGGGATGGACGTCAATCATGAAGATTTAAAGGCGGCGATGTGGGTGAACCCCGGCGAGTCTGAAGATGGAGAAGATACCGACGACAATGGCTATGTGGATGATATTCACGGTTTTAATTTTGCCAAATGGGTAGGGGAGATTGATCCAGACCTGCACGGGACGCACGTTGGAGGCACCGTTGCGGCGGTGAACAACAACGGCATTGGTGTTGCGGGAGTTGCGGGTGGAAACGATGGACAGGGAGGAGCACGCCTGATGTCGCTGCAAATTCTGGGAGCTGAAACCACTGCGGAACGCATTGCGGAATCCTATATCTATGCGGCTGATAATGGGGCGGTGATCTCTCAGAACTCCTGGGGATATTCACAGCCCGATATTTTTGAGCAGGTGGTGATCGATGCCATTGATTATTTTATTGTTGAGGCAGGCGATTATGCCGGCAGTCCCATGAAAGGTGGAATCGTTATTTTTGCTTCCGGGAATTTAAGTTCACAGGAAACCAAATGGTACCCGAGTGCCTACGAGCCGGTGGTTGCGGTAAGTGCGATTGGTACGGATTTCAAACGGGCACGTTATTCTAATTTTGCCAGCTGGATGGACATCTCAGCGCCCGGTGGTGATGGTCCCGTGGAAGGGCCGGAGGAGGTGCTTTCTACCTTGCCCAACAATGAGTATGGTTATTTTGCCGGAACCTCCATGGCTTGTCCACATGTGTCGGGCATTGCGGCCCTCGTACTTTCCCGTGAAGAATACCGCGGCAGGACAGCCGACGATTTGAAGCGTCACCTTTTGCTTTCTGTCAAGAACATCGACCAGTACAATCCGGAGGAAGTTGGCCTTTTGGGAACGGGGTATATTGATGCCGCCATGGCGGTGGAACCTTTCCCTTCGGAAAAGCCACAACCGGTCAAAAAACTTCGTGAGCGTGGTGCATCGCATGATTTTGTCGCCCTGAGCTGGGAGGTTGCCACGGCCGGAGACCAAGAAGATACCGCACCTGTGGAGTATGCCATTCACTTTAAAACGGCCAACAAAGAGGATGTTTACCAACTGAAAAGTGAGGCGACGGTCGGGACCCTTTATAATATCGATTTGCCGGGGCTGGCCATGAATACCACTTATGAAATTTGGGTGGAAGCAATCAACCGATGGGGAGTGAGCTCCGAAAAAAGTGAGGTGATCACCGCCCATACCAACGCAGGGCCCAAAGCGGTTGTTCGACGGAATTCGATGAATGCCGACGAGACCGTTCAGCGCATTGATCTCGACAAAGATGATTTGAGTCTGCCCTATTTTGAAATCAGCAATGAAGGGGAAGGCTTACTACGCTGGAATGTTTCCATGCTGGGCAATAACGATGGCTCGGGTTCATTAACCGACGATGAAATCAAGGAGTTGGCTCCCTCTATTGCTCCATTTGGGTCTGAAGCGAAAAAGGCCTCAGCTGCCGAGCTGGTGATTCAGGAGCGGGAAACTCCCGAAGATCACGACGACCGATTCACGGTACTGGAGGACCTGGATTTTCCGGAGCTAAAAAATGAGCACATCGAACTGTACAAGCCTTTTCCCAACTACTATATGGCCGTTGGCGATGCCGATAAGCGCGTTACCACCAGTATGGCACAGGGCTACAGGATCAATCCCGACTACCATCAGCCGTTTGTGATTAAAGATTTATACACTGCCGTGGCCTATGCCCCAATTTTCGGGCAACTGACCGTAGAATTATTCATCGGGCCGGAGCTGGCAACGGCAAAAAAAGTCATGGAAGGCAAAGCCGGCGCCGTTATTATGCCCGATTCCCCACTTGAGGATATGGAGGTTCAGAAATACACCACCGTGCAATTTTCGCCCAATTCCAAAGTGGCCATTCAGCCGGGGGAAATGTTCTGGGTGGTCTGGCATGTTCCTTCAGGTGGCGGAAATACTTTTCCATTTTATTTGACCGAAGGCTATCAGGAAAGCTTTTCGGAACGGGCAAAAATGAGTTTCGACTGGGGGCAAAGCTGGGAGACTGTTCCCGAACTGCTCAACGCCACCGGCCACAGTCAGTACCCGACAGCGGTGCCAGACATGTGGATTGTCGGCGGAGACGACCTTGATCTTTATTATAATTCCTTCGATTTCATTATCCCGCAAAAGAAAAAAGGAGAGCTGAAGGCCGGGGAATCTGAAAAAGTATTTTACAATTATCATCTGGACAGCCTTCGTCCAATGGGGCGCTCCAACCGTCCTTTTGATCAGAGCTTCTTTATCAATGAAGTGGAGCAGGAGGTCTTGCCGTTGGTTCAGAGTATAGAATATGATCCTGATGGGAAGTTTGACATCAGCCTGCCGAGCTTGTCCATTGACCTGGGGAACCTCGTTGTTGGCGAAACCTCTTCCAAGCTCTTCGAAATCATTAACAATGGCTATGGCAACTGGCAGCTGAAAAATAATGGGGTGATCTTTTCCGATGCCGAAAATTTCGGTCGGCCATCGGCGGGGGCATTCACCATCCCTGCACGTCACAGCCTGAAGCACAGATTTAGCTTTTCGCCAAAATCCGCAGGCCAACACCGCACGCAGGTAACGATGGTAGAGTCGCGCACGGGGCAGGAAATAACTTTTGAATTGACCGGTTCGGCCAAAGAATCTGGCAGGTTAACGGTGGAGGATACCGAAGGGGAAGCAGCCATTTACCTGTTCGACAGCCTTGATGTGAATGACGATCTTCAGCGTGGTTCCTTTGTCATAAAAAATGACGGCGGAAAGGATGCCGCTTCTTTGCAGTATGTTATCGGAGGGTATTCCGAGCAGGAAATTCCCGGTCACAGCCTTGTGAACAGTTATGGCTATGATTACCTGACCCACAACAATGATTTTGAGCCTTCAGCACCCAATGCGCGATATGATTTTAACAGCGACTGGAACGAAGGGGTGATGGAATCAGGGGTGGATATTACCGATTCCCTGAAGTTTTTCCGTACCCGCGATGTGCAGGTACCGATCGGTTTCTCTTTCGATTATTTTGGCTTTGAGAACGATTCTATTTATATCAGTGATTACGGAACGTTGGCTTTTGACCCCTTTACCTTCCATGCGACGCCAATTTTCCAGCGTGGACAGATGCCTGCCAATGGGTATATCTCTGCAATCTTTTCCAAGCTGAATTTTTCCCGTGGCGGAAAAGTACATTATATGCATGCTCAGGGAAAATTTGTGGTACAGTACACCAATGTGGCGCTGAACATCAATGCCTACAACCAGATGCTCTGGACTTTCCAGATTGTTTTGCATGACAATGGCAATATCGATATTCTGTATAAAGAAGTGCCGGAGCGCGGACCGGTTTTCTACAATATGTATGTGGCCTTCGAGAACCGCGGACAAACCGATGGGATACTGTTCAACGCCTGGCAACATGCGGGCAATGAGGGTTCTGTAATTCCGGAGGTGAAGGACAAGTCGGCTGTTAAGCTGATCAGCCCGGGACGAAAACTCATCAACAGCCTGTCAAGAACAGAGGGTTATATTCAGCCTGGGGAATCGCATCAGATTGATTTTGAGATCGATCCGAAACAGTGGTACGAGAACGATTTCTCACAGGTGTTGCAGATTATTTCCAATGATACCCATGAGGACAGCCATCCGGTGGCCAATGTGAACATCAACATGAACATTACCTCCGGAGGAGAAATATCTCTGCAATTTCCGCACGACAGCCTGCGCTTTACCAATGTGATTGCCGGCGAAAGACGGAATCAGGTGATTGCGGTAGTGAATGACGGCACCAAAGTGGTTACGCTGGAGTCCATTGAGAACAGCAAGCCCGAGGAGATCAATATCATTCCGCCATCAGATAATGACCGCAAGCTGTACCCCGGCCAGATCATGAGTATTCCGGTATCGCTGAACAGCGAGCAGGAAAACGATGAGATCACGGGCACGATAACCCTTACTTTTGAAGATATGGACAGCAGTCAGGCCGTTTATATCTCCGGAAATGTACTGCCGGCACCGGGCATCGACTGGAAATACGAGGACCCTCAGCTAAATGTCAGGGCGGGTGGAAACCCCGTGCATCATCCTTTTCAGGTCGAAAATGACGGCCTGTCGGACCTGGAAATTTCCTTTACCACCAGCAACTGGTTTAACACCAATCAGCTCAGTGGCTTCGATACGCAGGAGCAACAATACCGTTACCTGACCTTCTCTTCTGAGGACGAGGAAAGCGGTGTAAATTATACCTGGCGGGACCTGTCGATAGATCCCGACGCCCAGGCGCTTGATGTGCTGTACATGATGAAAAATCCTTATGAGAAGGTGAGCCTGCCTTTCGACTTTGAATTTTACGGTAAAACTTATAAGGAGATGCTGGTGACTGACCTGGGTTTTATCACCTTCGATCTTGACTCCAAAGGCGATTGGCATCCGACATTTTATACCGAAATTCCGAGTGAAGATGCGCCGGTACACAACATGATTGCGCCACTGTGGAGTCCGGTGATGGCCAACAAGGCCGAGTACAAAGATGCCGGCGTGTATTATAAGGCCACCGAAGAAATGGCTGTGGTACAGTGGCACCGTTTTTCGGATGCTTTTGGAATGAGCCATATGCTTTCTTTCCAGTTGATTTTGTATCCGGATGGAGGGTTCCAGTTTCAGTACAACCGTTTGGCTGAGAGTGAAAATGATGATGACAATCAGGCGGGAGATGATGAGGACATGTACCTGCATGACCTGTTCGCCTCTATCGGATTTATGCATGAAGATGGCAAGCAGGGAGAGCAGGTAGCCATTAACGAGGCCTTTTTGAAACATGCCCTTGCCCTGTATTTCACGCAGGAAGAGGTGTTCACCATCCCTGCCGGAGCCGTTGCCGATTTTAATATTGAAGTTAATCCACGGCATTTGACCGAAGGCATTTATGCACAGGATTTCTCGGTGCACACCAATATTCCTGCACAGGAGGTGGTGTCAGACCTGTTGACTGTCAGTGTAAAAGGGGAGGCGGAAGGCCATTACGAAAAAGAATTGCCGCTGGGTCATTATATCAATATTCAGACCCCTCCGGCAAACAGTACCCTTTGGGCACCACGCCAGACCATCAGCTATTTCTTCAGTAATGTGGGGACGGGGCCTTTGCGGATTACAGATGCCCATCTTGAAAAGTGGGACCAGTACGATCCCATATATTCCGATCCGTTCACAGGTACAACCTATGAGTTTGTCTTTGGGGTTGAAGTGGATGACGGTGGCCCCTGGGGTGGGGATTTTATCAGCCTGAGACCCGGGGAGGCCAATTTTGAACTCGCTTCCGGCGAGCAGGAGGAATTTAAATTTCAGCTGAATATGAAGTGGAGGGATCTTGATGAATCCACCGAATCCATTGAAGATCATTTATTGCTCACCTACGAATACTATGATTTTGATGGGCAACTGGTGGAAGTGAACGAACGCATTCCCGTATCCCTGACCTATGGAAACCCTCCGGTTTTTGGCGGGCACCAGGAATACGTTACCGAAACGGTCGTGCGTGGGGAGCAGAAGAAAACATCGGTACAGATGTCCAATGCCGAAGGGCCATCGCCGCTGTCCTACAGATTTTCACTGAAATATGGCCGTGAATGGGATGGTTTTGAGCCGCAGGCCATGGGAATTGAGGCATCTGCCCATACCGACTCGCCACAGGCTGAAACAATGAATACCCATGAAAGCAAGGCAGCGCCAAAGGGAATTGTCCGCCGATTCGAGGATGGCAGCACTGATGAGCATGATGACCGGTATCCGGAGGACGAAATAGCGAATGCCCACCAGGTACTGGATTTTATAGATTTCAGGGAATCCCGCAGGGTGCTTGGTTTTGGCAAGGGCAGTGCCTTTTCCGCCGCAACGAAATTCACTGCTCCCGAGGAAGGCTTCAAGCTGTCGAAGGTCATGTTCAAATCCAGGAATGAGGAGGCTGAAATTGCCGACATCACTGTAAGCATTGCCATTGGGAATGATCCGGCGACGGCAAAAGTTGTTCATCAGGAACAAATACGCAAAATTATTGAGCTGGAGGAAGAGGAAATCGAGGAGCAGGGCACATGGATGACCGTGCCACTGTCCGATCAGATCGATATTTATCCTTACGAGGATTTCTTTGTGATCATCACCTACCCGACCACCATTGCTTTTCCGCAGTTTACCACCGCAACACATGCGGTAAACCCTATGCGCTTTTATTATGGAACGATGGGAGCGCGATGGTACGAGTTTGTGTACGAGGTAGGCTTCTGGTATGAAGCGTGGCAGATGATCGCCGCTTCCGAGGAAGAATCCATGGCCTCCTGGCTGCATTTTGACGGGGAGAATAACGAGGGGGAAATTCCCGCCTACACCAAAGATGGGCAGATTAATTTCACCATTGATGGCTCCAAACTTGAAGATGACTTTGCTTTTGCTGAGCTGACTTTCCGTACCAATGACCCGAAACTGCCAAGGCCCTATTATACCGACCTGCAAATTACGGTGGAAAATCCCACCAATACTGACGATGAGCTGAATGGGGTTGAGCTATTCCCTGTGCCGACGCAGGAGGTGCTGAATGTACATTTTCAGGCTACGGCATCAGGAACGGTAACGGTTGATTTCGTCAATGTGATCGGCCAGAAGGTGCACGCCTTCACCGAGCATGTTTTTGAAGGTCCGGCGGCCCTGACTGTTCCCGTGGCACAGCTGGCAACCGGTGTTTACTTCGTGAAAGTTTCCATTGATGGGGAACTGATGAAAAGTCAGCGCATTATTAAGGAATAGATTTTCAAGAGGCAGGCGGCGAGCGATTCCTCCCGCCTGCTTTCAAAAAATATTATGATGAGAAAATTATTATCAATAGCCCTGGCCCTGTTGCTCCCGCTGCAACTGTTGGCTCAGGCGCAAATATCCGGAACGGTAACCGATGCCGAAACCGGGGAAGAAGTCATTGGCGCCAATGTGGTGATCAAGGGTACTTCCACAGGAACCATCACCGACCTGATGGGGAATTTCAGCCTGCAGGCCAGCACGACCGATGTGTTGGTGATTTCCTATATTGGCTATGCCCCGCAGGAAGTTTTGGTGGGCGGTCAGGTGAAAATCGGTATCCGCCTGGGGGCAGATGCCAAGGAGTTGGAGGAAGTCATGGTGGTGGCTTATGGAGAGCAGAAGAAATCCTCCTTCACCGGTTCGGCCGCTACGGTCAAGAAAGATCATATTGAAAAACTACAGGTTTCCAACGTGCAGAACGCCCTCGAAGGGGCCGTGCCAGGCGTGCAGGTGTCCGGCACTTCAGGGCAGCCGGGCTCAGGGTCCACCATACGGATTCGGGGTATAGGCTCGGTGAATGCTTCTTCGGCGCCGCTGTATGTGGTGGATGGGGTGCCGTTTACCGGCGACCTGAACAACCTGAACCCTGATGATATTGCCAGCATGACCGTACTGAAAGATGCTTCGGCCACCGCGCTTTACGGTTCCCGTGCAGCCAACGGCGTAGTGATGGTTACCACCCAAAAGGGTAAAAGTGGCGAAGGGCAGATTCACCTGAAAGCACGTGTTGGCGTAGCGCAGCGGGCGATGAGCGACTATGACCGTGTAGGTGCTGCGGAGTATATGGAGATGCAGTGGACAGGCTACCGGAATAATCTATACCATAACAGCGATGAATTTACGATGGAAGATGCCGGACTGATCGCCTCAGGTCAGCACCCGATTTACTCCCGTCCGGGTTATATCCATGGTATCCCCAATGTGGTGGATATGCAGGGCGGCTACAATGCTTTTAATGTCAGTGCAAGGAACCTGATCGATCCGGCAAGTGGAAAAATCAATCCCGAGGCTTCGATGGTTTATCAGCCCGACTGGGAGGACGCGCTGTATCAGGCCGCCTTGCGGCAGGAATATTCCGTTTCGATGTCGGGTGCCGGAGAGCAAAGCGATTATTTCCTTTCTATGGGTTACCTGAATGAAGACGGTGTGGTGCGAAATACAGGTTTTGAGCGTTTTACCGCCCGCCTGAATACCAACGCAGACATTAAACCGTGGCTGAAGGCCGGACTGAACATGTCTTTTGTGCATACCGAAACCACCAATACCATGGAGGGAGGCACTTACACCTCAAATCCTTTCTTTTTTTCGCAGACAATCGCCCCAATTTACCCGATTTATCAGTGGGATTTTGATCAGGGAAGCTATGTTACCAACGATGCCGGGCAGCGGATTTATGATTACGGCGACCAGCGTCCACACCTCACCCTCGGGAATGCCCTCGGCACGCTGAACCTGGACCCAAGTGGCTATAAACACAATGCTGTTTCCGCCAGAACGTATCTCGATGCCACCATTTCCGATCATTGGTCGTTCCGGATGAACACCACCATGGATTATTATAACCGCGTGACACTGAATCACCAGAACCGTAATTACGGGGACGCGGCCAATGTTGGCGGACGCACTTCGCGCGCCACACAGGAAAATGTGAACATGACCGCCAACCAGTTGTTTTCTTACCGGAATCAGTTCGGAAAGCACAGCGTAAACGCCCTGTTTGGACATGAAAGTTATTTCTCGATCACCAACGGAATTTCGGCAACGGTAACGGGATTTGCCTGGGATGGTATGCCGGAAATGGGCTCGGGGGCCAACGCCACTGCGGCAAGTTCCTATATCGATCGCCACGCCATTGAGTCTTTTCTTTCCCGCTTTGAATACAATTATGATGAACGATTTTTCGGTTCGGTCTCTTACCGTGTGGACGGTTCTTCCCGCTTTCACCCCGACAATCGATGGGGACACTTCTGGTCTGTTGGTGGGAGCTGGTCGATAGACAAAGAATCCTTCATTCAGGATCAGCAATGGATTTCGAGCCTGAAATTGCGGGCTTCCTTCGGAGAGCAAGGCAATGAGAATATCGGTAATTATTACGCCTACCGCTCCTTGTATTCGCTGAATTACCCCAACAACTCGATGATGGGTGCCCTGAAAAACTATTTGGAGAATCCGCACCTTAAATGGGAAAAACGACAGGCCCTGAATGTGGGCCTTGACTTCGGGCTGTTCAATAACAAACTGACCGGTAGCGTGGAATATTTCAATAATGCCTCCCGAGATCTGCTCTTTGATCTGCCATTGCCACCATCAACAGGTTGGGGTGGCCGGATGGATAATGTCGGGGCGATGAAAAACTATGGCGTGGAACTGAACCTGACCGCCAACCTGGTCAATCGTACAGATTTTACCTGGGCGGTGGATTTCTCGGCCACGCATATGAAAAATAAAATGACCTCCCTGCCACAGGAATTTGTCGGTACAGGCTCAAAGCGCCTGGAAGTTGGGCGTTCTTATTATGATTTTTATCTGTTCGATTTTGCCGGTGTGGACCCTGCCACTGGCGATGCCCTGTATTATTTTGAGATGGGCGAAGATATGGGGCGTGGCGTTACCAATGACCTGAGTAATGCCGACCGTTACCATGTAGGATCGGCACTGGCGAGCGTAACGGGTTTTGTGAATCAGCGCTTTACCTATAAAAGTTTTGATTTCGGTTTTATGCTGAATTATCAAATCGGTGGTCAGGTGTACAATTCCAATTATGCTGCCCTGATGAATCCCAAATATGGTCATGCCATGCACGTCGATCAGCGACAGGCGTGGACTCAGCCGGGAGACATCACCGATGTTCCCCGAATAGAAACGCTGAATCAGAATTTGTATGCCGGTTCAAGCCGCTGGCTGCAGGATGCCTCCTTTTTATCTGTCCGAAATATCACCTTTGGCTATAACCTGCCAAAAACCTGGGCTCAGCGCATGAAAATGCAGAACGTCCGTTTGAGTGCCGCGGTGGATAACCTTTACACCTTCAGCGGTATGCAGGGATATTTTCCGGGTACGGCATCTTCAGACGGCTATATGAACAATTCCTACCAACCTATTCGGACGATGTCCTTAGGTGTTGATGTTAAATTTTAAGCAATCATGAAAAAGCATTTAATATATTTCTTTGGCATCCTGTGTATGTTTTCCACGGCTGCCTGTACTGGTGATTTTTTGGATCAGGGGCCTTCCAATTCCGTGGATGAAGAGGAACTGCTGGGCTCGGTGGAGGGCTGTGATTTGGCACTGAATGGCGTTTACCGATATATGTACCTTTCGGGTTCGCATGAAACTTTCGGAGAAATGGCCATAAACCTTGCGCTGGATTTGCGTGGCGAGGACATTGTGATGCATGCTTATGGCAATGGCTGGTTTACCCGCGATTACGGTATTCAGTTCAGTCGCAGGGAGATTGATGCCCGTCCGAATGACATCTGGGGCTTTTATTATCATTTGATTTTTCAGGTGAATCAGGTATTGAAATACATTGATACCGCCATTGGCGATGAAGAACTTCGCCGGGAGGTGAAGGGGCAGGCCCTCGCGATCCGTGCCTATAGCCACCACCGACTGGTGCAGGTTTTTCAGCATACCTATGTGGGGAATGAAAACGCTTCGGGGATTCCGATTCGCACCCGCCCGACCTTTGAAAGCCTGGGCCGTTCGACGGTGGCCGAGGTTTACGAACAGATAGAACAGGACTATGAAGAGGCCATTGAATATTTGCAGGAAATTAACCGCTATCACCCTTCTCACCTGTCGCTGGCCTCAGTAATGGGGCTGAAGGCACGTGTTCATCTGGTGAAAAACGAATGGAAAGAGGCCGCAGACCTCGCAAGGGAGGCAATACAGGTAGCGGAGCAGTTTGGCTTTCGGCTGATGCAGGGCGTGGAGCTGCATGCTGGTTTCAGTAATGCCAATCATCCGGAGGCCCTTTGGGCGCTGGCGATCAATGGGCAACAAACCACTTTCTATGCTTCTTTTTTCTCCCATATGGATCCTTTTGCCGGAGGCTATGCTACCATTGGCAGCTTTAAAAAAGCAACGGCAGATTTCCTCAATTTAATCGGCAACAATGATTATCGAAAGGGGGTATTCTTCCCGGAAAATACCGCATGGGGAAACATGATTATTCCCAAATTCTCATCACAGAAGTTCAGACTCCCGACTTATGATGGCAGCTGGGAGGGGGATTACCTCCTGATGCGGATGGCAGAACTTTATTTAATTCAGGCCGAAGGATTTGCACATGCCGGCGACCATGCAAGATCATTGTCAGCGCTGAATGCTTTATTAAGAACCCGTATTCAGGATCACCGCGATATTCACCTGACGGGTCAGGAGCTGGTGGACGAAATTTTGAAGCAACGCCGGGTGGAATTCTGGGGAGAAGGTCACCGTTATTTCGACATGATGCGAAATAAAGAAGACCTGAAGCGGAGCAATGCGCATGATCCGGGTTTGGCACAAATCACCACCATGGAAGCCGGAGCCAATGGCTGGCTCATGCAGATTCCTCAGTCCGAACTGGATGCCAATACGCTGATCAACGCTTCGGATCAAAACCCACTTTAATTTTTTTGATTAGTCGATCATCTGCCCCGCACTCTTTGTAGTCGGGGCATTTTTTTAATCGTCGGTTTCCAATTTTGGCTGATCAAAATTGTGGGCAATAATGGATTTGTTCAGCCCGAAAATTTTATCAAGATAAATCGCACAATCGGGAAACAAGTTTTCCATTTGATTGATGGTCAGAAGCTTGATTTCGTTGACAATAGCTTCCGCAGAGGCCCTGCTTTTGGCTTTTCTGATATGACCGAGGTTGAAGTTCTCCGTCATTTTTATCTGCAACTCTTTGGGTAAATACTGAAAGAGTGGGAATACAAAATGTGGCTCGATGGGAAACCAGTAGTTGGGGGTTTGGATGAAATAATACTGCCCGACACGCTGAATTTCACTGGCCATTTTACACTGATTTTCCCAGCTGAAAAGGTGCTCAATAACGGAGTTGGAAAAGACAATATCAAAATGATTATCACCGAAGCTCGATAAATCCACGGCATTACCCTTCAGGGAGAAAAACTGACGGGAACTCACGGGCTGATGGCGTAAATTCAGCAAATAAATTTCCGATCCTTCGGTCAGGTCAAAACCCATCGCTTCCCAAAAATGCTGCGTTCCGCCCACATCAAGAATTTTTACGGGTCGGCCCAGAGCCTTTACCTTCTGCTTAAAAAATTCGATGCGTTTGGCGCGTGATTTTGCCGCCAGGGAATTCGGGTTGGTGTTATCTGCAATTAGTGAAAACATGTGCTGTAAGTTTTTAAAACGTACCATTTTAACCCATCATCGAGTAAAAATGATCTAATTGGTACATTTAATTTACACTAATGCGGAAATATTTCGCTCAACGTTGAATGTGGAGGCTCAATGAATGCAAACAAAAGGCTTGAACAACGATCTCGGGCAGGTATTTTCGGCGAACACCATGCTAATCAAATTCAGATATGAACGGTCAGCGTGGTGATGAAAGCGAAAAGGGTGGTGATCAGTACTGTGGCTGACTGATCACCAAATAATTTATTGATAGAGAGAAGCGGAGGAAATGGCTTCGAAATCAGCTTTCGGTGCGCCACAAAGTCCGCAGGCGTAGCTTTCCGGTAATTCGCTGAAAGGCAAACCTGGTGCCACAGGTGGCTGACTGATGATGTCGCCATAAGTGGGGTCGTAAACGGAAAAACAGCTGCTGCACTGGTGGACGGTCTTCCCCATCGGGCTGTTTTCCTTTACTTTAGGCTGATCCGTTGCCGGTGCTTCCCATTGGTCGAAATATTGCTTGCTGAGCCTGAACAGGATTTCCGGCAAATCTTCCTTCAGTACCGATGCCTCATGCAAATGGTAGGAGAGGTTGGCCGGGTCAAAACCCTTGGTGATGTAAACATGATAGGTTGGCGGCGTGGTGATCTGCTCATTTTTCTCAGGATTTTGCTGAATCCAGATACTGGTGAAAGGATCTACGGGCACGGTCGCAATGGTAAAAGTCAATCCATTGATATTGATATCGTTCTGGTCAAAGACTTTCACCAAATAACGCTTCAGGTCTTGTGCCCGTTGGTCAAGCACAGGAACGTGCCAGTTCAGCTCCAAAGAGGAGTGGGTAGGGTTAATCCCGAATTTCCCGAGCAGTCGGAACCATGCGGTATAGTGTTTCTCAGGAATTCCCTGTACAATAAAGGACTTGAAAGGGGTGATCCCGATTTTCCCCACGCCCGTATTGGCGCAAAGCTCACAAAGGGCCTCCATGAAGTCCAGCGTGTAGGCATTGTTTCGCCAGTACAGTCCGAGCCAGTATTTCCCATCGCCCATGCGCTGAAAGCCCTCATACTGCGGAATAGGTCCTTTTTCTTTTTTATTCTTGAAGTTGGAAGGCCGGTCGGTGAAGAGTTTATGCGATTTGATCAGCTCGAGGAGCGGATCGGTATCGGTCCATTGCTGGCGCTGAAGAAAATCCTGATCAAGAATTTCCACCACCTCAGCAATAGCGAAACCATCAATAAGGTAAGGGAACTCAATGAGTCGATCATCCTGCGGGTTGCGCAAAAACAGGTGCCAGTCGTTTTCACTTTCCGCAGCGAGGAAGTTCAGGTTACCCGAAAACCAGGGCACGAGTTGTTGTTTGGGATCTACGAGGTTGACTTTCAGATGCGGCGAGGAGGTGATGTCGTCGAAGATAAACTGATAGGTATCTGCATGCACCCAGGGCGTACTGCTGAGGTAGCCTTCGGTAACAAATGTACTGACCACATTGTGCTTTTTATGGGTGTCGATTTCAAAAGGCAGGTGTAAATCCTGTAGTTCCTCTTCAATTTCCGTCAGGCTGAATTCCTCAGGCATGGGGAAAAGGATATCCTGCCGCGAGCCAAAGTGGAAGTAAGAGAGTCCGAAATATTTGAGCTTCTGAATCAGGCGGTGCAGTGCCGAAGGGGCGAGCATCCCACCGGTGGTGAAGATGCGTACAAGGCCTTGTTTTTTTGCTTTATAATTGTCCATGGAAGTAATGTTTTGGTAAAGGGAATCGGTCGGTTAATCGTTGAGTACAGGCGAGGCGAGGTTCTCAAGCTCACGGTTGAGGATTTGCTGCACTTCCGGCTTACAGGAACCACAGCCCAAGCCTGCTCCAGTGCTTTTGCAAAGGGTATTGAACTCCTGGCAGCCTCCAGCAATGGCCTGCTCAATATTGCCATCCCCAACATTATTGCAGGAACAGACGAGCTTCCCGAGCATGGGGACTTTTTCGCTGTTGCCCCGCAGGAGTTGCTCCCGTTCTTCGCCAAGTTCGGTGCCTTCAGAGATCAGTGATTTGAAATGTGCAAACTCACTTTTGTCGCCCAGTAAAATGGTGCCGACCAATCGGTCGTTATGAACAATGCATTTTTTGTAATAATACTTCGAGGGGTCAGAATTAATGATCACCTCATATTTTGACTGATCCTCTTTGGCCACAAACGGCATCCCTACCGAACAAAGGTCGAGGTTGGGGATCTTCAGGATGTTCATTAAAGTGGAGCCCTGATATGCTGTGGAGGAGTCGCCGCAAAGCACCCTCGCACAGATGTCGGCCTGCTCTTCTGCCGCGGCAGTAATCCCGAACAGCTGGTGCTGGAATTCTGCAATTTCCCCCATGGCATAAATGTGCGGATCGCTTGTTTTCAGGTGCCCATCGACTTTCACGCCACGCCCGCAAGACAAACCTGCTGCTTCAGCAAGCTCGATATTTGGGCGGGTTCCAATGGCATATACAATGTAATCGGCCTGTAGTTGTGTTCCTGATTTCAGTCCTACTTTCAGTCCGCCATTGCGGTGCGGAAATACCGTCTGTACCAGGTTGTTGAAGTAAATTTTCACCCCAAGGTTTCTCATATGCTGCTGCAAAAGATCTGCCGCCAGGTAGTCGAGTTGTCTTTCCATCAGTCGGTCACTGAGCTGTACCATCGAGATTTTCACATCCACTTCCACAAGGGCGGCGGCAAGTTCGAGCCCGAGTAAACCACCCCCAACAATCAGGACTTTAGAGCCGGCTTTCAGATTTTTCTTCAGGCGGTCGGCATCTGCGCGGGTACGCATGCTCAGGACTTCCGGCAACTGCATAGGAACACCCCGCGGGATAAATGCACGGCTGCCTGTACAAAGCACAAGGTCATCATAGGCATACACATTGCCCTGCTGATCGAAGACCTGTTTTCCTTCGCGATCGATGCTGGTGGCTTCGGCATTGAGCACCACATTGATGTTCAGCTGATCCCATTCCTGTTTTTGCATTTTCAGCAATTCTTCCCACGGTTTTTCACCATTGATATATTCTGGCAGCAGTACCCGGTTATAGAAAGGTGTTTCTTCTTTGCTGAGCACGGTAATATCATCCTGCTTATTCCAGTGGCGGTAAGATTGAATAAATCGATAAGCGGCAGCACCGGCACCGATAATGACGATGTGCTTTTTGGGCCACTCAATTTTTTCTACCTGAACATGCGAATACTTGAAATCCGGCTCTTTGGAAACAGGATCAACACGGTTGGCCGTCAGGTTGTTGGCACGGGATTTCCGGTGACTGATCCGCTTTCCCCAGTGCATGGGCAAAAAGACCACCCCCGGACGGATG
The DNA here is from genome assembly GCA_947498325.1 of uncultured Persicobacter sp. Lineage (GTDB taxonomy): Bacteria > Bacteroidota > Bacteroidia > Cytophagales > Cyclobacteriaceae > Persicobacter > Persicobacter psychrovividus. The sequence continues at coordinate 20,886 of CANMKE010000011.1, forward strand.
TCCTCCGTTATTTTTGCACAAACTTCCACCGTTCCCCGTTCATTGGAAACGCGTACAGGCATGCCTTCTTTTATGCCTTTCATGTTGGCATCCAGCGGGTGGATCTCCAGAAAGGGCTGCGGAATATGCTGCTGGAGTTTATTGACTTTTCCCGTTCGGGTCATGGTATGCCACTGATCGCGAATACGGCCTGTGGTCAGGATTAAAGGATATTCTTCCGTAGGCAATTCCGCCACATATTGGTCTTCAGTGATGGCAAAAAGCTGTGCTTTGGTGCTTGGGGTATAGAATTTTTGATCTTCAAACAAACGGGGCGTTCCTGGGTGGGTCGGGTGAGGTACCGGCCACTGGAAAGAGCCTTCGGTCTTCAGTCGTTGATGAGAAAGGCCACTGATATCAATATTGGTGCCTTTGGTCAGGGCGCAGTGCTCATCGTAAATGTCTGCTACGGTTTCGAAATCAAAGCCGTGGAAGCCCATTTTTTTGGCAAATCGCATGAGGATTTCGGTGTCGGGCAAGGCTTCGCCCGGGGCATCGACCACCTTGGGGATATAGCTGATCCGTCGTTCGGAATTGGTCATGGTGCCTTCTTTTTCGAGCCATCCGGCAGCAGGCAATACAACATCTGCCCAGTCGATGGTGTCGGCTCGGTTGGAGATGTCCTGAACAATGACAAACGTACCCTTTTGCATGGCAAGGTCGGCCTGAATGGCATCTGGCAAGCTTACAGAGGGGTTGGTACAGATAATCCAAAGGACTTTCAGGTCGCCACTTTGAAGGGCGTCGATAATCTCAGTAGCGGTAAATCCTGGCTTGGCGGCTACTTCTTCCACACCCCAAAAATCCGCCACTTCCTGTCGGTGGGCGGGGTTGTTCAGGTCGCGGTGCGCAGAAAGCAGGTTGGCCATACCGCCGACTTCCCGTCCGCCCATGGCATTGGGCTGACCGGTTAGGGAGAATGGGCCAGCACCCGCGCGGCCTATCTGGCCGGTAATCAAATGAATGTTCAGCAGGCTGAGGTTTTTATCGACCCCAATAGAACTTTGGTTGAGTCCCATGGTCCACATGGAAATCAGGTTTTTGGCCTGCCCAATGTAGCGGATGGCCAGGGTGAGGTCTTGCATGGAGATGCCACACATTTGGGCGGCTTCCCGCAGGCTTCTTTTAAATGCGGCGCCTTTGGCTTCCGCAAATCCTTCGGTTTTGTTCTGCACAAAATCATAATCCACCCAGCCCTGTTCAATCAGGCCTCGGGCAATGGCATGGTGCAAAATAATATCGGTACCCGGGATAATCTGCAGGTGCAAATCGGCCTGTGCGGCAGTTTGAGTTCTGCGCGGATCGACACAAATCACTTTCACTTCTGGCTGTGCTGCTTTGTGCTGTTCGAGTCTTCTGAAAAGAATCGGATGGCACCAGGCAGGGTTCGCCCCCGTGATTAGGAAGGTGTCGGCAAGCTCGATATCCGCATAGGCAATAGGAACGGCATCCTCTCCAAGTGCTTTTTTGTAACCGACCACCGCCGATGACATGCACAGGCGGCTGTTGGTGTCGAGGTTATTGGTTTTCAGGAAACCCTTGGCCAGTTTGTTGGCCAGGTAATACTCTTCAGTGGTACATTGTCCGCTAACATAAAAGCCGACACTGTCAGGGCCATGTTTGGCGATAGTGCTTTTGAATACAGCAGCCATACGGTCAATGGCCTGATCCCAGCGGACCCGTTGCCGTGGCATCGCTTTGTGCCAGCGCATCATGGGGTGAAGAAGGCGGTCGGTTTGGTCAGCCACCACATGGTGGAGGTTCATGCCTTTTGAACAGAGCATTCCGCGGTTCACAGGGTAATCCTCGTTCCCTTCCACGGACAGGCGGCCCTGATGATCTTTGTTGACTACAATGCCGCAACCTACCCCACAATAAGAACAGGTTGATTTAAATTGATGAGGTGTACTTGGAGTCATAATAGTAGCGTTTTGAGGTGGAGCCTGTGGCTTCATGTTTGGTAATCCTGAATTTTACACCGCCAGCCAATAGGCCATGCGGTGTGTTTGCACTGCCGTTAAATTAAAAAGAATAGCAGATCACAGGAAGCCTCTTTCTGAAGTGAGCCTCATGGGCAAGGCTTCAATATCGAAAAAGGAAACTTGTGATCTACTGTTGATCTGGCAATTACTGCCTGTTTTTTTGATAAAGTTCAGACCACTATTTTCTTGATTTTACAGGGTTTGGCTGTTGGTTTAATCAACAAGTCATGGTCCCCCTCCGAATCTTGATAAAATGTAATCTGTGGAAATCTTCGTAATCTGTGGGCTATAATTGCAGCCATTGTTCTCTCGACAGATCACTACTCAATATACAGAAAAGACTCAGCACCAACCTACTTGTGTGGTACTGAGTTCCGGAATTTTTAGCTTTTATATTTTATTCCGGGCTAAGCACCGCTTCTTCAGAAGCAGACAACTCTTCGGCCATTTCCGTAGCGGCAGATTTTTCTTCCACAGCTGAGAATCTTACTACAAACGACAGGAAGGATACCAGGGTAACGCAACCACCGATGATCAATAAAGCCTCTGGGTAAGAGATGTTTTCTGATTTCATCAGGAAGCCGGCCATTACCGCACCTGCATTACCACCTGCTCCAACAATACCGGATACAGAACCAATCGCCTTTTTGTTGATGAATGGTACCACAGAATAGGTTGCACCTTCAGACATTTGAACGAATAGCGAGAAGACAATCATGGTGGCAATTGCTACCGGAAGGATGGTCATCTGTGAGAACAACATCAAGGCAAGCCCTTCAACGAACAACACAGCGAAAAGGAACATCACACGGCCTTTAAGCCCATACTTGATACCGAATTTATCGCCGAAGAATCCACCAAGGCTACGTGCAAACAAGTTCATCAGTCCGAAAAGACCGGCAATCAGACCAGCAGTTTTAAGGTCAAGAGAGAAGAAATCTTTATAATAAATAGCGGCAATGTTGTTGATCGTCAATTCCACACCGAAACATGCTGCATAGATGAAGAACAAAGCCCATACACGGCGATCCTTCAAAGCATCCATGAAAGCACCTTCTTTTTCTTTGGCTTTCATCGCATAGTTAGGATCTTTCTTTTTAAGGTCTGCAATATTACCCTCTGGGGTATCCGTAGTTACATAATAATAAGCGATACCGAGGATGACCAATACAATACCTGGAACAACCATGGCATATCTCCATGAGATGGTTTCAGTATAACCCAAAGCAACAAATCCACCGAAAATCAAAGGCATAACCATCTGCGTTACACCACCACCAAGGTTACCCCAGCCAGCAGTTGTTGCATTGGCAGTTCCCACTACATTAGGCGCAAACATTACCGACGTATGGTACTGGGTGATCACAAATGAAGCTCCGATAACCCCAATCGCCAGACGGAAAAGCATGAACGACTCATAACTGTCGGCAAGGCCGATGAAAATCACTGGAATGGCACCGACAATCAGCAGCACAGAATAGGTGATCCGTGGACCGATCTTGTCACAAAGCCAGCCGATACCCAGGCGGGCAAATACCGTGATGGCTACAGAGGAGATAATGATGTTACCGATCTGCGCCTTGGAGAGCATGAGTTCTTCGCGAACGATGGCCATTAAAGGGGCGATACCGAACCAGCCGAAGAAACAGAAGAAGAATGCCAGCCAGGTCAGGTGGAAAGTCTTCATGTGAATGGTCTTCAGACTGAAGAGGTTGATTTTGGTTGCTTTACCAACTTTAGGAGTTTCCATAGTCGTAAGTTTTAAGGTTAGAAGGTATTGTTGGTTGTTGGGAAATTCAGGTTAAAGAAGCTTTTACAGCTTGGTCAATTTTGGTTTGAAGGTCAGCATCATCCACGCCCAGTTGTTGGTTGAGGAAGCGTCGCCTTTTTTCAGGTATTCCATGCTTTCAGTAGCGAAAAGCTGCGAATAACCTGCTTTAATGTTGAATGCTTTATTGAAGGCATAAACGAGCACAAGGTCAAATTCTGTTCCCAGCGAGCTGGAAGCGGTTACTGAACCTTCACCGGTGTAAATTGGTGCTGCAGCATTGAAAAAGTGCACATGTGCAAGGGTCGTTATTTTCTTCGCCGGCTTGTAGGTTCCTTTAATATAGTAGTCCTTCAGGCCAACGTTGCCATGCGGGTTGCCGACATAGAAGTAATCCATGAAGCCATAAAACTTGTGGTTGGTACCGTAGTCTGGCGAGAAAGCTTGAACCGTTTTGCCGCCGGCCTGGGAGTCCGTTCCCGAAAGGTAATCGATCCCCACATCGACCTTCAGTCCGCTACTAACTTTGTAGCCGATGGAACCGGCGAGCATATAGGCATTAATATATTGTTCTTCACTCAATGAACCCGACTGATAGTAGCCCTCAGCGGTTAATTTCAATGATTTGCTGATTTTGTAGTTCAGAATACCACCACTGGTTTGCTTGAAGCTTACCGAAGCCGCAGAGTCTGGGCCGTTTTGTACACCCGCATTGATCAACAATAAAGAGGCACTCAATTTGCTGAAATCCTTATGCAACCAGGCATATTGCATGGTCTTATAGTTGTTGCCATTGTAGTAGGTTCCATTAACCTTTTTGAATTCCGGCGTGTCGGCAGACTGGTTGAAGGCGGCACCGACATGTACCTGGAAAGTTGAATCGCTGAAGGTTAACTGTGCAAGATCATGACTGCGGGACTGCTGTGCCCAGGCCAGGTTTCCAAAGATTCTGGCATTGTCATAATTCAGTTCCATACGTCCGGCAGCAATGGCCCATTTCGGACTCATGTGATAACGGGCATAAGCCATGTGAATGTTGGTCAGTGATGGGTCCGATTTGTAAATCTGATCCGTGGCACCCCAAATCCGAACATCCTGAAGCGAAACCACGATGTCGATGTCGTCTCCGCTATAACCTGCATAAATGCGGGTACGCTGCTCGGTGAAAAAGGCTGCTGATCGCTGTTCGGCGTTCAGGGTCTTGAAACCATTACGGTATTCGCTTCGTGGGCGAACTTCCAGGCCAAGCTTGAACTGGGCAAGGACCGGAGAGCTAAGTAATAGTAATCCAAGACTGAATAGTAGTGTTAAAGACTTTATCATAAGTGGTTACGTATAAGGTTATATGTAAATCTACGTACTAATACTTATTTAATCAAGCTCTTATCTCAAATTTATGTAAATTTTTTAATTTTAATACAATATCATTGATATTTTCAAAATTGAAGTGGCTTTGTGTTGGTGATTTCAAAATCAGGTAATACGTTTGATCTATGGGAAATCATCAACCAGCCTCCGACAGGCGCAATACTTCAGGCGTAGTAAGCATGTCCTGTAATGCCACCACTTCCCCAATGACAATCAATGCGGGGTTCTGAATATTTTCTTTTGTTGCCAATTCAACAATGGTGCTCAGTTGTCCGCGCAGGATTCGCTGGTTGGGCAGGCTGCCATTTTCAATGATGGCAATCGGGCAATCCTCACGGGCGGCTTTGAATATTGCAATGATCTCGGCAAGCTTTTTGATCCCCATCAGTACAGCAACAGTACCCGAGCCTTTGGCGGCATGGTTAAGGTCTTCACTGATCAGCCCTCTGCAGGTGGTGCCTGTCACAACGGTGAAGCTGCGGACAAGGCCTCTGTGGGTTAGGGGGATGATATTGCTGCCGGTTACGCCATTAATACAACTGACACCCGGTATGACCTCAAAAGTGATCTGGGCTTGCTGGGCAACGATGAGTTCTTCGAATCCACGTCCAAACACCAAAGGGTCGCCACCTTTCAACCTTACAATATGCTGGTGGCTTTTGCTGAGCTTCAGGATAAGGGCGTTGATCGCCTGCTGATCCAGTGAATGGTGACCTGCTCGTTTTCCAACAAATATTTTTGGACAATCCGCAGGAGCGTAATTGAGCAGGGCAGTATTGCATAGGGCGTCATATAATACTACATCCGCCGATTCCAGGGCTTTCATGCCTTTGATCGTCAGTAAATCGGGGTCGCCAGGGCCGGCACCTATAAGTGTTAGTTTTGGAGCAGTCATATGATTTTAATGTTTGGTTGCGTTATTTTTAACAATTAACCAATATTATTATATTGATTGCGATAAAATAAGGCATAAATTAAAAAATAAACAAAGAAAATTTTCAGAATTACGTAAAATCACGTAATATTGAGTATTGATAAAAAACCAAGCTTATGAAAAACCTCATCATCATTGGAAATGGGATGGTCAGTTACAAATTCTGTGAACAACTGGCCGACGCAGGAGGGTTGTCTGAATTTGCAGTCACCATCTTTGGAGAAGAGCCGCGCGCCGCTTACGATCGGGTGCACCTTAGTGAATATTTCAGTCACTATGATGCTTCCAAACTGGCCATGGCGCCAGATAGTTTCTATGCCGATCATGGCATTAATCTGAAACTGGGCACGATGGTTACCAAGGTAGATCCTGAAACAAAAACAGTCACCACCTCAGCGAATGAGCAATACACCTATGATGAACTGGTGTTTGCAACAGGTTCGTCCGCTTTCGTGCCACCAATTCCAGGTACAGAGGCAAAAGGTGTTTTTGTGTACCGTACCATTGAAGATCTTGAGCAAATTACCACCTATGCAAAAACTTGCAAGTCGGGGGCGGTAATTGGTGGAGGTTTACTTGGCCTTGAGGCAGCAAAAGCAGTTCGCGACTTGGGTTTATCGGCTCAGGTGGTAGAATTTGCACCTCGCCTGATGCCAAGACAGCTTGATCAGGGCGCTTCAGATATTCTGCAGACGCAGATTGAACAGCTTGGGGTGGAAGTTTTGCTGAGCAAGGCAACCAAGCAGATTGTTGCTGAAGGCGATAAAGTAGTACGTATGGATTTCGCCGATGAAACAAGCCTGCAAACGGACATGGTGGTGATTTCTGCGGGTATCCGTCCTCGTGATGAACTGGCAAAAGCGGCAGGGATTACCGTGCATCAGCGTGGTGGTATTGTGGTTAACGATCAGATGGAAACGTCACTGAGCGGGGTGTACGCCATAGGGGAGTGTGCCAATTATGCGGAATGTGTTTTCGGCCTGGTAGCACCGGGTTACGATATGGCCAAAGTGCTGGTAGAAAAACTGATGGGACGGAAGAAAGATTTCACCTTCCCGGATATGTCCACAAAACTGAAATTGATAGGTGTGGGTGTGGCCAGCTTTGGCGATGCACTGCTCGAAGCGCCAGAGGCACAGGTGATGGTGTATTCTGATGCCCGTCAGGGCTTGTATCAGCGACTGAACATTTCTGCTGACGGCAAGAAATTGCTCGGCGGGATTTTGGTCGGCGATACCGAAGCTTATGGCATGTTGCTGCAAACCACCCAACTCGGACTGAAATTGCCAGAGGATCCAAGGTCATTGCTTTGGGCGGGTAGTTCAGAAGGCGGCAATTCAGGAATGTCGCTGATGGATCTGCCAGATGAAGCGGTGATTTGTTCTTGCGAGGCCGTGACCAAAGGGCAGCTTGTAACTGCGGTAAAAGAAGGTACGGAAGACCTTGCGAGCCTTAAAACCTGTACCAAAGGAGGTACGGGCTGTGGGGGTTGTGTGCCGCAAATCAAAGAAATTCTTGATGGCACTTTGGCCAGTATGGGTAAGGAAGTCAAGCAGGTGATTTGTGAGCATTTCGATTACTCCCGTCAGGAAATTCTTGACCTGATCAAAGTGAAAAAAATCAAGTCTTTCGATGAACTAATTACGGCTCACGGTACTGGAACAGGCTGTGAGATTTGTAAGCCATTGGTGGCGAGTGTGCTGGCAAGTACATGGAATGACATGATTCTAAAGAATAATGCATCATTGCAGGATACCAACGACCGCTTTTTGGCCAACATCCAAAAAGGCGGAACTTATTCGGTTGTGCCAAGAATCCCTGCAGGGGAAATTACGCCCGAGAAACTGATTGTTATTGGAGAGGTAGCGAAAAAATACAGCCTGTACACCAAAATTACCGGTGGGCAGCGTATTGACCTTTTCGGCGCACGCATGGAGGATCTTCCTTCGATTTGGAGTGAGCTGATTGATGCCGGTTTTGAAAGTGGGCACGCTTATGCGAAGTCACTGAGAACCGTGAAAAGTTGTGTGGGGAAAGCGTGGTGTCGCTATGGTGTTCAGGATTCTGTAGCGATGGCCATCCGTTTGGAAGAGCGTTACAAAGGGTTGCGTTCGCCACACAAACTTAAATCGGGGGTGTCGGCCTGTATTCGTGAATGTGCCGAGGCACGAGGGAAAGATTTTGGACTGATTGCGACAGAAAAAGGCTGGAACCTTTACATCTGTGGTAATGGCGGAATTACCCCGAAACATGCCTGGTTGCTGGCTTCGGATCTTGATGATGATACGGCGATAAAATACATCGACCGATTCCTGATGTTTTACATCCGTACCGCAGAACCACTGACCCGTACGTCGAAATGGTTTACCGACCTTGAAGGCGGTGAGGCTTATGTAAAAGATGTGGTGATCAATGATTCTCTCGGGATTTGTGCCGAGCTCGAAGCGGAAATGCAATCGGTAGTGGACTCCTTCCAGTGCGAATGGAAATCTGTGGTGGAGGATGAAAATATGCGCAAGCAATTTGCTCCTTTCGTTAATACGGACGCTTCCGACGATACCGTAGAATTTGTAGATGTGCGCGGACAGAAAGCGCCAAAACCTTGGTAAACCTCAAATAATACAACAATGAACAAATGGGTAAATGTCGGCACTGCCGAAGACTTTATTAGTGGATTGGGACGCGCTGTATTAATCGACGGTCGTCAAATCGCAGTTTTCTATTGTGGCACAACCAAGCGTTTTTATGCTTCGGACAATATGTGCCCGCATAAACAACAAATGATTTTAGCGAGAGGAATTATTGGTGACAAAAAAGGGGAACCGATGGTTGCCTGTCCTTTCCATAAAAAGGCGTTCTCTCTGGAGGATGGCCGAAATTTACAAGGCGAAGCACTTCATATTTCGATCTATGAGATCAAGGAAGAAGATGCTAAAGTCTGGGTGAGTGTTCCTGTTGATCAGGAAGTCGCTGTTTAGATTGATTATTCCCTATCAGAGATAATTGATCAATTCCTTTTAAAAAAGGAGTCATGTTTGGTTTTTTTAGAGCAGCTCATTTCGGTGGGCTGCTTTTGTTTTTTGTCCTTTACCCGATTGTAATAGTGGCCAAGGGTTAATTTTGCCCAAATTCCGAAAATTGAAACGGTTTTATGGCCTGAGTTCAGTCTTAATCTTTTATTTTAAAGCAACGATCTGTCATCAACCACCTACCGATTTATTTTTATGTCTCCCTTTACAGAATCAGACAACCCTCAACAGTATCCTTTCAGGAAATATGCCCACATGTACATCTTGGCGATTCTCGGAATCACCTGGACGATCATCTTCAGGGATGTGTATTTACAACAATACCTGAAGGACAAAATGTACATCTCCAGAACGGTTAACCTCGGGGGTCGGCAACGGATGCTGTCGCAGAAGCTTACCAAAAATGCCGTCTTGCTTCGGCAGGTGGGCGCCCATGAGTTCGAGGAGCGTAAACGGATTGTTCAGGAGGATTTTGAGGACTGGTCGCAGGTGCATTATGACCTTCAGCATGGGAACAAACGACTCAATATCCCTTCCCAAAACTCTGCGGAAATTCGGGCGAAATTCAATGAACTCAATCCCTACTTCAATGGGATGTCGGCAGTGATTCTTGATATTCTGCAAATTCCCTATGGCGACCCTTCACTTGATGCGGCCGTGAATAAATTACTGAAAGTCGAACGGGATTATTTGGACTCGATGGATAAAGTGGTGTTTCAGTATGACCACGAGGCGGTGCAGAAAATGAAGAAGCTCAACCATCTGCAATGGGTGATGCTCATTGTAGCCCTGGCGATTCTGGCGCTGGAGGTGGTGTTCATTTTTTGGCCTACCACTGCCCATATCAGGAAGATTACAGACAAACTTGGCGAGTCGGAGCAGCAGGCCAAGCGGATGTACCATGAGTTGCAGGGGCTGTATGGCAAGCTTGAGAAGGCTTACAAAAATGAGCAGGCGATCAATAGCGCAATCGGTAAGGAGCATATTCTTGGGCGGATGAATCCGCAGGGAAAATTGATTTACGCCAGCAAAAAACTCGCCGACTGGATGGGGCATGAGCGCAATGCTTTGCTGATTCATTTTGAAGATGTGTTTGTGACCAATAACCATGAGCCTGGGGTACTTTCGGCCGCCCTTTCCGAAGCGCAGTCGGGAGAATTATGGCACGATCAGTTGTTGCTCCACGATGCAGACGGCAACGATCTTTGGCTGGATGTGAGCCTGGTGCCCGTATCTGGCAATGGCAAAAGGGTGGAGAAAATTCTTATTCTTGGCGCAAATATCACGACCGTAAAATTGCTCGCCGCCGAACGGGCTACCCTCGAGCTCGATGAGGTGCAATCGGCCTTCAAGACCCATAAAGAACGGGCTTCTTTTATTCTTTTTGCCCAGGAAGAGGAGCGCAAGCGCATTGCCCGTGACCTGCACGATGGTATAGGGCAGATGCTCACTGCCCTGAAATTTGAACTCGAAGCCATTGACCCTTACAATGGGAAAAGGACGGAAATCAAGCTTGCGGAACTTCGGCAGCCCCTCCGTGATTTGATCATCGAAGTACGTAGAATTTCGCATAACCTAAATCCTAATGTATTGACAGACTATGGGTTAATTCCTGCACTACGTAATTTCGCTAAGGAAATGACGCAATACTCCGGGAAAAGCATTATCTTTGAAAATCAGTCGGGTTTTAACCAGCGACTGAGCCAAATCACCGAAACAAACCTGTACAGAATTGTGCAGGAGGCGGTGAATAATGCCTTGAAATACAGTGAAGGTGAATGCATTGAAATTGTGGTTGCCCATAACCGTACCGACCTGACCATAGTTATAAAGGATAATGGGGAAGGATTCGACCTGTCGTCGGTAAAAGAAGGCAACGGCCTGGGGAATATCCGTGAGCGTACCAGCTACGCCAACGGGCAATGTGAAATCATTACCTCACCAACAAATGGAACCCAAATAACTGTTAAAGTACCTATTTAATATGATGAAAAAAATACGTATTCTATTGGTCGATGACCACACTTTAGTACGTAATGGAATCAAGGCGCTATTGAGCGACGATGATCGGTTTGAAGTGGTAGGAGAGGCTGGTGACGGGCAGGAAGCACTGAAAAATGCGGACTTGTTACAGCCTGATATCGTGTTGATGGACATACGTATGCCTGTGATGAATGGACTTGAGGCGGCAAAGCTGATGAAGAATTATGCTGCGCAGGCGAAAGTAGTAATGCTTTCGATGCATCATGATGAAGACTATGTGCTGCAGGCGGTTCAGGTGGGCGCTTTTGGCTACCTGCTCAAAGATATTGTCAAGGCCGATTTTATCAATGCATTGCTACAGGTCTCTGAAGGGCATAAATATTTTGCCCCAGCGGTTTCCGAAGTGTTGGTGAATTCCATGCAACGCAAAGGGAGCAGTATCAGCAATACCACAGGAAGCAAGCCCACACCATTAGGGAAAAAAGATTTCGGACTCACCAAAAGAGAGCTGCAAGTTTTAAGTGCACTTTCAGAGGGGAAGTCCAACAGCGAAATGGCCGAAGTATTCAACCTCAGCCAGCGAACAGTTGAAACCCACCGATTCAATATCATGAAAAAGGTAGGGGTAAAGAATGTTCTCGAATTGCTGAATGTCGCAAGAAAAGAAGGCATCCTTGACTATTAATATTGCAACAACCATACACAACACATATTATGAAGTCCTTGCCTTTTGGCAGGGATTTTTTTTGTCCGCAGGTTTTTAAAGATGATGCTTTTCCCCTGACCTCGCTTTATGTGGTGAATTTCCAACTTGGAAAGGTGGCTGTCGGTGCCTTGTCAATCATCTTTCACCCCTGATAAGGTGGTCGAAGAACTACTCCTGCAACCCATAAATAACGCACATGTTCCTTCCTTTGGGCGCAAGGCGATGAACACCTTCTTAAAGATTGACGATATAATCCTTCAGGCTTTGCCCTTTTTCCAGGGACAATTTTTTCCGCAGACGGTAGCGCTTCAGCTCAACACTTTTGGGCGTGATATTGAAAATTGGCGCCAGTTCTTTGGTGGTCAGATTAACCTTCAGGTAGGCGCAAAGCTTCAGGTCTTCGGTGGTCAGGTTCGGGTGCTTTGCCTGCAACCGCTTGAAAAAATGCTCATGGGTTTCCGAGAAGGCCGATTCAAAGACCAGCCAGTCCTTTTTTTCATCGAAGGATTCGTGAATGATATTGTCCAGTTTCTCGATATCCCGAATTTTCAGCGGCTTTTTATTCTCCCGTAGTTCCGTGAGCTGATGTTGCAGGTTGGCAATGATCTCTTTCTTCTTACTGTCCTGAATGAGCAGCTTTGAAAGCTCATTGTTTTTGGCCTTTATTTCCTCCTGAAGCTGTCGCTCTTTAAGGGCTTTAAGCTTTTCCTGATGTGCCGTTCTTGTTTTATTAATCATCCTTCGCTCGGCAATCAGCATATTTTTTCGCTGCACCAGCAGTCTGCCTTTATGGTATTTGTAACCGATAAGGAACAGGCCAATCAACAAAGCAATATACAATAGGTACGCCACGGGGCGCAGGTACCAGGGCGCATGAATGGTGAAATCGTAGGCCGTGGCGGTATCGGCATTTTTCTCCTTCACCAAAAAGGTATAACTGCCATAGGGAAGGTTCTGAAATTCGCAGTCATTTTTAAGCCCATTATCCTGCCACGATTTATTGAACCCCTTCAGCTGGTACATATAATGGGTCTGTTCCCCATACTCAAAAGCGGTAAAGGTAAACCGAATGGTGTTGTATTTGTCGGGCAGTGCGGTGCCTGAGGTCGCAATGATTTTTTGCGCACCATTGCGTTTATTTTCCGCCACCACCTTCGTGAAGCTTACATTTTTCGGCTGGTGGTAGTGGTCTTTCATTTTCATATTCCAGAAGGCGACGCCACTGCTCATGGCTACTGCAAATACAGAATCGGAGAGGGTATTGATGTGTTCATATTTATAGATCAGATGATTTGCCAGTTCACTGAAATTGTTGGACAGCGGCAATTCCTCCTGCTGTTTGAGATCGTAAAGGTGCAATTGATTATTCCTGCTGATCATCATTTTGCCCTTAATGGGTTTGGAAATATAATGCGCATCCGCCAGTGGGGCATCCAAAGGCTCGATGCCATCCTGCTGAATGGAAAAAGCCTTATGCTTACCTGTGACCACCGTTTCCTGACCGACTTTAAACACTCTGATGTTTGATAAATTCGGTAAATCAAATTGTTGTTTTAGACTGACTACCCGTTCGGCGGATTTATAATCTGCCGCAGGAAAGACCTGCAGCAGGTGGTCGTTGAAGGTCGAAACAATCAAACTGCCATCGGGCTGCTCTACAATATTTCGGGTGCGCTCTTTCAGTTGCTGATCAATAGTTGTCCAGTATTTCCATTTGCCCGCCTGTTTTTTATAAACCGCAATGCCGTAGTAGGCACTCTGATAAATGATGTTGGGCTGATTTTTACTGCGGACGAAATCAAAGCCGCCAGGCACATCAGAAATTTGCTCAAATTTCCCTCCGGAAATCAGGAAGGTGCCCTCATTGTGGCCGCACCAAATCTGGCCGTCCAGTTCGGTCAGCTTCCACGCCTGCCCATCAGCCTTGGGCATCAGTTCAAAAACAGGCACACCACTTTTGAAAATATCCCGACCGTGATATACGCCCTGGTTGGTGGCAATATAATAGTCATCACCTTGCTGACAGATGTCATAAACGGCACCGAGTTGTTCAAGGAAATCATTGATATAAGTTGCTGGCGAGTCCAGGTTAATCACCGAGATCCCATCATCGAGGCCGAGCCACAGGTGCCCATCCCTGAATTCGATACTGTGAATGCGGTTATTGGGCAACCCGTTGGTACTGTTGAGGTGGTATTTTATCTGTCCGTCGAGGGTTGCGATAATCAGGCCTGCTTTCATGGTGCCAAAGGCAAACAGTCCATTGGGCAAGACGGCAATTTTATTGATTTTCCCCGCTTTCAGGGCATCGTTCAGCGAATTATTAATGGGGTTCAATTGCCCATTTTTCCATTCATATAAACCATTGCGCAGCGTTCCGAGCAACAGGCCACCATCCTGAAGTTTGAGGATGGATTTCACCTGAAACTGATGCAGCGCAGGAATCTCCACTTTTTGCTTCAGCCCGTCGGCATCCATTGAATACAGGTCTCCATAAACAAGCTGATAATAGATTTTCCCATCGATCGGGTAGGAGAAGGTGATGTTTCCCGGCAGCCGTTCATAGCCCAGCATTCCGTTGGGGCTCGCCAGGTAGAATCTGCTGAAAGCCTGAAAGACCATCTGCCTGCCAATGGGGAAAATCTTCCAGATGCTTTCTTCAATATTATGAATCAGGTGGAAGCCACTTTTTAGGTTATGGGTCAGGAAGTAGCCCATAAATTGGTTGCCTCCCGCATAGATGGTGTCGTTGCGATAGTAGATTGTATGCAGAATATCTGGCGTGCTGAATAAATTCCAGTCCTCGCCATCGTAGGTCAGCAGCCCGAGGGTGTTGGCGAAAAAAACCTTGCCATCATTGCCCACCGTAATGTCCCAGTTTTGATTTTCTCCTTTATAGTCACGTTTATCAAAATTTGTAATTCTCGGGGTTATGGGAATAGAGAATTTTGTAGAGGAGGTCATTTTTTCCTGCGCATAGGCACTGCTGAAAAGTGCAAAATAGAGCAAGAGGTATGTTAAGAATCTGGGCATATATTGGAGGAGTCAACCTTTGGTCAGTCGCTGTTAGTCGTCAAACATTTTCTTAAATAGGTCGGCTTTGAGTAGAATATCCACAAATAAAGCGGTTTTGTAATTCAAAAAAAAGCCATTGAATAATATTTAATAATTGAAAATGTACGGGGATTCCGTGGGGTAAAATGAAGGATTGATAATGTGTAATGACGGAAAATGGAAGCTTTATGATGGGTTATCACCCCATCATTTACTTTTTTTGATTGATGTGTTGCGGTAGAATCAGCCTTTATTTGCTTGATAGTGAGCTTCTGAGGGGCTTTTTATGGTGTGGAGTGTTTTTGATGGGTAGCGTTTTTCTTGTTTAGAATCCTGGACACTGATATTTGTATTGTCGGAAAGGGATGGTCTCTCCTTCGGGCAATATTCTGGTGGCGCCGAATTTGGGAGGACGAAAAGCTGCTGATTTAAATTCATACAAAGTGCCTGTTGGCACTCATTTTGATCTTAAATACATGGCGGCTTACAGAGATTAAAATTGGATAATTTTAATTTAATCGAAATCTCATCTACAAGTCACTGACAAAACTTAACCGTAAACTCACGCTTTTGATATAGGCATATATCCTAAGCACTGAATTTACACCAAAATAAACTTTTGTTTTTTAAAGTGTAGTTTTATGCGTAAACATCTATTATTAATTATGTTCATCATGATGGGCAACCTTGCGGCATTTGCGCAAGACCTGTCAATCTCGGGGATTGTCCGAGATACTGATGGAAGCGGCTTGCCAGGTGCAAGTGTGTTGGTGAAAGGAACCACTCACGGGGTTTCTACTGATATGGATGGTAAATTCACCTTAGACGGCTTGTCGAAAGACAACACGATCGTCTTTTCATTCATTGGAATGGAATCTCAGGAAGCCGTTGTAGGTAACCGTTCAAATTTCGACATTCAGTTGAAAGCTCAAGTGAACAACCTTCAGGAGGTTGTTGTAGTAGGTTATGGTCAGGCAAAATCGAAAGATTTGACTTCTCCAATTGCTACGATTAAATCTGACGAATTAACGAAAGTACACTCTACATCCCCTATGGGAAGTATTCAGGGTAAAGTTCCTGGTGTAACTGTTGTTAACTCTGGTGCTCCAGGTGCGGGCGCTTCAGTTCACATTCGTGGTGTAGGTTCTATCGGGAACTCCTCTCCATTATATGTAGTGGATGGAATGTTCTACGATGATATTAACTTCTTGAACCCTAACGATATCGAGTCGATGTCGATTTTGAAAGATGCTTCAGCAGCAGCGATCTACGGGGTAAAAGCAGCGAATGGTGTTGTTTTGATCACTACCAAAGGCGGTGTGAAAAATACAAAAATGAAAGTCGTTTATGACGGCTACTATGGTGTCCAAACCGTTACGCAAAGATTGAAAATGGCCAATACGGCACAGTATTCTTCAATCATGCGTGCATCAGGAAATGCAGACCTTGCAGGTTTGGTAGACAAATCAATGGCTTATTATGGTGCTAATGGCAACCTTCCTTCAGTGGACACTGACTGGTACGGAGAATTGCTAAAAGATTCAGCGCCTATTCAGAGCCATAACCTGACCCTTTCAGGTGGTACTGAAAAATCTACTTACTCTTTCGGTGTAAGTTATTTTGATCAGGATGGTATCATGAATGCAACGGGTAACTACAACCGTTTGTCGTTCCGTACCAAAATGGATTACCAATTGACGAAAGCGTTGAAAGTGGGAACAAACTTCATGTTCACTGATGAAAACTCACAACATGATAACGACGGTGCTTGGTTCCAGGCATTTATCAATGCGCCAATTTACCCTGTAATGGATGGTAAATTGACTGATGCAGAATCTTTCCCATTGAAATTCGCGACGCCTCACTTCTTCGGAAAAGATGCTAACGGCCAGCCTATCGACGGTTACGATACTTATTATACTAACCCAATGTTGATGGCCGCTTACACAGGAGATAACAAGAATGAAGCTTACCGTTTCATGCCTTCGTTCTTTGCTGAATTGAAGCCTTTCCAGAGCAAGGATATCACTTTCCGTTCTGCAATCAACATGGATTACCGCTACGGACGTGGCCGTACTTATACGCCAAGTTATGTGAATGGTAAATCTATTCAAGAGAAAAACCACTTGACAAAATACGATCAGTGGAATGCCAACTATGTATGGGATAACACCGCTACATGGGGATTGAACTTCGGAGATAACGACTTGACTGTAATGGCTGGTTTCTCTGTTCGTCAGAACAACTACCGCCGTGCATGGGCTAATGTTGATGATGTGAAAAACCCTGATTATATCAATTCTGGTGACAAAACATCTTCTACAGCTGATGATGCTGGGTCTCGTTTCCGTGGTGTTTCTGCCTTCTCTCGTATCTCTTATGCTTTGAAAGACCGTTATTTGGTATCTGCAACAATGCGTGCCGATGGTTCTTCTAAATACCAACAAACTTGGGGTTATTTCCCATCTATCGGTTTGGGTTGGGTAATGTCTGATGAGAACTTCATGGCTGGTTTGAAAAACCATGGTGTTGATTTCTTGAAGTTGCGTGCTTCATGGGGTCAGTTGGGTAACGATAACGTTGCTGCTAACGATGGTTTTGCAAAAGTTTCACACGGTGGATTGGGTGACTCTGGGGTGTTCGGTGGTACGAACATGATTCCTGGTATGGTTAACCAAACCAACTACACTGATTTGAACTGGGAAAAAGTAGAAGAGACCAACGTTGGTATCGACTCTAAATTCTTGGACTACCGTCTGAACATCGAAGCGGATTACTTCCGTCGTGATACTAAAGACTTGGCATTCTCAAACACTTTGCCTAACGGTAAAGGGTCTTTGCTTCGTAACTCTGGTACTGTTCGTAACTCAGGTATTGAGTTGAACGTGAACTGGAACGATAAAATCGGCGATGATTTCAGCTACTCTATCGGTGGTAACTTGTCGAAATTACACAACGAAGTGATCTCTTTGGGAGATCAGCCAAACTACTATACAGGTTCTCCTGAATTCCCTCAATTGACAGAGGTAGGTACTCCATTGTTCTCGTTCTACGGTTACAAAAAATTGGGTGTTTACCAAAATCAAGCGGAAATCGACGGCGACCCAATCGCTAAAGCGAATGGCTTGCAACCTGGTGATTTCAAATATGAGGATAAAGATGGTGATGGCCAGTTAACTCCTGACGACCGTCAGTTGATTGGTAACTACCAACCAGATTACACTTATGGTATCAACTTGAGCATGACTTACAAATCATGGACTTTAGGCGCTACTTTCCAAGGTGTTCAGGGCGTAGATTTGTTCAACCGTCGTCGTGCGGATATCAACAAACACCCTCGTAACAACATGGATGCCGCAGTGGCTAATGGTCTTTGGACTGGCGAAGGAAGCACTAACGCTTACCCATCTGCAGCAGGTTTGTTCAAGCCTTGGAATACACAGAAATTCTCTACTTTCTTCATCGAAGACGGTTCATATTTCCGAGTTCAGAACATCCGTTTGGCTTACAACTTGCCAAAAAGCTTGTTGAGCAAATTACAGATTTCTTCAGCACAGCTTTACTTGAATGCTGACCGTCCATTTACTTCTTTCAAATCTAATGGCTTTACGCCAGAGGTTCCAGGTGGTATTGACAGCGGTGTTTACCCAGTATCTTCAGTATTCTCTTTGGGTGCTAACGTAACATTCTAAGGCTTTTAAATTCGAACAAGATGAAACTTAAATATTTAGTTGCAGCAGCAATGATGGGAGTAGTTACACTTCCATCTTGTAACAACTTCTTGGACATCACGCAGGAGAATACAAATCCTACGGAAACCATCAATTACAGCGATCTTTCGCAAATGTATGCACCAGTTTCTGGTACTTATGCGATTGCCCGTGCCAAAATGACCCAATGGGAAGTTTGGCCATTATTGAACGTTCGTGGTGATGAAGTAACCAAAGGTGGTGGCTCTGAGGCCGATCAGCACGATTACCTTGAAGTAGAAAATTATAACTACGATGCAATACAGAACTTCTGGGCGTTGAACAACGCCTGGATGGCCTACTATGGTGTCATTTATAACACCTTCGACAACCAAAAATTGTTGGACAACTTCAAGCCGTACTTGAATACGGACAAGGATAAAGATATGTATGCACAATACACTGCGGAGATCACTTTCCACAGAGCACTGGCTTACTACTTTATCTCAAACCTTTGGGGAGATGCACCGATTATTCCTGCAGACAACCAAATGGCCGTAGTGATTCCTAAGTCTTCGCAGCAGCAGATCCGTCAGCATGTGATTGATATGTTGAAAGACATTCTTCCTGCTTTGCCTGCACAGCGTCCTGACCAGAATTCACATCCTGGAGCGGTAACAAAATATACTGCCGAAACATTGATCGCCAAAACGGCACTTCAAATGGGCGATATGCAGACCGTAAAAGAAATGACCGATGACATCATCAACAATGGTGGATTCTCACTTCAAACGGGCGCAAACTACAGAACATTGTTCCAGATTCCTGGCAAGTTGTGTGCGGAGTCTATCTATGAATTCCAATTCACTGATTTCGGCAACCCTACAGGTGATAATATCTATGGTGGCGCTTGGTTCCAACACCAGGGTCCACGTGGTGCATCAGGTAACTTGAGTGGCTGGGGATTCGGTACTATCGAGCCTGGCTTCATCAAATTCATGAAAGACCGTAAGGAAACAACTCGTTACGATATCGATGTACTTGAGTCTGGAAAAACAACTCCTGAAGGAGATGCAATTCCTGAATTCAAGCCTTCATATGCGCCTTACAACGGTACTGACGCCAACTACAATGCGAAAGCTTACACGCCATCAAGCCAGATTACTGCTGGCCGTAACGATTACGGTGTAGGTAACAACATTCGCTTGTTCCGTTATGCAGATGTATTGTTGATGAATGCTGAAGCCAAATTGGCTGTTGGTGGCGATGCTGCTACACCATTCAACTTGGTACGTCAGCGTGCAAGCATGCCAGCGATTGCTGCGCCAACAAAAGCGGACATCCTGAACGAGCGTCGTGCAGAAATGGCCAATGAGTGGGGTGATCGTTTTAACGATTTGGTTCGTACCAATGATCCTTCAGTAAAAGGACATGAGTTCTTGCCTTATCCTACAGCTCAGGTGGATTTGAACCCTGATCTTGCGAATTAATTTTTAGCATTGAAGGAAAGGTAATTTACCTTTCCTTCTTTTCCATTACATAGATTTCTTAACCGACTTCAAATGAAAATTCAACAACTACTCAAGAATATGGCGATGCCCATCATTGCACCTGCAATGTTGATCATGGCAGCTTCTTGTAGCCACGATCCAAGTGCTACACAGAAGTACGACTGGCAGTCCTATTCCAAAGATCCCGTGATTGAGCACAAAGTAGATTCTTTACTTTCTATCATGTCACTGGATGAAAAAATCGGTCAGATGTCGCAGTTCGCTGGTCAAGGCGCTGTTACAGGACCAAAAATCGACGACCACTTTAAAGGCTATTTGAAAAAGGGTGAAGTAGGCTCTATGTTCAACGTTTTTGGTGCCAAGGGTCTTCGTAAAATTCAGGAGGAAGCGATCAAAAACTCTCCTCATCATATTCCGATTCTTTTTGCTGCCGATGTGATCCACGGTTACAAAACCATCTTCCCAATGCCATTGGGCGAGGCGGCTTCCTGGGACTTGGGCATGATGTACAAGACGGCGCGTATTGCGGCGGAAGAAGCATCATCGACAGGGATCAGCTGGACATTCGCTCCTATGGTGGATATCGGGCGCGATGCACGCTGGGGACGTAACATGGAAGGTGCAGGAGAAGATGCTTATTTGGGCTCTTTGATTGCCGAAGCACGTGTTAAAGGTTTCCAGGGAATCACAACATACAAAGATTTTACTAAACCAAATACGATTTTGGCTTGTACCAAGCACTTCGCTGCTTATGGTGCTACAGAATCTGGTCGTGAGTATAACACCGTAGATATCTCTGACCGTACTTTGCGTGAGACTTACTTCCCAACTTACCATGCAACGGTAAAAGCGGGCGTAGCGACTTTCATGACTTCGTTCAACGAAATCGCTGGTGTACCTTCTACAGGTAGCAAGTATTTGTATACTGACGTTTTGCGTAAGGAATGGGGATTCACCGGTATGGTGGTAACAGATTACACTGCAATCAACGAATTGGTAGCGCATGGTTTTGCGGCTGATTTGAAAGAAGCAGGAATGAAATCTGCCAATGCAGGAATCGACATGGACATGAATGGCGAGGTATTCGTTAAAAACCTTCACGCTTTGGTGAAAGAAGGTAAAGTGTCTGAAAAAACCATCAACCGTGCAGCAGCGCGTATTTTGGAATTGAAATTCATGCTGGGCTTATTCCAGGATCCTTTCCGTTATATGGATGAGGCTCGTGAGAAAGCAACCGTAGGTAAGCCTGAATTCAGAAAAGTAGCCCGTAAGGCTGCAGCGGCATCAATGGTATTGTTGAAAAACAAAAACAACGTTTTGCCTCTTCAGAAAAATGTCGCTAAACGTGTTGCCTTGATCGGTCCGATGATCAAAGAGCGTCGCAGCTTGAACGGTGAGTGGGCAATCCGCGGAGACCGCAAAGAGTCTGTTACTTTGTATGAAGGTTTAACGGCCAAATACAAAGGCACAAAAGTGAAATTCACTTACGCTAAAGGATGTGACCTTTTGAACAAAGAAGGACACAAAGGTTTTGCTGCTGCTTTGCGTGCGGCGCGTAATGCTGATGTGATCTTGTTCGCTGGTGGTGAAGATTTCAACTGGTCTGGTGAAGCGGCTTGCCGTACCAACATTCAGTTGCCTGCTCCACAAGTTGACTTGTTGAAAGCACTGAAAAAATTGCATAAGCCAATCGTGATGGTAACGTTGAACGGTCGTCCTTTGGATCTTTCTTGGGAAGATGCCAACCTTGACGGTATCGTTGAAGCGTGGTACCCAGGTACTGAAGCAGGTAATGCAGTGGCAGATATCATCTCTGGAGATGTAAACCCTGCAGCGAAAATCACCATGACTTTCCCACGTAATGTTGGTCAGGTGCCAATCTACTACAACCGCAAGAACACGGGTCGTCCATTGGATGAAAAGCACTGGGCAGATTACAAATCATCTTACATTGATTCGCCAAACTCTCCATTGTACCCATTCGGTTACGGTTTGAGTTATACTTCTTTCCAATACAGCAATTTGAAACTTGACCAAAAATCTTTCACTAAAGATGGTCAGATTAAAGTTTCTGTAGACGTGAAAAACACAGGTAAATATGACGGTCAGGAGATTGTTCAGATGTACATCCGCGACATCGCCGCTTCGGTTACCCGTCCTGTGAAAGAATTGAAAGGATTCCACAAAATCGCCTTGAAAAAAGGAGAAACAAAAACGGTTCACTTTACTATCAACAAGAAAACCATCGAGTTCCTTGGATTGGATGCGAAAACTTTGGTAGCTGAACCAGGTAAATTCGACCTTTGGGTAGCGAAAAGCGCTGGCGACAACTCATTACATACACAGTTCTCTTACCAATAAGACGAGCTGATTTTCAAAGCCCCTGTTTTTTGAACGGGGGCTTTATTTCTATTGTAATCTTTCTTCCCCTATTATATGAAAAAGGCTTTACTTATATTATTTACCTTCATTTTTTCACAGGCATTCGCCCAGGATGCTTACTTTTTCAGGAACAGTAAGAACGCTGAATATTACGATACAGGCTTGGCTTTTCCTACTGCACCAAGCCTTTTAAAGCAGGTGAATGGCGATAAATTGCCTGTAACTTCGGCTGTTGCCGTCGAAGGAAACGCCCTTGAGCTTAGCTATACCTCCATGCCTAACGGACAATGGAAAGCAGTAATTATAACACCAGGATGGGGTTTTCAGGATCTGAGTGTGAAGAAGGAAATCACGTTCATGCTTCGCTCCGAAGTGGCTTTAGCAGCCAACGATCTTCCTGATTTTAGCCTCGAAGCCAAAACAGGTGCCAATGTTACCGCCAAGCAACCACTTGCTAACTATATCAAAGATTTACCTGCTCAGCAATGGGTAAAAGTAACAATCCCTTTGGAGGCCCTGAGAAAGGATGCCGCCAATGCAAATATTGACTTTCAAAAAATTAAAGGCTTTAATTTCGAGCAAGGTGGCACCGATGGAAAGCCCCATACCCTGTATGTGGACAACATCATGGCGACCGGGGCGCAAGGGGTAGACCCTAACCAGCCTTTGCGGGAATTGAACAACCTAAAAATTAAAGGCTATGACAGCCATGTAGAAATTACCTTCGATGCCCCTTCAGCAACTGGCTATCAGGCGGCACTTTATCATATCAATCGCCAAAAAGACACCGTTGAGGTGGCGACCACCAACTTGAATCACTTCATGGATTTTGTTGGGCAGGATACCACCGTACAATATGCGGTGCGCTGGTTGCAAAATGGCAGAAAATCCCCTTATCAGTTGCTAAAAGCAAGCACCAAAACCATGACTGACCAACAGCTTGTGGAAATGGTGCAGGAGCATACCTTCCGTTTTTTCTGGGACGGTGCCTTTGCCACAGGCGTAACCGCAGAGCGTAGAACCGTAGGGCAAGACCCTGGAAATATCGTGGCCACAGGTGGTTCTGGCTGGGGCTTTATGGCTGTTCCTGTTGGGGTAAAACACCAATGGATCAGCAGGGCAGAAGGCGCACAACGCGTATTGAACATGCTGAACTTTTTCCGTGGTGCCGAACGCTTCCATGGAGCTTGGGCACACTGGATTGATATTAATACGGGAAAAGCCATTCCATTTTCAGAAAAAGACAACGGTGCCGACATCGTCGAAACGGCTTTGCTGGCACAGGGAATGATCGCCACTTCTTCTTACTTCGACGGCTCCAATGCAACGGAAACAATGATCCGCAGCCGCGTAAAAGAATTATTGAATACCATTGAATGGAAATGGTTCCTGAACAAGGGAAATAGCATTTTCTGGCACTGGTCTCCTGATTATGGATTTGCCATGAACCATACGGTGCATGGTTTCAATGAAGCCATGATCGTTTATGTACTTGCCGCAGCAGGTGAGCATGGCGTAGGAAAAGTGCCTTACGATAAAGGCTGGGCTATGGATGGCAAAATGCGTAATGGGCAGACCTTCTATAATTTTAAGTTGCCTTTGGGCTACGATATGGGTGGTTCATTATTCCTGAGCCAGTATTCTTTCATGGTCGTGGATCCGAACGGATTGAGTGACCAGTATGCCAAATACGACGAGCAGGTGATCAATCAGACAAAAATTAACCATGCCTACTGTGTGGCCAATACTTCCAAAGGATATTCAAACTTGATTTGGGGACTGACCGCCTCCGATATTCCTGGTGGTTATTTTGCCAGCGAACCAAGTTCAAGTGGTGCCAACGATGACGGTACCATTGCACCAACAGCGGCTTTGGGAGCGATGGCCTATACCCCTGAACTTTCCCTGCCAACATTGAAGAAATTCTATCGTGAACTCGGACCAAAAATCTTCAAGTGGTACGGCTTCCGCGATGCTTTTAATACTCATAAAGACTGGGTAGCAGCAGGCTATTTGGCCATTGATGAAGGACCAATTTTGGTGATGCTGGAAAACTACAGCAGTGGTTTACTCTGGAAACTCGGCATGACCTCTCCTTACATTCAGTCGGGTTTGAAACGCCTGAATATTGCCTGGAACAAGGAAAAATACGATGTCATTACAGCGGCTACAAAACCTGTGGAACGCATGACCGACGCCCGTGTTTTTGTAAACCAAAATCAGCAGTTGTTGCGCATTTTCACCAAAGAGCCGATTAAGCGGGCTTCGGTGCGCGCCATTTCGATGCTTGGGCAGTCGTATGCACTGGCTAACCTTCAGCAGTACAACACCTACAGCACGGTGCGCCTCGGTCACCTTGCGGCAGGTATCTACTTCTTGCAATTCGAAACGCAAGACGGCAAGCATGCCAATGTGAAATTTATGCTGAAATAATAAATACCACCTGTACGGATGTTGCATGCAATGTCCGTACAGGTTTAAAATAGCGCAGGGTTTTACCTGCATATACCAACACCAGCTTTGAGTATGTTTTTTTGACGATCTCCTGATGGCTTATTGGGAGACAAAACTTTCCCTATTATGAAAAAAAAGATAACGTCTGTATTTTTAACGTTGCTGCTAATGTTACCCATTGCGGGGGCATGGGCAAAAACGGACCACCTTAAACTCAAGGCCGAAGGCTATGACAGCCACGTGGATTTACAATGGCAAGCCGTAAAGGGCGCAACTGCCTATCAGATTTTTGCGAGAGAAGAGGGGCAAAAGGAATTTACCCTTCGTGCAAAGACGGCGGACCTTCATTATCTTGATTTTGTGACGGATCTCGGACGGAATATCGCCCTGGATTATAAAGTTACTCCTGTGGTGAATGGCCACGCTTTGGCATCTTCGGCAGTGGCACATGCGGCCATTCATGATTTCTCTGACGATCAGCTGGTGAATATGGTGCAGCAATACACCTTTCAGTACTTTTGGGATTATGCCGATGCTAAAACAGGCTTGGCCTGGGAGCGTAATTCAGACCCAAAAGATGCCGCGATCGCTATTGGCGGCAGTGGTTTCGGTGTCATGACGATCGTTGTGGCGGCAGAACATGGCTGGATCACCCGTGAGCAGGCGGTGGCTCGCCTGACAAAAATTACGCACTTTTTGAAAAATGCAGAGCGTTATCATGGCATGTGGTCGCATTGGTATTATGCTTCCAATGGAAAAACCAAAGCCTTTTCAAAATACGATGATGGTGGCGATTTAGTAGAGTCTGCTTTTATGGCGGAAGGATTGCTGACCGTCCGTCAGTACTTCAATAAAAACAACAAATCTGAAACCGCATTGCGCAATACCATTACCGACCTTTGGGAAGGCATGGACTGGCAATGGTATACCAACGGACAAAAAGGATTGACCTGGCACTGGTCCAAGAAATACGGCTTCAAAATGAACTTCGTCATTCACGGTTACAATGAATGTCTGATTGCCTACATTCTTGCGGAATCGTCGCCAACACATCCTATTACGAAGGCGGGTTACAACACCGTTTGGGCGGGAAGAAATAGCGTTACCCACCGCAATGGCAATATTTATTATGGCATGAGTTTGCCTTTGGGTAATAAGGAACACATGGGTGGCCCATTATTCTTTGCCCATTATTCTTATCAGGGGCTTGATCCTCGTGGCTTGCGTGATCAGTATGCTAATTACTGGGAGCAAAACCGTCGTCATACGTTAATCAACCGCGCTTATTGTATCGATAACCCAAGAGGCTATGCCGGTTATGGTGAAAACCTTTGGGGACTCACCGCCAGTGATCTGGTACCGAATGGCTATGGCGCAAGTGCACCCAACCGCGATTATGGCGTGATTGCCCCAACAGCGGCACTTTCTTCTATGCCTTACGCTCCAGCGGAATCCATGAAGGTGCTTAAAAACCTTTACAGAAACTTCGGAAAAGATACCTTCGGGAAATACGGTTTTTATGATGCCGTGAAGCCTGCCTTGCGCGGTACCTCAACCCCTTGGGTGCGTAAAAACTACCTGGCGATTGATCAGGGACCGATTGTAAACATGATGGAAAATTATCGCTCGGGCTTGCTGTGGAATAATTTTATGAAGAATAAAGAAATCCTGAAAGGACTTCAGAAGCTTGGGTTTACACGTCATGGAAAAACCATCACAGTACAATAATGGGTAGCGGAATAATCAAAAAAATAGCTTTAATGGTACTGGCGATGGTCAGTACCCTAAGCTTGGCACAAGCACAGGAAGGGCACTTTGAGGCGCGGCAGTTTACTTCAGGAAATCAGGTATTAAATTACCGTATGCTGAAGCCCGCACATTTTGAGCAAGGGAAGCAATACCCCTTGGTGGTTTTTTTGCACGGCTCAGGCGAGCGAGGCAACGACAATAAAATTCAGCTGGTGCATGGTGCTTCGGTATTCACCAATGCTGAAAATATGGCCAAGCACCCTGCCATAGTCATTTTTCCACAGTGCCCAAAAGATCAAAGCTGGGTGAAGATGTCGCGCACGCATAAAAAAGGGGAGGACGCTACCTTCCTTTTTCCCAAAACCAAAAAACCACAGCCTGCCATGGCTTTGGTGAATGAATTGGTGGACAGCCTGCGGGCAAGTGGACAGGTCAATAAAAAGCAAGTATATGTGATGGGGCTTTCGCTCGGAGGTTTTGGTACGCTGGATTGTTTGCAGCGGTGGCCTCATAAATATGCGGCGGCGGTTGTGATTTGCGGCGGGAACAATCCCGAGCTGGCGCATCGGTACCGCCGTAAGCCAATTTGGTTCTTCCATGGCTCCAAGGATGATATCGTTCCCAATCACTATTCAAGAGCGATTTACAATAAAATCAAAAAGTATAATTCAGGCACCAAATATACCTTGGTGGAAGGGGCCAACCACAACAGCTGGGACAGTGCATTTGCTACTCCTGAACTGCTCGACTGGTTGTTTCAGTGGAAAAAATAATCCCTTGATTCCCCGCCTCAGCCTGATGTTTTACGCCTAATTTTGAAAGGATATCATGAACAAAATCAATTGCTTTATTCAATTCGTAGCCGTCTGTTTGATGGGGACCATCGTGATGGGGTGTTCCCGTCAGCAATCGGACCCATTTTTAAAAACAAGCGTGCTCAATAAGGCAGATTTTGATTTCAATAACCATGATGAGGTATCGGTGGATTTGCGTGGGGAGTCGGTGTCGGGGCTGAAGGCCATCAAGATTTTAGAAGGGAAGAAAGTGTTGGGGCAAAGGCGCCATTTTATGAATCCGCATATTGCGGAATTTACTTTCGATATCGGTAAGCTGCCTGCGGGGGAGCACCACCTATTGGGCCTTACTGAAAATATCCATGGACAGGTGGATTCCCTTTCTTTCGATTTGCCCGTGTGCGAATATAAAAAGCCCAAGCTGGTATTTCATGTAGATTTTGATCACCATCAGGTGAACGACATCAAAGGGTTTTTAAAGGCTAAAATTAAGGGCCGTCCACAATTTACCCGTGGGGTGAAGGGCCTGCACTCTTCGGCCTATCGGGGAAATATCCGCAGTTACCTGACCTATGATATTTCGTCGGTGAACTGGAAGGGCAGCCGCCTGTCGATTTCCTTTTGGTATAAATGCGCCGCTAAAGCGACCAATCGGGAGGCGATACTCAGTATGTGGGCATCAAAAGGATTGCAGGGCATCACGTTAATGCGTCGGGAAAATGGCTATACGGCCAATATTGGTACTGTGGCAGGCGATACCTGGTGTGGTGCTTCTGCACAAACGCCTTCGGGGGGCTCCGAAATTATCCATGATATGCCTTTCAGTAAAAATGGCTGGGATCATGTGGTGCTGACGGTCAGTCCCAAAATGCTGAAATTATATGTCAATGGGGTTTTGGCAGTACAGAATGATCTTCATCATAAAATTGATTGGCGCAATGTGAATACCTTGTCCATAGGATCGGGATTGCCTAATTATAAACGATTTAACTATCAGACCGCCACAGGAAGCATTGATCATGTAAAGATTTTCAATTCAACGCTTTCGGCAGAAGATGTAAGGAATATTACAAAAATCTAAACGACTAAACACAATAAATGCTATGAAATATCTTAGCGGAATCGTATTGCTGATCATCGCCTTGGCGAGCTGCAGCCCTAAACCTGAGCAAAAAAAAGAAAGCTCGATTGTTGAGGCAAAAACTTCCTACCTGCCATATCAGCAGGAAGTGAAAAAACCTCTGGACAATTACCTGCACAAGGTTTACATCAATAAGGATGGTATTATGCAATACCGTGTGTTGTATCCTGAAAATTTTGATCCGCACAAAAAATACCCGATGATCTTGATGATCCACGGAATGGGAGAGTGCGGCAGCAATAACGCCAGCCAATTGAACAATGGCGGTAAATTCTTTTTGAATGAAGACTTCCGCAAAAATCACCCTGCGATCGTCGTGTTCCCACAATGTCCACGTGGCTACCGTTGGGATTCCAAAGTGATGCCCGGATCAGGCAAAGAACATTATACCACCAAGAAAAAAGACTGGTACTGGACTTATGACACGGCACCGAACCATCAGTTGGCCATGTTGATGGACTTCACCAAAGACTTCATCAATAACAGTGGCATTGTGGATAAAAGCAGATGTTATGTTGGTGGAATTTCAATGGGTTGTATGACCGCCTATGAGATTTCTTATCGCATGCCTAAAACCTTTGCTGCGGGTTATTATATGTCTGGTGGTGGAAATCCAAAAGACATCGTTGCCAAATGTTCGCATATGGCCTTCCGTATTATGCACGGCGATGCCGACAACGTAGTAGATCCTGCCTATGCCGACCGCATGGAAGCAGCATTGAAAGCAGCCAATATCGAAGTGGTACGCAACACTTACCACGGTATCGGTCACGGCCCATGGAACGATCCAATGTTCAAAGAGCCAGGCCTAATGGATTGGTTGTTCTCGCACCATCTGTAAGCCAACCGTTATTTTTATCAGCCTGAAATAATAACCGATTTTTACCTTCTACTGAAAGGAAGAGGGGTTATAAGTCAGTAAAAATACTAGCCAGCATCTGCCTGTTTTTTTCTTTTTAATAACATACTTATGACTAAAGTAAAACTATTGGGTAGCGTTTTTACCACAACATCATTGATCGCAATGATGTGTGCGTGTTCTACCAGCGATGATCCGACTCCGATACAAAAGGAGACAGGCGTTGTAAAAACCACACTATTGAATCAGGATCAGCTCAATGTTACTGATCACGATAAATTGATTCTTGAGCTTCGTGGGCAAGCAAGTTTGGGGCTGAAAGATATTCGTGTAATTGACGGCGATAAGGTGCAGGAGCGCAACAAGTTCCTCAATAGTGAAATCGCAGAATTCAGCTTCGACCTTGGGGTGCAGTCTGCTGGAGACCATACTTTTTTGGCTATTGTTGAGGGCAAAGATGGGCAGTTGGATACTTTGGAGATTCCTGTGACGGTCAGTAAGCACAAAAAGCCAGGGTTGGTGTTTGAGACTGATTTTGAGGGCAAGAAGGCCGATGATCTTAACGGTGGGCTGAAGGCCACAGCGGTTGGGCCAATCACTTTTGCTCAGGGACATTCGCCAGCGAGCCAGGCATATCAGGGAGCAGAAAACAGCTACCTGACCTATGATGTGAGCGGCGCGAAATGGATGGCCGATAAAGATCAGGCCATGACGATTTCTTTATGGTATAAAAACGATCCTGCGCAAAAAGGTCGTGCGGCTTTAGTAACCCTTTGGGGCGACGATGCCCAGGCATTTAACGGTGTAGCGGTACTGAAACGCGATAAGGGATACAGTGCCAATATTGGTATGGTGAATGGCGATACCTGGTGTGGCTCTTCCGCAAAAAGTGCTTCGGGTGGTTCTACCATCGTTCACAGCCATCCTTTCTCACTCAATAGCTGGGATCATATTGTTTTGACGATCGGTAAAGGGCAATTGAAAATGTATGTGAACGGGGAGTTGTCGGTAACCAACAAAATGTCTTCGGAGATCAACTGGAAATCGGTGACCAAATTGACGATCGGCTCGGGCTTACCGAATTACAACCGTTACAAATATGGCACTGCAACAGGGCAGATCGACAATGTGAAGATCTATAACGCCACCCTTTCTGCAGACGACGTTTCTCAACTGTTCAACAATAAATAATCGCAATACTGTTATGAAAAAATTATTAGCTTTGGCCATGATGGTGTGCGCTTTTATGAGTTGTACATCTAAAGAGGACAGCCCAATTCAGGAGGTGGTAAAGCCGCTTTCTAATCCTGTTACTTCTTATCTGCCTTACGACAGAATCCTTAAAACACCTATGGATCAGTATTATGACAAGGTTTTTGAAGGGACTGAAGGCAGCCTGAATTACCGTATGCTGTTTCCGAAAAACTACGACCCTTCAAAGCAATACCCATTGATTGTGGTACTGCATGGTTTGGGGGAACGCGGCAACGACAATCAACGCCAGCTGAGTAACGGAGGGGCTTTCTTTTTGGAAGATGGTTTCCGCAATCAGCACCAGGCAATTGTCGTATTTCCACAATGCCCTACAAGCACTCGTTGGGACAGCAAAGTTGCGGGCAAAGACAAATTGAAATGGTTCTGGAAGTATAAAGAGGAGCCAACACCGTATTTATCATTAGTAATGAAATTGGTGAATGACCTTCAGGCAAAAAAGGTTGTCGATACGAAGCAAATGTATGCCATGGGAATCTCTTCAGGCGCCATGGGTACGTATGAATTATGCTACCGTATGCCGAAAACTTTTGCGGCGGCGGTTGTGATGTCTGGTGGTGGAAATCCTCAGGATATTGTTGATCATTGTTCAAAAATGGCTTTCCGTATTATGCACGGCGATGCCGACGGAGTAGTGGACATTAGCTATGCTAACCACATGGTTCAAGCCATGAAGGATGCCAAGATGGAAGTGAAACAGGACGTATTCCCTGGTATCGGTCATGGCCCATGGAACGACCCAATGTTTACTACCCCAGGCTTGATGGATTGGTTGTTCTCGCACCATAAATAAAATTTTCATGCCTATGCAGGGATAAAATTATATGATTTGTTGGGGGCTGTCGCGCAACTATGTTTGCAATTTATCAAACCAAATAAAATTTGCTCACGCTCATTTACCCATGGAGTGAATTCCATGGCTATTACAAAAAGTCCTTTCAGGACTGCTGTGCCGAAGGTACATTTCCCAGTAGCTGCGGGTTTTAACCCGTAGTAGATAAGTGGGAGAATAAAATTTGGATATTGTTCTTTCAAGGACAGTTGTGCAACAGCCGCTAAACAAACAGCCCTGCCACCAACGAGTTAATTTAAAATAGAAAAGAATAGAAAAATACTTACTAAACGACTGAAAATGAAAGCAATCAAAAAGTTGTTGATGTCCGTTGCTGCCGCTGCCTTGTTTGGTGGAAGTGCGATGGCACAGACGCAATTGCCACAGACCTACTGTAACCCGCTGAATGTGGATTACACGTACATGATTTATAATTCCCAAAAAGATATTTCCTATCGTTCAGGGGCTGACCCTTCAGCGGTAGAGTTTCGTGGGGAGTACTATATGTTCGTAACCCGATCAATGGGTTACTGGCATTCAACAGATTTGGTGAACTGGGATTTCATCACGCCTAAAAACTGGTATTTTCAGGGCTCCAATGCACCGACGGCCTTCAACTATAAAGATTCGGTACTCTATGTAGCGGGGAACCCTTCTGGTTCAATGTCGATTTTGCATACCGACAATCCAAAGGCTGGAGAATGGACTCCTTCGCGGTCGATCATCCATAATTTGCAGGATCCTGAGTTGTTCATCGACGACGACGGACAGGCTTATATGTATTGGGGTTCTTCCAATAAATTACCGATCCGCGCACGAAAAATGAACCGCACCAAGCGTTTCACTTATCAGAACAAGGTGTATGAAATGATCAACCTTGATGAGTCTTTGCATGGCTGGGAACGTTTCGGTGAAAACAACTACCATCCAACCCTGAAAGAAGGTTATATTGAGGGGGCATCGATGACGAAACACAACGGTAAATACTACTTGCAATATGGCGCACCAGGCACAGAATTTAATGTGTATGCGGATGGCGTTTATATTGGCGATACCCCACTCGGCCCTTGGAAGTACATGAAGTCGAACCCAATGTGTTTGAAACCAGGTGGTTTCATTAACGGTTCAGGTCACGGTTCTACCATGAAGGATGTTCACGGACAGTATTGGCATTTTGCATCGATGGCACTGGCGTCGAACTCGCACTGGGAGCGCCGTTTGTGTATGTTCCCAACTTACTTTGACAAAGAGGGCTTGATGCATGCAGATACGCAGTTTGGCGATTACCCTCGCTTTGGTTCCAATCACCCGACCAAACCAGGGCAGTTTGCAGGCTGGATGTTGCTTTCTTATAACAAGCCTGCCAAGGTGGCCTCTTCTTGGATGGAAGTGAACAAAAGCACTGCCGCTGATGGCGAATACCTTGTCGATACACTGAAAGTAACCAAAAACGCCAAAGGTGAATTGCTGGCGCCAGTACTGACGGATGAGAACTCTAAATCTTACTGGGTAGCAAAAGCCAATGACGATCAGCAGTTTGTTGAAATTGACCTTCAGAAGCCAGGGAAAATCTATGCGTTACAAATCAATTTCCATGATCATGAGTCTGGTTTGTATGGCCGATACAAAGACATGCGCCACCAATATGTTGTGGAGGCATCGATGGATGGTAAAACCTGGAAAACGATCGTTGACAAGCGCAACAATTATAAGGACGTTCCAAACGACTATGTTCAGTTGCCTGCACCTGTCCGTGCGCGCTTTGTGCGTTACAAAAACATCCATGTGCCAACGCCGAATTTAGCCATGTCGGAATTCCGAATTTTTGGTAAAGGTGAAGGAGCGAAACCAGCAAGTGTGAAACACTTTAAAGTGGAGCGCCAAAAAGACCGTCGTGATGCGATGCTGACTTGGGCAAAAGTTAAAGGCGCACAGGGCTACAACATTCGTTGGGGTATTGCTCCAGATAAGTTGTATGAATCGTGGTTGGTATACGATAAAACATCACTGAAATTGCCTTCATTGGATCGCGATACCAAATATTATGTTGCGATAGAATCTTTCAATGAAAACGGCATTTCTAAATTGTCAAAACCTGTAATGGTGAAATAAAGGTTGCACTGCATTTCTACCAGAATCCCTTTCCAATGCTTTTTGGGGAGGGATTTTTTTTGCGCTAAAACACAAAAAAGGGTTGTGGCCGTGCTCCTCTGATGATGGACTGAACAAAATTGATTTTGTGCTCCATCACCTGATTTACAGTCAGCGACAACCCTTGCTTTTTTGTCCGCCAAACCGGCGACCAAGGAAAAATAGCTTGTGGGCATGGCGGGTGTTTTTCTTTCAACCCTGCACTACCCACAAGTTAAATGCAATATTTATCGGATATAAAGCTTGAACACTTTATGGTCGATTTTTACGATGTACAGTCCTGAAGACAATGTAGAGATGTCGATGCGTTGCGTTGCCAGACTCAAAGATTGGGTCATCATCGCCTTTCCATCAGGGGTAAAGAATACCACCTGACGTCCTGCACCACCTTCAATGAAGATATGGTCAGCTGCAGGGTTCGGGAAGATTTTTACATTTTGCTGCGCAACGGAAGTATTGAGTACTTTTTGGAATTTGGCATATAAATCCAAATGACCAGAAGTTTCAGAAATCTCCACCACGGCATCGCCTGTCAGGTCAGCATTTAAATACCATCCTTCGAAAGTGTAATCGTCCTTTTGTGCATCAGCCAGCGTGATGGTCTCCTTAACAGTGTAAGCCTCAGGATTTCCCCCATCGTTCACGCCACCATCCAAATGATACGTGATCGTATAAACGGTAGCTTCAAATTTCGCATGGAACGTCAGCGCACCGCTTGTACCTGCCGTAACCTCCGTGATTGCCTCTCCCGTAAATTCCGCATTATCAAACCAGCCCATAAAATCATAAGCGGTTTTTTCGGCATCCGCTAAGGTAAATGCATCGGCGAGGGTATATTTAGCAGGGTTTTCAGCAGCATTAACACCACCATTCAATTCATAATTGATGGTGTAACTGATCGTCGAGAAGCCAGCGGTTAAAGTGATGTCCCCCATCGATCCCGCGGTAATTTCAGTAACCATTTGGTCGTTTTGATCATACCATCCGTCGAAGTTGTATCCGTCTTTTGTTGCAGGCAACAAAGCGAAAGTTACTGATTCGATGTTGTAGTTAGCAGGGTTTCCGCTATCATTCGCACCGCCATTCAGTTGATAATTGATGGTGTAACTGATCGTCGAGAAGCCAGCGGTCAAAGTGATATCACCCATCGATCCCGCGGTAATTTCAGTAACCATTTGGTCGTTTTGATCATACCATCCGTCGAAGTTGTATCCGTCTTTGGTGGCAGGCAACAAAGCGAAAGTTGCTGACTCGATGTTGTAGTTAGCAGGGTTTTCGCTATCATTCATCCCGCCATTCAGTTGATAATTGATGATGTAACTGATCGTCGAGAAGCCAGCGGTCAAAGTGATGTCCCCCATCGATCCCGCGGTAATTTCAGTGATCATTTGGTCGTTTTCATCATACCATCCGTCGAAGTTGTAACCATCTTTCGTGGCAGGCAACAAAGCAAAAGTTGCTGACTCGATGTTGTAGTTAGCAGGGTTTTCGCTATCATTCATACCGCCATTCAGTTGATAATTGATGGTGTAACTGATCGTCGAGAAGCCAGCGGTCAAAGTGATGTCACCCATTGACCCCGCGGTAATTTCAGTAACCATTTGGTCGTTTTGATCATACCATCCGTCGAAGTTGTAGCCATCTTTCGTGGCAGGCAACAAAGTGAAAGTTGCTGATTCAACATTGTAGTTAGCAGGGTTTTCGCTATCATTCGCACCGCCATTCAGTTGATAATTGATAGTGTAACTGATCGTCGAGAAGCCAGCGGTCAAAGTGATGTCCCCCATCGATCCCGCGGTAATTTCAGTAACCATTTGGTCGTTTTGATCATACCATCCGTCGAAGTTGTATCCGTCTTTGGTGGCAGGCAACAAAGCGAAAGTTGCTGACTCGATGTTGTAGTTAGCAGGGTTTTCGCTATCATTCATCCCGCCATTCAGTTGATAATTGATGATGTAACTGATCGTCGAGAAGCCAGCGGTCAAAGTGATGTCCCCCATCGATCCCGCGGTAATTTCAGTGATCATTTGGTCGTTTTCATCATACCATCCGTCGAAGTTGTAACCATCTTTCGTGGCAGGCAACAAAGCGAAAGTTGCTGACTCGATGTTGTAGTTAGCAGGGTTTCCGCCATCGTTCATCCCGCCATTCAGTTGATAATTGATGGTGTAACTGATCGTCGAGAAGCCAGCGGTCAAAGTGATGTCACCTATTGACCCCGCGGTAATTTCAGTAACCATTTGGTTGTTTTGATCATACCACCCGTCGAAGTTGTAACCATCTTTCGTGGCAGGCAACAAAGTGAAAGTAGCTGATTCGATGTTGTAATGAACAATGTTGTTATCATCGTTCATACCACCATTCAATTCATAATTGATGGTGTAACTGATCGTCGAGAAGCCAGCGGTC
Organism: uncultured Persicobacter sp.; assembly: GCA_947498325.1. Taxonomy (GTDB): domain Bacteria; phylum Bacteroidota; class Bacteroidia; order Cytophagales; family Cyclobacteriaceae; genus Persicobacter; species Persicobacter psychrovividus. Next base: position 56,992 of record CANMKE010000011.1, read on the forward strand.
AAAGTGATATTCCCCATTGACCCCGCGGTAATTTCAGTGATCATTTGGTCGTTTTCATCATACCATCCGTCGAAGTTGTAACCATCTTTCGTGGCAGGCAACAATGTGAAAGTTGCTGACTCGATGTTGTAATGAACAATGTTGTTATCATCGTTCATGCCGCCATTCAATTCATAATTGATGGTGTAACTGATCGTCGAGAAGCCAGCGGTCAAAGTGATATCACCCATTGACCCCGCGGTAATTTCAGTAACCATTTGGTCGTTTTGATCATACCATCCGTCGAAGGTGTAACCGTCTTTAGTAGCAGGCAACAAAGTGAAAGTAGCTGATTCGATGTTGTAGTTAGCAGGGTTTTCGCTATCATTCATACCGCCATTCAGTTGATAATTGATGGTGTAACTGATCGTCGAGAAGCCAGCGGTCAAAGTGATATTCCCCATTGACCCCGCGGTAATTTCAGTAACCATTTGGTCGTTTTGATCATACCACCCGTCGAAGTTGTAACCATCTTTGGTGGCAGGCAACAAAGTGAAAGTAGCTGATTCGATGTTGTAATGAATAATGTTGTTATCATCGTTCATGCCGCCATTCAATACATAGCTGATGGCATAATTGATGGGTGTGAACTGTGCATTAAGGCTGATATCACCTGTTGAACCTTTTGCGATTTCTTCAATTTTATTGTCGTCGTTGTCGAACCAACCATTGAAGTTGTATCCGTCTTTGGTAGCAGGCAACAAAGTGAAGGTTTCTGTTTCCGTAGTGTACGTATTCGGATTGTCCTGATGATTTACTCCACCGTTGAGGTTGTAATTGATGGTGTATGCTCCAGCGGTGAATTTTGCATAGAGGTCAATTTCCCCCATTGATCCTTTGCTGATGGTGGTTATTGGCGCTCCTGTAAAAGTTTCATTGTCGAACCATCCGTCGAATCCGAATCCGATTTTCGAGGCAGGCAACAAGTTGAAAGTCTCGGTCTCAATATTGTATTCTACAGGGTTGTTATCATCGTTCATGCCACCATTCAAAACATAGCTGATGGCATAATTGATAGGTGTGAACTGTGCATTAAGGCTGATGTCACCTGTTGAACCTTTTGCGATTTCTTCAATTTTATTGTCGTCGTTGTCGAACCAACCATTTAAGTTGTATCCGTCTTTGGTAGCAGGCAACAAAGTGAAGGTTTCTGTTTCCGTAGTGTACGTATTCGGATTGTCCTGATGATTTACTCCACCGTTGAGGTTGTAATTGATGGTGTATGCTCCAGCGGTGAATTTTGCATAGAGGTCAATTTCCCCCATCGATCCTTTGCTGATGGTGGTTACTGGCGCTCCTGTAAAAGTTTCATTGTCGAACCATCCGTCGAATCCGAATCCGGTTTTCGAGGCAGGCAACAAGTTGAAAGTCTCGGTCTCAATATTGTATTCTACAGGGTTGTTATCGTCGTTCATGCCGCCATTCAATACATAGCTGATGGCATAATTGATAGGTGCGAACTGTGCATTAAGGCTGATATCACCTGTTGAACCTTTTGCGATTTCTTCAATTTTATTGTCGTCGTTGTCGAACCAACCATTGAAGTTGTATCCATCTTTTGTGGCAGGCAATAAAGTGAAGGTTTCCGATTCGATATTGTAATCAGCAGGGTTGTTATCATCGTTCAGCCCGCCATTGAGTTCATAGCTGATCGTATAGTCGATGATGGTGAACTGTGCATTAAGGCTGATGTCACCTGTTGAACCTTTTGCGATCTCTTCAATTTTATTGTCGTCGTTATCGAACCAACCATTGAAGTTGTATCCGTCTTTAGTGGCAGGCAACAAAGTGAAGGTTTCCGATTCGATATTGTAATCAGTAGGGTTGTTGTCATCGTTCACCCCGCCATTGAGTTCATAGCTGACTGTATAATCGATGATAGTGAACTGTGCATTAAGGCTGATATCACCTGTTGAACCTTTTGCAATTTCTTCAATTTTATTGTCGTCGTTATCGAACCAACCATTGAAGTTGTATCCGTCTTTTGTGGCAGGCAACAAAGTGAAGGTTTCCGATTCGATATTGTAATCAGCAGGGTTATTATCATCGTTCACCCCGCCATTGAGTTCATAGCTGATTGTATAGTCGATGATGGTGAATTTGGCATATAGAATGATGTCGCCACTAAGCTCGGTACCAGAAATTTGTTCCACCTGATCTCCGCTGAAATCCTCGGTAGCATACCATCCTACAAACGTATGGCCTGATTTGGTGGCAGGCTGTAAGCTGAAATCTGAATCTGCATTATATATTGCAGGATTGTCGGCATGATTTTCTCCGCCGTTGAGCACGTAAGAAATCCCATAATCATCGGAGGTGAATTTCGCATACAGGCTTAAAGGCTTTCTCCATGCACCGCGAATTTCAGTCCTTCTTGCAGAAAAATTTTCATTTTCGAACCAGCCCTCGAAAGTGGCATTTTCACGGGTCGGATCCGCCAGCGGAATGGCACCAGACTCCGTATTATAGGTCGCAGGGTTGTCGTCATGATTTTCCCCTCCAAACAGATGGTAGGTAATCGGGTAATCGATAATGGTCAGTTTAGCCCAGAATTTAAGATTGCCCGTTGTGCCAGCAGCAATTGTGGTGATGGGCTCCCCAGTGTATTGATCATTGTCATACCACCCGTCGAAACTATATCCATCCTTCTGAGCAGGGGAGAGCGTGATGGCATCATTTACGGTATATGTTTCGGGGTTGTCATGGTTGGAAGAACCATTAAAGGTGAGGGTGTACGTTGTGATGTCCCATTTGGCATAAGCAGTTTTTCCTTGCAGGTTGGCAAGGTCAAAAGCAGGAATTGGTGAACTATGGCCAGCGTCAGAAAACCACGTAGGGGTATAGCCAGGTTTGCCGTCATCTAAATCGGCCAATACATTGGCGTGTACCTCGTTGAGGTTTGAAGGAAAGGCAACAGATTCAATGGGGTTGTTGGCAACGAATTTCTGGCCTATTTTAAGCTCAACGGTACCTTCAGGAATCGTCAATTGTTGTAAATTGTTCCCCGCAAAAGCAAGCTGGTCAATCAGTGCCAAAGGGCTGTTGGCAGGAATTGTAACGCTGGTGAGCAGGTTGTTTTGAAAGGCACGCTGTCCGAATTTGGTAATCGCATTACCAGTAAAGGTCAAGGTGGTGATTTTGTTGTTTTCGAAAGTCCCGTTTTGAATGGTCGTATAGGCCTCGGGGATATTCAATGATTCAATCAGGTTATTACTGAAACCATCTGTACCAATGGTTCGGATAGTGGGCGGCAATGATAGCGCCTTGATTTTATTGTTTTGGAAGGCACGTTGTCCAATTTGTTTAAAGCCTTCCGCCAGGTGAAGGGCGTGAATATTCTTACCACTGAAAACATCATTGCTCACGTGGGTAATGGCTTGCTCCGAACCGTCGGGTAAGGTAACCTTCTCGGGGATGGTCAGGTTGGTGCCCGATGGGTTGGCCTCAAAGTTATAGGAGCAGGCGATAATGTGGCTTTTGGTGTTTCCCTCTCCGAGTGTGATGTCGTCGAAGGTCAGGGTGTGGTCAGTTTGTGCCCAGGCGCCTGCAGTGGTGAGCAGACTGAGCAAGATAAAGAGTAGGCATTTTCGCATTATAAAAATGGGGTTTGAGTGAAAAAATATCATTAATACTTTTATAAGTATAATTAATTTAACCTCAAGCCCTCTGATGATTTCCGAATCCATATACTTTAGCGAAAAGTATTATTTATTCATGGCGTGCTATTCTCTTTCGATTCGTAAATTAGGATAATGATAGAAATTATTGCTCAAGTAATATTTATATGATTTTGCGTTTTTAATCGATCAGAGTAAACTGATACTAAAAACAATCCTAAATCAATTGATGGTCTGCTGATTAACTTTATGCCGACCCCAAAGCATCAGTCAATGGAATGAAAAGGGCTTTCTGTGGCTGATTCGTAAATTAAAAGCGCCTCATTTGCCGTTTTCAAAAACGATTGATCAGAAGGGATACAAGCGTGCTGATTATTTTGTGTCGGAGGATACGAAGATTGCGTGTTACCTTTCAACAGGTGTCGCTTTTGCCCCCTCTTTACAGCCATCCTTTTTTTCTGAACAGCCAAAGCATGATCCCCGCCATGATGCCCATCAGCAGGAGTACCCCAAAATAACCGTAACGCCAGGTGAGTTCAGGCATAAACTGGAAATTCATGCCATAAAGCCCACAGATGAAAGTCAGTGGAATGAAGATGGTCGAAATGATGGTAAGCACCTGCATAATCTGGTTCATCTTGTTGCTTTGGCCTGAAAGGTAGATGTCAAGCGCACTGGCAAGGATGTCCCGCTGAACTTCAATATCGTCGATCACATGATGGGTATGTTCATAAACATCTTCAATGTAAATTAAGGTCGAAGGGTGGATGAGTGCATCATTGCCCCTTCGTACCACCACCAGGGCTTCGCGCAGTGCCATGAGGGCTTTTCGGCACTGGAAAATCTGTCGTTTGCTCCTTTGAATGGTGGGCAGGTAGTCCTTTTCATCAGGCCTGATGACCTTGTCTTCGAGGGACTCATTGGTTACTTCAAAGTATTCTGAAAGCTTGAAATAATCATCGACCACCACGTCTATCAGTCGGTAAAAAAGATAATCACTTTTGCGCCCGCGGGCTTTTCCTTTATGCTGTTCAAGGTGTTGGATAATGGTGGCATAACGGCTGTGGTCCTGTTCTTCAAAAGAGAGCACCCAGCCACGTCCAAGCACCAGGCTCATCTGATCCTGTTTCAGGTTATTGTCCATCATTTTCAGCGCTCGGAAGGTAATGAAAAGGTGGTCTTCAAATTCTTCCGCCTTTGGTCGGTGGTTGGTGTTCAGGATGTCCTCCACCGTCAAGGGGTGGAGGTGGAAAAGTCGGCCAATTTCAGCAATAATATTCGTTTCGTGCAAACCAGAAACCCTGATCCAGCTGACCCCCGCCTTTTTTTGGCAATCCAATAACTGATCCGTTGTCGGGTCGGTAATGCCGATCAGTTCTTGCCCATCATAATGAACAATATCAATAGAGGTTTTGTGGGCTCTTTTTTCGCCCACATGAATTGTACTGCCAGGCAAGTGCCCCGATTTCGACGATAAACTGGTAAATGGATATGACATCAGGAGAAATTTCGGTCTTTGTGGAAAGTCAAGTTAGCATTTTCTTGATTCAAAAAACAAACTAAGGGCGTGTTTAAACCTTAAAATTATCAACAAAAATTTGGCGTATTGGTGAAAAGATGAAGGATCATTTGGTCCTCCATAAAAGCACTTGATGTTAAGAATTTTCGCGCCCGCGGTACATCGGCGAATGAATGTCTTTAAATTCTATTGAGAGAAGCATTAAAAAGGATAAGGAAACACGCTATTAACAAATTAATTATCTCCATAATTTTGAGGTTTTTGAGAGTAGGGTAAATTTGTAAAAAATAATTTTTTATACATGAATCGGTTTTTACCTCTATTATTCATGACGGTCATTTCTGCCCACCTGGGCTATGGTCAGTCAACCTTGAAACGTCCTAAAATGGTTTTAGGCATTGTCGTCGATCAGATGCGTTACGATTATCTGACAAAATACTGGGATCAGTACGATGAAAACGGCGGATTCAAACAGTTGCTTCGGGAGGGTACCAGCTTTTCCGATATGCATTATAACTACGCACCAACCACCACAGGCCCTGGACATACGACCGTTTGGTCAGGTGCAAGCCCTGCTTATTCAGGCATTGCCAACAACTGGTATTATGATCGGCAGGAAGGTCATGGCGTTTACTGTGTGGATGACCCTGAAGTTGAAACGGTCGGTCAGGACAATGATTCTGGCAAGCGCTCCCCACACCGAATGCTGGCCACCAATTTGGCCGATGAGCTTAAATTGTTCACCAACCACCAGTCCAAAGTGGTTTCAGTAAGTATAAAAGACCGATCGGCGATTTTGCCTGCGGGTTATATGGCTGATGGTGCTTTTTGGTATGACAGTAAAACGGGGAAATTCATTTCTTCCACCTTCTATATGGATCATTTGCCAGCGTGGGTAAACGATTATAATGCCAAAGGCCGCCCAGACGAATTGCTGAAGCAACCTTGGGAGCTGTTGTTGCCTGCTTCGGCTTATGGGGTTTCTATTGTGGACGACAACCCCTATGAAGGGAAGTTTTTCGGCGAGAAATCCACGGCTTTCCCACACGATGTGCCGAAAATTGCCAAAAGGCTGCGCAAAGCCAATAAATCTCCTTACGGGATGCTGGCGCAAACTCCTCACGGAAATACGCTGGTAACAGAAATGGCCAAAGCGGCAATTAAAGGTGAGCAACTTGGGCAGCATGATTTTCCTGATTTGTTGGCCATTTCATATTCTTCGACAGATAAAATTGGGCATCAGTTTGCGCCTGCTTCCCGAGAGGTACAGGATACTTATCTTCGCCTTGACCGTGAACTGGCAGAATTATTTGCCTTTGTTGATGAGCAGGTAGGGCTGGACGAGGTCGTGATTTTCCTGACTGCCGACCATGCTGGTGCACAAAATGCAGTGTATATGGCTGATCAGAAATTCCACAATGCCAAATATGTAGATACAGCGCCTATCCGCAAAACGGTGGAGGAAGCTCTTTCTGCCAAATTTGGCGAAGGAAAATGGGTGCTTGATCTGGTAGGGGAGCAGCTTTACCTTGACCGTGAGCTGATCAATACCAAAGGGTATAACCTTTCAGATGTTCAGGAATATGCTGCGCAGATTATTTTGGCGCAAAATGCAGTGCAGGATGCGGTAACGGCCAAGACTTTGCAGTCGGGGAACTTTCAGCATGGTTATAAGCAATTGCTTGCCAACGGTTGCCATCCGACCCGCTCGGGAGATGTTTTTATCGTTTTTCACAGTGGTGTAATCCTGGGAAAACACATGACGGGAACTTCCCATTCAATGACTTACAACTATGATACGCACGTGCCCATGTTGATGATGGGTTATCAAATTCCGAAAGGAAAAGCCATTGCCACGCAGGTGGGCATCACGCAAATTGCTCCTACAATGGCCAATATTTTGCAGATCAGTGCCCCTTCGGCGGCCTTCTTCCCTATATTGCCGTGGCGAGACTAAGGGCGAGCTTGTTGCGCTCCCCGCAGGATGCCAACGGTTGATCGCCTGAAAAATGACATTAAAGGTCAGTTTATGGAGGAGCGCTTCGGCGAAATTCCATCGACTGACTTTTTTTGTTGAAGCGCAACGCAGGGCAGTTGGCTGTCTGGTCAACAAAAAATCCCCTTCAGTTTGATCCTCCTCTTTTATTTGCCCAAATTTGAGGGCTATCCGCGGGTATTTTATGGCAATTGCGGTGCTCATGAACAGCCCAAAGTTGGCTGCTTGTGGTCCGCGAATGAATGCTGAAAAATGACCAAGGCGCACAAGAATAATGCTTTCTGCAAAACTAAATATCAGTGATTATGAAACGTCCTCCATATCTTTCCTTCCTTCAGGACTCCTGGGTTAATACCACGCTGACTTCCATGTCGCTGGATCAGAAAATTGGGCAGTTGTTTCAGGTTGCCGCTTTTTCAAACCGAGGGCAGGAGCATGAGCGGGAGATCATGGAGCTGATCACAAAATACCACCTCGGTGGACTGACCTTCTTTCAGGGGACTGTAGACAGGCAAATCGCCCTGACGAATCAATATCAGACCCTTTCCGCAGTGCCGCTTTTTATAAATATTGATGCGGAGTGGGGCTTGGCCATGCGCCTTTCGGATGGTCATCAGTTCCCTTATCAAATGACGCTTGGTGCCCTGCGAGACGATCAGCTCATTTTCGAGATGGCACAAATGATCGGTCAGCATTGCAAGGCTTTGGGCATACATTCTCCCCTTGCGCCAGTGGTGGATGTCAATAATAACCCTGATAATCCAGTGATCAATTATCGCTCTTTTGGTGCTGATCCCGAACGGGTGAGCCAGAAGTCGCTGGCTTATATGAAGGGTTTGCAGGCTGCAGGGGTGCTGGATAATATCAAGCATTTTCCTGGCCATGGCGATACCGCCGTGGATTCCCACCTCGATTTACCCATTTTATTGCATGATGAACAGCGGCTTCAAACGGTCGAACTATATCCCTTTCAGCGACTGATTTCCGAGGGCTGTAGTTCGGTCATGATTGCCCATTTGCAGATTCCTGTCTGGGACAAACGGCCTCACCGTCCCGCGACACTCTCACAGCCAATACTGAAGCGAATTCTCAAGGGGCAGCTGGGTTTTCAGGGGTTGATCATATCCGATGCGCTGGATATGCATGGGATTACAAAATATTTTCAGGAGGGCGCAGCCGATTGCGAGGCCATTCTTGCGGGAAATCATATTCTTACCAATTCGCTGTCGGTTCCCAAAGGGATAGAAAGGATCAAGGAGGCAATTCAGGCAGGGGAATGGTCAGTAGGAGCCCTGGAGGAGCAGGTGCGCCATATTCTGGCCATGAAAAAATGGGTAGGGGCGAATGATCCGCAGCGATTGAATCCTGCTGATGCGATGGCTAAAATTGACTTGCAAGGAGCGCGGGCGCTGAATCAAGAAATTGCCGAGCAATGCCTGACGATGGTTATCGGGGAATCTCCGAGAATGGGTCTCGAACAGGGACGTGTGGTGTTTGTGCACTTGAAAATCACCGAAAAAACCCTCAGCCAAAGAGAAAGTGTTGCGCATCACTTCACCTCAAAACAGGAGCGTGAGGCAACGCAGTCGCTAACTGACAAGGTTCAGCAGGCCTTTCCTGAAGTGGCGGTTTGCGAGTGGCAAAGCGAAGAAGGGGAGCAGGCTTTTGAACATTTTCTGAAGGGTTTGTCGGCCTATGAACAGGTGCACCTCGCCATTTCGGGAATAAACATCAAACCGCTGAATCATTTTGATTTGCCACCCTACCTGAGGGCTCATTTGTTGCGGATCCTTGAGCCAGAGAAAGTGCATTTGTCGCTCTTTGGCAATCCTTTTGCGATAGACCATATTGCAGACTACGCATCGGTAGCCTCACTGATGGTCGCCTATCAGGATATGCCGTGTTTTGAGGATGCCGCCATAAAATTGTGGTCGGGAAAAATTGCAGCACAGGGACAACTGCCCGTTCCATTGAAGCAACTATAGCAGAAGGGCAGTTGCCTATATTTTTTTATTGATAGATGCTAAGGGTGGGTTGAATAATTCCCGCCTTTTATTTATCGCGTAAAGGCTGAAGGTTTTGGTTGTTGATCTATTCTGAGAAGCAGTGAACCACCAAGTGTCCCGCTCGTGATATTGCTTCCACCATTGTTACCTTAATATGATGAGAAGATGATCAGGAAATTCGAGGTGGAATATTATTACTTTGACTTCCTGACTATTTTTTTGGAGCTTTAAGTACCCAAATGAGCAGTGGAGGAGGTCTCCAAAATCTCACTGTTTGATGACGTAAATGTTAATAATCCGTAAATTGTTGGTAGTATAAATGGTTTTTCTCTACGGTGTTTGTATATTATAGTTCCAACATTTAACAATATTTATGACAACCCGACTCAGCCTTTTTTTCTGTGGACTGATGCTGTGCTTCGCCCTTTTGGCCATCAGCAAGTCTGAAGAAAGTGTTGCGCCGCCTACCCCGGTATTGGCGCCAATTGGTAATATCGATTTCGATATGACCAAGGTATATGCGCCTGTTTATACCGCCGACAGCCAGCTAAAACCACGATTTCGGCACCGCGCTCTATTGATAATTATCAGCAATTGAGCATTTATCAACAGTATATTTTTATCAGTGAAACTTTGGAAGGAATTCACGTGATTGATAACAGCACACCTGCGGCTCCAAAACCTGTCGGCTTTATAGAAGTGCCAAGCATGATGGGTTTTGTTCTTCGTGATGATAAATTATACTGTCAGTATCTTGGTCATTTTGTGGTTTTGGAATTTGATATTCAGGAAATGGCCGTGCGGGAAGTTCAACGCCTTGAAAATGAGCTTCCTTATAACCCTTTTGATTTTTTGCCTGCAGGCTTGAAAATTGTTTGCCCTGAAGATGATAAGGGCGCAATTATAGGCTGGAAGGCGACCGACTTAACCGACAGTAAATGCCAACGATGATGAAGACCTTAAATACACTAAAAAAATGGTGGGTGATATTGGCTGTGGCCTTAGCAGGTTGTACAGGCTATGGCTCTTTAAATGTTGAAGCCATTGATAGCAATCAATCAATTAATGGGTCGATGGCTCAATACGGCCAAAATTCAAATCACCTGTTTGTGCTCTTGCCGCACCAGCGCCAGATTGCCTCTTACCGTTTCGGTGCGGATGGCTTACTCACTAAGGGCCCATTGGCTTACGGCAGAGATATGGAAACGCTTTTTCCTACGGAAGATTATTTGTTTGTGGGTACCATGGAAGGCGTGAGCATTTATGACCTCAAGAATGAATTGTCAAACTTCGAGGAAATAGGGCAATTCAGACATATTCGATCCTGTGATCCCGTAGTGGTTCAGGGAAATTATGCCTATTCTACTTTGCGCTCAGGTACGGTGTGCGGTTCAACGGTAAATCGTTTGGATGTTATTGACATTTCAGATATCACCAACCCACAAGGTGTGGGAGCGGTGCAGATGAGTGACCCCCACGGATTAGGGGTGGATGGGAATTTACTTTTCGTATGCGAAGGCGCCAAGGGACTTAAAGTGTTTTCTTTGGAGAATCCTATCGAGCCTATATTAATCAAGCATTTTCAAAATATTCATGCTTATGATCTTATTCCAGCCAATAAAATCCTGATTGCTATCGGGGATAATGGCATCCTGCAATATGATTATACCAATCCGGAGAATATTCAACAAATCAGTCAGTTACTATGAGGTTTTTTTACATCCTGACCATCGTATTATTTACCTTGTCGATGCCTGTACTGGGGCAAAATCGCCCCCTTGAATATGACAAGAAACAACTCTTGGATCATCCCAAATTGCTGAAGCTGGATATATTTAAACCGCTTCAGTCGTATGGGAAAATTCAGTTGGGTTATGAGCATCCAATGGCCGATAATCAAGCCCTTTCCACGGAAGTGTATTACGGTTTTCACACCGATAACAGTATCTTTAATAGGTATGATATCACTTCCGTAAATGGGGCAGGACTAATTGCCCGATATAAATATTACAGAAGATTATCCTACAACAATCACAATCGATCTTATTTCGCTATGGGGGGCGCCTTCCGATATACTGATGTAGGCTTTAGCGAAATAACAAATGTCTATTTTGACAATAGCTATGCCTACGGTAAAGAATCCAATAACTACGAGTCTTCCTTTAGTATAGGATACAATGTGTCATTTGGAATGCAGTTTCGACTGTCGAAGCGTTTGGAACTCGAAACGGGTGTCGGATTGGAACTGCGGAAAGTGTTCAAGGAAAATACCGAACGAAGCCTTGATATTTATGATCTGCATTTACAGCGTACCCTGGTGGGTGTTTTGTTCGACCTGAAGCTTTGCTACCTATGGAATTAAGGGTGCTCCATGCCTAAAACAGGAGGTGAGATTTGGCGTATTTCAGCATTGATGAGGGCCTGGATTGATAGTATTATAAAACGGATACTGAAGAAAAACTACAAACTACCCCAGTAAAAAAGCGCCCATCATCTCCTTATTTATTTTAAAAGACTGAATTGACAGTCTTTTTTTCTTTGCCTTTTTAATTTAACACTCTTGTAGCTTGTTTTTGCCTTATCTTATCGGCGGTAAAAACTTGATGAACATGCGTTACTTTTTAATTTTGGCCTCGATATTTTTAGGCCTCAGTCAGTCCTTTGCCCAGCAGCAAAGGTATATTCTTGATGCAGATACGGGCAATGAAATGGATGATCTTTATGCGATTATCCGTGTTTTAGTCGAACCCGATTTTGAGCTGGTTGGGCTTACCTCGGCACAATTCAATAATGTGCAGATCTTTCAGGATAAGGTATGGAATGAAAACCCCGTAACGGAATTCAACAGTGTGAAAATCTCGCAGCAGTTGAATGAACAGCTGCTGAAATCGATGGGCATGCTGAACCTTCCACACCCTGAGGGGACTAATCGGGCACTCGACGGCTATGGTTATGCCTGGGGGTTTAAGGAGCAATCGCCGCTGCCGACCAGTGCGGCATCAGATTTTATTATTACTGAAGCGCTGAAACATAGTCCAGAAAATCGACTGAATATTATGGTGATTGGTGCTTCGACCAATATTTCCACGGCCATTGCACAACGGCCGGAGATTGCCAAAAACCTGCGTATTTATTTGCTCGGCACACATTACAATCCGAAAACCAAAGTCTGGAATAAGGCTGAGTTCAATATTCGCAACGACCTCAATGCTTTTGATTTGCTGATGAACAACCAGGACATCGACCTGTATGTCATGGGGACGGGGGTAATTCGTTCTTTTGTCTACAACAAGCAGCAGACACAGCAGCGCCTGAAAAAATATGACAATGAAATGGCCGAGATCCTGATAAATATCTGGGATGATATCAATGCCGCTGACCATCGGGTGATGTGGGATCTGGGTTTGGTGGCCGCAGTGATCCGCCCTGAACTGGTAGAGGTGGAAACCGTGGCTGCTCCGCCAGAAAATAAGCGCACTTCGGTCAAGGTATACGCTGCATATAAGCAGGAAGAAATGCAGAAAGATTTCTGGCAGGCATTGGACCTTTACTACGGCAAAAAATAAGGGCTTTTAAAGAAACTTACGATGAAAAGATTGCTATTTTTAATATTCCCATTTTTTGTAACCAGCCTGTATGGCCAAAGTTCACGGTACATTCTTGATGCTGATACGGGCAACGAAATGGATGATTATTATGCTATTGTACGCGCACTTGTTGAGCCTGATTTTGATGTGATCGGCCTGAATTCCGCACAATACGATGCGGTGAAAATTTTTCAGGACAGTGTATGGAATGGTGAACCTGTAAAGGAGTTCAGTAGTGTGAAGGTCTCCCAGCAACTGAACGAAACAATTTTGGCGACATTGGACCGTTCCGAGCTGCCGCACCCTCTGGGTTCGCCAACGATTTTTGGTTATGCCTGGGGATACTACAAAGGGGCGCGTATTCCGCAGAGTGCGGCATCAGATTTTATTATTGCTGAAGCAAGGAAACACAGTCCGGAAAATCGGCTGAACGTAATTACCATCGGCGCTTCCACGAATGTGGCCGCAGCCATTGCCAAAGCACCGGAAATCGCCGACCGGCTTAGTGTTTATTTACTCGGAACCCAGTATAATCCCGAAACGAAAATATGGAATAAGTCGGAATTCAACATTCGCAACGATCTCAATGCCTTTGATTTTATTATGAACAATCAGGAGCTTGAAGTGTATGTGATGAGCATTAAGGTGATTCGTCAACTTGTATTGCAGCGCAAAGAAAGTCAGCAGCGATTACGGGCGTATCATCACCCAACCACCGATTTGCTGGCCGATGTATGGGATCATATTCATGCCGGCAAGGACCGCATCATGTGGGATTTGGGGCTGGTGGAAGCCATCATTCACCCCGAATTTGCCAAAATAGAAACGCATCCGGCTCCTCCGGAAAATAAGCGAAAAACGGTAAAAGTTTACACCCACTGCAATGTGCAGGCGATGGAGGATGATTTCTGGAACAGTCTTGATGCTTATTTCAAAAATCATTAAAATAGCGAAAACCTGAATGGAATAATGATGAAGAAAGATTTACTGATTATCGGATCTACCAATATCGATTTGGTTGTTTATAGCGATACTTTTCCCAAAAAAGGGGAAACATTAACCGGGACCCATTTCCAGCAATTTTTTGGAGGGAAAGGGGCCAATCAGGCGGTTGCGGCAGCTAAAATGGGCAGTCAGGTAACTTTTGTTTCGTGTGTGGGCAACGATATCCACGGGGAAAGCGCGTTACAGCATTTGCAGGAAAATCATATCGACACACGGTTTGTGGCGGTGGAGGAACAGGTACCCACGGGGGTTGCAATGATCAATATTGGCGATGGAGGAGACAACAAAATTATTGTTGTACCTGGCGCCAATGGCGTACTGAAGCCTGCGCACCTCGGGGCTGTTGTGGGAAAAATGGCTGATTATGAATATATCGTCATGCAGCTGGAGGTGCCGATGGAAACCATTGCTTTTATGGCGGATGTCGCGGGGCGGTATCAGAAGAAACTGATCTTGAACCCTGCGCCAGCACAACCATTATCGGATCAGGTTTTGGCCAATTGCTATATGCTGACACCAAATGAAACGGAGGCGGAAGCCATTTGTGGACTGCCGGTTACTGATGCACAATCAGCTGGAAAGGCCGCTCAGCAAATTCGTGCAAAGGGTGTTGAGGTGGTGATCATCACGCTTGGCGAAAATGGCGTTTTCGTTTCTTGCGAAAGCTTTGAGGGAATGGTGCCGTGTCCGAAGGTAACTGCCGTGGATACGACGGCGGCAGGAGATACTTTCACCGGGGCGCTCACCGCTTTTCTGAATGAGGGAATCGCCCTGGAAAATGCAGTAGTATTGGCCAATAAAGCGGCGTCAATTGCGGTAACCCGAGCGGGCGCGCAGGCTTCAATACCACTTCGTTCAGAGGTGGTCAGATAGGGGAAGGACGTGAAAATGGTGGGTGATCGACAGGGGAATCTGCGGATCAGCCACCACTTTTTATGGTATTTGGAACAACTCTTTATTTTTTAGCTTTTCGGGCTTTTTTCTTTTCTTTGGCAATCTCATACATGATTTCTGCCGGCGCACGCTGCTGATCCAGCAGTTTTTTCATCCGTGCGAGATAAGGGGTAATGTGTTCATAGAAATCAAAATACCCATTACACAGATAGGCGATGGATTCTCCGGCATCAGTTTTTGCAAAGCGATTTTTTGGGCATTCCCCATAACACATCTTCAGGTGCTGACAATTGAGGCAGTCTTCGGCAAGGCTGTCAAATTTATCGGTACCAAACTTTATCTGTGCAGGGCTGCTCACCATTTTATCAATCTTTTCCTCCTTGATGTTCCCCAGTTTAAATTCCGGGTAAACATAATGGTCGCAGGCAAAAAGGTCGCCATTGTGCTCCATGGCCAGTGCTGTTCCGCAATATTTACTGAAAATACACAAAGCCGGCGCATAGCCCATATAGGAACTCAGCGAAACATCAAACTGCTGAACAAAATAGCGGCCAATGTCTTGTTGTACCCACTCATCGAAAATAGCGATCAGGAATTTTCCATAATCTTCAGGCTTTATGGACTCTGGCGTTACAGCCGTTTCTCCCTTATACAAAGGACTGACCAGGGTGTCGTTGTTGGTGGCCTCTACTTCCTGAATCGGGATAAACTGCATATACCTGCTCCCAATGGCTTTCAAAAAGCGATACACCTGCAAGGGGTGTTGCCCATTCAGGCTGTTTACAACCGTTAGGGTGTTGAACTCGACCTTGTACCGATTGAAAAGCTGGATCGCACGCATAGCGCCGTCAAAAGAACTTTTGCCTCCTTTGGTAGGGCGCAAAGGATCGTGCAATTCTTTTGGGCCATCGATAGACAGTCCGACAAGCCAATCGTGATCATGAAGAAATTTTGCCCAGGCCTCATCAATGTACATCCCGTTGGTTTGGATGTTGTTTTTTATCGCTTGATGCTTGGCGTGCTTTTTCTGTAAAGCAATAATTTTTTCAAAATAGGGCAGACCTGCCAGGGTAGGCTCACCACCATGCCAGGTGAAGACGATTTCCGGTAATTCGTCGGGCTGTGCCTCAATATAGGACTTAATGAATTGCTCCAATAAATCTTCAGGCATCATGAAAGCTTTCAGCTTCCCTTCTTTATCTTGGTATATGTTTTCCTTTTCTAAATAATAACAATATTTGCAATCTAAATTACAAATTGGCCCAACGGGTTTGGGCATAATCGAGAAAGCAAATTTACGTTTACTTTGTGCCTCGGCGGAAAAAAAATCTATGGTGGACATCTCGCGTGCTACTTTATTTGATATAGGTACAAAAATCAAGCCTTTTTCAAACATTACCGATCTATGCTGTCATTAATATTTATGATTTTAAGCAACTGTAAAAGGGCTTTTTTTGGTGCGGGGTATTTATGGTGGGAATAGGGAACTTTTACAAAGGGTTATTGCACATTTGAAGACTGACGATAAGAATGGGCTGTTCATGGGCTTACAGGAAATGTTACCGCCACTTTCAAAGAAGGGAAGTGACGAATTTTAGGCTGATGAATTATAATTTCGAAGGTTTTGAAATCTGGCAAAACAGGCTGTATATTAGAGGGAGTGCATTCGGCAGGAAGAATTTTCGATATTTTCTGTGAATGTATAATGCCAAAGCCCTTACGGTTGCCGTAGGCTTATTTTTCATGGGCATAAGCGCGTTAATTTTTTACGGGTCGTCTTTTGACCCCATAATTTCATCATCATGAATTTCAACCAATATCTACCTTTACTCTTGGTCTTGTTGGGGGCATGCAATAAAGCCCCTTCAAATCTAGAAGCCCCAACGGCACCCAACATCTTATTCATTATGTCGGATGATCATGCCTATCAGGCGATCAGTGCGTATGAAGATCACCTTATTGCCACGCCTAATATCGACAGAATAGCAAAGGAGGGGATGCGTTTTGACAATGCCTGTGTTACCAATTCCATTTGTGCACCTTCAAGGGCTGTGATCTTAACGGGAAAACACTCACATATCAATGGGAAAACCGATAATCATTTCCCTTTCGACAAAAGCAATGTCACCTTTCCGCAGATTTTTCAGCAAAATGGCTATCAGACGGCCATGTTTGGGAAATTGCACTTTGGCAATAATCCAGAAGGCTTTGACGAGTTTAAAATTTTACCCGGGCAAGGAGTATATTACAACCCGACTTTCATTACCAAGCATGAAGGTACCAAAGATTACCCGGGTTATGTTACTGACATTACCACAGACATGACCCTCGACTGGCTCGAAAAAGAACGTGATCCGGAGCGGCCATTCCTATTGATGTACCTCCACAAGGCCCCTCATCGGGAGTGGTTGCCTGCTGAAAGGCACCTGAAAGCTTATGCCAATAAAACGTTTCCGGAGCCAGCGACACTCTTTGATGATTATGAAGGGCGAGGGACGGCAGCCCATACAGCAGAAATGAATATTCTCAAGCACATGAACTGGGCTGGAGATTCAAAACTGTATCCGGAAACGATGGATAAACTTGGGATTCCCGATGCTTCTGGCTGGGATAAGGACGGGTTTACTTATCAGTATGAGCGCATGACCAAGGAACAGCAGGCGAATTGGGATGCCGTATATCAGCCGATGAATGAAGACTTTATTCAGCGCTTCCCGAACATGACGGAGAAAGAAAAAATGCAGTGGCGTTATCAGCGATATATGCAGGATTATCTAGGGACGATCGCTTCGGTGGATGAAAATGTTGGGCGAGTGCTGGATTACCTCGATGCAAATGGCCTGACGGAAAACACATTGGTGGTTTATACCTCTGACCAAGGGTTTTACCTCGGGGAGCATGGCTGGTTCGATAAGCGTTTTGTCTACAATGAATCATTCCGCACGCCCTTGCTGATGCGTTGGCCAAAAGTAATTAAAGAGGGATCGGTGAATCAGGAGATGGTTCAAAATCTTGATTTTGCGCAAACCTTCCTTGATGCTGCCCACATTCAGGCCCCTTCAGATATGCAGGGAGAAAGCCTGATGCCTTTGTTGGCGGGTAAGGATGATCAGTGGGATCGCGAAGCGGTATATTATCACTATTATGAATACCCGTCGATTCACATGGTGAAGCGCCATTATGCCGTGATCACCAAAGCCTATAAGTTGATCCACTTCTATTATGATGTCGATGAATGGGAATTGTATGATCGCGAAAAAGATCCGCAGGAACTAAAAAATGTAATTGATGACCCTGCATACGCCACGATCGTTGCCGATTTGAAAGTACAACTTGAGGAATTGCGGGTAAAATACAAAGATAATGATGAACTCAATCAACAAAATATTGATCGATATTTAAAGGTCGTTCAGCAGGAAGCAAAGTAAATTTATTTTTGCGAGAGATTTTACTCGGTGGTTGCGTTAGGTGTTCTGTGAATGCTTATTTGTAGCGTATTTTAAGGGTGACTGTTGGTTTTCGGCAGTCACCTTTTTTATGGTGAATGTTTTAGGAGGATCTTCTGAATGTTAGATTATATTGGATCATATTAAATTTTATTTAAATACCCTCAGCTGATTTTAATTTATATCAGATTAAGATTAACTTTGGCGATGAACTAAATATGGAATTTTTCATTTTTTTGAATGATTTGGATCCGACATCTCCTCTTGCTCTTTTCGTTTTTTATCAGTTGTTATGGCCATGCACAGGTGCTACAAAATGATACCGAAATAACGATTCGTTCCAATGGCGAAAAGAAGGTCGAAAGGACCATTAAAATTTATATTGGTAACCCTAAAATGGCCAATATGACTAATGTACGCATTCAGCATTCCGTGGATCACCCCGTAGTATTGGATTATGCTTTTGTGTATAATGCCAATGGGGAGTTGGTCAAGAAAGTCAGTAAGAAGAACCTCATCACCAAGTCGGTAAACTCTTCATCAAGCTTTTATCAGGATGATCTCGAAACGTCATTTTCCTTGTTTTGGAATGCATATCCTTATACCATAAAATACAAATATAAACAGAATTTTAATCAATATATTAACATCGCCTATTGGGATCCCGCACTATACTATGGCGTAAAAACGATGAAGGGTTCCTTGACGGTTCATATGCCAGAAGATTTTGGGTATCAATGCGAGGTGACGGATTCTGTAAAATCGACTAACGAGGTGGTTGAAGGCCTTCGAACACTGAGGTGGGAAGTAACCGATCGGCTATTGCCCATGCCTGAACTTTTTGGCCTTGATCCAAGTGCACAGCAGGCGACTGTCCACCTTACCCCCGACGAATTTGTTTACGGTGGCGAGGCAGGAAGCCATCAAAGTTGGGGCGATTTTGGGGATTGGATTACTCGTCTAAATCATTATCCAGCGCCTTTCGATCGCAGGGAAGCGCATAAGGTGCGTTCGATGATCGACAGTTGTAGTTCTGCCCGAGATAAAATTCGCGTTTTGTACCACTATCTGCAGCAATCTACTGTTTATGTCAATGTTTCGATTAAGGAAGGAGGGCTGAAAAGTTATCCCGCAAATTATGTGGTGAAAAATAAATATGGGGACTGCAAGGCATTAACCACCTACATGAAAGCAATGCTGGCTCAGGCGGGTATTCCTTCTTATTACGCTCTGGTTGCCGCTGGAGCGCAGCAGCCTGAAATTTCTACGGAATTCCCCAGTCAGCAATTTAATCATGTGATTTTGTGCGTACCGATGCAGAAGGACACCCTCTGGCTTGAAAATACCTCCACGACCTCACCATTTAATTATCTCGGAACTTTCACACAAGGTCGTTACAGTTTATTGGTTGATGGGCAGAACAGTAAACTCGTCAAGACTCCCGCGATTAAAGGGGAGGGTGCCCGAAATGAGGTGCAGGAAATCTTTTCTCTTGATGAACAGGGGGAGTGGCAGGTTGCTGCGGAAATCACCCTGCGGGGAGGTGCATTTGAGACGGTCAATCATTACTTTAAGAGGGGTAAAGTACCACAGTTTGAGACTTATGTAAAAAAGAGGTTCAATCTCAAAATCAAAAAATTTGCACGTTGTGAAGTGGCCGACAGCCCACAGGATGCCCACTTTATGAAAGTGCTTTGTACTGCGAAAGTACCGATTCCTATAACTTCAATAGGGGAATCGAAATATCTGCGTCCGCCAAAGATATTATTGCCTGCCTTTGAAGTGCCCTCGAAAAGAGATCGCCCCGTGCTGTTAAATATGCCTATCGAGGAACACAGGACGTCCGTTTATCAACTTCCTGAAGGGGAAGAATTAACCGCAGCATTACCAGAAGATTTTATCAAAGAATCAAAATATGGGCATTTCCACAGGAAGTATCATGTTACAGCTCGTCAGTTGGTGGTCGAATCTTCTTTAGCAATTTATCGGGGGAAGATCAGCTTAACAGATTACCCTGATTTTTATGCTTTTATCAAGTCAATTAACAAATACCAACAATCCACTTATCTTAATCTGTTATGAGGAATTATCTGTTATTAATATTTTACTTTTTTGTGCAGACTTGTTACGGACAGTCTGAGCCTGAACTGACCGTTCGCCCTTTTGGGGAGATTAAGATGGCTGAATTGGAAATGACGCAATATGATGCTGATCCTGAAGCCAAAGGGTTAATTTTATTTGATGAAGGAACGGCTCGATTTGTTGACGGAAAGCTTGGCTATGAAATTGAATTCACACGCCATAAGGTGGTGAAAGTGTTTGATAAACATGATCTTAAATGTACAGAAGTGGAGATTCCCCTTTATCTTTCTGAAAAGGGGTATAAGGAAAAGGTGGTTGAGCTGCAAGCGGTAACCTATAATCTGATAGAAGGGAAAATTGTGCCTCAAAATTTGGTTGGAAAGCAGGTTTATATGGAAAAAGTCAACGACCGATGGATCAATCAAAAGTTTGTTTTTCCTAATGTTCAAAATGGGGCGATCATTGAGTATGAATATACCGTTCGGTCGCCATTTATGTTCAACCTTCCAAATTGGAATTTTCAATCGGAATTGCCGACCCTTTACTCGAGTTATTGCGTGCGGTTAATTCCTGCCTACGAGTATGTTTACTGGGGGCAAGGGATGAAAAAGTTTGATATTGTAAAAACGGAAACAGGCAAGAAGACAAGGGTTCATGGTAGCTACTCCAAACACTATGGCATGGCGATGGGCTCTGGTTATGAATTCACGGATAACATTCAAACCTTCGTGAAGGTGAATGTGCCTGCCATGGCGGAAGATATTCCTTATTTAACTTCGAGGAATGATCAGATCATGCGGGTCAATTTTCAGCTCAGCAGGGTAAACTATGCCAGTGGCCAGCATCAAGAGATCATTACTACCTGGCCAAACATGAAAAAGGAGTTGCTTCAGGAGGACAGGTTCGGTAAAATAATGAATAAATGGAAGCGTCCATGTAAGCAAATCATGGAAAATGAGCTGCCCCTTAGCGCGGAAAACCCTGAAAAAAAGGCGCAGAAAATTATTGAGTATGTTAAAAATAATTACCGATGGAATCATCAGTTCGGTAAATTTGCTACCCAAAGCCCGAAAGAGTTACTGCAAAGCAAGACAGGGAATTCAGCGGATTTAAACCTGTTTCTGATCTCCTTGCTGAGATCTGCCAAGGTCGAGGCGACCCCTGTTTTGATCAGTACACGACAGCATGGGGCGATCAATCGGGATTACCCTTTTCTGCATATGTTCAATAATGTGGTGGTGTTGGTCAAGACGGACCGACTGATCATTACCGATGCCACCGACAGGTCTGTTGCTTATCATCATTTACCCTTGGAATGCATTAATGCGCAGGGTTTGCTGGTGGACGATCAGGCGGAGGACCAATGGCTTCAGTTGAACCTCGCTGCGGATTATCAGGAGCGAACAATTGTGGACATTAAACATGATGCTGAGGCCGATTCCTGGAAAGGGGTTATGACCAAGTTATATTTTGAATATGCCGGGGCAATGGCAAGAAAAGAAATAGGGGCTGATGAGGCAGCAGGTAGCGCGTATTTCGAGGATGATTTTGAGCAGATTGAGCTGGTCAAAACCCGAGGCATAAAAAAGACAAATAAGCCGTTTACAGTCTATATTAAAGGGGAGGTAGAAGCGCAGCAGATCAATGAAATGGTGCTTTTCGATCCCTTCCTGAATCAGCCGATACGCGAGCAGCTGCTCAAGCAAGAAAAAAGGGACTTCCCCGTGGATTTTATCTATCAGATGAAAGCCTCTTTTACGTCAACAATTCACCTTCCTGAAGGGTATCGATTTGTCGTCGATACAAAAGATTTAAACATCGATACGCCTTTGTTGGTGGCTAATTTAAGTTTTGATTACACCACCAATAAGGTGGTGGCGCAGGGAGATTATGCATTCAAAAAAGATCAGTACAGCGTGGAGGAGTACGCAACCCTTAAAGCCCTGATTGATGATGTGTTGAAGGGTTTCAGTCAGAAAGTAGTTTTGGAACGCATCAAAATTTAAGGGGTTCATGCTGCTACAATCCCCCAAATTGTCGTTGCGAAATTTAAGATTAAATACGTCCTTGTTCCTGAGCGCATAAAATAGCCCCCTTACCATGATCGGCAAGGGGGCTACTTATTTATAGGCGATGGATTAAAAGCTGTTCCTGTTAAGGATGAACTTAATGCTGTTGCTCAAAAACGGGATAATCCGTATAGCCTTCTTCACCACCACCATAGAAAGTCGCATGGGCATTGGCTGACCCTTCATTCAGTGGGTAGTCATGCTTGAATCGATTGACCAAATCAGGATTGAAAATAAACGGCTGACCAAATGCAACCATATCGGCATAACCTTTTTCCAGTAAATCAGCAGCCTTTGCTTTGGTGAGTTTTCCTGCCACCATAATTGGGTTCGGGTACAGCGCCCGAACCGACAGACGATAATTTTCATCCACTTCTTCATGCACAGAAATGTTCTCCGACAGGTGGACATAAGCCAGGTTCAGCGGCGCAAGGGCTTTCAGCAATTCCAAACTTAGGGTGCGCATTTCAGGGTCGAACACACCTGATCCTTCGGCAACAAAGGGCGACAGGCGAATGGCCGTTTTGTTCCCACCGATGGCATTTGCGACCGCCTGTGTAGTTTCTGCCACAAAGCGCATTCGGTTTTCGATCGATCCACCATACTGGTCGGTTCTTTCATTGGAAGAAATTCTCATGAACTGATCCATCAGGTAGCCGTGGGCGCCATGAAGCTCCACCCCGTCGAAGCCTGCGGCTATGGCATTTTTCGCTGCCTGAACGAAATCTGCTGTCGTTTGCTGTACCTCTGCGATTGTTAATGCGCGGGGATTTTCCGTTTCGATCATCCCAAAACCACCTTCAGCTAACGGTCCGTAAACCTTGTCTTCAATTTTCAGGGCTGAAGCCGACACGGGTTGCAGGCCTGTTATTGCGCTATGCGAACGTCTGCCAACATGCCATAACTGCACGAAAATTTTCCCTCCTTTTTCATGGACGCGCTGCGTAACTTTCTTCCACCCCTCGATTTGCGCAGGGGTATAGATGCCAGGCGTCATGGAATAGCCGCGCGCCACTTCCGAGATGGGCGCACCTTCCGTAATAATTAATCCTGCTTCCGCCCGTTGCCCATAATATTTGGCCATCATATCGTTCGGCACATCCCCTTCGTCAGTTCTTGAGCGGGTCATTGGCGCCATGGCCATTCGGTTGCTCACTTTGAAATTGCCAAAAGTGAAAGCATCAAAAAGTGTGGCTTTTTTTCCTGCCACCGCTTCATAGGTGGGGTAGTCGGTCAGGCCTTCGGCTGTTCCTCCAAAGAAAAGTTGTGGACGTTGTGCATTCAGCGGCAGGTTGTTTTCAAGGCGGTAAGGCAGGTCGGGATTGGCGATAAATGGGCGACCGAAGCCAACCATATCCGCATAGCCTGCTTCAAGTACCGCATTGGCTTTTTCAGTGGTGTATTTTCCTGAATAGATAATGAGGTTGTTGAAATTTTCGCGTAAGGCGGCTTTAAAGTCCGTAGGCATGAGGGGCGCATCTTCCCAGTCTGCTTCAGCAATATGGACATAGGTTACATCCATGGCATTCAATAATTTCACGGCCTCAAGGTAGGTGGTTTCAGGATGATCATCCACGGTCCCGTTCAGGGTGGTGAGCGGAGCCAGACGCACGCCGACTTTCGTGGCACCAATGGCCTGAATTACCTCAGCAACCACCTCGCGCAAGAAGCGGAGTCTGTTTTCAAGGCATCCACCATATTCATCAGTTCTGTTATTGGCCTGCGAATCAATAAACTGATTAATCAAATATCCGTTGGCAGCATGCAATTCTATACCATCGAAGCCCGCAGCCATTGCGTTTTTTGCTGCCTGCCCAAACTCCTTGACAATCGCCTTGATTTCAGGAATGCTCAATGCACGAGGCATGGAGTGTTGAATCATTTCTCCCGCTCCTTTTTCGGGTCCTGAATGGTCGGGGTCCACAAAAACTTTTACGCCTTCGGCCAGCAAGGCGCTCGAGGATACTGGCGCCTGTCCGTTGGGCTGAAGATCGACATGTGAAATTCTGCCAACATGCCATAACTGTGCGAACATCAGGCCGCCATTTTGGTGTACCCGATCCGTGACTTTTTTCCATCCCTCGATTTGCGCTTCATTATATATGCCAGGTGTCCATGCATAGCCCTGACCTTGGGGGCTGATTTGTGTTCCTTCAGAAATGATCAAACCTGCAGAGGCGCGCTGACCATAATACTCGGCCATTAATTCGTTGGCCACATCTCCTTTCGATGCCCTTGAGCGAGTCATCGGTGGCATGACCATATGGTTTTTGAAGTTAAAACCTCTTTTGTTCAGTGCTTGAAACAATTTTCCTGTATTTGATTTTTGATCTTTCATGTCTTTCATTTTTATGGTCAGTAGCGGTGCTATGGATTACAGTGTAAAAATAATGCCACAACCGCTATTATGAAAATAATATAAATCATACCTTAGTATCATAATTATAATAGTAAGTAGCGGTATGGTAAATTTTGAGTGGTATCGGACCTTTAAATCGATTTATGAAAAGGGCAGTCTGACTGCCGCAGCGGAACATCTGTTCATTTCTCAGCCAGGAGTGAGCCTGCATTTAAGTTCCCTTGAAGGGCATGTAGGGCACCCTCTGTTCAGTCGTGGAGGCCGAAAACTCAAGCCTACCGAGCATGGGGTGCAGCTTTATCAGGCGATTGTTGAACCTTTGGGGCTGCTTGAGGCGGTGGAACGCAAATATCAGAAAAGTAATCAGCAGGACACTCCCTCCCTGACGTTGGGGATGTGTTTCGAGACTTTTCAACTGATGCTTGAGCGAAATTTACATCGCCTTTCTTTTAATGTGATTCTGGAGTTTGGCGCATATCCTGCCTTGCTTCAGAAGCTGGATCAGGGAGTGGTGGATGTGGTGGTGAGCCCTCAGCCCTCGGAGTCTAAGGAGGTGATTCAGGAAATTTTCGGCGAGGAAAAATTGGTGCTTATTGGCAGCAAGGGGGTTGATACGGAGGCGTTTTTTCAGCAATTTGAGCACTTGCCACGGGAAGATTTTGCCGATTACCTGAAAACATTCAAATGGTATGCGCCCACAGGGACGAATGAACATTTTAAGCGGTTTTGGAAAACCAATTTCCGAAAGTCACCAGACTTCCGAGCGAATTATATTGTGCCGAATTTTAATTCCATTATTCGTTGCTTAAAAGAGGGGGACGGCCTGGCAGTGGCCCCAGATTTTTTGTGTCAGCAGGCATTTCAAAATCAGGATTTGAAATTATTATGGGCAGGGGACGAGCCGATCGTGAATCGGCTGCGATTTATTCATCGCAAGAAAACCAACTATCAAAAGCAGATTGATCAGATTAAAAAAGTGATTCAACAGGAGTGGCAATTGAACGGCCAATCATGATGAGGCCGCACCGCTTGGGGAGCCCAGGCGGATAGTCAGGGCTTATGTTCGAGAAACTGCCGCAATGCCGCTGCTTTAAATTTTCTGCCAATGGGTAAATGCTGGTCAGCAATCACCACTTCAGATTTAGTGTGGGACGCCATATTATTTTTATTGATGAGAAAAGAGCGGTGGATACGGACAAACTCTTTGGGCAGCCGTGCTGCAATGGCGGATATTCTTTCCCGAGACTGGAAGGTGCTTTCAGCGGTGGCGATTTTCACATAATCATCCTGACTTTCGATGTACAAAATTTGGCGGTAAGGCAGTTGAATGTTTTGCCTGTTGGCACGAATATTCAGCAGTCCTTTTTCCTTCTTCTTGATCTCGGCTTTCAATTGCGCCATTTCTTGCGTATTTTTTTTGTACTGAATAAACAGGTCGATGAAGCTGCTGATAAAAACAATCAGGTAGAGGTTCAGGCTCAGAATAAAAATTGAACGCGCCTGAAGTCCCATGTTTTGAATGTCGTAATTGGCTAAAATGACAAAGGAAATCAGGGCGATCAGCATTTCAAAATATAATGAAACGATGATCATGTATATGAAATATAACCCAAAGCGAAAATATTGCCCTTGCAGTAAATAGCGCGGCAGGAGATAATGGTTGAAAAAGTAAGAAGTAGCCACCACCACAGGCAAAAGCATGGCGGAAAAATAAAAGGAAAGCTCAAAACTTGCCCATTGGTTTCCGAAAAACAGGGTCAGGAAGGTTAAAATAAATGACCAGTAAAGGATTGATCTCAATAGTTGATTTTTCATGGATAGGGAACAAATAGGGGTTTTTGGGTCTTCAGGTGGGTTTTGTCGGTAAACGACCAATTCCCGTCGGGATATGACCTTGCGTAAATGCGCTTGCTTTTCGTCCTTTGAATCAACAATGTTTTACTAAAAAATCAAAAAGTTATGATGGATTTATTTTACATGGGAGGCCCTTTGTTTATGGGGATTCTCAGCTTGATTCTTCTCGTGGTAGTGGGCTTGATGCTGGTGTTCGGCGGCTCGATGTTAAAAGGAAAACTGCTTCCTGATGCACAAATTAACCTTGTGAAGTCGGTAGGGCTTTTTGCACTTATCGTAGGCTTATTGGGGCAGCTGATTGGCCTGTTCAGTGCTTTTCAGGCCATTGAGCTTGGGGCGGTGAATGTATCTCCCGCTTTACTCGCAGGCGGATTCAAGGTATCGATGATCACGACCATTTACGGGGTGCTGATCTATGTGTTTTCCTTTATTGGCTGGTTTGGGCTGAACTGGTTTTCGACGCGAAAGCTGGCGTGATGAACGGCTCTGCAATACGGCTTAATTTAGGGGGGCTAAATTTCGCCTGACTTTTTATGCCCTTCATATTGCACGGCTTCACAACACTTCATACCGATTTTTAGCTAATGGAATGGCCAGTACATGGCATCAACTGATGAGGGTGATTTCAGTGTAAAATGTCATCAGTAGATAAAATATACGCCGATCATTGCAGGTTCCACTACGCCAAAAGTGCTATTGGAATCAGCAAAAAAAAACGCCCCTCTTCGATACTGAAAAGGGGCGTTGTCGTTTTGCAGTTTGCCCATTCAGGCAATGGGTTTACTGTACGGCTTTGCCGTTATATTCCCCTGTAAGCGTTTTCAGGAATGCTTCTACCTGATCAATTTCTTCTGCATTTAATGCACCTTTTGACTGGTAGGTGTTCATCATTTCGATAGCTTCCTTGAGGGTTTTCGCAGAAGCATCGTGGAAGTACGGAGCAGTTTGCGCCACGTTTCTCAGGGTTGGCACTTTAAAGTAATGCGTATCTTTTTCATCTTTGGTAAAGTTGGCATATCCGTGATCAACCTCATTAACATTTCCGCGGTCTGTAAAGTAATCGCCAGTCAGTCCAACATATTCAAAAGAGCGTCCGCCCAATGCTTCACCTGCATGGCAAGTGGCACAGCCTGCCTTTTTGAAGGCCTGGTAACCTTTAATGGCCTGCTCAGAGATGGCCGCCGTGTTTCCTTTCAGGTATTGATCGAAAGGAGCGTTAGGCGTAATCAAGGTTTTTTCAAAGGTTGCAATTGCATCTGTAATCGTTTCCTGAGAAATCCCTGAAGGGTAAATTTCTTCCATCTGTTGCTTAAATTCAGCGTCGGCATTAAGTTTTTCGACAATCTGATCGAAGCTCGTGTTTCCCATTTCTTTATCTGCGAGGGGAGGTCCTGCAGCTTGGGCCTGTAGATCGTGTGCGCGACCATCCCAAAATTGGGCAAGGTTGTAAGCGGCATTAAATACGGTAGGCGCGTTAATCGGTCCTTTTTGTCCTTTGATTCCCACAGAAACAGGCAGGCGGTCTACGCCACCTCGGTTAAGGTCGTGGCAAGAGGCACAGGATACCGTATTGTCGGCAGACAGGCGCGTGTCATGATATAGGGCTTTTCCTAAGGCTACCTTTTCGTCATTCACTGCTGGGAAATTTGAAATAGGGCGTACAGGTTCGTTTTTGAACGTCTCGCTGGCGGTATTTTGTCCGTAATCCTTGGCTCTTGCTTCGGCTACCCAGTCGAGGATGATTGCTTTTTCTGTTTCGTCGATGGCACTGCCGAGGTGGATCATTCGGTATTGAATCACTGGCATACTGCCTTCAGTAATGGCCTTCTCTATTTTGTTCAACACCGCAACAGATACGGGTGCTCCTTTTTCCATTTGCTGAATGGTATGATCAAGGTTGAGGTGTCGGCCACCACTGATAATGTCTTTTTTAATGACCTGTCCTACACCAGGCACAGCGGCATATAGTGGTAAAGCGGCAGATCTGGAATGGCAGCTCATACAGTCATTGTCTTTAAGGACAGCCAGGGCTTTTTCCGTTTTGCTGTTTCCTGCAGCATTTTGGTGGAAGGTGTGGTCTTCTGATAAGTTTAATATCGTGATTGCAGCTATGGTGATGGCCACAAAACCTAATATGTACTTCTTCATAAAAATGTAATCGATGAGAGTGTTTATTATTTTTTATAAAGATATGATAAAATTTCTGCGTATGCGTGGCTGTTCATATATATAAATTAAATGTATTATAATATTAATTTATATACCATCACTTCACTGATTTTTAATACTATTGATGGTGATTTTTGTCATAAAATAATATGATTTTCACACCAATGAACCTCTTAATCATTTGAGTGGTGATTTGGTAAAAATTAATACGCTGAATTATATTGATTGAGATTAAACATTTAATATTAAAAATTAAATAATTAATTATTAAATTTTTTTGTGTTTTTATGTATTTAAATGAATATTGCTTCAAAGAAACTTACCTGCTTCGTTACGGCTCTCGCAATTAGCGTACGACGATTAAATATTTATAATGAACAATAGGGTATGGATTAGGCCCCAAGAGTTGGCCTTGGGAACAGTGATTGGCGTTTTTACACTGTCAATTTTGGTGATTGTGGGCTGGTTTTTCAGTATTCCCGAACTCCTTCAGTTGCATCCCGCTTTTGTGCCGATGCAATTCAATACGGCGCTTTGCTTTCTGCTTTGCTCCATCTGCCTCAACAATGGAAACCATTTTAACAGACAGGAAAATGTTATTCCAGTGATCATTCTCGGAATTACATCCCTGACGCTGCTTCAGTATATTTTTGGTATTGATCTCTATATTGATGAGTTCTTTATGGAAGCCAATATTGTGACCAATACCTCCTCTCCAGGGCGTATGGCGCCCAATACGGGTTGTTGCTTTATGCTCTTCGCCCTCACTTTCTTATTGCCAGAAGGCAGTATTCGTCAGCTTGAAATAAAGGGAGTATTGTCTTCCTTTATCTTTTGCCTTGGGCTGATTGCCTGTGGTGGTTATGTGCTGCAATTACCGAGTGCTTATGGCTGGATGAACATGACCCAGATGGCTTTGCATACTGCGGTGGGTTTCATGTTGCTGGGCTTTGGCATGACGGTTTATTTCATTGAAAAAGAGCGTAAACTGAAAAAAGCACTCAGTAATCCTAATAAATTATGGATGGTGGGCTATGCCTTCAGTATGCTGATTTTGATATTTCTGATTGATATGAATATCCCTTTGGGGGTAGCTGGAGGTATTCCATATGTGATACTGATTCTATTGGCCTGGTTTACTTCCAAACCTAAATATGCGATCGTTCTCGGGCTGCTTTCTATAGTGCTTACGCTGATCGGATTTTTCTATTCTGCATCAAGTGGGCTGCCGCATTGGATGGCCATTACCAATCGAGTATATTCTATTTTGGCTATTCTGGTTGTTTCGGTCCTAATGTATATTATCAAACGAAAGGAACTGAAATTACTTGCGCTGAATGCGCAACTTGATGCCCGAATTTTGCAGCAGGAGGAGAAAGGAAAATTGCGTGATGAAAAGATCGATCAGTACAGTTTAATTGTGGCCAACGACCTGTTTTTTTCTTTTCATTCCATGAAGCAAAAAATGGGTGATTTTAAGGATGGCCATAAGAATTTACTCGGAGACGATGGGCGCCATAAAATAGAGGTGATTCAGCGTTCTATTCATAAATTGGAAGAAGTGATTTTCCGACTGAAATCCCTCTTCGCGACTAAAGTGGATCGAATAAAGAAGGTGAGTGTTCAGCAAATTATGGAGTCGGTAACAGCACAGCTTGCGCCTACGATTCAGGAAAATAAAGCCAATGTGCTTTTCCGTGAACTACCTGTGGTGGAAGGAAACGAAGGGGAACTTCGGCTGGTTTTCTATGAACTGATGAAAAACAGTTTAGAAGCGCATGTCGAAGATTTCCCACTCAATATCTGGGTGTCGTATTTGAAGGTGGATGATTTTTATCATTTTGAATTTCGGGATGATGGCATCGGTACCAGCGACGGCGGTGGGCTTGGTGCGCCGATAGATGCCTATGGTAATCGGTCTGGTGATGCCGGCAGAATGGGCATTGGCCTGAAGATGTGTCAGCGAATTATGGAATCACACGGCGGGGAACTTTGGTTTGAAAGTGCGATTGGAGAAGGCACGCGGGTGATATTTAAGTTGCCTATCAAGCAGCATCCAGCTTCGGATTTAAAGGAAATCATTCCTTCTGTAAGTCCTGTGTTGTCTTAATGGCATGGCCGATAAATCCACATGATTTTTTTGTCTACAAGTCAAGAAGTGAAAAGAAATTTTTAAGGGACACTCAAAGTCTATCTATTTGGATAGACCGCTTAATGGTCTTTTAAAGTGGGCAGGAGCCATAGCGACATGCTCAACCCAATATCACAAATCGCTCTAAACTGTGGACGAACCATTGTCCAGTATTTGAAGGCTGCATCACTATACTAATTTTCACTTCATTAGTAGCCAAAAGCATTTCAGTATAGGCATAATGGTGTATCATGCCTATACTGAAAGGGCTAATTTATCTTACCTGACCATCCCCTCGGACCATCCACTTATAGGTGGTCAGTGCCAGTAGGCCCATTGGGCCACGAGCGTGGAGTTTTTGGGTAGAAATCCCGATTTCTGCACCGAGCCCAAACTCTGCACCATCGGTAAAGGCGGTGGAAACATTGGCATAAACCGCAGCGGCATCCACGAGTTTCAAAAAGTGTTCTATCTGTTCCTGATCTTCGGCGACAATGGCTTCACTGTGTTTGGAGCTGTATTTCTGAATATGAGCAAGCGCTTCCGTGGGGTCAGCCACCGTTTTGATCGCCATTTTGTAATCGAGGAATTCTGTTCCGAAAGTATCCTCCTGTGCCTGCTTTAGCAGTTCGGCAGGGTAATGTCCTTCGAGCTGTTCAAATGCTGGGGCATCTGCAAAAATGCTTACACCTTCATCGGCCAGACCTGCAACCAGAGCAGGGAGGTCAGAAAGGCGACTTTGATCCATGAGCAAGCAATCCAGGGCGTTGCAAACACTCACTCTTCTTGTTTTGGCATTTTTTATGATCGCCTGCCCCTTTTGCAGTGTTCCTGAAGCAGCGAAGTAAGTATGACAAATTCCTGCACCCGTTTCAATCACGGGGATGTTGGCATTTTCGCGCACAAAATTGATCAGGTTCTGTGAGCCTCTCGGGATAATCAGGTCTACATAGTCTCGTGCATTGAGGAGCGCCCTGGTGGCCTCGCGGTCGGTCGGCAACAACTGAATACAGTTTGGATTAATCTGAAATTCGGCCAATACTTCCTGAATAATTTTCACCCCAATGGTATTGGAATCTATGGCATCCGAGCCGCCTTTAAGGATACAGGCGTTCGAGGATTTAAAGCAAAGTGCAAAAACATCATAGGTAACATTCGGGCGTGCTTCATAAATCACCCCGATCAGGCCAAAAGGAACCCTCGTTTGCTGAATAACCATCCCTGCGGCATGTCGATTTTCAAGCATCACTTCACCAACGGGCGAGGGCAGTGCCGCCACTGAACGCATGTCGCTGGCAATTCCCCGGAGTCGGTCTTCGTTCAGCAACAAACGATCGTATTTGGGGTCGTCCTTGGCCATGCGCGCCAGGTCCTTCTGGTTTTCGGTCAGGATATTTGGAATGTGCGCCTCAATGCGGTCGGCAATGGCAAGCAGGATCTGGTTGATTTTCTCCTCGCTGAGCAGGGGCAAAATCTTGGAAGCCTGATGCGTCAGTTCAAACTGATGGTCAAGTTGATTTAGGGTGGTTTGCATAGGGTTTAGCTATTGGTTTCTAAATGTAGATAATCATAATGGATGAAGGGTTTTTTCTGTGGGCTCCCCAACATGGGCTTCAGTTTTTCACTTTCATATTGTGCCTTGCCGAGCCCAATCAGGTCTCCATCTTCCGTGAATATTTCCACCAGGTCGGCCTTCTGAAAGGCCCCTTCAATGGCGGTAATGCCCACGCAAAGCAGGCTGTTGGCCTGATGCTCATTCAGCAGGGCATCACGGGCACCCTGATTGATGATCACGCGACCTTTGACAAAACTCTTCGAATGCGCCAGCCACTTTTTAATGCTTTTGGATTTCTTCTCACTCGGCACAAAGTGCGTTGAAATGGTGTTTTCCTTTCCGTTAATCAAATCAGTAATAATATCCTGCCTTGTGCCATTGGCAATAAACACGTCGATGCCCTGATCGGCTGTTTTTTTGGCAGTGGAAATTTTCGATTGCATTCCTCCGCGTCCGAGGGAAGAGCCTTCTGACTGTATGAAAGGGCTCAGGTCCTGTTCGTCCACTTCAGGAATTACGCGACTTTCGGCATCCTCAGGGTGTCCATCGAAAATCCCATCGATATTGGAAAGCAGCAGCAGACTGTCGCAGTCGAGCATGGTGGCCATCAGTCCGGCAAGTTCATCATTATCGGTAAACATCAATTCTGTGATGGCAATGGTATCATTCTCATTCACGATCGGCAGGATGCCCTGTTCCAGCATGGCATTCATACTCGATTTCATGTTCAGGTAATGCTGTCGGTCGGCAAAACTTTCCTTGGTGGTCAGGACCTGTGCACACTGCACATCGTAGGTGCCGAAATAATCATAATAGCGGTTCATCAGTCGTACCTGACCAATCGCCGAACAGATCTGTTTATAAATTACGATATCCGTTTTTTTGACGGGTTTGAACTCGCCACGCCCTGCCGCTACGGCTCCTGAACTGATCAACACCACCTCGTGCCCCTGTTGCATCAGGGTGGTCATCTGATCTACGAGATGCGCCATTTGCGCTAAATTGAGCTTTCCATCCTTTCTGCTGATGACATTGCTGCCGATTTTAATTGCAATTCTTTTGCCTTTACTGCCCATGCTTGTTTGCGGTGATTTTTTTAATAAACTAAGCATTGAATTCCGAAATTCGTAATGGTTTGGCTGTTTTTTTTCATTCACTTTTCGTCATTGTTGTTTGTTCCGCTTGCGGGTACGATCAAACCTAAGTTGCGGCTATGGGGTTATTCAGATAATCAAGGCAGGTTAATACGATGTTAGATTATCCTGATGATATTAAAATTCAGTGGTAAAGGACTGCGAAAATGCTTTTTTATGGTAGTTGGACTGTTATTTGTGGCATTTTACTGATTAGAAAATTACAATTATTTCGATATTCAGATGATTGAAAAAAGGACAGGTAAAACCTTTTTAAAGGTGGTAGGTATTGGGCTCATCGTGGTGGCCGTTTTGCTTTTGGGGCTCGTTTTGGCTTTGCCCATGGCCGTTCAGCCATTGGCGCAAAAGGGGCTTGAACAATTCAATCGGGACCTACAAGGTAAAATTGAGGTGCAGCAGGTGCAAATGGCCAGTTTGTCGTCCTTCCCTTTGGTGAAAGTTCAGATGAACAACCTTTCGGTGCATGAGCTGGATACGCTTGGCCAACCGAAAACCGATGCAGTGATTCGGCTCGGGCAGGTGCGGGCGTCGGTCAATGTGTGGAAGTTGCTCAGTAATGAATTGCTGATCGACAGCCTGTCTTTAAAAAATGGGGTGGTGGACTATCGGATAGCGGAAGATTCTACCATCAATCTGAATAAAATATTTATGGCATCCGCAGACAGCCTGCCCGCCGATAGCAGTAGCTTTGATATGCAGGTGAAAGTGAATGCCGTAGCCGTGGACAGTGTTTCACTGACTTATAATAACGATGTTAGCTGGGAATATATGGGGGCAAGTATTGACCGCCTGCGGGGGAATGCCCAATATAGCCTGTCGGAATCTTCGGCAGATTTTCAGCTCGACGGCAGCCTTGACAGTTTGCAGAATATCGCCATTGCCCTGTCGCGTCAGCCAATAAGTATGGCCGTGGATGCGGCCTATGATTCTTCGGGTTTGGTGTCGGTCAATCATGCCAACCTGAAGGTGAAATCCGCCAAGCTTGATGCTCAGGGTATTTACGAGATGGGAAATAAAGGGCTGACCGATTTTCATTGTCAGTTCGATGATGAAGGAGCGAGTGTACTTTACACCATTTTCGATGGGATGTTGCATGGCGAAAATGATTATAACCCTGAGGCGCACGTTCGTTTTTCCGTGAACCTTAAAGGGGAAAAAGGGGCCGTTACCCCTGCGGTCAATGCAACGGTTGATGTGGATTCTGTCAGTTTTAAAAATAAGGATGTAAACCTGAAAATGATTGCCATTCAGATGAAGGGGGAGACGCTCGCTGGAGAAGATTTTATGCATGGAAAGCTGGATATCGACCGCCTGTTTATTCAGTCTGAATCCGCTTATTTCAATACCAAAGGGCTGATCGAAAATATTGAGCACCCGAAAATGACGGCGCACTGGGATGGGAAAGTCGATTTGAGCGTTTTTGCCCCTGCCTTCATAATGGTCAAGATGGGCGATGTAAAGGGGGATATTGTGACCAATGGCGATTGTTCAGTTACGATTGCTGACAAGATGAATATGACGGGACATGCCAATATGGGCATTAAAAATCTGCACTTCTTTTTCGAGCCCTTGAACAAAACCCTTGACAAAGCCAATTTGGAGGTGGCAGTCAGTCCAGAACTTGCACAGATCAAGGAGTTCAGCGTGAAAATGGGAAAATCCAGTATGGTGGGACATGCGAGTATTAAGGATCCACTGAAAATGGCGCGCCATGAATCTGATTCTGTGGATGTAAAAGTGCAGTTTTCTTCTCCCTATTTTGCGCTCGCAGACTTTCTTCCTTACGATTCGGCAAAGCAAAATCTTGTGGATAAATGGAAATTGGAAAATTTGATGATCGACATGAATATGGCCACCACCTTTAAAGGATTCAAAAACCCGATGTTGCCGATTGGTCGAATAGTGCTGAATGACCTGACGCTGCATCCGCATGGGTTAAAAGAGATACAGAAAGTTCGGGGTGAACTGGTGGTTACGAAAGAGGATATTCACCTTGATCACCTGAAAGGGCTGATTGGTCGGTCCGATTTTCATCTCAATGGGGTGGTGGACAATTATGCGAGCCTTGCCCGAGCCGATGAAAATGATTCCCTTCATGTCGCCTTTAATTTTACGTCGGGAAAGGTGCGGGTGAAGGATATTCTGAAATATGAAAAAACCTATTTTGTGCCGCGCACCTACCGTAAGGAGAAACTTTTGAACTTTATCGCACAGGGCAGGGTAACGGTGCCGAACCGCACCTTGCTGGCCAATGCTGGGATGCCGTCGGTGGTGCTGCATATGGATACACTTGCAGGAAAAACCACCCTGTTGCCCATGGCCATTTCCGACGTTAAGTTCAGCATGGTTTCAGACAGTATCGGGCTGGTGGTTGATCAGCTTCAGGGGAAAATCGGGCGAAGTGATTTTTATGGTAAAGCGGCAGTCAAGTGGCCAAAGGCGGAAGGCTACCTGCCTGAAGGAATGGCCGCTATTGGTGCAAAATACCTTGATTTCAATGAATTGGCACGTGTGGAATTACCGGAGGAGGATACCACCGCTGTGGCTGGTGCGGAGGGGGATTCTGAAAGCACTTCCCTGAGCTCGATGCACTTTCCAAACTTCACTTTCGATGTCAATATCGACACCCTGCATTTTATGCGGGCGAATTATATTCATATCAATGGGAAGCTCAAATCTTCTGCAAATAAAAGCATCAACCTGAGCGATCTGCATGTCGATTTTGCCGATGGCCGAGCGAAACTCAATGGTGGGCTTGATTTTTCTGACAGCACCGCCTACACCATGGATGGACATATTGAACTGAAGGATGTGGCCTTAAACAAGATTGATTTTCAGATGGCCTATGAGGAAGATACCATCGATATGCGGAAGAATTTTGCGGGTAACCTGAATGCCAGTATTGAAAGTACATTGAAAATGGCACCAGACTTTAGTCTTA
Organism: uncultured Persicobacter sp.; assembly: GCA_947498325.1. Lineage (GTDB taxonomy): Bacteria > Bacteroidota > Bacteroidia > Cytophagales > Cyclobacteriaceae > Persicobacter > Persicobacter psychrovividus. Next base: position 93,415 of record CANMKE010000011.1, read on the forward strand.
ATATTCCCAAGTCGAAAGCGGTGATTCAGGCGGACATCACCAAGGGATCGATTATTGATTTTGGCCCTTTGGCTGCGATGGCCAAATTTTTCAGCAATAAAGATTTGAACCATATTCGGTTTGCGGAGATGCAAAACACCTTCCGCCTCGAAGACAATACCTTCTTTATTCCTCGTATGAACATCGCCTCGACGATCGGGCAGATTTACTTTTCTGGGGCGCAAAACCTGGATGGCCAACTCGATTATGGGGTAGAGGTGCCATTTAAACTAATTCGTGGAGTAGGCTGGAATATGCTTGTGAAACGGAGAAAGAAAGCGGGGAAGGAAGATGAAATCATGACCGACACAGGGGGTAAATATGTTCATGTTTCAGTATCAGGAAATATGGACGACTATAACATCAAGCTGGGAAAAAAACACAAACAATAGTCCCCAAAGCAAGACGGAAGAGATAAAAAAAAGGGCTGTGTCGCACCATTTCAGTGCTACAGCCCTTTATTGTGATTTTATATTTTCACCCACAGATGATATCCTATATTGATGTTTCCAGTTTGGGTTAAAGCGTGCCTTTGCCGGAAGCCGTCAAAAAAATAAGGAGTGATATTTGCGGGTTTGAAGCGTTGTTAAGCCAATGGAGGATTGTCCATCGCTACACCATATTCAGGGTCTTCCATCACATTGATGTCCACAATATAGTCGGCCTTTTTGAGCATCGCGCGGCAGTCTGCTGAAAGGTGACGCAAGTGCAATTCCTTGCCAAGACGCGCATATTTTTCAGCAATTTTACTCACGGCCTCAATACCGCTATGGTCGGTAACTCTCGATTCCATAAAATCAATAATCACCACCTGAGGGTCACTTACAGGCTCAAATTTTTCATTGAAAGCTTTCACAGAACCAAAAAATAATGGCCCGAAGATTTCATAGTGCTTCACTCCTTTATCGTCCACATATTTGCGGGCACGAATGCGTACAGCGCTCTCCCAGGCAAATACGAGTGCCGACACAATGATCCCTGCAGCCACCGCAATGGCCAAATCAAAGGCGACCGTGAGGCCAGAAACCAAGATCAAGACAAAGGCGTCGGTTTTTGGGATTTTATTGATAATCCGGAAACTTGACCACGCAAAGGTGCCAATCACGACCATGAACATCACGCCAGTCAGGGCTGCAATTGGAATCATCTCGATTAGGCTTGAACCAAAAAGAATGAAAGTCAGCAAAAATAATGCGGCAGAAATCCCCGAAATCCTTGAACGTCCTCCAGAGTTTACATTAATCATCGACTGCCCGATCATCGCACAGCCACCCATGCCACCAAAAAAGCCAGTAACAATATTGGCTGCACCTTGCGCCATACACTCTCGGTTCGAGTTTCCGTGTGTTTCCGTTACCTCATCCACCAATTGAAGGGTCATCAGCGACTCAATCAATCCGATAGAAGCCAAAATCATGGCATAAGGGAAAATCACTTTGATCGTTTCCAGATTGATCGGTACCATTGGAATATGGAAAGAAGGCAATCCGCCAGAAACAGATGCCAGGTCGCCCACCGTTTTTGTTGGCAGACTGAAACCAATAGCCACCAAAGAAACGATTAATATGGCCGCCAATGGTGCTGGAATAGCTTTGGTGATTTTTGGCGTAATGTAAATAATGGCCATTGTCGCCAGTACCAGCCCCACCATTAATAAAAGTGAAGTGCCTTCCATCCAGCTTGCAGCCTGCCCATCCGTAGCGATGGTTTTAAACTGCGGAAGCTGGGCCAGGAAAATGACGATCGCAAGGCCATTCACAAAACCAAGCATTACGGGATGCGGAATCATTCTTACGAATTTGCCCAGGCGTAAAAGCCCCGCTGAAACTTGTAGGATCCCCATCAATACGACGGTGGCAAACAGGTATTCGATGCCGTGCGTGGCCACAAGACTGACCATCACCACTGCCAATGCACCCGTTGCACCAGAAATCATGCCTGGGCGCCCACCTATTGCTGAGGTAATTAGCCCGACGATAAATGCGGCGTAAAGGCCCACCAGTGGGTCAACGCCAGCCACAAAAGCAAAGGCCACTGCCTCAGGGACTAAAGCCAATGCTACGGTCAGTCCAGAGAGGACTTCATTCTTGTAGTTGATTTTCTGCTGGCCCGTATTATTTCGGACCAATTGTTCTTGAGAGATCTGCAATGTAGGTTTTTTTTCTATGGTGTGTAAAATAATTGAAGTTGCGAATATACTTCAATGTCAGGTAGCGCCCTACAATGTTGATGTTAATTTAAATTTAAATTTAACAAAAATTTAATCATTCCCGGATCAGCTTGGCGCTCTCAATAGCATCAAGTGAAGTGGCAACCTCATAGTACAAATGGAAAGCGTTGTCGATCCGGTCGGCATCAGTAATATCCGCCATTTTTTGATATTGTCTGCCCGCACCTGGAGGCCATGCGGCAGTTTCTGCGAGAAGCGCAACATGTCCGTTGCTGAATCCCATTTTCGTTACATTGAAGCCATTTGTTTTTCCGCTGTTGAGTCGTGCCGTCAGAAATGTTCCTTTGATAATCTTCCCCGAAGAAGGGTGGATACGGGCCAGGACAACCACCCGAGGGCCGCCGCCATTTCCATAACTGCTGGCATACACTTGCTTGAAGGCATCGGTTTCCACGTGGTTTTTGGTCAGGTAACCTTCATCGTAACTTCCGCCATCAACGGTGAATATGGCCCACAGCTGTTCATTACTGTCGATACTGATCATAAGCCCTTTGCTGTCTACCGGTGACTGATCGTAATAATGCTTCCATAATTGCTGACCGCTGGGGTCTTTTTTGATGATATAGCTGTCCTGATTATTGGCGGAAACCTGGTCGAATCCGATCTGGTAAATGTTGCCCTGTGGGTCCGTGATTTCGGTTTGTTGACTAAGTTCAGTGTCAACAGGAATACAATTGGCAATATCCTTACATGGTAAAGGTTCATTGCTTTCTTGACTTACAGCGCAGCCAAAAAGCAACATGATCACGCCAAAATGATAGGTTAAGTGCTTAAAATACATCGGTTAATGGGGTTTATGTTGAATAAAAAGGGACCGGGTTAGGCCTGTTTTTTTGCCATTGATCCTTGAAAAATTGACTTTATATGGTGATTTCCAATATGGTAAAGGTAACCATTTTTGGGGGTGAATAAACAAATGGGGCTTTAAATGGTATGTAATGTTAGGATTGAAGCGCTTCAAGGGTAAATCAATAATTGGAATCTTCAAAAATTAATTACTTATCCGTCAGTTTCGTCCTTTTCATAATTGAAACCAAATCAAACCCTTATGAGAAATTTGTACCTGTTATTAGCGTTGTGCCTCGGATTGTCGTTTACGGCACAAGCACAGGATTCGCCGGAGGATGAAAAATCTTCCCTTGAAATGAAACTACAAATCAGACCTCGTGCTGAATATCGGGATGGTGTTCTTGGCCTATTGCCTAAAGACGCTGACCCCGCCTTTTTTATCAATAACAGAGCACGGCTTAGCATTTACTTTACCGATAAAAGTGGCCGACTGAAATTAGGGCTTTCTGGGCAGAATGTCGGCGTTTATGGTGCAACCCCACAGATTGAGTCGCAGGGAACGGTCATGTTCAATGAAGCATGGGCGGAGATTAAAGCTTCAGAGGTGGTGTCATTTAGAATTGGTCGCCAGATGGTGTCCTATGATGATCAGCGAATTTTAGGGGGATTGGATTGGCAGGTTTCTGGAAGGTGGCATGACCTTTTGCTCACCAAATTCGACCTTAATACTTTCAAGGCGCATATTGGTCTGGCGTATTCCCAGAATTCTGAAAAGAAATTTGATCCTGTATTTCTTCCCGGTGGGCAGCCTTATAAAACCATGCAATATTTATGGTTTGAAAATGCATTTACAGAAAACTTGAAATTGTCTGTGCTGGCGATCAATTTAGGTTACCAGAAACTCGATGCCAACAATGCTGCGGACGGCATTAATTATGAGCAGACTTTGGGTGCCAATATCGATTATAAAATTGGTGCTTTTAGTATTTATGGTACTTACTATCATCAGTTGGGAGATAATGGTGCTTCCCGTGAAGTAGATGCTTTTCTTGCAGCCTTGAAAATTGGATTTAAACCAGAAGGAAGTGCCTTTAATTTTGCTGTTGGAGCCGATTTGGTTTCAGGTAATGATGCGGTAGTCGATAATAACGGATCAGTAACTTTTGATGGTAACGGCAAAAATAATGCCTTTGATCCGCTGTATGGTACACACCATAAATTCTACGGTTTGATGGATTATTTCTACGTGGGAAATCATTTGGGGAATGTGGGTCTGTTTGATAAGTATTTGCAGGTCAATTGGAAAGCCAACAGTCGTTTGGGCTTCGGGCTTGGTGGGCACGTGTTCCATGCTGCTGCTGATATTAAAGATGGTAACGGTGGAGACCTGAACAAGTACCTCGGAACAGAAGTGGATTTGACCTTTAAGTATGCTGTAATGAAATACGTTACTTTGATGGGCGGCTATTCGCAAATGATTGCCGACGATTCCATGGAATATTTATATCCTAAAGGCGATTCTTCAGATGTTCAAAATTGGGGTTGGCTAAGTATCAACATCAATCCGGTGATTTTCAAAGGAAAATTTTAGTAAGATATTTATAAATTTATGATCAGTTGAAAAACATTAGTATCTTCGAAATTCATTACTTAGCTAATTTATATTTATTACTCACAGGATGGTGATTATCTGCATAAATTTGGTTAAATTCTGATGAATCCAATACATTAAACTATAAGAAAATAATTATGGATCCGAACAATAATGATGATTTTGAGAAGGACGAAGATATCCATCGATTAGACCGGCGCTCGTTTATAAAGCTTGCTGGTGGAATCGTGGCTGTAACCGCCCTTACCGGAACAGGATGGGCGGTTACTGAGCTGATGGTCAATGAAGGTCCTGTGAAATCATGGCATAAATCTGTTTGTCGTTACTGCGGTACAGGTTGTGGTGTGATGCTGGGGATGGATGAAAATAAAAAACTCGCGCGCGTCCGTGGTGACGAAGAAGCACATAATAAAGGCGTGATTTGTATTAAAGGGTCATTGCTGGCAGAATTGATGGAGAAAAAAGACCATCGATTGAAGCAGCCTATGATTCGTAAGAATGGCAAGCTTGAACCGGCAAGTTGGGACGAAGCCATGACGCTCGTTGCGGACAAGTTCAAAACATCGATTAAAGATAATGGACCAAACAGTGTTGCCTATTATGGTTCAGGGCAGTTGTTCATCGAGGAATCTTATACCGCCAATAAATTGTTTAAAGGTGGAATTGGGACCAATAACGTAGATGGAAACCCACGACTTTGTATGGCATCGGCAGCAGTGGGCTATACCCAGGTTTTCGGTAAGGATGAGCCTGCAGGTTGTTTCGATGATATCGACCATGCGGACACGTTTTTTATCATCGGTTCCAATACCTATGAGTGTCACCCGCCCATTTGGGAGCGTATCATGCGTCGTAAAGATTCTGGCAAAGATGTGAAAATTATTGTGGTGGATCCGCGGCGTACAAAAACCGCAGACCATGCTGATTTTTACCTGCCGGTAGTTCCGGGTACCGACCTGCTCTTGCTCAACGCAATGTTACATGTTATTGTAAAGGAAGGTTGGCAAAGTGAGGAATATGTGCAGCAGCATATTAATTTCAAGAAAGGATCGGATACGGTAAGTTTCGAGGAATTCAAGACTTTCCTTGAAGATTATGCTCCTGAAAAAGTGGAGGAAGAGTTGGGGGTTTCTGCGCCTCAAATTCGTGAGGTGGCTTACTACTTCGCAAAAGCAAAATCCTCCATGTCATTATGGACCATGGGCTTGAACCAGCGTGTTCAGGGCGTGTTCCTTAACAATACCATGAATTCTCTGCACCTGGTAACAGGGCAAATTAATAAAAAAGGAGCCACACCACTTTCCATGACAGGCCAGTGTAACGCCTGTGGAGGTGTTCGTGATACCGGTTCTTTGTCACACATTTTGCCTCATGGCCGATTAATCAAAAAGCCTGAGCATCGTGCGGAAATGGAGAAATTGTGGGGTGTACCTGCCGGGCGTATTCAGCCAAAGCCAGGTTATAATGCGCTCTCTTTGTTTCAGGCAATGAATGATGAGAAGGTGAAGGCCGTTCTGGTGATGTGTACCAATCCCGCTCAATCGATGCCAAACATCGACCATTACAAACCGGGAATGGAAAAAACCTTTATGGTGGTTGCTGATGCTTTCGATTCTGAAACCATCAAATATGCTGATGTGGTGTTGCCTGCCGCATTGTATATCGAGAAAGAAGGGGTGTACGGGCAAACCGAACGCCGTTATCAATTGATCGAAAAGTTGGTGGAGCCTTATGCGGAATCTCGCTCTGATCTTGATATTTTGGTAGACTTTGCTGAACGCATTGGATATGGTGATTTTATTTCCTCAAAAACTTCTGCTGAAGTTTGGGAAGAGTACCGTCATCTTTCTTCGCATTCCAAATATAACTTTGAAGGCATTACCCGTGATCGCCTGAAGGAAGAACGCGGGCTGCAGTGGCCTTGCCCTGATGAAAAGCACCCTGGAACTGCCCGTCGTTATATTCCTGGTGATCCTTTTGTGCCGCAAGGTAAGGAGGTATTCTTCTACGGACATAAAGATGGTAAAGCGAATGTGTTTTTACGCCCTTACATCCGTGGAAACGAACAGGTGAATGATGAGTTCCCTGTCTATCTAACGACAGGCCGTGTAATTTCGCAGTGGCATACGGGCTCAATGACCACCACTGTGAAGGAACTAAACACACAGTCGGGTCCGGGCCGTTTCAAATTGCATCCGCAAGATGCCTCACATTATAATGTGAAAACGGGGGATACCATCCGGGTAACTTCTTCACGTGGGACAATGACCGGCAAACTGGAAATTTCTGAGCTGGAAACACCAGGCGTGATTTTCGCCGCCTTTTATGATAAGTCTTTCATTATTAACCAGGTGGTTTCTGATGATCATGATCCTTATTCCAAGCAGCCTGATTATAAAGTCACCCGAGTGAAAATTGAAAAAGTAGCCGCTAATAAAGCTTAATTCGTTATGGAAGGAGTATTGAAAATTATAGCCGTCCTCGTATTAATTGCCGAGGTGATCTTATTTTACCGATTGCGGAAAAATAGACGACGTATGACGCAAACAGTTAGGATAACTGTTCTTTTTGCGATTATTTTAATTCCTTTGGCGTCCATTGTCTTTGCCAATTACCACGTTTTTGTGGGAATGAAAGAAACAAAGTCCTGTGTGGGTTGCCACGTAATGGCACCTATGGGGAACGACCTAATGGATCCGAACTCAAGCACTTTGGCAGCACGCCACTTTCAGAAAGGGTATATTCAGAAGGAAGCCTGTTATTCTTGTCATGAAGATTATGGCTTTACAGGAACTTTGAAAGGTAAAATGGATGGATATCGCCACCTGATGAAGTATGTGACAGGGACTTACCACGAACCGATTAAATACCGTGGGGAGTTCAACTATCAAAACTGTTTGAACTGTCATGAAGGGACGAAGAAATTCCACGCCGTACAGGAGCACGTTCCGGTATTGGAAAATTTAGCGACCAGAAAAACCATCAGCTGTTTGAATTGTCATGGTCGTGCGCACCCTGAAGCTGTTCGCAGAACGCCAGGGCACCCAGATTATGAAAAGTTAGACACTTCACCCGAACAAGTGGAGCGTATTCGCGAAAAACTAAAAGAATATTAAGATGAGAAGAGTATTCATTGAAAGTCTGTTTACCATCTTCGGGATGTTGATTACCATCCCTTATATGTTTCACCCGACGCCCGTTTTGATGTTCTTGTTCGTCTTTGTTGCAACACCATGTTTTTTGGTAGCGATTGCCATGGCGACCTACGAAATCCTTAAAGATCTTCGTAACAAGGATCTGATTTAGATACAAATATCGAATGTTATTAGAAAGCACCTGTTTTGCAGGTGCTTTTTTTATGTCCATATTTTTCAAGGAGATCCATAAAACCGACTGGGGCAGGTGGGCAATATTTATGCGATGTCGTGATAGCGTATTTCCATGTGAGCCGTTGATGGGTCATTCACTTGCGCTGAACTTCAAATAGACGGTGTTGCCTGCGCGGTTTTTTCACCACCACGTAGACCATTTCACCTTAATATTTTGGGTATGTAGGCATGGGCTGTCGAATATTTTTGTACCTATCGGTACGGACGTTGCATGCAACGTCCCTACACACCATAAATCTCATTTTTGTGTGGAATAATTTCATATTTTCGACAGGCTAATGTAGGCACAGATTGCAAAGGCGATAGCAGAAGGGAGGGAGTGCCGTTTTTGGGTGCGTAAATAATATTTTATAGGCGCGAAAAAATAACCGGTTGATCGAAAAGATCATTTAGGGTGTTAATGGACTGATTTTCAGTTGGTTTGATTTTTTATTGCTCAAGGATAGTTTTTAGTGTAATTAATTAAGTTACGTTATTATTCTGTAAAAGCTATTTTATTTTTATTTAAAGTGTATAATTTTTTTAATAGAAAATTGTTTTTGTTGACATTATGTATCAACGATCCATTCTTGTTAATATTAGTGGAGGGAATTGTTTAAAGTAAAATAATTGAATAACAAACGAATAATATTATGCTTTATTTCACGTGAATTAGCATCTTATTTTGTTTATGTACCTACCTATTTTTAATTATCTTTATTTTGGTGTTGTTCAAATAGTGCAATTTGTGGGATTGTATTGTTGTTTGCTGATAGATTAATTTAGTGATATGAATCATTGATTTTTTGGGGTTAATTACCCAATTTAATGACGTATATCATTGATTTGTCAGCCTTTTAACTCCAAATGTCTTGAATTCAGAATTGTTCTATTCATAAACCTGTAGAAAAATTTTTCTTCATTTTTTTATATAAGTAGTGTTTCAGTGACGATGGCACCTACATTGATCGCTATAGTTTGTGCAAACCTATTTTTTTTAATTCACCTATCGGTGACCTAAATTTTTCATTATGACCAAATACTATCAGAAAAAGTATCTTACGATGCTTGTGCTACTACTCTCGATGATGGTCCATTCCGCATGGGCGCAAACGATCAAAGGAGAGATAACTGACACGAATAAAAACCCCTTAATTGGTGCCAGTGTGGTTGAAAAAGGAACGACCAATGGGTCGATTACCGATTTCAATGGCCAATTTAATTTAAACCTGTCTGACGGTGCCAATTCAGTTTTGGTGATTTCCTTCGTGGGTTATATAGATCAAGAGATTAAAGTGGGGAACCAATCGAACTTCAATGTGATCCTGCAAGAGGATATTGCCGAATTGGAGGAATTGGTGGTGATTGGTTACGGAACCCAAAAGAAGAAAAATATTTCCGGGGCTATTGCTGCCGTGGACGCCAAAGCATTGGAAGGTCGCCCGGTAGCGGATTTCGCCAATGCATTGCAAGGCCAGATTGCCGGTCTGCAAGTGGTTGGGGAGTCTGGGCAGCCAGGGGAGGAAACGACGATTCGTGTTCGTGGTACAGGTACGATCAATGGAGGTAGTAATCCTTTAATTGTGATTGACAATGTGATCATGACCAATGGACAGGGGATTTCTTCCATTAACCCGGCTGATATTGAGTCGGTGAACGTGCTTAAAGATGCTTCGGCAGCAGCCATTTATGGGGCGAGAGCAGCCAATGGGGTGATCATCGTTACGACCAAAAGAGGAAGAGCATCTGATGCGCCGACGGTAGGGTTTAACTTTTTTGCAGGGGTGCAGAGCGCTTCTAAAAAGTTGGACATGCTGAATTCGGAGCAATACCGTGATGTCATGAATGCCGCCCGAGATAATGCCGGCATGCCTCGTATTCCTAATTTGGACAAGCCTTTACAGCATGATACCGATTGGCAGGATGCGGTGCTACGACCTGCGGCGATCAATAATTATGAGGTAACTTTCAGCGGGGGAAATGCAAAGACCCGCTATTTCGGGTCCGTGAATCATTATGATGAAGGTGGTATTATCATGAACTCCGGTTTCAAAAGAACTTCGGCTCGTCTGAATACCGATACGCAGTTGGGTCGTTTGAAAATCGGGACTTCGATGTTTTACTCGCAAAACAACCGGGACAATCAGTTTGCCTCAGGTGGGGATTTGGGCGCTTTGCGATGGGCATTGGCCAGTTCTCCGAATGTGGAAATCTACAACCCGAATAACTTGGGAGGCTTTAATGGTCACCAGATTGATGATGGCGACCGGGAGATGTTGAACCCCGTGGCGGCACAAACTTTGGTAGAAGATACCCGCCAAATCAATCGATTCTTGGCCAATGCGTTTGCGGAGATTGAGATCATCGAAGGGTTGACTTATCGCTTGAATGCCGGTGCGGACATCTCCAATACACACGACAGAATGTGGGCGCCAGAGTTTGATCAAGGGAATGGAGTTATGCCTCCGGGCTTGCCTTTCGGTGCGCAATTGGACGAGCAAAGATCAAATTATCAGGCTTTGCTTTTGGAGAATACCCTGAATTTCAAACGGAAAATTGGCAAGCATGATTTTGGTCTTTTGGCAGGTCATTCGGTACAGAATACAGCCAGTGCCTTCCAGTCAATTTCTGTCATTGGCGGAAACTTGTCACCAGAATATCCAGTGATCGACGGTTCGCCAAACATCAACGGTATTCCAAAAGGTAATATTTTCGAGACCCGCACCATTTCTTATTTGGGTCGTGCGATCTATGATTATGATTCGAAATACTTGGCAACAGTGAACTTCCGCCGCGATGGATCTTCCATGTTTAAAAAGGGCAATATGTTCGATAATTTCTTTTCTGCTTCGGCGGGTTGGAATATCTCGAATGAAGATTTCTTCAATGTGCAAGAAATTAATGAGTTGAAATTGCGTGGATCTTGGGGATTCTTGGGCAACGACCAGATCGATGCCAATGCCACCCGATCAGTGGTGAATAACAACCCCCGATATGTGTTCAACGGCGGTGAATTAGCGCAAGGAGTAGCACCAAGTCCACAGATTGGTAACCCGAATTTGGTTTGGGAAAAGCAAGAGCAAATGAACGTTGGGGTGGACTTGTTGGCATTTAATAACAAGTTGAGCTTTACGGCGGATTATTTTGTGAAAACCTCCAGAGATTTGCTGTTGAGTTACTCTCTGCCTGAAGCGACAGGCTTCGGTAATATGTTCCTGAATGCGGCAGCAGTTCAGAACCGAGGATGGGAATTTGCGACCAACTACAACACCAAAGTAGGGGCGGTGAACTTGAATATTGGCGGTAACATTACTTTCCTTAAAAATGAAGTATTGGAGTTGATTGATGGCCTGGAGGCGATTGAGCGTAACCGTTCTTCCCACTTTACCTTCCGTAACAGAATCGAGCCAGGACAAAGCCTTTTCGCTATTTATGGTTTCAAGCATGATGGTATTTATCAGTCACAAGATGAGATTGATGCCGGACCAACGCCTTTGGAAGGTAATCCAACCAAGCCTGGTGATGTGCGCTATGTGGATGTAAATGGTGATGGTAAAATCACGGATGAGGACCGTACCTTCATTGGCGATGGTAATCAGGACATCATGTATGGATTCAATTTCGGAGGTAACTATAAGAACCTGGACTTTGGCTTACAGTTCCAGGGTGTTTATGGCAATGAGGTTTTCAATGAGTCTTCTTATGAGTACAGTGGATATGTAAGATCGTTCAACATGACGACTGACGTTTTGGATGCCTGGACACCAACAAATCCAAGCAATACACGTCATCGTCATATTCCTGCGACGGAAGCCAATAACAAAGTTGCTTCTTCTTATTGGGTAGAGGATGCCTCTTATTTGCGATTGAAAAATGTACAAATAGGTTATACATTTAATGAGCATCAGTTGAATAAAATCAGCTGGTTGAAAGGGTTGCGCGTTTATGTTTCTGCGCAGAACTTATTCACTATTTCTGACTACTCGGGTTATGATCCGGCCGTTGTTTTTGGGGCAGTATCGAGTCAATTGCTGTATCCAACCCCTCGTAGCTTTGTTGGTGGAGTAAATATCAAGTTCTAATTTTTTGATCCTATTATTATGAAAATTTTTAAGCAAAAATATCTCTTGTTGCTCCTTTTGGCAGGGGTACTGATCTCTCCGGGTTGTGGTGAAGATTATTTATCAAAATCAAAAGTACATACCAGCCTGGATACGGATGCTTTCTATCAAACAGAAATGCATGCCGAACAAGCCGTTACGGCCATGTATTCTCCCTTGCATTGGTGGGGGCAGTTCAAGCGTTTCCGCTACCTGTTGGGTTTTATGAGTGGCGATCTTGAAATTACTTCGGGAGGTTTCCACTTTACTGAGTTTGGTGATTTTGGTTATAATGCCTCTACGGCAAGTTATATTCGCCATGCCTGGCAGTCTTCCTTTGTCGGGATTCAGCGTGCCAACACGGTTTTGGAAAAAGTGCCTGGTATTTATTTTTACCCTGAAAATAAAGAGGTTCAGGAGCGTTATTTGGCTGAAGCGCATTTCATGCGTGCCTTTTATAATTTTCAGTTGGTAAGATTTTATGGTGGCGTGCCGATCTATGACCGTACCTTCACCGGATCTTTAGAGGATGAACTCTTTCAGCCCAAAAGAAATACAGTAGATGAAGTTTATGAGTTCATCTATGCAGATTTGGAAAAAGCGATGGAGATATTGCCGGTAAGTTATGAAGGCAAGGACATCGGTCGCCCGACCAAAGGGGCAGCAGCCGGTTATTTGGCCAAAGCTTATATGTTCCAGGGCGAATACAGTAAAGCCCATGCGATTCTAAAAGACATGGTCGGTGGAAAGTATGGTCAATATGAATTGATGGAAGATTTCTCGGATAACTTCACACGTTATAATGAGAACAATGCAGAGTCCGTATTTGAAATCCAGTTTATGTCCGGCTTCGGATCGCCATGGCCAGATATGGATGCGCCAAATGCATCTAAAGCTTTGTGGTTGGCAACGGCCATTGACCCAGGGCAGTTTGCCAATGGTTTGCCTTCACCGGAGTTGAATGACTTCTTTGATGCACATCCAAATGAAAGTGGTGTCCGTAGAATGTACACCATTGCACGCCCGGGTGATGTTTGGGGCGATTGGAACCCCATTGCTAAGGATCCAGTGGCTGCTGGGCAATGGACCAACAGAACAGAGGAAGGCAGTTGGTCTGGAGGAGTATGTGGTGTAAGAAAATACGCTGAAGGAACAGACGTAGAAGGATTTGTGCAGTCTGGAATTAACTTCCGTGCACTGCGTTATGCCGACATTCTATTGCTGTATGCTGAAGCAGAAAATGAGCTGAATGGCCCAACGCAAATCGCTATCGATGCGATCAATCAATTGCGCACAAGAGCGCAGGCGGATCTATTGGATGGTACTTTTACGCAAGAAGAGTTCTTCGAGAAAATCGTTATCGAAAGACGATTGGAGCTGTCGCTGGAGTATCACCGTTTCTTTGATCTGACGCGATGGAGTAAGCATAAAACCAACTTGCCTGCAATGGCGGATATCAACAAGGTATTGGAAAGTACGAATTATCGACCGGGCAAAGAACTTTTCCCTATTCCTTTGAATGATATTTTGAGAAATCCGAATTTGAAGCAGAACCCTGGCTATTAGTCCATTTATTAAATTTAATAGGCACTTGCCCGTGAGGGAAAGTGCACAAACGTGATCGCCAGAAGCCTGCGATTCACACTATTATTGAAAGTATTGAAAAACCACTGAATTTATTTTCAGTGGTTTTTTTTCGTGAAATCTGTCATTGCACTTCCTTTTCCTTTTGAGTGTTCACCTTTGTTTCAGCTTCTATATCAACTACCAAACGAAAGAAACTTTGAAGACGATTACACTAATTACCCATGACGGACATTTTCATGCCGACGAAATTTTTGCTACCGCCATTGGCCTGCTGTATGCCGAAGCGTTTCAGTACCAGACAAAGATTGTCAGGACACGCGATGCTGACCGTATTTCAGCAGTGAAAAATAAATCAAATGCAGTATGGACGATAGATGTCGGGGGAAGCTTTGACCCCGACACCAATGCTTTCGACCACCATCAGGACAAGGATTTGGCCTGCAGCTGCGTGATGTTGTGGCAATACAAAGGGGGGAGCTTGCTGAAAGCCAAAGCCTATGGTGCTGAAAAGTGCCATGCGATTTATAATGGGGTGTTTAAAAAATTGAGTGGGATCGATTATTTCGACCGAGGCATTGCCGATGCCCATGATAAATGGTACAAATCTGAATTTTCCCAAAATGGCGTGATGCACCTTAATCAGCTGATCAGGGAGATGAACCACCATTCAACGGATAGCGAAAAGGAGCAGAACAGCCGTTTTGAGGTGTTGGTGCTGTTGGCTAAAGAAATGCTCAAAAACTGGATGGAAACGGCTGCTTTGCGTTGGGACATGGCAAACGATCCACAGGCATTTGTTTTACAGGAAGGAGATGCCTGGATGTCGCTAAAGCAACCCATGCCCAACTGGCGGTCGTTGTTTCCCAAAAAGGAGATGATCTGTTTCCGCACGGGGAATCAGTTCTGTGTGCAGTATCGGCCGGCCGTTAGGCAGAAATTACAGCAACTGAAAGTCAATGCCCAGCATATCCCTGATAGAGGCTTGCTCTATTGTACTTCTGAAGCTGAACTGAAGCAGGTGATCAACTGCTTTCAAGGGAAGAAGGAAACAGCCTGATAATAACAAGCCCTTATTGTTGCACGGCATTTTAAGTATTCACCGATGAGTGGCATTAATAGACTTTGTAGATATTTACGCGCAAAATAACGAAAGCACATCAGCCATTTGTTTCGAATTGGCTTTGGTTGGTAACTGATTGGTTGCAAGGTGTTTTTGGGTGCTGAATAGTTGATAAATAAAACAAATTCCCCAAAAAAATAGCCCATTTTACCGTTTATCAAAAAGGTGAAGTAAAATTGTTTAAGATTCAACCAATTTACTATCTTCAGGTAGATATCAAAAATTACTACCATGCGTCTCCTGTTATTTTCCCTATTTACGATGGCTCTTCTGGTCGGGAGTTTTTTTCTTGACAATCAAAAAAGTTTACGTCAGCATTTGGCTGATCAGCAGTTTATTACCTTGAATAATTTAGCCCTCGAGGTGGAAATGCTGGTAGATTATGAGGCCGATGAGGAGGCAAATACATGGGCGCAAATTCAGCTCTGGTGGTCGGTAGGGGTAAGTGCAGAGCTTCACCAAAAGGCAACCTCCTTGTTTCCTTCGGTGCAGTATTTTGTTTTTAGCTACCACAACACTTTGAAAGAACACCCATTTCCTGTAAATATTCCCGATGTTAATCCACGGATTGAAGACTATCAAATTCCAAGCATAATGAAGTCGCCATCATGTGTGCCTGCACCGCCTTGTTTGGAGGAGCAAAGCGGTAGGGCTACAAACTGTTAAGCGTGGTTGATGCATTTTTCTAATCACGATTTCATAAAAAAACCCGCAATGGAATCGTATCCTTGCGGGCTCTTTATTTGTCAGCAGATAGCGTCTTTAAATGTCGGCAAATAAGTGAATCATTGAATTTTAGTCACCTGTTTTAGTTTACTGCTAATTTTCATCGGAATGATGCCACCGCCATTTGACTTGTCGCCTACTTACTGTTTTTCTTTAGAATTCGATGCACCTCATTGATGACCAAAGGACAGCCGGGCTTGATGATGCCATGATTGTACCCTTGCAGTTCAAGTAAGTGGACATCCGTTGCGCCATTAACTTTCATCATACGATACATATAAGCATTTTCCTCCTGGCGGCCAAGAAGTTCTAAATGTCTGTCTCCGGTAATTAGCAATAATGGCGAAGCATCTTTTCGGCAGTGGTAAAGCGGTGCCATATCATCGATAATTGGCGTTTTACCATCAATGCCCCTTTCTTTGCGAATGGTAAAATGCGTGATGGTATGACCACTCAAAGGGATCATTCCCGCAATATCATTGGCATCAATATTATATTTGGCCAGGTATTTTTTGTCCAAGCCTACCATCATGTCCAGGTAACCGCCAGCACTGTGGCCAGAAAGAAAAATTTTTGATGGATCGCCATTGTATTCCTTGATATGTTTGAATACCCACGCTACCGAAGCGGCCGCGTCTTCCACATATACTGGGCTTTTTACCTTGGGATGAAAACGATATTGAACAGATACTACTGCTACTCCCTGATTCTTGAGTCCTGCGGGAATATCATTATCGCCTCCACTAAGTCCTCCACCATGAAACCAAACGACCGTGGCAAAATCTTTTTTGTCTTCAGGATAATAGATTTTCAAACGACATTGAGATTTCATGTAGTCGTCTGAACGCATTTCCTTTTTGCTGTAATAAGGAATTTTCTCAAGTAGCTTATAATGGGCTTTTTGAGCAAAAATGGGGGAGGTGAAAAATAAAAACAGGATGGTGGTCAAGACGGCCTGTTGTTGTAGCTTTTTCATTGTCAAATGGTGTAGTTTTAGAAAAAAATTAATCATGTGTTCACGGCTTAAAAATCGTGATTGTATCTAAGCTTTAAACGCCCTCCTAAGGTCGGTGAATCTTTTCGGCAAATCAATACAAAATAGAAGGATTAATTTATGGGAAATCTCTCTATCTAAAATTGGCGATGAAGCATTTTCGAAGTCCGAATTGCAAAATACCACTGATACCCCCCTGTGTCATGTACCTGCCAAGCCAATTGTAAATAGACTTGTCAATAAACAGCATAAATAATTATCAGTGCATTTACAGTGCATTAAGGCTGTCCATTTTTGCATCATAGTTAATGAAAACAATCATTTAATCATTAGAGGTGCAAATCAATGACAGCCGTTTTTTTTGAGAATATAGCGCAGGAGATGCTCCAAATAAAAAAGGAGTTCAAGCAGTACAGGTTAATCATTTCAATAGCAACAAATGCATACTTATGAAAGAGGAAGTGTTGTTGCAGAATGTAAAGGCTGATCATCATACCTATGAGACTTACCTTAACGATGAAAGGTGGAAGCGAAAGCGCTTGGAAATCATCAACCGTGATCAGGGGAAATGCCTTTGCTGTGGGGCGAAGGAACATTTAGTGGTTCATCACCGGCAATATTGGTGGTCAAAAACCCTTGATCGGCACGTAGATCCATGGTGTTATCCCAAGTCTAACCTGATTACACTCTGTCAGGAATGTCATAAAAATGGACATGCGAAATTTAAAGTTGTAACTAAATATATAGATTGAAAATGAGTTTATTATCTCGAATATTCGGACAAAAGAAGACACCAGTTAAAACCCTTTTTATAGATGAAAATGATCCGGAGGAAAAAGTAACCATCAAGATGGTTGATGAAGATGAAGCGGACAACGATGATTTCAGAAATATTTCAGATGTTTACTCCTATTTAAGACAAGATTGGCAGCAAAGGGGATTTGAGGATGCTATTAAAAATCCAGAATTGTCCAATCTTGCTTTGATGAAGAATGTGATTGTCGATGATTTCAATCTACGCATTCAAGAGTTGAGACTAAAATATGAGATGGAGTTGCACGAGTTGGAACACCGTATAGATTTCAATCGGAAAAATTTGTTGGATCAGATTGCCGAAGATCTTGAGGTCAAAAAGAAAAAGCACAACATGTCCATTGATGAGTTGCAGCAGATTAAAGCATCAATTTCTGAGGAAGGTTCAATTTTTAGAAATTCCTTAAAAAAATACGAAGCAGGTTTCATCCAAAAAATTCGAGAGAATGAGAAAGAAAGATAGATTTTTACGGTTCAGTTGTTTCTTATGTTCGATAAACTATGATGTGATCAATAGTTGTTCGGAACTTAGTAAATCCAAAATCAAGAAAATTGGCTCAGCATTGATGTTGGTGTCCGTACTTTGGTTTTTTATAGGATTCTCTTTTTACCAAACCTATATCAGCGAGTCCTCTTTTATTGGCCCAATCGTATCAGGGTCCTTGATGGTGCTGATGGTCACCTGGATCGAGCGACAGCTGGTCTTGAAGGTGGTCGATAATAAATGGGTCAAAATGCCAAGGATCATTCTGGCCTTATGTATGGCTTTAGTCGGGGCAGTCTTGATTGACCAGAAATTATTTCAAGAGGATATTGAGTTGGAGCGGGAAACCTATATAACGGAACGGGCAGATAAGGTTTATGAAAGCAGATCCTTAATTATTAAGTCGGAGGTGCAAGAATTAGACTCACTTTTGGGTAAATACAGGGCTGATTTGGATGTTGTCAATCGTAAGTTTGAGAAGAACCCAAATACGAAGAACTATAAATATGTAAATGTCCCACATACGGTCAAAGTCCCCGGTCCCAACAATACGGAGCGTGATTCTATCTATTATGAAAGAAGGCTTTCAGAGTCAAACACAACCATTAATCAAGGTTTGTATAATAGCATTGAGAACCTGAAGAAAATCATTGGAGAGAAAGAGGAGGCGAAGACAACAAAATTGGCAGAACTAACTTCAATGCGAGAAGATATTCGTCAAAAGTTAATGGAGCGTAAAGGCCTTTTGGATGAATTGAATATCATGGTTAAAGTGCTTTCTGATTCCGCAGTAGCAATGATCTTTTGGTTGATTTGGTTTGTATTGGTGTTAATGATCGAACTTTTGGTACTCTTTGCTACCAGTGGGCAAACTGATTATGACAGTAAGCTACAAGCACAAAAGGAGCAAATGATCCGCAATTTGCGTGAAGAGGTCGTTTCAGATGACCTAATTTATACTAAACAACAACATCAAGACTAAATGCCCCAACTCCCCAACATCCTATTATCCCTAATGCTTCTGTTGGCTTGCAGTTCTGCTGAAAAAGCCGATCAGCAACCATCAGCAACCATCAGCAACCATCAGCACCGACGCCCGAAATTCGATCGGAGGAAGCCTTGCATTTTTGCAAACAAAAAGGCTTCAATACCGACTTCGCTATTTTGGTGGATATGTCCGTTCATTCGGGCAAGTATCGCTTGTTTGTTTATGATTTTAACAATCATCGCATTGAGCGTTCTGCATTGGTTTCGCATGGTTGTGGCGAGAGTTGGTGGGGAGCGGATCAAAGCAAGACCAATCCTGTATTTTCAAATGTTCTTGAGAGCCATAAATCCTCTTTGGGTAAATACAAAATTGGTAAGCGGGGATGGAGCAACTGGGGGATACATGTCAATTACCGTATGCATGGTTTGGAACCAACCAACAGCAATGCCAACAGACGAGATATTGTCTTACACTCATGGGAACAGGTTTTGGATGAAGAGCCCTATCCCGATGGCACGGCAGAGGGTTGGGGCTGTCCGGCGGTGAGCAATGAGGTGATGAGGTATTTAGATAAAAAGTTGAAAAATAGCCGACGACCTGTTTTGTTTTGGATTTATCAGAGCAGACCGCCAGTGGTTGCGGTGGAGGAGTAGTTTATTCTATATTTGGCGAATACGTTTTGTAGGGGGCTGTTTCACAACCATAATCCGATAATACACCACGAAATTTTATTTGGCCACTGTATGGGCTGACCTATGTGTCTGCCCGAGTCATCATAAATTTTGGATGGTTTGGATACACACGTAGGTGCATCTGTACAGCTCACGAAATAATATTTTGCACTAAATTCAAAGAAGTGAGTTGTGCGACAGCCCCGTACCGGTAGGTACAAAATTATCATAATAAGGAGGAAGTATCCTCTAATACAAAGAAGCCTTGAGTTTGATTCTTAAGGCTTTTTTTATGAATACGCAACCAAGAATTATGGTTAATCTATTCCAAATAACCCCACACACCCAATACTGGGCTTTTATTCCCATCATCATCATTTACCTTCTTTCTTCTGATTTTTGGTTATCCAATAGTTGATTTTCCATAATTTAACTTCAGTCTAAATTAATTTTTCAGGTATATACCCTCAATCAAAGGCAGTAGAAGGGGGAAATGTATTCTTTAATTTTTCATCAATCCATAGCGTTGATTAAAATCGCCCCGCCAGCTGACAATTATCAGTGACGGGGATCATTTTTTTGATTACATTAAATCATAGGAACTCAAGAAACCTACTATCATAAGATGACTTTTTAAAAAATTGCTTGACGCAGGTATATATGTTTCGGTAGTGGAGGAACAGTCAAGCCTTTAATTTTTATCTGCCCGACGGGGCGCTTTATATAGTAATGCAAGTGGGCACCGCAGGCGGTGTCGATGATTGGGCAGTCTGCCGATCATTTGGTTAGTGAAATTTTATTGGAGGTGAGGGATCGCAATTGTCGTAGAGACACTGCATGCAGTGTCTGTCTTATATGCCGTCAGGCATAAAAACATTTAACGATCCAAGCTTAAACCTGAATTTGAAAAGTGAATTTTTCATCAATGGGATTGCTATGTCTTTTTTTATAGCCCAATCTCTTGTAGGGACGTTGCATGCAACGTCCGTACCGACAGGCACAAGTCCCTCATTAGCAGAACATATTTCATCCCTAAAAAGAATATCCGTGCATTTGCGAACACAGGTGCGATGCGATATGGGTGATGAATTTTTATAGATAGATAATATTTTTTCAATAAAGCAACCATATCTGTATGAAGTCGAAAAAAGCCGAATTCAAGTACCCTGGGGTACGTGTGGCTATGGACGGGAATACCGCCGCCATCATGTGTGAAAGAGAATCTTCCGATGCCGCAGGTGCATATCCAATTACCCCCTCCACCCAAATGGGGGAATACTGGGCAGAAGAAGCAGCCAAAGGACACCTCAACATCTCTGATAAACCGCTTATTTTCATTGAGCCTGAGGGCGAACATGCCGCCGCAGCCGTTACGGCAGGGCTTTCGATGACGGGGCAGCGTGCCGCGAACTTCTCCTCCGGACAAGGCATCGCCTATATGCACGAGTCGCTCTATGCGGCGGTAGGTAAACGACTGACTTACGTACTCAATATCGGTGCGCGTGCGATGACCAAATCCACCCTGAACGTACATGCCGGACACGATGACTATCATGCCATTGATGATACAGGATTCTTTCAGCTTTTTGCCAAAAAAGCACAGCACGTTGCCGATCTAAATATCATTTCTCACCGTATTGCCGAGTTGGCGCTGACCCCTGGCGTTATCGCTCAGGATGGTTTCTTGACCACTCACTTGATCGAGTCACTGAATTTGCCGGAGCGCGAATTGATTAAAGAATATCTCGGCTGTCCGGATGATATCATCAACACGCCGACCCCTGCGCAGGAAATTATTTATGGTCCGACGCGCCGACGCATCCCCGAAGTTTGGGATGTGGACAATCCACTGATGGCAGGTATCGTTCAGAATCAGGATTCTTATATGCAGTCCGTGGCGGCGCAACGTCCATTCTTCTTCGATCATATTCAAGAACTAACCGATCAGGCTTTTTCTGAATTTTACGAGCTCACAGGGCGTTGCTATTCCCGCGTGATGACTTATAAAGCATCCGATGCGGATTACCTGATCATTGGTCAGGGTAGTGTGGTGTCGAGTGCCGAAGCGGTGGTGGACTATATCCGAGAGACCCGAGGCATCAAGGTTGGCGTAGTGGACTTGGTGATGTTCCGTCCGTTCCCTGCTGATTTGATTGGTGATATTATAAAAGGTAAAAAAGGCGTTGTGGTATTGGAGCGTTTGGATCAGCCATTGGCAGAAGATGCGCCGATCATGCGGGAACTTCGCGCGGTAGCTTCCAAATGTTTGGAGAATGGAGCGCATAAACATGATAAGCCTTATCCGAAGTTGGCTTCTTATCATGCGAAAGAAATGCCTGCTTTGTACAGCGGATCTTTCGGAATGGGTAGCCGTGATTTGCAGCCTGAGGGTATCATCGGAGCGATTGAAAACATGTTGCCCGATGGTCCGAAGAAAAAGCAATTCTACTTGTCGATTGACTTTATTCGTGAAAATGCTTTCACCCCAAAACAAAGGGCGCATCAAGAAACAATCGAGGAGGCTTATCCCAACATCAAACAGCTTTCGGTACGTGGATCGGAGAATCCGAACCTGATGCCAAAAGGTGCGGTAACGGTTCGTTTCCACTCTGTTGGTGGATGGGGAGCGATCACTACTGGTAAGAATTTGGCCATGACCCTCTTTGAATTGCTGGGTTATGACATCAAAGCCAATCCAAAATACGGATCGGAGAAAAAAGGGCAGCCAACGACTTATTATCTCGCCGCCTCACCGGAGCCAATCCGCATCAATTGTGAATATTATTTTGTGGATGTGGTCTTGTCGCCGGATCCAAATGTATTCAAGCACACCAATGCCCTTGCCGGTCTGAAAAAAGGCGGTAGCTTCATTATCCAAAGTGATAAAGATACACCGGAAGAAGTATGGGCGGATATTCCAAAGCATTATCAAAAACTGATCATCGATCAGGAAATCCGAATTTTCTATATCGACGGATTTAAAATTGCCCGTGAAGAGGCAACCGATCCGGAATTGCAATTGAGAATGCAAGGGATTGCCTTCCAAGGAGCGTTCTTCTCGGCTTCTCCTTTGATGGAAAAAGCAGGATTGTCGGACGAAAAGTTGCTCAAGGCCATCGAAGATCAGTTGCAACATAAATTTGGGGCAAAAGGTCAGCGCGTGGTAGAGGATAACATGCGGGTGGTGAAACGTGGTTTCACCGAAGTGCATGAAATCACCAATAAAGAGATCACCACCATTGATCCGATGATGGAGGATGTACAGGCGCAAACCATCCCAACGATTCTGAAGCAAAAACCACAGAGCGAAAGCAAGCTGTCGGACATTCACCGCTTCTGGGAGCAAACGGGTAATTTCTACCTCCGTGGAATGGGTAACGACAACCTGACCGATCCATTCATTGGTTTGAGTGTGATGCCGGCCACCACGGCACTTTTCCGTGACATGACCGGTATCCGTTTTGAGCATCCGGAGTGGGTGGCTGATAACTGTACCGCCTGTGGGAAATGTTACACCGCCTGTCCTGATACCGCATTGCCTGGCTTGGTATCATCGGTCGGTGATGTGTTGAATACCGTGGTTAAGCAGGTAACAAAACGATTTGGAAAACCTGTACATTTGCAAAAAGCCGTACGCTCTATGGAGAAAGAGATGCGGGAGGCGATGCTCAATAAACATGAAGAGGAAACGGTCAATGAATTGTTGCATCGCAAGGTGGATGAACTGATTGGCGCCAATGCGGATAACCAAGATTTGATTTCCGAGCTGCACAATTTCAAATCCGTTTTGGGTGGATTCAAATTTGCCCTGACACGCCCGTATTTCCACTTAAAAGAAAAGAAAAAACCAAACAGCGGTGGATTGTTCAGCATCACGCTTAATCCACAAACCTGTAAAGGCTGTATGGAATGCGTTGAAGTTTGTGAAGATGACGCCTTGCGCCCAATCACCCAAACAGAAGATGGAGTAGCGGCATTGCGCAAAGATTGGCGATTGTGGGAGGCGCTTCCGAATACACCGGAAGAGTACAGCCGCATTGACAACCTCGAAGAAAAAATCGGAGCACTCGAAACACTCCTATTAAATAAAGAAGCTTATATGAATCTGGCTTCGGGTGATGGTGCCTGTCTGGGTTGTTCGGAAAAATCAATCGTACATCTGTTCACCGCAACGGTACAGTCATTGATGGTCCCTCGTGTGAAAAAACATGTGGATTATTTGACTGAACTGATCAGTAAGTTGGAGCAACATATTCAATTGAAGTTGGTCAAAACGGTCGATTTGAGTGATTCCGAAGTGATGTCCAAAATCATGGATCGCATGAAAGACAGCGACCTGACCATGGGCGAGATCACCCGACAAATTGAATTGGAAAATGGCGGCGAGCCAATCGATCAGGAATGGCTGAGAAGTACTACGCAACTCGTTCAAAAGCTGAAAAACCTTAAGTGGAAGTATACTTCGGGAACGACTGGAAACGGGCGCGCGAATATGGGAATGAGCAATGCGACGGGCTGTACCTCGGTTTGGGGATCGACCTATCCATTCAACCCTTATCCATTCCCGTGGGCGAATCACCTGTTCCAAGATTCTACTTCGATGGCCATGGGTATTTTCGAAGGGCATATGGCCAAGATGGCCGATGGCTTCCGCACCATCCGCAAAGCCGAGCTGGAACTCGAAGGCAAATATCGTCCGGAAGAGCATGATGCTTTCTTCACCTATTTCAACTGGCAACAATTCACCGAGGAAGAGTGGCATTTGTGTCCTCCGGTAGTTGCTTTGGGTGGTGATGGCTCGATGTATGACATCGGATTCCAAAACCTTTCCCGTATGATGGCCTCCGGTAAGCCAATCAAAGTTATCGTAGTGGATACGCAGGTGTATTCGAATACTGGTGGACAGGCTTGTACCTCTGGCTTTATTGGTCAGGTATCGGATATGGCACAATACGGTAAAGTGGGTAAAGGTAAAGCCGAGCCTCGTAAAGAAATCGGGCTGATCGCTATGGCACACCGCAACACTTATGTGATGCAATCGACCATGTCGAATACCTCCCACATGATCGAAGGATTCATCGACGGACTGATGACTAAGCGTCCTGCTTTGTTCAACCTGTACAGTACTTGTCAGCCCGAGCATGGCGTAGCTGATGACTTGGGTGTACATCAGGCGAAGTTGGCGGTAGAGTCACGTACCTATCCGATCTTCAAATACAATCCTGATTTGGGCACCACACCGAAAGAGAATTTCGACCTGTCGGGCAATCCTGATATGTTCCAAGACTGGCCAAGCTATACCCTCAAATACAAAGAGAATGAGCTGGAGAAAAGCATGGAGCTGTCGATGACCTTTGCTGATTTTGCATTGACTGAAGCACGTTTCCGTAAGCATTTCCGCAAAGCACCACGCGACACCTGGAACGATATGATGGTTCCTTTGGTGGACTTCCTTGCGATGGATGCCGATGACCGAGAAGGTAAATTCCCATTCATTTGGGCAGTAGATCGCAAGTCGCACCTGACAAGAGTTTTGGTGGCCGAGCCGATTGTTCAGTCCTGTGAAGAGCGCCGTGATTTCTGGTTGATGTTGAAAGACATTGCCGGTGTTGCGCCGGAAGCTGAAGACATGACCGATAAGATCCGTGCGGAAGTTGTAGGAAATATCGCCCAAGGTTTGATGAAATTGGCTGGTGGCGAAGGCTTACCGATTGCTGATTTGGTAAACGGAACAACCGAAGCATCAACGGAGGAAAACGTTTCTGCCGAGGGCGAATATTTAGCGCCTTATATCGAAACCGAAGATTGCAGCAGCTGCGACGAGTGCATCAAGATCAATGGCAAGATGTTCTGCTATAATGAGGAGAAAAAAGCCTTCATCAAAGATGCCAACGCCGGAAGCTATCAGGATTTGGTTAAAGCCGCTGAGAAATGTACCGCTGGCGTGCTGCATCCTGGCTTGCCGAAAAATCTGAGTGGTAAGGAAATGAAGAAATGGGTAGAAAGAGGGGAGAGGTTTAATTGATGATTAGTGATTAATCCCCTGTCGCGAGACTCCGTCTCGTGACAGGGGAGATGATTAGAATGCATAGCAGCCCAAGGTTAGTCTATCGCGAGACTCTGTCTCGTGATAGAGAAATGTGGTTATTGGTTATCACGAGAGGGACTCTCGCGATAGCAAAAAGATGTTTGCCATCTTAGTGTTATGCACTCAAATGACTATCACGAGAGGGACTCTCGCGATAGTTTTAGCTGGTCGTAGGCTCCTGTCTACGACCAACTAATCAACCACAAACCCAATCCCCAATCAAAGATCGATAGGAGTTCTATGTTTAATTTTTCAAAAAATACATTTAAACACGGCGTTCATCCTCCCGAGCACAAGGACGACACCTGCACGATGAAAATCAAGCAGTTTCCCTTTGCTCCGGTGATGATCATCCCGATGGCGCAGCACCTTGGTGCTCCTTCGCAGGTGGTGGTCAAGGAAGGGCAGGAGGTCAGTCGTGGGCAATTGATTGCCAAGGCCAACGGCTATATGTCCGTGCCGATCCATGCGCCCGTCAGTGGCGTGATCAAAAAGATCGGGCTCGTGCATACGCTCTCGGGCAATCGTTGTGAAGGCATTTATTTGGAGGCATTTCCTTTTTCGGGACAGGAGGTTCCGGCAGGGCATGGCGTGGACTGGCGCACGAGCAATCAAGATGAAATTTTGGCGGGTGTTCAGCAGGCAGGTATTGTCGGGCTTGGCGGTGCGGCTTTTCCTACGCATGTTAAATTAAAAGTACCTGATGGAAAAAAATGTGAAGTACTGATGCTTAACGGCATTGAGTGCGAGCCTTTTCTAACGACCGATCACCGGGTGATGTTAGAGCAGTCGAGCGATATTTTTATGGGTATCCGTTATCTGTTGCGTTCTACTGAAGCCGAGCGGGTGATCATTGGTATTGAAGCCAACAAACTCGATGCGGCCGAACATTTACAAAATAATATTCCCGAAGGGTTACCGGTGGAGATCAAAGTAGTGCCTGTCAAATATCCGCAGGGAGCAGAAAAGATGCTAATCAAATCGGTGCTCGATCGTGAAGTTCCTTCCGGAGGATTACCGATAGATGTAGGCGTGGTGGTGGTCAATATCGCTACTTGCGCCGAGATCGGCCGACTGTTGCCTTATGGTCATGGCATCCAGGAAAGGGTGGTTACGATTACTGGTCCTGGCGTCAAGAAGAAAGGCAATTATCTGATTCCGATCGGGACGCCTTTGCGCTTTGCTTTGGAAGAAGTGGGCGTTGCCGATAATATTTCTGAAGTGTATATGGGTGGCCCGATGATGGGCATGTCGGTATCGAACTTGGATATCAGCATCACCAAAGGGACTTCGGGTATTGTGGTTTTTACCGAAGGGGAAACAAAAAAGCAAGGCAAGCCGATGGCTTGTATCAAGTGTGGTGCCTGCGTGCAGGCTTGCCCAATGAGCCTGAATCCTTCACGCATGGGCATTTTGGCCAAGCACCAAGCCTATCAGGAGATGCTCGATCAGGAGCATATTATGGATTGTTTTGAATGTGGATCATGCGCCTATGTATGTCCGTCCAATATTCCATTGGTTCAATATTTCAGGCAGTCAAAGTCAAGTATTCGGAAACAAAAATTGAAAGCCAATGCTCACTAAAACGTTACGTATCACCACTTCTCCCCACCTGAAAAAGGGGATGGACACGCCGACGATCATGCGACATGTGGTTTATGCCTTGTTGCCCGTGGCGGTCTTTTCAGTTTTTGTCTTTGGATTATGTGCCTTCTGGGTGCTGGCAACGACCGTGATTTCCTGTTTGATTACAGAATTTATCATTAATCAGATCGCCGGAAATCATAACAGTTTGACCGACAGCTCGGCGATCATCACCGGATTGCTATTGGGCTTGACCCTTCCACCAATCTTTCCATTGTGGATGGCGGCAGTCGGTGGATTCATTGCGATTGCCTTGGGTAAAATGGCTTTCGGTGGTTTGGGCAATAACGTGTTCAATCCGGCACTGGTAGCAAGAGCCGTTTTGCAGGCTGCCTTTCCGGTGGCGATCACCACCTGGCATCCTGCCATGCTGGCGGATCGCTTCCAAAGCCTGCCGTCATCCTTGTTCACTACGCCATTTTCTCAGCCGGTATTTGACGGCGTCTCAGGCGCAACGCCTTTGTCTGCCTTCAAATTCGATCAGGTGGTCGCCTCCGCCAATGACCTTGCCTTTGGTTTTGTCAGTGGTTCACTGGGTGAAACATCCGCCTTTTTGATTTTGGTCGGCGGAATTTATCTGTGGTATCGGGGCATCATCAATTGGCGCGTTCCGGTGGGCATTATCGCAACAGTATTTTTACTCAGTGGCGCACTTTATTTGATAGATGCAACAACGTTTGCTCCCCCACAATTCATGGTTTTGAGTGGCGGATTGATGTTGGGTGCGGTGTTCATGGCAACCGATATGGTCGGCTCGCCAATGACCAACAAAGGCATGTGGATCTATGCAGTATTCATTGGTTTGATGGTGGTGGTGATCCGTTCTTGGGGTGGTTTGCCCGAAGGGGTGATGTATGCCATTTTATTGGCCAATGCGATTTCTCCGCATATTGACAGAATGGTCAAGGATCGGGTTTATGGGACGTGATTTGTGGTAGGGTCAGGCCTATGTGCCTGACCGGAACGGAATAAATTTTTTGAAGTAATGACAGAGACAATAAATAAAACCAAGCAGCAGGAAGAAGCCGTGCCGGTCGATAACAGCAACAAGATGCTCGTTACGATGGTCAGTATCTGTATTGCCTGCGCCTTGCTGATTGTGCTGACCTTCGAAGGGACTGCCCCGCGCATTGCCAAGCTCAAAGCCGAGGCATTGCAGGGGGCGATCTTCAAGGTAATCCCTAATATCTCGCAGGTACAGCTGTTTGAATTGCTTGCCGATGGCAGCTTTCGGGCAGCGACCGAGCAAGAAAAAGGTAAAGACTATATTTTTGCCGGTTATAATGCGGATAATGAACTCAAGGGAGTGGCGATCATGGCGCATGGTCAGGGCTATGCGGATTTGATCCATATTTTGTATGGCTATGATTTGGACAAACAGCAGATCGTTGGATTGTATGTTTTGGAAAGTAAGGAAACTCCTGGACTCGGAGACAAGATCGAGAAAGATCCTGCTTTTGTCGCCAATTTCAAGGCCTTGGATGCGCAGCTGAATGAAGCTAAAACAGCTTTGCAGCATCCTATCACAACCGTCAAGCATGGGGAAAAACAAAATCCTTATGAGATTGATGGCATCACCGGAGCGACGATTTCATCACGAACCATTGGCGAGATCCTGCAAAAGAGCAGCAGCCATTATCTGCCGATGATTCAGCAGCACCGCGAGCAATTATCAAACATGTTAAACCAAAACCCTTGAGCCGATGCCTATACCCGTAGAAATAGAAGCGCCTCAGAAAGTTCAGCCGCCGAAGCAGAAAAAAGCTGCTGGATCAACGGATGAATTTATCAAGGGGCTATGGAAAGAAAATCCTGTCTTTGTGCAGGTGCTCGGCATGTGTCCGGTGCTTGCCGTAACCAATACCGCAGGCAATGCCTTGGCGATGGGACTGGCAACGGCATTTGTGCTGTTGATGTCCAATATTTTGATTTCGCTCTTGCGGAATTTCATTCCCAAGCAGGTGCGGATCTCTTCATACATTTTGATCATCGCCACCTTCGTAACCGTTACCGATTACGCCATTCAAGCAATCAGCGTTGAGCTACACAAAAGTTTGGGGGCTTTCATCTCACTGATTGTAGTGAATTGTTTGATCTTGAGTCGTGCCGAAGCTTTCGCTTCCAAAAATGGCGTCGGCAAATCCATTATGGATGCCCTCGGCATGGGCGTCGGCTTCACCTTTGCCTTGTTGTGTTTGGGTGTGGTGCGTGAGCTCTTGGGCGACGGAGGAATTTTCGGCTACACGCTGATGCCCGAGCAGTTTCAGCCATGGATCATTATGATCCTGCCTGCGGGAGGATTTTTCACCCTCGCTTTGTGGCTGTTTTTTTTCAATGTTTTAAAACGTAAACCCAAAGGATCATGAGTGAGTCTGTTTGGAGAATATTCATCAATGCCTGCCTGATCAACAACTTTGTGCTGGCCTACTTTTTAGGGATCTGCCCATTCTTGGGCGTGTCCGGAAAGTATGAAACCGCCTCAAAGATGGGACTGGCCGTTACCTTTGTGATGCTGATCAGTGCCGTCTGTGGTTTTGGAATTCATGCCCTGTTGGTTTGGCTCAATGCCCCTTACCTGCAACTGATCAGCTTTATTGTCGTGATCGCCTCGACGGTTCAGTTAGTGGAAATGTTCATCAAAAAAATGAGTCCGGCACTCTTTCAGGCTCTTGGGATCTTTTTGCCATTGATCACCACCAATTGTGCCATTCTCGGTTTGGTTTTGTTCCAAACCGCCAAAGGATACACCTTCGTGCAAAGTATTTTCTATGCCCTTGGTGCTGGAGTTGGATTTACCATCGCCCTGATTTTGATGGCCGGCGTTCGGGAGCAAACCGCCTTTGCTAATAGCCCGAAAGTAGTCCGTGGAACGGTCTTGACCTTGTTCATTGCGGGAATTTTATCGCTGTCATTTATGGGATTTTCAGGGATGTAGATTAACCATCGGTCGTAGCGTCCTTTTCTATCGCGAGACTCTGTCTCGTGATAGTTCTGAAATATAAATAAAAAAAAATGATAAAATCTTTCATCATCACCGCCTTGATCATCTGCACCATGATGTGCGTTTGGTTTTGGGTACAAAGTTACTGGAACAAAGTCTTTTTGAGTAAAGAAGAAATCGGCAATGATGCCCTTTCAAGTCGGGGTAAATGCTCCGGCTGTCAGTGCAAAGGGGCATGTGAGAAGCCTAAAATTAGATAATATATTTTGTGTGATTCTCTATCGCGAGACTCTGTCTCGTGATATCTATTGACTTGTTTGTCTATCACGAGAGGGACTCTCGCGATAGGGTTGAATCATAAAAATATAATCTGTGGAAATCTGTGTAATCTGTGGAAAAAAAACACCACCAATTTTGACTAAAAATATAAAACTAAAACACTAAATGATATGAAAACAATCGACAACATCGCCACGCTCCAACGCTACGAAACCATCGTTTTGCGTTCGGACAGACTCACCCCCGTAGGAACGGACGAGATCCGCGAGATCATCCTTGAGGTGCAAGATCCCGACTTCATTTGTGAAATCAACAACAGCTTCGGCGTTCTGGTGCCGGGCGACTCCCGCTTCGGTCATCACCTGCACCATCGTTTGTACAGTGTGGCGGACCTGCCCACTTCCAAAGATGAAAAAACACGCATCACCCTTTTGGTAAAACGATGCGCTTATATTGATGACTTCAGTGGAGAGGAATATGCCGGTGTGGCTTCGAATTTCCTTTGCGATCGCATAGCAGGGGATCATGTAACCATCACTGGACCGTATCAGCTTGCATTCAATGTGCCAAAGGACCCTGAGGCTAATATGTTGTTGATTGGTATGGGAACTGGCATTGCGCCTTTCCGTGCTTTCATCAAGCATATTTATCAATCCGATATCGAGTGGAAAGGAAAAGTGCGGTTGTTCTACGGAGCTAAAAGCGGTTTGGAGATGTTGTATATGAATGATGAGAACAACGACCTGACCAACTATTACGACAACGAAACCTTCAAAGCATTTCAGGCGATCAGTCCACGCCCACAATGGTCGGATGATATTGCCCTTGATGTTACACTTGAAGATCAGAAAGAAGAAATCAAGCAGATGTTGGCAATGAACAACACCCACGTTTATGTGGCGGGATTGGAAAAAGTTCGCGAGAACCTTGATAAAGCATTCGCCAACATTTTGGGAAGTGAAGAAGCATGGAAAAGTCGAAAAGCCGAATTGATTGCCGGTGGCAAATGGGCCGAGGTTTTGTATTAAATAATGACTTGGGGCTGTCGCACAACGAAGTTCATTGAATTTAGTGCAAAATATAATATCATGAGCTGTACGGATGCACCTACGTGTGTATCCAAACCACCCAAAGTTTAGGATGATTCGGGCAGACACATAGGTCAGCCCATACAGCGACCAAATAAAATTTCGTGGTATAAAATCGGATTATGATTATGCAACAACCCCAATAAATCGAACAACATCAAAATAATTTTTTTATGTCAATATTAATCGCATTGGCCTCTCTTGGAGGACTGACCTTATTGCTGGTGATCATGTTGATTGTCGCCAACAAAAAACTGTATGTGTACGAAGATCCCCGCATCGAGCAAGTGGGAGAGTTATTGCCACAGGCTAATTGTGGGGCTTGTGGGCTCGCAGGCTGTGGGCAGTTTGCCGAATCGCTGGTCGGTGGGAAAGTACAACCTGCACTTTGCTCAGTAAATACGCCCGAAAACCTCGAAGCGATTGCGTCCTTGTTGGGTGTGGGATTAGGCGAAGCCAATCGAAAAGTAGCAAGGCTTGCATGTGCTGGAGGAAGCAATGTCGCGGTGGATCGTGCGCACTATGAAGGCATCGAGAGTTGTCAGGCAATGAACCTGATCGGTGGAGGCCCCAAAGCCTGCTCGTGGGGTTGCCTTGGGCAGGGAGACTGTGCGGTTTCGTGTAATTTCGATGCGATTGAAATGAACGCCAACGGCTTGCCCGTTGTCAATGAAAACAAATGTACGGGTTGTGGCGACTGTGTTTCAGCTTGCCCCAAAGCATTGTTTGAAATAGTGCCACAGTCCGAATCCTTATGGGTTGCCTGTAAAAACCTTGAAAAAGGTGATCAGGTTTTGGCGCACTGCGAGGTTGGCTGTAGTGCCTGTGGTAAATGTGAAATGGATGCTCCGGCTGGGCTGATTACGATGGAGCATCATCTGCCAGTGATTCATCATCAGGCAGCCAAAGCCGATAAGTCTGTTATCGATCGTTGTTCAACAGGCGCCATCCTTTGGTTTGATCCGCAAGTAGGGCCACTTCGTGGCGACGAAAGCCGCAAGATTATCCGCAAAGGTGCCAAGCCTGTGCAGGCAACCTAAAAGCACTCAATTTTTGAGTTAATGTAGCACAGTATGGTTGTTTGGCTCGCTGGGGCCATTCGGCTGTTATTCCTTGTTTTGAGACCGAAGTGTGTTCGACTTCGGTCTTTTTTTGGTTTTTGGGGACATACTAAATTTGGTGCTATGACGGGATATAGCCGTTATTTTTAACGCCTAATATTATGCTGATTATCCTTTGAATGATTCAAATTGTGACGTGAGTTGTTTAGAATAATGCATCTACAAGGGTTTCAACTTTACGCCTGACCCAATACAAGATTAAAACGTCTTCCTCCACTTAGCTAATCCATAGGTTTAATAAATCGAAAGCCTTTTGATTCTTGTGGGTTATAATTATCTTAATTGAAATTATTTTTTAATTATGACCTAAGGACGTGGTAAGGGGTAAAGGAGGGAGGTTGCTATATAACATTTAAAAATGAGATTGAACTTTTTCAAGAAAAAAACTTCTTCTTCAAATCTTAAGGAAGAATGGAATAATTTAGGTGCGAAATACGCAAAGGCGATCAATGAAATGGTAACTTTTGCTGAAGAGCACGGGTGGGACAAATGGACAGGTGAAGAGGCTGAGGATGGAAGAGAATATTTGGCAGATGATATTTTCAAATTGTTAAAAGAGGCCAATGCTACGGGAAAAGTTGAAGAATTCAGAGCAGATTTTCCCCCGTCACATTCTCCACTAACCAAATTTCTTGATGAAAAAGCACAGAATATAGATCATATCAGCTTTATCGAAAATGATAAGGTTGTTTTTCTTACGGGATCAGCTTATGAGAAACGTCAGGCCTATATACTCGATGGTATGGAAGTCAAAAAGCTTGAATCGTCAATTGATGCTGTTGGTAAGTCCAAACGGGGAAATGTATTTGCAGTGCTTAAGGGTGATCAGATTGTTACAACTCAAGGCTGGCAGGGAGATATTATTCATACTTTCGAATTAACAAATACAAATGGGTTAGGGGTAACAGAACTCATACCATTTAATGATGGCCAAAAAGTGATGTCTGTAACATCAGAAGGAATATTCATTATATCCCCTGAATCTGAGAAATTGATCCATCCAAATCATGAGGAAGAGGAAGATGAAGAAGATTGGGGGCCAGACATTGATATGGAGAATGCTACGCTTTCAAATGATAATAATTTTATTGTTGTTGGGGATCAATGCTCAAGTCATAGAGTTTTAGATGATGATGGTCAAGAAGTAGGGACAATTGGTCAGCAATCTGAATACCCTCACTTTTGCCTTTTCTCTGCTGATGATAAACAACTTATAACCAATTCGTGTCATTTTTATAACGGTATAACTATTGGCGTTCCTACAAGTAAACTTAATGGAATTGCTATTGAGGAATATGATGATAATGGTGATTTCATAACTATTGATGAAGAAATGCGAGTATACGTAGGTTTGGCAATGCAGGACTTCTATATTCTTGGTGACGCTTATGGATATATAAAGGGTTTAGATAAATCTGGGAAGCAATTATGGCGTCATTTTTTGGGATCAACCATTAGCAGTATAAGTCTTTCGGATGATGAATCAACCTTGTTTGTTGGTACCTATGGAGGTATATTGCACAAGCTTAGATTAAATCGAGGTTGTAGAGATACCCATACGATTGGGAATAGTAATCTTTTTGAAGAATTTAGGCTACTTCTATGGAAGGGTGAACCTGTATTGAGGTGGTAAATTAAATTTTTTAGTGTTTTGTAAATTGTAATTTGCATTTTAATAGGCTAAAAGGACAATTCAACACTCATAAATACCCTTTGTGTTGCAACTTTGATCATATTGGCGTTATGGACAACTTTGAAAAATCATTTATAAAAATCATTATTACAGGGTTTAGGGAGCGACTAAAACGAGATCTGACCAAATCGGAATTACAGGCATTAACCATACAATAGCCTGTCGAATATTTTCAAAAAACATGTACACGAGTTAAGCAGCCATTTGAACGCTCATCATTGCTTTTGCCACG
>CANMKE010000012.1 GCA_947498325.1 uncultured Persicobacter sp.
GTGGGCCCTACTGGATTCGAACCAGTGACCCCCTGCTTGTAAGGCAGGTGCTCTGAACCAACTGAGCTAAGAGCCCGAAAATAAAACGTTCTTCGTTTATTGGGAGTGCAAAGATAGAAATTTTTTCCTTATTCAAACACCATAAATGTGTTTTTTAAAATAAAATTTCAAGCTGAAATTTCGGAGGCAAAAACAGGCCAAAACCGACAAAAAACAGCGCTGAGCGCACCCTGAAGCGTTTCTTAAGGGAATGCAAAGGTAACAATGATTTCCTTAGTTGCAAACACTGAAACAAAAAAATGGCGCTAAAAAATAGCGCCATTTCTATATTGCATTTAATGTCAAGTGGTTAATTATTTACCACCTTCCATTTTCTTTTTCAATGCAGTCAATGCATCCAAATCACCCAAAGTATCTTTCTCTACGTTTGCGTTAGCAGCGGCAGCAGCAGATTTTTTCTTAGGAGCTGATTTTTTAACTGGAGCCTCAGCAGCAACTTCTTTGAAAGTAGCAGTGTGAGACAATACAATGCGCTTCTCGTCTTTAGAGAATTCAACAACTACAAATTTAGCTGTTTCGCCTGCTTCCAAGTTAGACTCATCTTCTTTCACCAAGTTACGAGAAGTTGCGAAACCTTCGATACCGTAAGGTAACTCAAGTACTGCGCCTTTATCGTTCTTGTTCAAGATAGTACAATCGTGCTCTGAACCTTTTGTGAAGATTGTCTCGAAAGTATCCCAAGGGTTCTCTTCCAATTGCTTATGACCAAGCGCCAAACGACGGTTATCAACATCCAATTCCAAAACTTTAACATCCAAAGTCTCACCAACTTTAACGAATTCTGATGGGTGTTTGATTTTCTTAGTCCAAGACAAGTCAGATACGTGTACCAAACCGTCGATACCTTCTTCCAACTCGATGAACAAACCGAAGTTTGTCAAGTTACGAACAACACCTTGGTGCTTAGTACCAACAGCGTATTTAGTCAATACGTCGCCTTTAGTCCATGGATCTTCAGACAATTGCTTGATACCCAAAGACATTTTACGATCGTCGCGATCCAATGTCAATACAACAGCCTCTTGCTCGTCACCAATTTTGATGAAGTCTTGAGGGTTGCGTAGGTGCTGAGACCATGACATTTCAGAAACGTGAATCAAACCTTCTACACCTGGGATAATTTCCAAGAATGCACCGTAATCAGCAACGTTTACAATACGACCTTTAACTTTAGATCCAACTTGGATTTCTTCTGACAAAGAATCCCATGGATGTGGAGTCAATTGTTTCATACCCAAAGAAATACGTTTTTTGTCTTCGTCGAAGTCCAAAACAACAACTTTAACCTTTTGGTCCAAGTTAAGTACTTCCTCTGGGTGGTTGATACGACCCCAAGAGATATCTGTAATGTGAAGCAAACCATCAACACCACCCAAATCGATGAATACACCGAAATTTGTCATGTTCTTGATTACACCTTCCAAGATCTGACCTTTCTCAAGGTTGTTCAAAATCTCAGCTTTTTGCTTCTCAAGATCTTTCTCGATCAATACTTTGTGAGATACAACTACGTTATCGTTAGCGTGGTTGATTTTCACAACTTTTACTTCCATTTTCTTACCAACGTAAACATCGAAGTCACGAATTGGCTTCACGTCGATTTGAGAACCTGGCAAGAAGGCTTCAACACCGTAGATATCTACGATCAAACCACCTTTAGTACGGCGCTTAACAACACCTTCGATAACGTTGTCTTCAGCCAAAGCACCTTGGATTTGCTCCCATGCTTTAACGATTTTCGCTTTGCGACGAGACAATACCAACTGACCGTTAGCATTTTCTTGCTCTTCAACGAAAACATCAACTTCGTCACCTACTGACAATTCTGGAGTATCACGGAATTCAGCCGCTGACACCAAACCATCAGATTTGAAACCAATGTTCAAAACTACGTCACGATCAGAGATAGAAACTACTGTAGCTTTCACTACAGATTTCTCTGTAACCGCGTTCATCGTACCTTCGATCATCGCTTCCATTTCTGCACGCTTTTCGGCAGAATATTCAACACCGAAACCGTTAGAACCAGCTTCGATTTCGTCCCAATTAAATTCGTTAGGATCTACTGACATAATAATATGTTGCTCTGTTATACTGGGAAGACATAGAGCAATCAGACTCCCCAATTTTGTTATAATACCCCTGACCGTAGCCAGTGCCGTTTACTCAAACGGAATGCAAATATACGATTTAATTTGAAGAATAACTCCCTTAGCGCCAAAAACCTATTCATTTTCATCATTAAAGGTCATGATTCTTTAGCTCAAAGATCTCGCCTGAGCTAAAGCTCATATAGCAAAATATTGTTGGACGTTTGTTTAGACCATGATGACCTTGATTTAAGGGATTATCATGATTTTTTATTTTTATAGCGTCATTACCTATTAACGTGAACGATAAAATAATCTGTGAAAATCTGAGAAATCTGTGGACAAATAAATACCTCTTTATTTTTACTCAGAACCACTTAGCTTAAAACAAAATTAAATTCTGAAAGAGGTGGCAAAAGCTACGCCATTCTATGGAAATCCACTTCAAAGCCTTTGTCATTTAAAAATATACCTTCTATTTTCGTCTGAAATAAATAACAGAGAGCCAAATGACTAAAAGACTATTCAAATTACTTCCAGTCTTGCTATTAATTGCTGGAAGTGTGTTTGCTCAGAAAAAGACCCTGGACCTGAAAACGTCCATTGTTGGTGCCTATTCAGAGCTTTATCCAAATTACACCCACCAGCTGCAGTGGGTAAAAGGTGGAAACGATTACAGCTTCACCAAGGAGAACACTTTATATACTCAAGGAAAAAAAGGCGAGAAGGCCGTGATCACCCTTGAGGAATTGCAGGCATCTAACAGCGATCTTTCGGGATTGAAGCGTTTGCCTTTGCTGCAGTGGTACAACCCAAAGACGCTTTCTTTTTCCGTAGGCAATGCCTATTACAAACTTTCTTTGGAAAATAAGAAAGCAGAAAAGTGGGCAGAGCTTCCGCAAGAAGCCGCAAATATTGAGGTGGCGCCAACCCACGACGCTATTGCTTACACCCTTGAGAACAATTTGTATGTACTTAAGAATGGCCAGTCGGTAGCAGTTACCACGGAAAAAGACAAAGCAATTGTCAGCGGACAAGTGCCTTCACGTAATGAGTTTGGCATCGAGCATGGCGCTTACTGGTCGAAAGACGGTCAGCAACTGGCCTTTTATAAGAAAGACGAAAGCAAGGTCACCATGTACCCACTCGTGGACATTACCACCATGCCCGCCAAAGAAATGCCCATCCGCTACCCAATGGCAGGACAAGGCAGTGAGTATGTACAGTTAGGGGTTTACCACCTGAATACTCAAAAGACGGTTTTTGCACAGGTTACTGGCCCAAGAGATCAGTACATTACCAATGTTACTTTCGGGCCTGAAAACAAGTTCATCTACTGTGGCATCCTGGATCGTCCGCAGAACCATGTAACGATCAACCGATATTCACTCACCGACGGCGCTTTAGACAAAACGCTTTTCGACGAAAAAGACGAAAAATACGGGCAGTGGCACCACCCATTGTACTTTGTACCGAATCATCCTAACGAATTCCTTTGGGTAAGCGAAAGAGATGGCTTCGAGCACTTATACCGATACAACACTTCAGGCAAGTTATTGAATCAGGTTACTGAAGGCGATTGGATGATTACTGATTTTGTTGGTTTCGACAAATCAGGGCGTAAAGCGATTGTCGTTGGAACAGACAATTTTGGAATGGACCGCGAGGTTTATGTTTCAGATATCCGCAAAGCAGGACAAAAGAAAATCACCAAGCATTCGGGCGTTTACAGCGTAAAATACAATAAGCACAACCAAGAGTTGATCGCTACTTTTTCTTCGAATACAGAGAAAGTTGCCCGTCAGGAAAGCATCATTTCATTGAGCGGAAAAACCACTCAGGAGATTTTGAAATCGGATAACCCGATGGATGCTTATCAGGTTTCCAAGCCTGAGCTTTTCCAGATTACTGCTGCTGATGGCCAAACACCACTGAATTGCAGAATCATCAAGCCAAGCAATTTCGACCCGAATAAAAAGTACCCTGTACTGGTTTACACTTATAATGGTCCTGGTGTGCAACTAATCACCAACCGTTATAATGCTGCGGCTTCTACTTGGATGTATGTAGCAGCAGAACGCGGATATATTGTATTTACAGTCGATGGCCGTGGGTCTCACAACCGTGGCAAAGCGTTCAAGCAAGCAACATGGAAGCACTTGGGTAAAGCAGAAGTAGCTGACCAATTGAAAGGTGTGGAATGGTTGAAAGAACAACCTTATGTAAACGCTGACAAGATGGCAATCCACGGATGGTCATTCGGTGGCTTCATGACTACAAGCTTGATGTTGAAAGCACCTGGCGTATTCAAAGTAGGTGTTGCGGGCGGCCCTGTTATGGACTGGAAATATTACGAAGTAATGTACACTGAGCGCTACATGCAAACGCCACAAACCAACCCTGAAGGTTATGCCGAAGCTTCTTTGCTCGATAAAACACAAAACC
This sequence comes from uncultured Persicobacter sp., assembly GCA_947498325.1. Lineage (GTDB taxonomy): Bacteria > Bacteroidota > Bacteroidia > Cytophagales > Cyclobacteriaceae > Persicobacter > Persicobacter psychrovividus. The sequence goes on from CANMKE010000012.1 coordinate 4,596, forward strand.
TTAAAGACCCTCTTTTAGTGGTTATTGGCTCTGTGGACCCTGTTGTGGTTCCTCAGCACAGTATGCAATTCCTTAAAAACTGTGTGGATAACGACGTGAAAGTAGATTTCTTCAGCTACCCTATGCACGAGCACAATGTAAGGGGTAAAAACCGTGTCCACCTTTACCAAAAGGTATTGGATTACATTGATGACCATCTAAAATAAGCCCCTTTAAAGTTGCTGACGATCTGCACTTCACAAGTCGCCGATCGTCTGCTGCTTTATCTATCGGTCAGCAAATAAAATTGACCATTAAAAAAGCCACTGTTCCAAAAACAGTGGCTTTTTCTTTGCCCAGCGATTTCTGCTGAAGCAAAATATACTGATGAGCAGGTATAAAACTCAAACTTCGCAACGAAAATTTGGCGTATTGCTGATAAGTAATTCAACATCAATTCCAATAATCCGAATTTGCAGAAGGGTGGTAAATTCTCAAATACGCCCAAAAACAAAAAAAGCTTTCATGGCAATGAAAGCTCATCTGAATGGTTTATGCTAAACGATTATTTCTTGAAAATAAAAAACACCGAAAGGACCAAGAACCCGAAACCAACCAAATGATTCCACTTGAAGGATTCTGATTTAAAAACAAACACAGAGAAGAGCGCGAAAACCGACAAACCGATAACCTCCCACATCACCTTCAGGTGCATTAAATTAAATGGCCCACCATTATCTACAAAACCAATCTTGTTCCCTGGCAACAGCATCATGTATTCAAATAATGCCAAAACCCAACTGAACAACAACACCCCTATCGGGCCATAACGATGAATCCATTTGAATTTTAAAAACCCATATTGCGCAAAAGTCATCAATGAACTTGCGAGAATAAATGCCACAATGGTTAAAACCCCTTTTCTTAACATGTCTTTCTTTTCACTTTTTCAACCGCGCAAAAGTAAGACTTTAAACAATCGAATCAAGAGGTTTTTTGAATTAATTATTCTTCATACAAAGATTCCTCATCATCGTTAACTAACTGCGGCTCACTTACTTTAGGCGCTTTATGAAGTTCCGACTTTGATTTATTATCTTTTTTATCCTTTTTCTTAAATGGCCACCAACTTTTTTTCTTTTTCTTCCCATTGCCAATATCCGTCGCGCTTGTTCCTCCTTCAATTCTGCGCCCTGGGTTCATTGGATCAACCTCCTGTTCTTCCACGGCAGGCGCCGCTTTGGCCTTTGGTGCTGGCAGGTAATCGATAAAATAGCGCATATACACCACCTGGTCTTCATTAAAGTGGTGCTCCACTGTATCCTGCGGACTCGCCACCTGGGTAGTATCAGCAAACAAGCTGCGGTCCATCTCCCCAAACTCCAGCGTGTCGGCATCACCCATCGCCAAGGTCGCCTCCGTCATTTCATCCTGCACATCGTCAATCTTACGATCTCGGGCATATTTGTAATCTTTGGCAATCACCTTTGGCTGGTCTTTCTTTTTCCAGAAAGCATAAAATGGTGGGGATTTTCGGATACCGCTTTTTGTTTTGCGCCCCCTTGTACTTGGGAATAGGGGATTACCCTTTCGATCCATCGTCGAAAAGGTTTGGTCTGCCACGAGTGTGTCAAATATAAAAGCACTCTGATATGCCGGACAAATATTCTGTGTGCGACAAGACATCAGCAACAGCACCGTAAGTACCACAATCAGAAAATGTTCTAAAAAACGCAAAAACACCTGTTTTAAATAAAATAATAGACTGGTCGCTGTAAAAAACACACCAGCTGCCTGCAAAAGTAAAGCAAATATCTAAATAACAATACGATTACCGAAAGGATAATTAGAATCTACGCCTATTTCTAACGTAATTTTTACATCGAAAGCAGTAAATCACGCTGCTTTTTTGTGAGGCCTTTCACTACAAGATCGTAAGAATGATCGATGAGCTCCATAAAAAGGACGTCAGGCACACGCCCAACAGCCTTCACGCTGTTCCAATGCTTCTTATTCATATGGTAGGCACCTTCTATTTCCTCATAATCCGCCCGCAACTCCAATGCACGCACCGGGTCACATTTTAAACTGGCCCCACGGAAATCCTCCAGATTACACAGCGCAAACATTTTCCCTGCCACCTTAAAAACAAGGGTTTGCTCATCGAAAGGCAGTGTTTCCTCCACGCCCTTTTTCGACAAACAGTACGTCCTGAATGATTCTAAATCCATATCCCTTACTGATGATTTGTTCAAAATATCATTTAAAGTAAGCATTGTGCCTTAAGCTTCCAAAAAGCACCGGACATTTCCCAAGCCCCTCCCCTGGAATTCGAATAATTTTTCCGCTGAGGAATACAATTTGCCCAGTTTTTGCATTTATCAAAATAAAACGAACAATAGCATGAAACTTAACCTCCCACTACTATTACTTATTGCGCTCTTTGGCTATGGTTGTGCCAACACCGACAGCCCCGATTACAGCGCGAGCATTCTGAAGCTGGAACGCACCCCAGATCATCAGCTCAAGGTGGATTATCAGGCGGAAGGCTTTGCTCACTTTTACCTGATGCTCAGCAATACGGAATTAATCAACGATACCACTTACATCTTTAAGCAGCAAATAGACCCTGCCCAACAGACGGTTATCGTTCCATTCTCTCCCACCGACACCATGACCCAAATTTTTGCAGAAATCTCTATCCGCCCTGCACTGCAAACCACACATGAGTTCGGGCGTTCTAATGTGCTGGCCAAAAAATTAGAAACCATCAGCCTGAAGTAAAATCTACTATTTTTTCATTAATTTAGGGGCTGAACTTTCCTTTAGCATTGTGAAAAAATACAAATACGTCCTTTTTGACCTTGATCATACCCTCTGGGATTTTGAGAAGAATTCCACCCTCGTTCTCGAGCAACTTTTTACAACTCACAAGCTTCATCAACTGGGGAATGACCTCAGTTTTGAACGCTTCATTGAAAAGTACACTAAAGTGAATCATCAGCTTTGGCAACTTTACAACAAAGATGAAATCTCCAAGGAAGAACTGCGCGACAGCCGCTTTGAAAAAGTACTGACCAACCTTGGTGTTGAGCCCGACTGCATACCGCAGGGCCTCGGACTTCAGTATTTGGAAAAAAGTCCCCACATGCCGCATGTATTCCCCAACACTTATGAAACCCTCGACTACCTGAAGGACCGCTACCCGATGGCCATTGTTACCAATGGTTTTGAGGAAGTTCAGCATATCAAAATGGCCTCCAGCAAGCTCACAGATTATTTCAAGTATGTGGTTACCTCTGAACTTGCCGGATATAAAAAGCCGCACAAAGGCATTTTTAACCATACCCTCGAATTGCTTGGCGCAACCGCCGAAGAATGTATTATGATTGGCGACAGCTTTGAGTCAGACATTGAAGGTGCAAAGAAAGCCAAGATCGACCATGTGTATTTTAATCCAAATAAAATAAAACACCGCAAAAAAATTCAGCATGAGATTCACGATCTCATTGAACTGAAAGAATTGCTATAACGATCCCTATTCCCCATGATGAAGATTGATTTAAGAAGCGATACGCTCACCAAGCCCACGCCCGAAATGCTTGAGGCCATGATGAACGCGCAAGTAGGTGATGACCTTTTTGATGAAGACCCCACCGTACATGCCCTCGAAGAAAAAATGGCCAAAATGTTCGGTAAAGAAGAGGCGATGTTCTGCCCTTCAGGCACCATGACCAACCAGATTGCCATTAAGCTGCATACCCAAATGGGCGACGAGGTTATTTGCGATGAGCGCTCACATATTTACCATTATGAAACGGGTGGCATGGCATTTAACAGTGCCGTTCAGCCCGCTTTGATTGCCGGCGACCGGGGCAGAATTACCGCAGCGCAGGTTAAGGAAAAATTGCGCCCCGATGCTTTCTACATGCCAAAGACGGCATTGGTTTCTTTGGAAAACACCGCCAACAAAGGTGGGGGTGCAATCTATGATCTGGCGGAAATTAAAAAAATTCAGGCTGTGTGTCAGCAGCACCAATTACCATTGCACCTCGATGGCGCACGCCTTTTCAATGCATTGGTAGAAACGGGAGAAACCCCTGCCGAATACGGAGCGTGTTTCGATACCATCTCCATTTGCCTGTCCAAAGGGCTCGGCGCTCCCGTAGGCTCTGTGCTTTTGGGAAGCAAAGCACATATGGCCAAAGCCTTGCGCATCCGTAAGGTTTTTGGTGGCGCCATGCGACAGTCAGGTTTTTTGGCGGCGGCAGGAATATATGCTCTGGATCATCACATTGACCAATTGAAAGAAGATCACCGACGCGCAAAAATTTTGGCAGAAGCACTTGAAGGGCTCTCCTTTGTCGAAAGCGTTGTTCCGCCAAGCACCAATATTCTGATTTTTGACCTTAAAGCGACTATTGACCCCAGCGCATTTTTGGCAAAGTTAGAGGACCATGGCATTGCTGCGGTACCGTTCGGCGGGCAGAGCATCCGCTTTGTAACCTATTACGATTTCACAGATCAGCATTTGGAAGAAGCCATTCAACGACTGAAAAAGCTGGACATTTAATTGTACACCTCCACAATGCTACAAAAAAGCCGGCAGCAACACGCCCCCTTCTGCTGGGTAAACTGATGCCGAATAAATCACTTAACGGGGCTCCTTCCCTGGAGCCCTATTTTTCCCGTTCATGAAAACACTTTTATTCTCCCTACTCATGCTCATTGCCTGTACCGCTCAGGCACAGCAGGCACCACTTGACCTTCCGGCCAACTACCAATTCAAAACCATTGAAGACTATCAGGTTTACAGGCAGGATGCTTACAATGCCATGCAATGGATGATTGAACAACCCCTCAGCACCTCCGATAAAGAATGGGAGCTCGCGTCAGCTTTTATCATGCAGTATGTTCAGGGCAGTCCCGACGTCAGCATTATGCTGAAGGACATTTACCTTGAGGGTATTCTGAAAGATAAAGACCCGCTGATCAGTAAAAATTTGATTATTCCTTATATTTCAGCCATGGCCATGACCCAGCTGAAATTTCCAAAAGCTGATGCAATAATGGTTCAGAACAACGGTTTTCAGGTCATGCTCAGGGCGTATGAAAGCATCAGGAAAAACCATAAAAATAAATTTATGGAGAAAATTCGCCGCCTGAACCGAAAAGGCGACCTCTATTTATGGCTGAAAGAACATGAACAGGCTTAAGTAATATTTGTATGAAAATAGAACAAATAGCACACCGAATCCCCAAATCAGAAATCACTGTGCTGGCAAAAAGCATTAACAGTGAGCCCGCAAAAATTCAACTGTTAATTGATGCCGTTGCCTCGCCCTTAAAGACGGTACAGTTCAATGCCATCTGGATCTTGAGATCAGTTTATGAAGCGAATCCCAACCTGCTGAAAAAAGACATCCCGCTGCTGGTGGGCTTACTGAAAAAGCACCCTGAGGATGTCGTTCAGCGGAATATTCTGGCCATGCTCCAGCACCAAAAACAGCTTCCAAAAGTTGTTTGGGATGATTTGGCCAATATTTGTTTCAACGCCCTGGAGCAAAACTCCACGCCAACAGCCATTCGCGTATTTGCCATGGACACCGCTTTTCAGCTCCTGAAATACTTTCCTGAATTGGTCAACGAACTGATTGTGCTTGTGGAAGATCACCTTCCGGTAGCCACCACCGGATTTAAAAACAGGGCAGGTAAGCTTTTACCTAAGTTGTATAACATTAAAGCGAAATAATTAAACACAAGTCTGTTTGTCATTGAAAACATCAGCTTATCAGTTGATGCAATGTATTGATCAAGATTACCTCAATTGAATAATTTGACTATTGCCCTTTGTATCAAGAATGATTAATTTGTTATAAGTAATAACGAATTGAACATTTCTATGAACAGAACTTTTACATGTCATGAGACCATCCCCTGCACACCACACGATTTGTGGCAGTTTATCATAGACTTCAATAACATGCCAATGTGGCTCAAGGATGTGAACAAGATTCAGCAAATCAGTCCCAACCAGTTTGAGGTATTTATTCAGTCGGAAACAGGTGGGCAGTCTTTTGTTTCGGTCTTTCAGCTTAAAGAGGTTATTGAAGAAAAGAGCTTCACGATTTCCTCCGTTATTGCCGGCTTTCTGATCGAGTATAAATATCAGATCATTGATTCCTTCGAGCAATGCAAAGTTACGCTTGAAGTGGTTTGTGAAGGGAAAAATTCCCTATGGAAAAGCCTCGCTCCCCTCATGTCCTGGCTGCTTCGCCCTTCTGACAAAAGGATTCTGACCAACCTCAGGGAAGCGATTATCCTGCACCTTGCCGAAGCTTAATTATTTCTTTTTAAGCTTCACCTTTGTAATCTTATCCCCAACCCCCAATCGGTTAATTGTTTCCATGCCGTAAACGACTTTCCCGAAAATCGTGTACTTGCCATCCAATCTTGGAACGGCCTGATGAGTAACAAAAAACTGACAGCTTTCCGTATCTTTCCCTGCGGAGGCCAAGCCCACCATGCCTGTACTGTAATGGTGCTCATCAAATTCAGAAGGAAGTACCCAGTCCATGCCTCCAAAACCATCACCACGCGGACAGGCGCCCTGCACCACAAAATTCGGCACTACCCGATGGAATGTTTTTCCTGTATAATATTGCTCATTCCACAATTTCATGAAAGCCGTAACCGCCGTTGGGGCCTTTTCAGGATAGAGTTCCATAACAAAGCCTCCCTGGGTCGTATAAAATTCAAACTGCGGGTGTGGCGGCAGAAAAGACAACACTTGCCAGTCTATGGGTAATTTTTTTGTGGGAGCAGCAAACTGTGGCTTACGCTTCTGATAACTCGCCAGTACTTTTTCTATTTCATTATAGGCTTCCAGATCACGCGGCATTACACATTTGGCTTTTGCTGCCGATAGCTGTCCTTCAAATTCGCGGAAACTTTCTTTATGCTTCCCAATGAAGGTTGCAGCGTAATAAATGGCACCCACATCGCCAGATGCCAGCGCCTGCACCATCACCTTGTTGAAGGCCGTTTGCTTGAGTGGATTTTCTGCCCAGTATTTTGATGCCCAAAGATTCATCGCTTCATATACAAATGAAGCCGCCAACGTATCAGCCTTCGTCAGGGCATCTTTCAGTAACACAAAACCACCTTCATGTTTTGCCAAACCACGGTATAATGCCGCTTTCTGATAAATATTCTGGCAGGTATCCAATACAGGCTGAAGTACCGAAAGTGGGGCGTGTTGACCGATAAAATAAGCTTTTACCACCTCATTCTGAATACTGTCGGCTTCGGTAACGGCAAGGAAATCTGCATTGCGCGTACCTTCGGCCATTTGTTGTGCCACGGTGAATATTGGGCTGTACAAATATTTTTGAACCGTCGGCAGATCTTCCCTTTTCCAGCCTGACTTTATTGCCTGAATGACGGCTACGGCTACATTGGGCTTCAGGCTTTTGGTCAGCATACTTTTCAGTACTTCCTCTGTCCCTTTTATTCTGCCAAATGCTTTGATCAACGGCACCTCAATCTCCTGCGACATCGGTTGTGCAAGCATGAGCTCCAAACCTTTCTGCAACTGCGCCTGCGGCTGAAGATAGTCCGCAAGAAGTTGAGCCGCGGCAATTCTTGTTTCTTCAGGCAACTGCTCATTTTTCAGCGCTTTCATGGCTTTGTCTTGTGCCATAATCTCCACATTTCCTTGCACAGCAGCATAATACAGTCCTCGGAAGGTACCTGCCGTAGGTGGTGAAGACACTAAAATTGGAATCGCAGACTTATTTTCCGCACACTTCCCCAATGCCATACGAACTTCCTCTTTTACCGCCTCCTCTTTCGCTCTGTACAATGCCGATTGTAAAGCAGGTACGGCTTGCACTGCATGCAGCTGCCCCAAAGCAAAAGCGGCGGCACTCACCACCTGCGGGTTTTTATCGGCCAGTGCCGACTTCAGTGCATTGATGCTGGTCGGGTCCTGAACACTTCCAAGCGCTGTGGCAGCCATTCGCCGAATATCGCTATGGTCATCTTGCAGATAAATCAGCAATGAATCAGCCTGGCGGTTATTTTGTAGCTCATGAATATGTTTCCATTGCTGATAGCTTTCCCCCTCATCGGAGGCATATGGTGTACAGGAAATCAGCCCTAAAAAAAGAGACAGGAGATAGATAGAATACTTCATTGGTGATTATAAATAAAAATATTAAGCGACAAGATACAAAAAAGCCGAGGATTCAACTTCCTCGGCCCTTTAACAATATTTTTTATTTTAATAATCGTCGCATGATTTTCCCAACACTCGACTTTGGCAACTCCTCCCTGAAGGCAAAATGTCTTGGCCTTTTATAGGCCGTCAGGTGTTCACGGCAGTAGCTACGAATTTCGTCTTCGGTCAGGCTGTCGTCCTTTTTCACGATAAAGGCTTTTGGCACCTCCGTTGATTTTTCATCAGCGACCGCACAAACGCCTACCTCCAGCACTTTAGGATGGGAAGAGATGACCGCCTCAATTTCATTGGGGAATACATTGAAGCCAGAAACATTAATCATCTCCTTTTTTCGGTCTACCAGGTACACGAAACCATCTTCGGCAATATAGGCAATATCTCCTGTACGTAAATAATCCCCATACATGACCTCGGCCGTTTCGCTGTCGTTGTTCCAATAGCCCGCCATTACTTGCGGACCTTTCACGCACAACTCCCCTCTTTCCCCTAAAGGCATTTCCTCATTCTGCTCCCCTAAAATCTTCAGATCCGTGGATGGGTAAGGAATCCCGATAGAACCCTGCCGAATATTATCATGGAAAGGCTGACAGGAAACCACCGGAGAGCATTCGGTCAGGCCATAGCCTTCACGCAAAACAACGCCTGTTTTGGCTTCCCATTTCGTGGCCACATGCTCCTGCACGGCCATTCCTCCACCAATTGATAATTTCAGTTTATCGAACTTCAACTGATCAAACATCGGGTGGCTCATCATCCCATTGAAAAGGGTATTGACTGCCGTAAATATGGTAACATCATGCTTCTTCCATTCGCCGAGGAAGGCTTTCATATCCCTCGGATTCGCAATCAATACATTTTTACAGCCATACTGAAAGAAGGTCATGAAATTGACTGTCAGGGCAAAAATATGATATAGCGGCAGGGCCGTTACAACAACTTCTGTGCGCTCTTCCAGCAGGTTACGCATCCAATGCACATGCTGTTCCGCATTGGCGAGCATATTTTTATGCAAAAGCTTGGCTCCTTTGGAGAGACCCGTAGTTCCGCCAGTATATTGCAGGAAAGCGATATCCTCTGGTTTGATTTGAACTGGGGTGAACGTTGCTTGCTGTCCGGCTTTCATGGCCTGCTTGAAAGTAACCGCTTTGGGCAAGTGGTAAGCGGGAACCATCTTTTTAACTTTGCGGACCACAAAATTAACAATTGTCCCCTTCAGTGCCCCAAGCATATCCCCCATGCTGGCCACAATAACATGTTTAAGTGAAGGCACATCGTCAATCACTTTTTCGAGGGTTTCAGCAAAATTTTCGAGGATGACCAAAGCCGAAATATTGGCATCATTAAACTGATGCTCCATTTCCCTTGCCGTATAAAGTGGATTGGTATTTACGATGATCAGCCCGGCTCTCATGGCGCCAATCAAACAGATGGGATATTGCAGAATGTTGGGCATTTGCAAAGCGATACGGTCTCCTTTTTTCAATCCAAGAGACTGTAAATAAGCCGCAAACTGATCTGACAACCGGTCAAGATCCTGATAGCTGATCTTGGCCCCCATACTTTCAAAGGCCACCAAGTCGGAATATTTGTCCATTGCAACAGACAACATCTCCACCAAGGAAGCATACATATCACCCGAAATTTGTGTCGGGACTCCCTCTTCATATTGCGCCAGCCACGGCTGACAAGTATTTTCATCAATCATATAAACGAACCAAAAAAATGGTGTGATACTGAAATATCACTGGATTTTTACGGCGCAAAATGCAAAAAAATAGTGGATTTAGCGATTATGAAATCAACAAATCCACCTTCTTAATATGATTTTGAATAAATTTTAATACTGATATTTTACGAAACGATACGCCAGCCCAAAGTTAAACTGCAAAAACTGCAAATTCTCGCCTTCTACAAAGACATGATTATAGCGGAAACCCAAGTTCAACTCAATGGTTTCTGTCAGGGAATGATAAAAACCAAGTTCGGGCACAAAGCCGAAGTAAGAACCCTCATTGATCTCCTCCTTGTCGTAGCCAACAAAAACCTCCTCCGTAAAATAATACTGCCCGCCACCCAGGCCAACATAAGGTTTCAGCGCCCAATCCAGGGGAAGATAATAATTGGCTTGCACCATCATGGGAAATACCTTCGTGGAAGTCCCGATGGGAATATTACCTCCCGGCCCGGTACCTATGGAGGTTTGTAATTTAAAATCATTCACCCCGGCAGTCAGGCTTACACTTAGCTGCTCGGGCATGATAAAATATTCAAGGGAAAAATGCCCACCACGGCCGCTGTAACTCGGGTAATAATCATTGAAAGTTCCCAGGGGTTGCGCCATGGAATACTGGGCAGTCATCCGAAACCGCTGCGCCTCGGCAAAAAAAGCAGTAAAGACGAAAAAAGCGGTAACCAAAAAAAATCGAAGCATCATATTACAGGTAGATTGTTTAGGTATTTCGATATACGAAAACCTCCCTGAAAAATTATACTTCGACTTCTGTTTTTTTTAAAAAAGACTTAGAAATTACAAGGTACCTTCCTTGTGCAGTTCTTCGAGCACTTCCCATTGCGATTCTGTAATGCCCCCAAGCGAAAACAAGGAAACACCCTTGGCGCCATGCGACAAAGAGGTACGGATGGCCTCTTCAAAATCGGCCTTCTTTTTCAGGTCGGGCAAGAAAAGTCCGCTGTAAAGTTGGGTGTTTTTATCCTGCAGGTGATTTACACCCCAAGCCACTTGCTCGCCAACCCAGCCAACCGGCTTTTCATAAAAGCCATTGTAAAGCATCGGGAGTACGGCGTCCATATGCCAGGTTTTCCAGTCCTGCTTCACACTCCTCCAGTTCGGGAATACTGCCGCAGAGATCATTTTATTATGCTGATGAACCTCCGGCACAAAAAGATCATTCACCAAATGAGTGATCAGGTCCATACGGAATTGTCGCCAGTCTTCGTTTTTTGTAGGGTCATCCATGTCAAGGGGATCCTGGCCGTATTGCTCCTTAAACTTATTCCGGCAACGGTCGCAATAGCAGTAGTCGTATTGCGGGTATTCCTTATCTTGAACAATGCCATAATTTTTCCAGAGCCCTTTGGCCAGAATTACGTCGGGGTGACGGATATAGTCGAAATGAATCCCATCCACATCATAATTACACAACTCCTTAACCGTTCCAAGGATAAACTGCTGCACCTCGGGGTTGGAAGGACACATAAAGCGGTAATAATTTACATAAGCCGGGGCCACCGCCGAAGATTCCCCCTTACGATTAACATTGTACCAGTCCTGATGATTTTCATAATAGGCCGGATTATTATTCGGCATCGTCCACATCCATGCGTGGCATTCCAGTCCGGCACCATGCACCAAAGGCAGCATCCGTTCGAGCCATTTGGCTTTTACGGGTAAACGCTTGGAGCCAAAATAAGCTTGATTCCCGGCATACACCTCCAACAAAACGGCATCAAAACCTACGGATTTCAGTCGCTGAAATTCTGCCTGCCACTGAGCATCTGTTTTTTCGAGGTCTGGAGTAATCCATGCCCAGTTTTTCGCTTGTTCAATTTCTGTAGCTGTTGATGTCCCACAAGAAGTCAGCAGACTAATCCCTGCCAACAATCCCAACCACCCGATTGGGAATTTCAAAAAATCAAAAAATTTCATATCCTGTTATTTTAAATTTTCTACAATCAGTTTTCCTTCCATGGTCACAAAATAACGCTTCGTTCGTGCTGCGTTGGAAGCACCTACCGACAACACCGGACCGTCATAAAACTGGACGCCCACTGCTTTTTCCGGTGCCCCTTCCTCAACCTGCAAATTCGCCAACTCGGTATAATGCCCGTGTTGCGCTTTGTATTTGCGTTGTTCATCAATGAGGGTAAATAAATATTGCTGAAGAGCATAATCCGGATCAGCGATAAAATCTTCTTTCCCATCACCTGCCTTCAGGTCCGAAAACTGCAAATACCCCCAGCGATTAGGCCGGTGCATATCAATTTTCCCCGTAGGTACCCAAACCCAGTTGTACTCCGGCAAAGGCTTTCCGTCGTCCCCTTTTACTTTCACATGTTGCCCATTTTCCTTTTGCAACTCATACTGCACGCGCGAAAAGTTCAGGCGCCACTGTTCTCCGGATTTTGGTTTTGACCGACGGGCAGATAATTCATTCAGGCTACTCCAGGGCATGGCAATTTCAATTCCCCAGCCTCGGTCTTTATCCGACGGATCATTCAGGGTACCATCCAGATGCACGGCCGTTTTCATCCCCTTAATATCCCAGTCAAATACGGGCTTCCCTCCAAAGCGATAAGGCTGTGTCAGCAGTAAATCCCATTCGGTTCCGAGCGCATTGATTTCAAACTCATAGTAATGCTGTCCGTCATTATTTGGGTCGATAAACACTTCAAAATCATTGTCGAGATAAATGATGGACTCCCTTTCTGTGAGCGTCGCCCAGAGATCAGGCTCCTCAAGATAAGTGTAGAAGTACAGGTACTCATCATCCCAAAGCATTTTCACTTTGGTTTCAAACTTCGGCAAAGGCCGTGAATCCCCCTCAATATCCCGAAAGGAATTGGTCCATGGAACCTTATTCCAAACCGCCTCATCGGCTTTTCCATCAATATTTATAGGCTGATCTGTGCGGTAGCAAACATACCCTTCGGCACGGCCCTGCGCATAGGCCGACCCACCAATCAGGAAAGCCAGAAATACAATCCAACAACAGTTATTCATCATCAAAAAATTTCTTTTCAAAGGCTTCAATTTATCCTCCTTCCCATACATTGGGGTTACACGGTGGGGTAAAGATCCCTTTCAGCACGACTAAAATACACATTTTATATCATGGCACTTTAGTTGCTCTGATTTTATATGCAAATCACGCTTTACCTTTTTACCTTTGCGCAATGATTACAGAAGAACAAAAAGCCCCAATATTTTGGAACACCAACCGACGGTATAATGCTTATTCGGATCACCTGAAGCAAACTTTCGGAGGACGAGTACAAAAAGTATCGATCAACGCAGACTTTACCTGCCCGAATCGTGATGGATCCCTCGGCAGGGGGGGCTGTACATTTTGTAATAATGAAAGCTTTACGCCAAGTTACGTTAAGCAGCACCCTTCCATAACTGACCAACTGAATGAGGGACTGAAATTCCTTAAACAACGCTATAAGCGCACCGCGCACTTTGTCGGCTATTTCCAGTCGTACACCAATACCTATGGAAGTTTGGAGGCCATCAAAAAAGTATATGATGAAGCACTTTCGCATCCTGATATTGACGGCCTGGTGATTGGCACCCGCCCTGATTGCATTACCAATGAGCAACTTGACTACCTGCAGGAGCTTGCAAAGGAATACATTATCGTCCTGGAGTTTGGCATAGAGTCCTGCTACAACGACACCCTCGAGAGCGTAAACCGCGGCCATACTTTTGAAGATGCTGTGGATGCTATCCAAAGAGCTGTTGGGCGAGGTTTTCATGTGGGGGGGCACTTAATGTTTGGCTTTCCAAACGACAGCCGCGAAAGGATGCTGGAACAGGTAACACTGATCAATGAACTTCCGATGGATTCCATTAAATTTCATCAGCTTCAAATTGTTAAAGGAACCGTGATGGCCAAACAATACAAGGACTATCCGGAGCAATTCGACTTTTTTGGGGTGGAGGATTATATTGATTTTGTGATCAACTTTGTAGAGCGAATGCGCCCAGACTTGCAGATACAGCGATTCACCAGTGAGGCTCCGCCAAGCATTAAGATCGCGCCGCACTGGGGCATGATGCGCGGCTTCAGCTTGCTCGAACAAATAGAGAAGCGAATGAAAGAGAGAGATACCTGGCAAGGGAAATACTACTCGAAATAACTTACAACACCTCAGCGATGGGGTGTTTTTTTTGTGCCCCATTTTTTGGCTCAATTTGGTCGAATTTGGCCCATGTTTCTTATAGCAGATCGGGAATAACAAATTAAACTGCGACAGATAGGGAACTAAAATAAGCGAGAATCAGCCATTATGGCGCTTAATTTTTCAAAAAACATAAGTTACAGACATTATGTCAGTTTAAATGACTTAAAGTTTGTCTATTTGACTTAAAAATTGGATTGGTACAGGAGTTGATCAGGATGAATTGTATTTGATAATAAAACCTAAACAACAAAAGATATGATGACGATTAGCAACCCAAGAACAATGGTTCAAAATGCCAATGAATTATTTAAAGTTTTGGACCGCAATTTCGGATCACCACTTGGCGCTGACCAAGTACAATATCAAGTGCCTGTGAATGTTTTTGAAACGCCAAACGGCTTCAGAATTGAGCTGATTACTGCGGGCTATCGAAAAGAAGACTTGAACCTGAGTGTAAAAAACAATTTACTGACAGTATCGGCAAGCCTTCAGCAAGTAGAAAAAGCCACAGAAAATAAAGCGGAAGAAGCCGCCGAGACTGATAAAGCAACGGAAGCGGCACCAAAAAATGAAGATAAAGTGATTCGCCGAGAATTTCACCTTAATGGTTTTGAGCGTTCTTTTAAAATCCCTAAAACCATTGATCTTGAAAGCATTACCGCCACTTTCAATAATGGCATTCTAACCTTAGAGATGACCAAAATTGAAGAAGTGGATTTGGTGAAAAGAATTGAAATTCAGTAATCTATTAGCGTGTGTACGCGCCAATAAATAGCCCTAAAAACAAAAAACTCCCTGATTGATCTCAGGGAGTTTTTTTTTGTTTAGTTGAAACTGCGTTTCAATAATATTTTTGAGGTCATCAGCTTGGACTCATTGCCTGCCTCATCTCTAAATTTGATGTACAATACTTTTTCGCCGTCGCCTCCCGGAAGCTCAATCTTCTTCTCTTCGCGGTACGGTTCCCATTTTCCTTTTGAGAAAGAGGGCGAATAATCGATCATCATCTGACGGGCTTTATTCGCCTGAATTTTTAGCACCACCGACTTCTTGCTGTCATTGGTATATTTAGCACCATTATTTATGACAAAGTTCACGCCTTCCGGAGGTGTAACATCGGAATAAATAGATGCCGAGACGATCGCCGACTCATTGCCTGGCTCATCTTTAAACTTGGCGTAAAGTGTTTTTTCACCATCAGGCCCTTTGAACTGATAGACCATCCGCGAGTTATAAGGCTCCCACTTGGCATTATCAAAAGATTTATGCTCTGAAACCATCATGTATTTCGCTCCCAATGCTCTCAGCTTAACCTTTACCTTACGCTCAGGATGAGTCGTAAATGTGGAGTCATTATTCAGCTGCACACGGCATTGAACAGGTGCTTCACGATCCAGAATAATTCGTCCAAAATAAGAAGGTGTTTCCACTTTTGCCTTATTTCTAAATTTGGCAAACACGGTTTTCACGCCATCCCCACCATCAAGCTTAATGGTTTTGGTGCTCTGGAAAGGCTCCCATTTGGCATTGGCAAAATGCTCCCAATTTGAGATCATCATCTCATCTGCTTCCTTCACATCGAAGTTCAGCTCCACAGCTTTATCTTCCTTATTGGTGTACTTCTGTCCGTTATTAATTTTAAAGCTCGCCACTTCCACCTGGGTGGTAACCAAACTCACTTTTTTCTGCACAGGCTTACTGATGTTTCCTGCGTAATCTCGGCAGTACACATAAATCTCTTGCTCCCCTTCGGCATCCGAGAGCGTCCACGAGCTCAACGGCTCGTAATTTTTCCACACCGAACGGTCTTCCAATTCCGACTGTGTCAGTGCCTGACCAGAAATGCATACAAAATTGGCCCCATCGGCTTTCACCTCAACCGGAATACGACGATCCCGGGCAGTTACATAAAAGACATCATTATTGACCTTTACTTCCTGAATCACGGGCGCCTTGGTGTCCCGCATAATTCTTGCGTAGACGGGGTCGGTAGTGATTTTTGCTTTGTTACGGAACTTGGCATAAACCATTTTCATCCCCTCGCCTTTAGGAAGCGTGTAATATACTTCCGATTTGTATGGCTGCCATTTCGCTCCCGCAAAAGTCTCATCGTTGGAGAGCATCATTTCATGGGCGCCTTCCACTTCCAGCGAAACTTTCACTTTAGGCTCCATGCTATTGTGCCATTTGCTGCCATCATTCAACCTGAAAACAACTTTTGTAGGCTTGGAACGGTCCAAAGTAACAGAACCTACAATCGTTTCAGAAATATTCCCCGCTTTGTCTCTTAACTGAAGATAAACATTCTTCAGACCATCATCACCTGCCAAAATCCATGGACGAACCTCTTCAAGAACTGGGCGCCACGGTGAACGGGTAAAATCATTAATATTGCTGATACGCATGGCCTGTGCATCAGCGCCCGCGGTAATATTCAAAGCAGTTACTTTATCTTTTGCCGTTACGAAGGGCTCCCCACCATTCACCACCAAACTACCTTCAGGAGGCGTTTGATCTAAAATTACTTTTGTGGAAATCGGCTCGGAAACATTCCCTACCTCATCTTTGAATCGGGCGAACACGGTTTTTGGGCCGTCCTCGGCAGAAAGCGTCAGTAGAGTGCGGGTTTCATAAGGCAACCATTCTGCACTATTATTGAAAGAAGGTGACTCGCTGACCTGCATGAATTTGGCATCGATGGCCTTCATGTGTACAGAAACTTCGCGTTTGGCGATATATTCCTCGCCTTTTTGCACCTGAATTCTCAGCCCCTTAGGGTAAGTTCGTTTCAGGAATATTTTCGTTTGATAAACATCGGAAACATTGCCCAGAAGATCTGTAAGGCGCACATAAACCGTTTTCACGCCATCTTCACTGGCTTCAAGTTCCCAAGGAATTTTAGCCTGATAAGGGAAAGTATTTGATACCGCAAACATGGCATCATTACTAATCTCAAGATGTTTAACATTGGATGGTTCCTTAACAACAATCCCGAGGTCCACCTGCCCTTTAGGGCTTGAGGCATATCGTTCACCGCCATTAATTTTAAAGGTAACCACTTCAGGCCCTTTGCGGTCAAGTTTGATTTCAGCGACCACAGGTGAGGTCGTTCTGTTTTTGGCCTTATCCATAAAGAATACGGCTATTTTTTTCAGGCCATCTTCTCCTTTAAGCTTCCAGTCCAGTTCCATATAGCCACTCGACGATGGCTTGAACTTCAACACCTCTGCCACTTCATGATCCACCAACCTGATCATGTCCAAATCCATGGCTTTGATTTTCAGGCGCACCTCTTGATCATTGGTCACTTCCTGCCCATCATTGATAATGAGCTCACCACCAGTTGGTGCCTGACGATCCAATTGAATAGACGCCTTCAATAATTCTGAGCGGTTACCCGCACGGTCTTCAAGTATTGCATACACCGACTTGATGCCGTCACTATTGGCATCAAGATTCCACCGCATCACTTTTTCCATAGCCATCGGTTTCACCGATAATGGATTATCATGATTTGACAGATAAATGCGGGAAGCTTCAGAACTTTCAAGTTGCAGGATTACCCGCCCCTGATGATCGTTGGTGTACTCATTGCCATCATTGATTTTTAACGATCCCACCGGAGATTGTCGGTCAATAACTACGGTGGCATAATCAGAAGGAGATACATTTCCTGCTTTATCCTTGAATCGAAGATGAATTTTCTTCAGGCCATCCCCACCGGTTACCTGATAGCTAATTCCATCCATTTTAAAGGGATGCCATTTGGCTTTGGCAAAACTTGGATCTTCAGAAAGCTGCATCTGATCAATAAACCCTTTGGTAGAAGGCTTCACCAATTCAAAACTGACTTTTATGAAAGTAGAATTGGTATATTTCTTACCATCCTCAAGAGTAATACGTGCCACTTTATTGGTCTGGGCATGCACTTCCGTCGTTGCCCATGTAAAAAGCAAACAGATAAGAAAGGCAGCAAAAAAGCCCTTTGAGTGAATCATGGTTGGTTGGGTAAAATTTCTCAATAGGTTGAAGCAATGATTAAAAACAGAAATTACAATACTTAATTTAATCAGATTTCTATAAAGTAGAAAAAGGCAATTGTTTCTATTTTGACTACTTTAACACAGAAATAATGGTAAAAATAATCATCTATGAGAAACAAACTAAATTATATTAGCTCAATTTCATTAAAATAGCGATTCTTCTGTGTTCCATGCCTCCTGAGAAAAAATATGCTTGAAAATATTGAAGTAATAATTAGGTAGAGATTCCTTAAATTAATTCAAATTTCAACTGATTTTCAAAAATTATAAATAAAAACGCCTGCTTTAGTGTACAAATAACATCAAGCAGGCGTTTTTTTATTTTCATTCAAGCTATCGGGCCATCATTTGCATACGGTGTGCATCCAGCTTGATAAAGATAAATATCAGCATGGTAAATGCCCAGAGGGAGGAGCCCCCATAACTCACCAGCGGCAGCGGAATCCCAATTACGGGAAACAGGCCGATGGTCATGCCGACATTCACAAACCAGTGAAAAAATATAATCGAGACCACACAATAACCATACACCCGCACGAAGCGGGATTTCTGTCGTTCGGCTAAAAATATCAGCCTAAACATAAACAAGGCAAACAGCAGCACTACCCCTGCCGAACCTACCCAGCCATGTTCCTCTCCGATAGTACAGAAGATAAAGTCAGTACTTTGTTCAGGGACAAAATCAAACTTCGTTTGTGTCCCATGTAAAAAACCCTTGCCCCAAAAACCACCAGAACCAATGGCAATTTTGGCTTGCGTTACATTCCAGCCAACACCGAGCGGATCCCCGTCAGGGTCAATAAATGCCTTCACACGCCCCTGTTGGTGAGGCTTAAAGATGTTGAACACCACATAATGCACCCCTACCGATACCATACAGAGAAAGCCCAGACTTACCACTACCATGGCTATCCGCTTTTTGGTTTTCTCGCCAATAGCAATAATGAGTACCGCCACAGCCAGCAAACCCAGGGTTACGGCAACAACGGGATACAGCAAAGAGAGCAAACTCACCGCCCCAATAACGGTTGGAATCACCAGGACCAGCCCGGTTAGCCCCTCGCGGTAAAAAGCCAGTACCAGAATCAGGAATACCATCGCCGAACCCGCATCTCCCTGAAGGACAATCAGTGCCATGGGAAGTAAAATCAGCATCGCCGCCCTTACATAAGTCATGAGTTTATCCATCTTCATGGAGGGGGAGGAGAGGAATTTCGCTACACCAAGGGCCGTGGCAAATTTGGCAAACTCTGCGGGTTGCAACCTGAAAGCACCTATTTCCATCCAAGATTTTGAGCCTGCCACCTCGCGGCCGAAGATCAAAACGATGACCAAGGTCAGCATGACCACCCCATAAATGACATAGGCGAAAGAATCGAAAAATTTGAAATCAACTGCCAGGATACCCGTTACCAATACGATGGTCGTTCCGACCCACAGCAACTGTTTTCCGGAATTCAGTCCCAGGTCAAAAATACTGCGATGAGCTTCCTCGTTATAAACGGCGGCATAGATGTTCAGCCAGCCGACAAATACCAGCATGAAAAACAACAATACTGCAAGCCAGTCCAAGTTCCCCAGAAACCTGCCTTTTCTTTGAATCTGATCTTCCATTAGTATAAGAAATCTCCTTTCAACACATATTTTTCCATCCATGGCCGCGTAATGTGACCACGAACATATTTCTCCAGAACAAGCCCAGAGATCGCCGTTGCCGCACGGCCACCCCATCCTGCATTTTCAACATACACTGAAACCGCAATTTTCGGGTGCTCCACAGGCGCAAATGCCATGAATACCGAGTGATCCGGACCGTGTGGGTTTTGAACGGTACCCGTTTTTCCTGCAATCGGAAAATCTTTGATATAAGCTCGGGTAGCCGTTCCCTGCACCACCTGTTCCATCCCTTTGATCACCTCGTCATAATAGGCAGGGTCTATATTGGTTTCATGCTTAATGGTGTATTTCTCCAGCGGGCCGTTACCATCAACATCTTTGATCAGGTGTGGCGTATAGAAATAACCTCGATTGGCCAGCAATGCCCCCATATTGGCCATCTGAATCGGCGTTACCAAAACCTCTCCCTGCCCAATTGCAAGAGATTGAATATTGGAGGCTTTCCATCGGCTATGCCCATAATAGCGGTCATAAAATGCAGAGCTTGGAATATAGCCTTTCTTCTCTCCGGGCAAATCTATACCAAGCCGTTGCCCCAGCCCAAACCGCAGCATATAAGAGTGCCACTTATCGAGCCCAAGGCGGGAATCCACAAAAGTATTGGAATCTACGCCCCTGTTCAGCACCTCTTTGAACACTTTTACAAAAAAGTTATTTGAAGAGTATTTGATCGCACGCTGAATATCGAACAGTCCGATAGGTGCATGGTCACCGATCAGCTTATGATCACAATAAATTTTCTCGCCAGGCCGAATCACACCTTCCTGCAAAGCCACCAGCGCTTGAAGCGTTTTAAAGATGGAACCCGGAGGGTAAGCGGCCATTATTGGACGGTTGAACAGCGGCTTCAAAGAATCGCCGTAAAGCTTGCCAATATTTTTCCCGAGTAACCGACCCGACAACAGTCCGGGGTCATAATCAGGTGCTGATACCATGGCCAGAATTTCTCCGGTGCTTGGCTCAATAGCCACCAGCGACCCCACCTTGCCTTTCATCAGTTTCTCTGCATAGGCTTGCAGGTCGAGGTCAATTGTAGAGGTCAGGTTTTTACCAGGAACCGAAAGCGTATCATACTCTCCGCCCTGAAATGATCCCTTCACCACCCCACGGACATTCACCATTTTATAACTTGCTCCGCGTTGTCCACGCAGGTATTCTTCATAATAAGATTCCAGCCCACTACGGCCGACATAATCCCCTTCTCGGTAATACTTCAGGGTGTCTTTTTTTAGCTGCCGCGGAGGAATCTCACCAATATAACCCAGTGCGTTGGCTGCGGATTTATAATTGTAGCCCCTGACCGTACGTGGAGAGACATACACACCGGGAAAGTCAATCAGGTAACTTTCAATCTCGGCAAACTCTTCCTTGGTCAGCTGTTTTTTAAGCGTAGAAGCTTTCACCCAGGAATAGCGTCGGGCCTTTTTCCATAGCTTGTCAAAATCCTTATGCGGAATATCAAAGCGCTGACAGAAGGCTGCCGTATCCACATTCTTAAATTCTTTGGGAACGATTTTGATGTCGTAAACAGGGTCGTTATAGACCATCAGGTGATTATTCCTGTCCGAGATCATCCCTCTGAAGGGATAACTGACAAAGCGTTTCATCACGTTGTTTTGTGCGGCAGATTTGTAGTCATCATCAATCACCTGCATGTAAAACAACTTACTGCAGAACAAAATCGCCACTGATGCAATCAACAACTGAATGACTATTCTCCTGCTATTATTCATAAGACTTTCGTTTTACGCGGTAGAACAATGATTGCGACAACACGATCAAAATGAAGGTCAGCAACATACTGAACGATGATTTGACCAGCAGATTGACGGGCATGGCGAACCCTCCTGCCTGAATAACAAAAAGCAGGAAGTGATGAACAAAAATCAGCGGCAGGGCATAAGCCGCAAACCAGTTGAAGCCATAGTTTGAAACCAAAGGCAAAGTGCCGGCATCATAACCACCTTTGGGCATAATCATCCCCATCCATTTTGGGCGCAAATACGCCAATGCCACCATTGCCGCTGCATGAATTCCCATAGAATCGTAAAACCAGTCCACTGCAAGGCCAGAAAGGAAACCCAACACCAGCAGGGTTGATTTATCGGTATCAACAGGCAATAAAAGAAGAAAAGCGACATAAATCATGATAAAGCCACTGCCAAACAAGGCAACCCCTTTGAACACCAGCACCTGAATCAACAGGTAGACAAAGAAGTGAACGATCTGTAAAATATTATTGCCTTTCATTACTGTTTCTTACTTTCTTGTTCAAGAGCATTTTGCTCCTCTTTCAACTTGTTCTCTACCACATAAAGGTAACTCAAAGAAGAGAAATCGGTGGCCAGCTTTAAGCGGATACGGTAAAATACCGCCTGCTCGGGCACCTCAAAAGAGGCCACTGTACCGATCATGGTATTTTTTGGAAAAATCCCATCGAAGCCAGAAGTACGAACCGTATCACCTACCGACAACCTGACGTGCCGCGGCACATAGTTCAGGTCGGCCATCTCATAATCTTCCCCAGGCCAGTTAACAGAACACAGCGCATTGGCCGGTTGCAATTTGGCAGACACCAGGAATTTATTGTTCAGCATCGAAACCACCGTCGCATAGTGCTGACTCACAGATTTTACTTTACCGACAACCCCATTAGGGCCAATCACCCCCATATTGGGCTTGAGGCCATCCATCGCACCTTTGTCGATGGTAATGTAATTGTGGTAAACATCAATAGAGTTATTGATCACCTGTACCGGTGTAAATTTATACTGATTAAGGCGCACGCTATCTGCTGAAAACTCATTGGACCAAAAATAATTGGTCGCCTCAGCCATCATCAGCGCCGAGCGCAGGTGGGCATTTTCAGCGGCAAGTTGTTCATTAACCACCTTGAGATTAAAATAATCGGACACCTCCTTTTTGTTTTCATACACCGTACCGATTGCCCGGTTAGAGGTATGAAAAAAGGCAATACTCTGATAAGAGTTATTGGAGACGATAAGCCAACCACAAATCAGTTCCAGTATTAAGAATAATACCAGCCCCCGAAAGCGGTAAATAAAGAAAAAGAGTTCACGCATTGATAATACGAATTGACAAAAAGCGTAAAAATGAAAAATTCAACACCCGACCCGCAATTGTGGCCAAATGTTGAATTGTAATTTTTTAAATGTAGGACGATAACATACCGCAGTAACTTATCGCCCCAGGGATCTTGTAAAGATTAGGTCATCAACACGGCACGGTTACCATCCATATGTTTCAATGATTTTCCTGTACCACGAACAACCGCTCTTAATGGATCGTCAGCCACATGAATCGGCAATTTGGTCTTTAACGCCAAACGCTTGTCAAGGCCACGAAGCAAGGCTCCACCACCAGTAAGGTGAATACCATTATCATAAATATCTGCCGACAATTCCGGTGGAGCAATCTCCAGGGCTTTCAATACGGCTTCTTCAATTTTAGATACTGATTTATCAATCGCGAAAGCAATTTCTGAATATGAAATCGAAACCACTTTTGGGATACCTGTCATTAAATCACGTCCACGGATTTGGTAATCCTCAGGTGGCTCATCCAGCTCAGTAAGCGCTGAACCAACAGCCACTTTTACTTTTTCTGCGGAGCGTTCCCCAATCAGTAAATTGTGCTGACGGCGCATATAATCCAGGATATCTCTGTTGAAGGTATCACCTGCTACACGAATCGACTGATCACAAACGATTCCCGAAAGTGCAATAACGGCGATCTCGGTGGTTCCCCCTCCGATATCCACGACCATTGACCCTACGGGCTGTTCGATATCAATGCCAATCCCTAAAGCGGCAGCAATAGGTTCATGAATCAAATATACTTCCTTAGCACCTGCGTGTTCTGCGGAGTCACGTACGGCTCTTTTCTCCACCTCTGTAATTCCGGAAGGAATACAGATCACCATGCGGTGATTGGTAAATGAAGGTATAAAGCGATTACGTGTGTCGATCATTTTGATCATCCCCCTAATCATTTGCTCTGCTGCGTGGAAATCTGCAATCACCCCGTCTTTCAAAGGTCGGATTGTCTTGATTGACTCATGCGTTTTTTCGTGCATCTGCATGGCCTCATGCCCAATCGCCAGCACTTTATTGGTGTCACGATTAATGGCAATGATTGAAGGCTCGTCAACGACAATTTTATCCTTATATATGATGAGAGTGTTGGCAGTTCCAAGGTCTATAGCAATGTCACTTGTTAAAAAGTCGAAAAAGCCCATGCTCCTTATAAAACGAATTAAATATAATTTCCTACCAATTTACAAAATACACAAAATACCTTAGGGTATGCTGTGTAATCTGCTTTTTTATCCCTGAATTCTTGAAAATACCAACAAGCAATGGCCTGCTGTTACGCTTCGATATTAAATTCAAGGCTTTACAGTTCAAAGTTCCAAAATACGAGGCATAAACAAAAGAACTTTAGGACGATTTATCTGAAAAAAAACAGTTTGGTGGAAATCGAATGACTCAAATTAAAATTTGATTTAAAAAAAAGGCTGATTCCGGAAAAGAATCAGCCCAAAGTATCGAAAGTCGTGATAAACACTAAAATCTTTTCCCGACAGAGAAGCCGTAAGAGATTGTTTGGTAAACATCCTTGTAATCATAAGTTACCGAAGGAGTGATTTGCCATCCGTCGCCAAATTCGATTTCATATTCAAGGCCTGTTTTGATGACAAAGAAATTCTCATCCTCCTCGGCAAAAGCATGTTCATAACCAGGCCCGGCAAATACCGATAAGCCCTTCAGAAACTCATATTTACCAACAACACCAAGAATCATGACATTCTCACGTCTGACTTCCTCTTCTGCTTCTGTTGAATTTTCCGGACGCACAGAATATTGGTCCAATTCCACATCGCCAGTAAATCCAACACTCCAGCGCTCGCTCAGCTTGCGGAAATAATCCAGGCCTATTGCAGGCACCCAGTTACCGGTATTGTCCAGCCCTTCAGCCTCCACATAGTGCTTCTTGGGAATGAAGGTGAAGCCTGTATATATGTTCAGGGAGTTCAGTAAGGAGTTTTCTTCTTCATGATGATTTTCCTGGGCAACGGCTTGCCCTGCAACACCCAAAGATGCTACAACTAATGCGATAACAAGTAGTTTTTTTAACATGGTTAAGTTTATTGTACTTTAAAGCATCTAAGCGTTTCTTAGACATTATGAGCCAACGTCTGAAAATATCAAAAACCTTTCCAAACCAAACGCTTCGAATACATATCAATAATTTACGAACTAATAATAGTCCATAAAAAAACCTCCGCAGGGGAGGTTTGTTCTATTATTGAAAATTAAAGTACAAAGTAATACTGTTGGTCGAAAGCCGGTCAATGCCGGTGGCAATCGGCCTGTTGGGGTTAGGTCCTTTCATATCAACCAACCCATGCGAGAAACGAATTTCCGGAGAAAACCGGAACAAGGGATAATATAAATCAAAGCCAAAACCCAGCTCCAGGGCCATATCAAAGCCATTCATTTCAAACGACCGCTCTTTCTCCTTCTTTCCGGTTACCTCCACCGAAGGGTTAACCCCACCAATAAAGTAAGCACGGACATTCCCCCGCCTTTGCGATTTCAGCTTCAGCAGGATGGGCAACTCAAAACGGACGTTCTCAATATTGTCGCTATGCGCCCTGAAGGGTGCGTCACCAGGCTGCCCGACGGCATCGTCGGTAACATAGGTATATTGCAGCCCGAAATCATAAAAACCGGCCTTGGGTGTTACCCGCAGGTCCAGGGCTTCAAACAGCTTGAAATTGGCAATGAACCCCACCCCCAAAGACAATTGCCGATTGGTGGTGATGGACGTTACGGTATCCAGTGGCACGGAATTCCCATTCACATCAATGCCGGTTCCCGAGACCAGCCCAGGGCTTGTGGTCAACTTAAAACCCGACATCCCGGTAGAGATAAAAAAACCATAGTGCAGTTTTTTCTGATCAATATGCGGAAGATTAATATGAACGTTGGCCCGCTGAGCAAACAGCTGGGCCGGCATTAAATACAAACACAATAATAGCCCAAAGACTACTTTGTTGCGGTGTAAATAGAGCTTATGCCAAAGGTTAAAGGAATGCATTTGGTTTCTTTATAGCCAACATTATCAAGAATACTTGTGAAGCGTTCTCCGTCAGGGAAAGCATTGACAGACTCCGGCAAATAAGTGTATGCGGAGTCATCTTTAGAGATGATTCGCCCAACTAACGGCAACACAAACTTAAAATACGCATTATATATTTGTTTGAAAGGAAAATGGCGAGGTTTTGAAAATTCAATAATCACCAAACGACCTCCAGGCTTCAACACCCGGCACATATCTGCCAAACCTTTCTCCAGGTTTTCATAATTCCTGACCCCAAAAGAAACGATCACCGCATCGAAGTGATTGTCTTCAAAAAGTAAACCTTCGGAATCTCCGAGGCGCATCTCTATGCGGTCTTCGAGCCCCTTGGCTTTAATTTTTTGGCGCCCCATATCCAGCATCCCCTCTGAGATATCCACCCCAATCACTTTCTTTGGGTTGGCATTCAAGGCCTCGATAGCGAAATCGCCTGTTCCTGTTGCAATATCAAGGATCAGTTCTGGCTGATCTTTCTTCAGGATCTTCACCGCCTTCTTACGCCAGTAAATATCCACCCCAAGGCTAAGCACATGATTCAGAAGATCATATCGCTTGGAAATATTATTGAACATCTGGCGCACTTGTGCCTTCTTCCCTCCATCTTGGTCTTTATATGGGACTACTTTCATTGGTTACCGTGTTTGTTTAGCTCAGGTCAAGTAACAGTTTGTGGAATGTTAAATATTATACATTCGCTATGAAATTACCTGCCTGTGTTGAATGTAAACACAAAGGTAATACGATTTCGCACAGGGCAAAAAAAAGAGGCGAGATTCCCCCCGCCTCAAATCAAAATCTATGATTACTATTGCTTTGTGATTTCAAATTCAACACGCCTGTTAAGCTCACGACCTTCTTTCTCGTCATCGTTGGTCGCCAATGGGCGTTCTTCGCCATACCCTTTGGCCGTCATGCGGGTCGGGTCAATTCCTTTTTGCTCCAGGAAGCTGACCACCGCTTCAGCCCTGCGTAATGATAATTTCTTATTGTTTTTGGCTGAACCGACAGCATCGGTATGCCCGCTAAATTCCACGGTCATTGAAGGGTTTTCGGCAAGCATACGTTCCAGCTTGCTGAGCTCATCATAGGAAGATTCCTCCAATTTTGCCGAAGATGTATTGAAGTACACATTTCTAAGCACTCCTTTCTGTCCTTTGGCAATGCGTTGCAGCGCCACGGTGCGCTCAATATTCTGCTCGGTAATGGTGGCTTCAGGCAATTTAATTTTCATATTCTTAAACACATAGCCGGAAGCTTCCACACTCAGGGTAAAACGGTCTCCCTCGCTTGGCTTCACTTCCATCACATAGCGGCCATCCTCCTGACGTTCCGCCATCCACTTCATGCCTGACTCCGTAGATCGTAAAACAACTTTTGCCTGCATGTTCGCTTTATCAGCAGCATCCAGCACTTCAATCGCCACCCGTACCGGCGCAATAACGGCCACCACATTTTCCTCTTCAACGCCGGCAACCAGCACCTCGGGCGCTTTGGCATTTTCCGCTTCTTCCAACGCCTTTTTCGCCAGCAGTTGCTCTTCCTTCTCATACTCTTCCGGCACACGCACCATATAGATGTCCGTATAACCTAAACCATCCTCACGAACAGAAGAATAATAGCCCCGCTTGCCATCAGCAGTAGATACAAAGTAAATATCATTATCAGGGGTATTGATCGGATAACCCAGGTTTTGAGGCTCTCCCCATGCACCTGCGGCACTATCGTAAACCGTTTTGAAAATATCAAAACCACCCATACCATCGCGGCCCTTAGAAGAGAAATACAAGGTTTTGCCATCGTAATCGATGAACGGGCTGTCATCGTCATAAGGCGTATTGATTTCCTCCCCGAGGTTTCTTACCCTCGACCATACGCCTTTATCGTCTTTCGTAGCCACGTAAATATCCAGCTTCCCTAAACCTCCGGGGCGGTCTGAGGAGAAAAACAATGCTTTTCCATCCGGCGAAATCGAAATACTGTTTTCCGAATAAGAGCTGTTCACCCGACCGTTTACCGGCTCGGGCATCGACCATGAATCTGTTTCTTCATCATAATTCGACAGGTAAATATCTCCTCCGTTATCATCACGGTACAAAAACAATGTATGTCCGTCGGCAGAAAGCGCGAGGTTGGAATCATGAAATCGGGTATTGATACCTGCACCGATATTTTTTGCCGGCTCCCACTGCCCGTCTACCTTCCGTGAATAGAAAACATCTTCGAAGTAGAAGTTATCCTTATCTACGTTTTCGTTCATATTATCTTGCTGACGGCGCGAGGTGAAAATCAGCAGGGTTTCGTCCTCGTTAAATACCGGCGCGAAATCATAGGAGTCAGAGTTAATGTTACTCCCAAGATTGACAATCGTCCAGTGAGAAGGGTTCACCATAAATTTCTTTCCGTTCTCACACTCAAAAATCTTTCGGTTCACCAAGTCCATCGGCACCAAATCCTGCCCACGGTAATTCACATGGCTTTCATAATAAGATTTGTACTTGTTATAATAAAGCAGTGCGTTGTCAAAATCCATCGCATACTGATAGGCCTCCCCAATCATGAAGGGAATATCAAAACGATATTTCGGATTAAGCTCATAAAGATGTTTGAGGTATTTTACCGCACGCTCTTTCTGTACCGTTTCCAGGTAAAGCTTTCCTGCCATATACAGTGCGCGCTGATTGTCGGGGTCAAAGTCCACCACCTGCACAAACATGTCTCTTGTCTGTGTTTTTACTGCGGTACTCCGATTAATTTCCTCCGCCATCTCGAGTAACTGACGAGCGGTTTCTTTATTAGCGTCTGCCTGTTGGGCCTGGGCAGTTATTGAAAAAAACAAACATACTAACGCGAACAAAAATGGGTATTTCCTATGATTCTTCACCTGCTTTGAAATCATGTAAGGTTGATTATAGAGATAAACAAAAAATTGGGCTGAGCGGATTATATAATTTACTTCACCCCAATTTATATTCAACTATACAATGATACTAAATAAAATATTCATCTTGACATTTATAGGCAATAAATATAATATCGATCAACAATAATCTTACATTAAACCTATCTTCAGTAATATTGAACGATTCAATGATCGCTTCATTCCGCGCCATCACCACTGTCTGTTGCCAAAAAATTCGGATTTTCGGGATATGGCACGGGTAATTTTCGACAGATAATTGACCGCTTTAACCGTGTATTTACAATTCTCTTTGACTTAATAAAAGAAAGGGTGTAAATTTGCAGTCCGCAAGATGGTGCCTTCCAGCGAACAATTTCATGCCATGGAATATTTACGCATCATTTTTGATCGAATGAAACTATGAAAATTAAATCCGCCAATTTTGTAATCAGTAATACTGATATTTCTAAATGCCCAAAAGCGAACAAAGCTGAATTCGCCTTCATTGGCCGCTCCAATGTCGGAAAATCCAGCTTGATCAACGCCTTGACGGAGCGTAAAAGCTTGGCAAAAACCTCTTCGACGCCAGGAAAAACACAGCTGATCAATCACTTTGAGATCAATGATGAATGGTACCTGGTCGATTTGCCTGGTTACGGTTATGCAAAGGTGAGTAAAACAAGCCGCAGCAAATGGGGAAAAATGATCGAAACCTACCTGAAAGCACGCGAAAATTTGCTCTGTACTTTCGTTTTGGTTGATTCACGCCATGAGCCGCAGAAGGTGGATACCGCCTTTATGAACTGGCTTGGCGAAAATGAAATCCCTTTTGTGATTGTCTTTACCAAATGCGACAAACAATCGCACACCAAGCTACAGTCCAATATTGCGAAGTACCGCAAAATTATGAAGAAAACATGGGAGGAACTCCCAACCATGATTACCACAAGCTCCGAAAGTGGCCTGGGCAGGGAAGAACTCCTTGCTTTCATCGGTGAAATTGCCGAAGGTTTCCACTCGGGCGTAGGAAATCATTAATCTTCTTTTATATCAATGGCAAATATTTTAAGTTTGCCCTCGTTTGAGAAAAAGACAAATACCTTATTTGGATAAAAATATTATAATATGAACTTTTCAGAGATTTGTGCGATTGCAGGTAAAGGTGGGCTATTCAAAGTATTGAAACCTACCCGCGCGGGAGTTATCGTTGAGAGTATCAACGAGCCTGGAAAAAAATTGGTAGCAAACGCAAACAGCCGCGTTTCTATCCTTCAAGAGATTTCTATTTACACCACTGACGATGAAGGCGCTTGTCCTTTGCGTGATGTAATGTTGAAAATCCGTGAGGAATTCGGTGAAGACCCAGGGGTGAACAGTACTTCTTCTACTGAAGAGTTGCGTTCATTCATGCGCCATATTTTGCCGAACCACGATGAAGAGCGTGTTTACACCTCTGACATTAAAAAATTAGTGAGTTGGTACAAAACGTTACTTTCGGAAGCCCCTGAGGTTTTCGAGGAGAGTGCCGATGCTGACAGCCCTGAGGCTGCCGAATAATATTATTGATAACCGCTTCCTTTTATTGGGGAGCGGTTTTTTATTGCTTTTTGTGTCAGTCCCTTCCTGGGCTGCCCATCGTTTCATCCATTTCATAAATTCTATCTAACAACGTGTACAAGTCCGTCATTCGTCCATTTTTATTCAAACATGATCCTGAAGACATTCATCATGCCATCGTCAAAATGCTGAAAGGCAGCCTGTCGATTCCTTTTTCCCGCCCTATTTGCCGTGCCCTGTTCAATTTCAAGCACCCCAAACTGGAACGCGAAGTTTTCGGCATCAAGTTCCCCAACCCCGTAGGCCTTGCCGCAGGGTTTGATAAAGACGCCAAACTGATTGACGAATTTGCACAAATGGGTTTTGGCCACATTGAAATTGGCACCGTAACCCCAAAGGGCCAGCCGGGGAATCCGCGTCCACGAATTTTCCGCTTGCCGGAAGATCAGGCACTGATTAACCGCATGGGTTTTAACAACGACGGCGTAGAGGCAACCATTGAGCGCCTGAAGAAGCGTTCTTCCTCCATTATCGTTGGAGGGAACATCGGTAAAAATAAAGTTACCCCTAACGAAGAAGCATTCGAGGATTATAAATTAGCCTTTGAAGCGCTCTTCCCTTATGTGGATTACTTCACCTGTAACATCAGTTCGCCAAATACGCCTAACCTTCGTGAGCTTCAGGAAAAAGAACCCCTGAAAAAATTACTCTCCGAGGTAAAAGCACTGAACGCCACCAAAGATCAGCCGAAGCCTATTCTGCTGAAAATTGCGCCAGATTTAACCAACGAGCAGCTCAACGACATTATTGAAATCGTTCAGGAGGTGAACATTGACGGAGTGATTGCCACCAACACGACCATCGAACGTGGCGGACTCCAAACCACCGACAACCGTATTGAGGAAATTGGTGCCGGCGGCTTAAGCGGTGCGCCACTGCGCGAACGCTCCACGGAAGTGATCCGCTATTTACACAAGCAATCCAATGGTGCATTCCCTATTGTTGGCGTAGGGGGAATCAACAGCCCCGAAGATGCAGTCGAAAAAATGAAAGCAGGTGCCGCCCTGGTACAGATTTATTCTGGCTTCATTTATCAGGGCCCTTCCTTCATGAAAAAAATCAACAAAGCCATCCTGAAAGCCGGCTTGTAAAAAGGCCCCTTCAGGATAATAAGCAACCATAAGAGCACGATTTTTTTCGTGCTTTTTTTATGTTCTCTGCCTTACCAATCGCCATTCCCCAATTTTTGCTTATCTTCGCAAATATAGATTGGGGCAATTTTTGACTTGCAGGATGACCGTTTAAAGCGCCCCAGCTTATTCAAACGAAAATACTTCTGTACATCTTCGGAAGATCTATTCCCATTATGGCTGAGAACACATTCATTACCAATAATACACCAAAGGAGAGCGCCAATAGCGCGCCCGCTCCAAAAGTCAGTGCTCAAAAACAGAAAGCAACCCCCGAGAGCAAAAAGAAGAAAACAAAACTGAAACGCCCTACCTTCCATAAGGATAAGCGCTTCCAGTTATCGTCAGGAATTTTCCTGATGCTCGGCGCGGCATTTGCCACCCTGGCCATGATCTCTTTTATTTTCACCGGCCACGCCGACCAAAGTATTATGGAATCCTTTTTGGCCACCGGCGTTCGGGCGGCAGGTGTTGAAGCCGCCAACTGGCTCGGCATCACAGGCGCATGGGTTTCTTATATTTTCATGTACCGCCTTACGGGCGTAGCCTCTTTCACCATTCCGGTACTGATCTTTCTTTGGGGCGCAAAAATAACTTTCGACAAAGTAACAATTGACCTGCGCAGAATCCGAAATTTCATCATCTTCTTCAACCTGTGGCTGGCGACATTTATGTCCCTGTGCCTGCTGATGTCGGAGAGCCGCACTTATCACGGCTACTGGTCGTTTTTAGGCGGAGGCATTGGCCATGAAATCGCCCTGCTCTTCGATGAACTTTTTGGATGGGGAGCGTTCATCATTCTGCTCATTATTGTCGGAACATTCATCATTTACTTTTTCGATATCAAGGAATCATTGCGCTTA
Source organism: uncultured Persicobacter sp. (assembly GCA_947498325.1). Taxonomy (GTDB): domain Bacteria; phylum Bacteroidota; class Bacteroidia; order Cytophagales; family Cyclobacteriaceae; genus Persicobacter; species Persicobacter psychrovividus. The sequence goes on from CANMKE010000012.1 coordinate 37,136, forward strand.
CCGCAATTTTCTGCCCCTGACTTCCTGAAAAGAAAACACTCGGAAGATACAGATGCCACAGATCAGGAGGAAGAACTGACTGAAGAAGCACCAATACCGCCCGTTAGCGCACAGGAGGAACTTCAGCCAAAGAACAACAAACCCGCTGCCCCTGCGCCAAAAAAAGTGGCCTTGACGATCGAAAAGACACCGCCCGAACCTCAGCAGGAAACGGAGGAAGAGCCTTTACCTTTTGAAGTGCCAGAAGTGGTTCTCAAACCCCAGAGCATGAGAAATAAGGTTTTGGTTCCTGAAGAGGAAGCACTGATACCAAATGAGGACAGTGCCACTCCGGAGTCAGAAAATGACGCTTCCGAAGCCCAAGAAATCCCCCTGCCACTCCCGAAAAAAAAGCAGGAAATTACTGCGGAAGAAGAGGAAAACCTTGAACTCAGCGTGGAAGTTGCTGAAGTGGATGATAAGGCAGAAGAGGACGAAGATGAGGCAACAAACGTACTCAATTCGGAACCTTATGATCCCCACCTCGATTTGGGCTCCTACGAGTTCCCTTCGGCAGAACTTCTAACGGCCTACCCTCCCAACGATCAGGAAATTTCCGAAGAAGAATTGCAGGAAAATTCTGATAAAATTGTGGAAACCCTGCAAAATTTCCGCATTAATATTGACAGCATCAAGGCGACGATCGGGCCGACCGTTACCCTGTATGAGATTGTTCCGGCACGGGGGGTGAAAATTTCAAAAATCAAAAACCTTGAGGACGACATCGCCCTCTCATTGTCGGCATTGGGTATCCGTATTATCGCCCCAATTCCGGGTAAGGGAACGGTGGGTATTGAAGTACCAAACACCGTGAAAGAAATGGTGTCAATGCGTTCGGTACTCGATACCGACAAATTTCAGAAAAGCAACAAAATCCTTCCTGTGGTTATTGGCAAGACCATTTCCAACGAAGTTTTTGTCTTTGATCTGGCCAAAATGCCCCACCTGCTAATTGCCGGGGCCACGGGGCAGGGTAAATCCGTAGGGCTGAATGCCGTGCTTACTTCCCTGCTTTACAAAAAGCACCCTTCGGAACTGAAATTCATTTTGGTCGATCCTAAAAAAGTGGAGCTGACCCTTTACAATAAAATTGAAAAACACTTTCTGGCCAAGCTTCCCGATGAGGACGAAGCCATTATCACAGATACCAAAAAGGTGGTCAATACACTGAATTCCCTTTGTATTGAAATGGATAGCCGATACGACCTGCTCAAAAATGCCGGTTGCCGAAACATCAAAGAATACAATGCCAAATTTGTATCGCGCAAGCTGAATCCGCTTGACGGGCACCGCTTCCTGCCTTACATTGTGTTGGTGATTGACGAGCTGGCCGATTTGATGATGACCGCCGGGAAGGAAGTCGAAACGCCTATCGCCCGCCTGGCACAACTTGCCCGAGCAATTGGGATTCACCTGGTGGTGGCAACCCAGCGCCCATCGGTCAATGTGATTACCGGGATTATCAAAGCCAACTTCCCTGCACGACTCTCTTTCAAAGTAACCTCAAAGATTGACTCCCGCACCATTCTTGATGCGGGTGGCGCAGAACAGCTTATTGGCCGTGGAGATATGCTACTCTCGCAGGGCAGCGACCTGATTCGTCTGCAGTGTGCTTTTGTGGACACTCCTGAAGTGGACCGTGTTTGTGATTTTATCAGTGAACAAAGAAGTTACTCAACGGCTTACCTGCTTCCTGAGTATGTCGGTGAAGAAGGGGAAAACGGTGCTGCCGGTGTGGACCTTTCCGAGCGTGATGTCCTTTTTGAAGAAGCGGCCTACACGGTTATCCGTCATCAGTCGGGCTCTACTTCACTGATTCAGCGAAAACTGAAACTGGGCTACAACCGCGCAGGCAGAATCATCGATCAGCTTGAAGCCGCAGGCATCGTTGGGCCGGCTCAGGGCTCCAAAGCTCGCGAGCTGTTGGTCAATGATGAATATGCCCTCGAACAGTTATTAGACAATATGTAGTCTGATATTTGCGCAATTCAACCGAATAATTGAAATTTAAATTATAATTCTCAACCTTAATGAGTAATCTTGTTATTGATTATAGTTAAGAACTTGAACACTATATTGAAACTAATATTTAACATGAAAAATATCTTTGCATTTTTACTCTGTTTCATGATGGCCTCTTTTGCTTATGCGCAAAAAGACCCTAAAGCTTTAAAGGTACTCGATGCGATGAGTAATAAATACCAAAAGATGGACGCCTTCAGTGCCTCGTTTACACAAACGCTGGAAAACAAAATGGAGGATATCAAAGACTCCTTCAATGGGAACATCCTTGTGGCGGGTACCAAATACCGATTGGAGGCCTCAGGTCAGGTGATTTACAACAACGGAAAAACCATCTGGACCTGGCTCAAAGAAGACGAAGAGGTGAACATCTCCAATAATGATGCAGAGGATGGCAGCTTCGACATTGCCGGCATTTATGACATGTACAAAAAAGGCTATAAATACCTGTACCTTGAAAAAGCTGCCGTAGATGGAAAACCGGTAGATGTGGTCGATTTGGTTCCTGAAAACCACGATCAGTCGATCTTCAAAATCAGAATGAAAATCAATCAGAAAACCCACCAGCTCATGGCCTGGGAAATCTTCGACCGTTCGGGGATCAACTATTTCTACACCATCAATAATTTCACGGAAAACCCCAAGGTAACGGAGACCGATTTTAAATTCGATACTTCCGCACACCCAGATGTAGAGGTGGTCGATTTACGATAAAATCCCCCCGACTGCAAAGCATTTTACAGCCTACTTATTTTATTGAAAGAAAATAATAAAGCAATAGCAATCTATTGATTTTGTGTTAAATTTGCGCCTCGGTTCACTTGGCTCTTCTTTTGACCGGCAAAATATCAGTATTTTACTTTGACATTCAGAATACACCGATGAATAGAGCGACACTTTTTGAGCAAATTCAACAAAAGAAGTCTTTCCTTTGTGTAGGTTTAGACACCGACATTAAAAAAATACCTGCCCACCTTTTGGACAGTGAAGATCCTATCTTCGAATTCAATAAAGCGATTATTGACGCTACGAAAGATTTTACCGTAGCCTACAAACCCAATATCGCTTTTTATGAATCTTTGGGAGCTGAAGGATGGAGAAGCCTTGAAAAAACACTGAATTACATCCCAGAAAATATCTTCACCATTGCAGATGCCAAGCGTGGGGATATTGGTAACACCTCAGGTTTGTATGCACGTGCTTTCTTCGAAAACATGGCATTCGATTCCATTACCGTGGCCCCATATATGGGAGAGGATTCCGTAAAGCCATTTTTGCAATATGACAACAAATGGGTGATCCTTTTAGGGCTGACTTCCAATCAGGGAAGCTTTGATTTTCAGCACTGCGATTTGGGCAAAAACGAGGCCCTGTGGCAGCGTGTACTGAAAAAAGGTAAGGAATGGGGTACTGAAGATCAGATGATGTATGTGGTAGGCGCTACCCGTGCAGACATGATGAAAAAAGTGCGTGAAGTTGTTCCCAACCACTTTTTGCTTGTTCCTGGTGTTGGTGCACAGGGTGGCAGCTTGGAGAAAGTTGCTGAAAATGGCATGAATGACCACTGCGGATTATTGGTAAATTCTTCCCGTGGCATCATTTACGCTTCAAATGGCACAGATTTCGCTGAGAAAGCAGGAGAGGCCGCTAAAGCTTTGCAAGAAGAGATGGCCATTTATCTGGAAAGATACCTTTAATTATAAAGGCTAAAAATATTCTAAAGGAGATTGAACCTCAGGGTTCTTTCTCCTTTTTTTGTGTAATATATGTACCAAAATTCCTGAAGCCCTTTTTACTGAAAACAGTTTTAAAGGCTATGCAAGAAGCTTTTTTACATTATATCTGGCAAAGTCAGCAGTTCAGCCATCTGCAACTGACTACCGACGACGGGGCGCCATTGCAAGTGTTTACCCCTGGTTTTATCAATACCGAAGCGGGCCCCGACTTTGAACAGGCAAGGGTTAAAATCCAGCAATTGGAGTGGCTTGGAAAAGTTGAAATCCATCTCAAATCTTCTGACTGGTATGAGCATGGGCATCAGCACGACAAAGCCTATGACAACGTGATCCTGCATGTGGTCTGGGAGAACAACCGCCCCGTTCACCGTACCGACGGCACCACCATCCCAACCCTCAGCCTGAAAAATCGGACCTCCAAAGGAGCGATGGAAAAATACCGTTACTTTCTACAGACCGATCAGGAACACCCCTGCAAACCTTTTCTGATGCAAGTTCCCGATTATTTTAAATGGGGCATGATAGAACTCGCCGCAGAAGAAAGACTCCTCCGAAAGCGGGACCTGATCCTTCAGTACCACCATAAGGCAGGCGCCAACTGGCAACAAACCGCCTTTTGGGTGATGGCCAGTGCGCTGGGTTCAAAGCTCAACAAAGAAGCCATGACTTTGCTCGTCGAGCGGCTTTCATGGCAGAAGCTTGCAAAAACTGCCAATCAACCCCTCACCACCGAAGCGATCCTCTTTGGAACCGCAGGCCTTTTACAGTCGCCTCCACGCGATAATTATGAGGCGGCACTGCTGGAAGAATTTCTTTTCTATCAGAAAAAACTTGACCTTCACCCCCTCCCTGCTACGGCCTGGCGCTTTGCCCGAACGCGGCCATTTAACTTCCCAACCATTCGGCTGGCACAGCTGGCCACCTGGCTCGCTCATCATCCGATTCCGCTGAACAGCCTGACCACCTCACCGTTTAAGAATCCAGCCCCTGAGGCTTGGAGTTTACAAGGGTCAGACTATTGGCAGAAGCACCATCAGTTTGGAAAACCTTCCGCAAAAAACTTCTCGAAAGTTGGCAAAAAGATGCTTGAAAGTATCAGCATCAACGCCATTGCCCCCTTTATGCTGGCTTATGCGCAAAACACAGGAAAAGAACCCTTGAAATACGAAGCCATTGAATTACTTGAGCAACTTTCCGCAGAAGACAACCGCATCCTGAACAGGTGGAAAACACACGGAATAAAGGCAAAAAATGCACGGGAATCCCAGGGTTTGATTCACCTTGAGCAGCAATATTGCCAGCTTCACCGATGCCTCCACTGCAAAATTGGACGATGGGCGATCGGTAAAGGCGCTTTAACGGTAAAAATGACGCCCTAAAAAAAGTGGCTGGTGATCGGTGGGTAAAAAATCCACCATCACCAGCCTCCCTTTAAAAAGACCTGACTTGACCACCCACTTAGTGGGCGTGCTCCGCTTCCTCCTTGTTCATTTCAGCAAGCAAATAATAAGCAGCATTTTGCACCACCTGTGCCGCCGAATCCATTTCAGCCATAGGTTTCACCGCCACAAGCCCCAAAGATTTGGCTCCCAACGCCACTTCCTGCCGCTGGTACCGCGCACCATCATCATCGGGTGTTGCCGTAAAAATGAAATACTTGCCAGCATCCTCCACCACAGCAGCTTCGGGCACTGCCCATTCCTCTTGTGTTCCTGTCTGAATATTCCCCTTAATGAAAAGGCCTGGCAACAGGTGGGCATGGTCTTTCAGTGGTTCGGCATGCACATGCACCGCTTTGCGTTCCTCCTCGAAATTCTTCCCAACGGAAATCACCCTAGCGTCAAAAATCATCTCTGGGTGCTGACTCAGCGCAAACTGGACCGTCTGCCCCTCTTTCACCTTAAAGACATCCCGCTCGTAAACCATCAGGTCGGCATGTACATGCGAGGGATCCACCAGCTCTATCATGGCCATTTGAGGATTTACATATTGCCCCGTGGCAATATTAACCACCGTAACCGCCCCATCAATAGGTGCGCGTACCGCAGCCAACGGCATGATGTCGCCATTTTCCACTTTTTTTGCTGAAATATTCAGCATGTCCAGCTTCATTTTCAGTCCATTAACCCGCCCCTTCAGGGTAAAATAATTCGCTTTGATCTCCTGAATCTGCTTCCCCGAGGCTACCTTCTGCTCATAAAGTTCCTGTTGCCGCTTATAATCCTGCGCCACAAACTGCAATCGCTGATAGGCCTCCTGATAATCGAGCTGCACCTGAATAATCTCGGGATGCTCGAGGTAGGCGAGTACCGCTCCTTTCTTGACAGTCTGCCCCTCCACCACCAAAATTTTCTGGGCATTTGCCCCGATGGGTGCAGAAATATAGGCCTTGCCCTGAGGCGGGACTTCCAGCCGCCCATTAGCTACCACCACCTGCGACAGCACCTGCTTTTGCATTGGCGCCGTACGGATCTCGAGCGCATTAATCTGCGTGTTGGTCAGCATCACCTGCCCTTCTGCTAATTGCTCATGGTCATCATGGTCAGTATGACCGTCATGGGACTCGTGACTGTTTGTTGCCACGGCCTCATGCTGCCCCTCGCCAGGCTGGCAACCACTAAAGGCCAGCAGCAATCCTAAAATTAACAAAGATTGATATATCGTTTTCATTGGTCGTTTCTTAAAAAATTATAATTGAGTCAGCAGGTATTCAAGGTCGATCTGCGCCACCAGCAAAGCCCCAAGCGCATCGTAATACGCCTGATAAACCTGCATGGCGCCATCCATACTCTGAATGTAGGAGATATAATCCACCGCTCCCTTTTCATAGGAAAACCTGGCCGTCTCGATCTGCTCTTCGGCAAGGGGGAGCAACACGCTGCGATAATTATCTACTGACCGCTGCCATTTGGCAAAGATCATGCTTTGCTGTTTCAGCTGCGTTTTCAACTGCACAGCCTGCTCCAGCTGTTGGGCGTGGATCCCCTCCCGTGCCATTTTCGCCGCCTTGATTTTTCCTTTTTGCGCATTGAATACCAAGGGCAGGGAAATCCCCGCCTGCCAGGTATAAAAACCACTTTGTCCCTCAATCCGCTGCCAGCCATATTGCACATTCAGCTTGGGCAGGAATTTCGCCTGCTCCACATTCACTGCCTGATCGGCAAGGGCGGTTTGTTGCTGATAATACAATAGCAACGGATGCGCTCCCACATCGGCAGCATTCACCGAAAGGGGCTGCAGATACTGCTCGGGCGTGGCCTTGACCACAAACATTGTGTCGGTCATGAGCCATTGTTGCAAGCCCGCAAGCTGCGTGTAATAATCCTGATGCACTTGTGCCTGCTGTGTTTTCAGCAACTGCATTTTATTGCGCGCAGCCAGGTAGTCCAGCTTACCCGTGGCTTCAGACTCATACATTAATTTGGCACGCTGCTCAAAATCCTGATTAAACGCCATAAAGCGATTCATCCACTCCATACGTGCATAAGCGACCGACGACAGCACCCAGTCCTTGCTCACCCGCTTTTTAAGGTTTTGCCATTGAAGTTGCTGAAAAGCTTCCGCGGTTTTGCCTGCCTGCTCAAAATATTTGGCTTTGGAGTGCATACCGAAAACATCGATATTTTGCTGACTGAACATCACCGGAGTGTAAACCCCACGCCCGTCAGTCCCAATCTCTTCCCCGCCACTACTGATTTGGGTACTGCCAAAATTATAGGCCGACTGCCTGAGCGCCTTCTGCTGAGCCACACCATAGGCCGCCTGTTTGAGGCTTGGATAGTTATTTCTTGCGCGCTCCAGTGCTTGCTCAAGACTGATATCCTGCTCATTTTGCATTGTTTGAGTGGCTTGCGCCCGAAGACTGAAAGGCAATACCAGCATCAGGAAGGTAGCCATGACGGCCTTGATATGGGATCCCTGCATTTTTTTTGATTGATGAATAAACTGATATAAAATGGGCAGGATCACCAGGGTCAGCAAACAAGCCGTAAATAAGCCCCCGATAACGACGGTCGCCAGAGGGCGCTGTACTTCTGCGCCAGCACCATTTGAAATGGCCATGGGCAAAAAACCGAGTATATCCGTGGAGGCCGTCAATAAGATAGGCCGCAACCGTCGGGTGGTGCCTTTGATCAGGCGCTCCCGAAGCGGCAAATGTGCCAGTTCTTCATAGCCCTGAATCAGTACCAAACCATTGAGTACCGCGACGCCAAACAAAACAATAAAACCCACGCCTGCAGAAATACTAAAAGGCATGCCGCGCAACCAGAGGCTGACAATCCCCCCGACCACTGCCATCGGGATGGCCATATAGATCATCAGGGTTTCTTTGATTTTGCCCAGTGCGAAATACACCAGTACGAAAATCAACAGGAGGACCATAGGCACCAAAAGCTGCAGTTTGCGCTTGGCACGCTCGAAATTCTCAAAAGCACCTCCATAGCGCACAAAATAGCCTGGCGGCATTTGCAGCTGCTCATCAAGGCGCTGCTGTATCTCCCCAACAAGAGAGGCCACATCGCGCCCACGGACATTAATGCCCACATAGGTTCTTCGGTTTGTATCGTCACGGCTGATCTGCATCGGCCCTGGTTCGTAACTGATCGTCGCCAGCTCCGACAGGGGAATACTCACCCCATTTTCAAGGCGGATATAAAGCTGCTGAAGGTCGGTAATGTCCTGTCGGTGGGATTTCGCCAGCCTAACCACCAGTTCAAACCGCCGCTCCCCCTCAAAGATGGTTCCCGCCACACCACCAGCAAAAGCAGCATGAATGGCCTCGTTGACCTCCTCCACAGAAGCGCCGTATTTGGCCAAATGGGCACGGTTTAATTTCACCTGCATTTGCGGCTGCCCATCGGTAGCCTCCACCTTCAGGTCCCCCACACCATCAATCCCCTGAATCAGCGCGCCTGCATCCTTGGCTATTTTGGCAAGAACTTTCAGGTCATCACCATAAATTTTCACGGCAATATCTTCACGCACCCCTGTCAGCAACTCATTGAAGCGCATTTCTATCGGTTGTGTGAATTCAAAATTAATGCCTGGCACCTGTGTCAGTAGCGCTTCCACCTCATGCACCAGCTGCTGCTTACTCATGCCCTCACGCCACTGGTCCTTCGGTTTAAGGTTCACAATTACATCGGCGACATCCATTGGCATGGGGTCAGTCGGCACATCAGCCACACCAATACGGCTGACCACATGTTTGACCTCGGGAAAGTGTTCCATAATCAGCCGTTCCACGCGGCTGGTGCCATCAATGGTTTCTGAAAGTGCAGAACCAGGCTTCAGAATCACATGAAAGGCAAAATCACCCTCATCAAGTTTGGGGATAAACTCCCCTCCCATTCGGCTGAAAATACCAAAGGACACCACCAGGAAAACCACGGCAATACCGATGGCTTTCTTGCCGTTGTTCAATGCGTAAGTCAATACCGGTTCGAATTTCCGCTCCAGAAAAGCCACCGCCCTTGCGCCAAAATTTGGTGTAGACCGTTCCTTGACTTTCAGAAAGTAAGCCGAAACCATCGGTACGTAAGTCAGGCAAAGGATCATGGCGCCCACTATGGCAAAGCTGAACGTCAGGGCCATCGGTTTGAACATCTTCCCTTCCACGCCTTCAAGCGCCAGCAGAGGAATAAATACAATCAGGATGATCAGCTGCCCGAAAAAGGCGGCGTTCATCATCTTCCCTGAAGCATTACGCACCACTTCGTCACGTGATTCCTCCTGCTTGCTCCCCAACCGCTGATGCAGCATAAAAACAGCACTTTCCACGATAATCACGGCCCCATCGACAATAATGCCGAAATCTATCGCACCAAGGCTCATCAGGTTAGCCCACACCCCAAAGGTGCGCATCATCATAAATGCAAAAAGCAATGACAACGGAATCGTGGAGGCGACAATAAGTCCCCCACGCCAGTTCCCGAGGAGTAATACCAAAATAAAAACGACGATCAGCCCTCCCTCCAGCAGATTTTGGATTACTGTGGAGGTGGTTTGCGCTACGAGTTCCGAACGGTCATGAAAGGGGACAATCCGCACTCCCTCGGGCAACGACTTCTGAATTTGCGCCATACGCTCCTTGATGGCCCCAATCACCTGATTGGAGTTTCCGCCCTTGAGCATCATCACCATGCCACCAACCGTTTCCCCCTGCCCATCGGCCGTCAGGGCGCCATAGCGAATGGCATGGCCAATAGCTACCTTCCCCACATCCTTGATCAGTATGGGTAAACCCGTGTTATTGGTCACCACCACCTGTTCAATATCCGCCACCGAGCGCAACAGCCCTTCCCCACGGATAAAATTAGCCTTGTGGTTTCTTTCAATATAAGCCCCACCTGTATTGGCGTTATTTTTTTCCAAAGCCTGATAAACATCAGCAATGGTCAGGTTCATCCCGTTGAGCTGGTCAGGGTTCAACTGCACCTCATACTGCTTGACCGCCCCGCCAAAGCCATTCACCTCCACCACACCTGGCACCATCGCCATTTGCCTGCGGATAATCCAGTCCTGCATTTCCCGAAGGTCCGTCAGGTTATAGCGGTCTGAAAACTGATCGTCCACCTTCAGTATATATTGGTAAACTTCACCAAGGCCCGTGGTGATCGGTCCCATCTCGGGCGTACCGAACCCCTGAGGGATCTGTTCCTGGACTTTCCCCAGTTGTTCGTTCACCAGCTGCCGCGGCAAAAAAGTCCCCATATCCTCATCGAACACCACCGTAACCACCGAAAGCCCAAAACGGGAAACGGAACGGATCTCCTCCACACCAGGCAGGTTGGCCATGTTCACCTCCACGGCATAAGAAATAAACTGTTCAATATCTTCAGCACCCAAATCGGGCGCGACAGTAATGATCTGCACCTGATTGTTGGTAATATCGGGCACAGCATCAAGGGGCAGGCCACGCAAAGCATAAAGCCCACCGATTACCCACGCGACCATCAGAAGGCAAACCACCCCCTTGTGTCGAATGGACAGGTCAATTATTTTTTGTATCATTTGATTTTTTATTCACTGATTTTCAGGCATGCAGCTTGCGCTTAAAAAAATAGCGGCACAGCAAGCCTGTTCAGCTTTAAAAGCTGATTAAAAAAATTTAGTAATTTTTAAATCAGTGCTGTCCGAGGCGGACGAAAGAGGTCGATGGTGAGTTGCTGCACCGACAGCTGTTTGATGACTGGGTTCTTGAAGTGTGTGGCCGTTACCACATAAAACAATGCGGGCAACGTTACCCGATGCTGATCTACCGTTTGCTGGCAACAGCTGCAAAGGCAGAATGGTGAGCAGGCCTCCCCAAAATCCTCCTCATGAGCATGCGCCGAAAGCTGCGCACAATAATGGCCCGCACCCTGCTCATCAACATGTGGTGGCTCATCGGAACAAGGCACAAAGCTGATAGCGGTAATGTAAAGGCTCAATATGATGGTGAGTATTCTCAAGGGCGATGCTGCAGTTTTGCTGTAAAAATACTCGATTATTATAAGCCCTGCAACAAAAATGTCCGCAGGAAGATTAAATTTTAAAGGAACGGAAACCAGGAAAATATCCCAAGGGGAAATCCCCCGCACTATTCGACTGAGCGACCCTCCAAATCCCTTCCTCAATTTATAAGAACTGACCATGAAAGTGTTACCAAATTCTGGGCAACATTCATCAGAATATTCGGTGCTTTTGCTTGCATTTTTAGCTGAATTTTGAAAATATTCAGCTTAAATTGACCTTATTGTAAATGACATTATTCCCATTGCCCACCGATGGTGAATTATACCAAAGATAATTGACATTATTCTTCATGGACTTTTGAATGAGCCTGAAGAATTTTTATATTAAGATATGACCACAGTTGAATTGGAAGAGGAGCGTAAGGAAATTATTTCACGCTACCGCAAAATGCTTAGGCATGCCAAACCCGTGCTTAAGGATGGAGATGCTAAAATCATAAAAAAAGCTTTCTACACCGCCATGGAGGCGCATCAGGACATGCGCAGAAAGTCTGGCGAGCCTTATATTTTTCACCCGATTGAGGTCGCCATGATCTGTATCGATGAAATTGGCCTTGGCACCACCTCGATTGTCGCTGCGCTGCTTCATGATGTGGTAGAAGATACCGACATTGAACTGACAGATATTGAGCGTGACTTTGGCCCTAAGGTCGCACAGATTATTGACGGGCTGACCAAGATTTCTGGGGTGTTTGAATATGGCACCTCGGCGCAGGCGGAGAATTTCCGAAAAATGCTGCTGACCCTCTCGCAGGATGTCAGGGTGATTTTGATTAAACTCGCTGACCGACTGCACAACATGCGTACCCTCGGGAGCATGCCTCGACACAAGCAGCTGAAAATCGCTTCAGAAACCATCTACCTGTACGCTCCTTTGGCACACCGCCTGGGATTGTATGCCATAAAATCAGAGCTGGAGGACCTTTACCTGAAATACTCTGATCAGGAAACTTACCGTGAAATTGCCAACAAGCTCAACCAGACCAAGGTGGCGCGTAATAATTTCATCAAATCGTTTATCAGGCCAATCCGCACCAAGATTGGGACAATGAACTACCCTTTTGAAATCAAAGGCAGGCCCAAGTCCATCTATTCCATCTGGCGGAAGATGAAAAAGCAGAATGTGCCTTTTGAGCAGGTTTATGACCTCTTTGCCATCCGTATCATTATCGATACCCCTATGGAAGAAGAGAAAAGCACCTGCTGGCAGATTTACTCCCTTGTAACGGACTCCTACAAGCCCAACCCCGACAGGTTGCGCGACTGGATTTCTACCCCAAAGGGAAATGGCTATGAATCGTTGCACACCACCGTAATGAGCCGTCCTGGCCAATGGGTGGAGGTACAAATTCGTACCCGCCGCATGGATGAGATTGCCGAGAAAGGTTATGCCGCCCACTGGAAATACAAGGAAAATTCCAACAAGCAAAATGGTGCTGGAGGACTGGAAAACTGGATTGCCAAGGTGCGGGAAATGCTCGAGCAGAACGATTCGAGTGCCATGGAGTTTGTGGACGATTTCAAGTCGAACCTATTCAATGAGGAGGTGTTCATTTTCACACCAAAAGGCGACTTGAAAATTTTGCCTCATAATGCCACCGCCCTGGATTTTGCTTTCGAGATCCACTCAGAGGTGGGCGCCAAATGTATTGGTGCCAAAGTCAATCAGAAGCTTGTTCCACTTTCTTACAAGGTAAAAACTGGTGATCAGGTAGAAATCCTGACCTCCACCAAGCAAAAGCCCAATGAAGGCTGGCTGAAAAATGTGGTTACTTCAAAAGCACGATCACGGATTAAGGAAGCCCTCGCTGAAGACCGCAAGCGGAATATTGAAATGGGCCGAGAGATTGTGGAGCGGAAAGTGAAGCAGATGAAAATGGATTACAATGAAGTCACCATGCAGCGACTTCGTGCCTTTTTCAACCAGAAATCTATTCCCGACCTGATGGATAAAATCGGCAAAGGAGAGATTGACGCCAAAGAGATCAAAAAATTCCAGGAAGCCCGCGAACAGGTTTCAAGCAAAAAGAAAACAACCACGCAGGTTACCGACGCCAGCACCTTCAAAAAAGAGGCCGTTACCAACAAGAACCGCGAACGCGATGAGGACATCCTCTATATTGGGGAGGACATGGATATTTTTGAATACAAAACAGCTAAGTGCTGCAATCCTATTCCTGGCGATGACATTTTCGGTTTTATCACTGTAAACGAAGGGATTAAGATTCACCGAACCTCTTGCCCGAATGCCGTCGAGCTGATGTCCAACCACGGGCACCGCGTAATTAAAGCCCGATGGGCCTCACAAAAGGATGAATCTTTCCTTACAGGACTTAGAATTGAAGGCACTGACCGCGTAGGGCTGATTAACGATATATCGAAAATTATCTCTGAAGATTTGAAAGTCAACATGAGGTCGGTTTCTATTGAATCCGACAAGGGCATTTTCCGAGGCGATATTCAGCTGTTTGTTCAAGACACCAAGCACTTGGATCAGCTGATTAAAAATCTCAGCAATGTAAATGGTGTTATTCAAGTGACCAGAACAGATTTAAAATAAGGATGTAACATACGATGTGTACTTGGTGATATTCCTCTAAAACAAGCAAATACTGAGAATATATTTTCCTAAGTACGTAAAGCTGACTATATTTGCAGGAGGGCAAGTATTGCCCTCATTTTTTTGTCCAATTAATAACCCGCTTCCTGTAAGAAGCAAAACCCTGACCGTTTATGAAGTTTAATTCTAAAGTAAAAGATGGTATTTTGACAATTCAGGTTGATGGAGATCTGATTGGTCAAGAGGCAGGTTTAGACCTGATTGAGCACATCAATGACCACATTTCAAGCGGAATTACTAATTCAGCGATGGATATTTCGAATTTACGCTACATGAACAGTAGCGGTATTGGCGTGTTAATTACCTCGCTGACGAAGTTTCGTAATGCTGGTGGTGAGCTTGTTTTAATCAAGCCATCTGAGAGTGTAAAAAAATTGTTAATTATCACTAAACTGAATTCGATTTTTACGATTGTAGATACCGAAGAAGAAGCGATAATGGAACTGAAAAATAAATAAAAATGAAGGTAGATATCCTTTTAGGGTTACAATGGGGAGATGAAGGAAAAGGTAAAATCGTAGATTACCTTGCTCCTAAGTATGATACAGTTGCGCGTTTTCAGGGTGGTCCAAACGCTGGCCACACCTTGGAGTTCGACGGCATCAAACATGTCCTTCACCAAATTCCTTCGGGAATTTTCCGTGAAAACATCTTGAACATCGTTGGGAATGGAGTTGTTCTTGATATTGTAATCTTTAAAGATGAGATCAAAAAAATGGCTTCTTTCAATTTTGATGTGAAAGAACGCTTGGTGCTTTCCAAGAAAGCGCAATTGATCTTACCAACCCACCGCCTGTTGGATGCTGCTTACGAGCAATCTAAGGGTGATAAAAAAATCGGTTCTACATTGAAAGGAATCGGTCCTACTTACCAGGATAAAGTCGCGCGTGTTGGTTTGCGTGCGGGTGATCTTTTGGCCCCTAACTTCAAAGAGCGTTACGACAACCTTGTTGCGCAACATTGCCGCATTTTGGACTCTTACAACTTTGAGTACGATCTGGAGCAAGTGAACAAGACTTTCTTTGAAGCAGTGGAGTACATCAAAGGCTTTAAAATGGTGGATGGTGCTTACTTCATCAATGATCGCTTAAACAAAGGTCAGTCGGTATTGGCAGAAGGAGCGCAGGGTTCTCTTTTGGATATCGATTTTGGAAGCTACCCATACGTTACCAGTTCAAACACCACTTCAGCAGGTGCTTGTTCAGGAATGGGCGTTGCTCCAGGTAAAATCGGCCGTGTTTATGGTATCTTCAAAGCATACTGTACACGCGTAGGTTCAGGTCCATTCCCAACTGAGCTATTTGATGAGACTGGAAAAGAGCTTCAGACAGTAGGAAACGAGTTTGGTGCAACTACAGGGCGTGAGCGTCGTTGTGGATGGATTGACTTGCCTGCTCTGAAATATGCGGCGATGATTAACGGGGTTACTGAGATGTTCATGATGAAGGCCGACGTATTGGACGGCTTCGAGGAGATCAAGGTTTGTACTGCCTATAAATTAGAGGATGGTACCCTAACGGAAGAGATGCCATTTGACATCGATAACGAAACCGTTGAGCCAATCTACGAAACACTGAAAGGGTGGAACACTTCCCTTCAGGGCTTTGATTCTTACGAGGCACTTCCTCAGGAATTGAAAGACTACGTGAAGTACATTGAGGATTTCACTGGCGTAAAAATCAACATCGTTTCTGTTGGTCCTGACCGTACGGAAACCTTCATCAGAGAAGAAATCATCATCAAATAATTGATGTCGATATAAAATACAAAAGCTGCCAATTTTTACATTGGCAGCTTTTTTTTGCGCGTATTCAAACGCCATATTTTTAGCTATTTCGAGTAATCGAGGACAAACACCAAACTGATCTCATTTCGCATTTGCAGGGCTGGCCCTTTGGAGCCATCATCACGGGTGATGTCAATATCATGGTCATAGACGATC
Source organism: uncultured Persicobacter sp. (assembly GCA_947498325.1). GTDB lineage: Bacteria > Bacteroidota > Bacteroidia > Cytophagales > Cyclobacteriaceae > Persicobacter > Persicobacter psychrovividus. The sequence goes on from CANMKE010000012.1 coordinate 53,012, forward strand.
TGCGAATGAATGGAAGTGGAAATATACCGATTCACCTGAAAGCGCAAGTTGTTGGTCCAGTTGGTTACCACCCTTGTGAAAGTCTGGAAAGGCGAGAAAAGTTCAAGGTTGGAAGTATAGTAGATATTTGGAAAAATCTCCGTTTCCTTAAAATCGACGGACAGACCCGAACCAAGCTGGCTCCGCATCCGCTTGCCTGCTTCCACACCAAAAGCGCCTTCGTCTGACAATTCCTGATCGAGCAGGAAGGTTACCTTACCCTTAATTGGCGACACCAGAACGTTCAAATTCTTAATACGGTTATAGGAGAAACCCAGCGAGAGCTGCAAGTTACCTGGCGCCATGAAGTTGGAAATATACTTTCTGTCAGAGTTGAAACCTGGCTGAAACTGGGTACGAAAATCCTCGAGGGCGGAAAGCTGCCAGGATTTTGTTACCTGCCTCGACTGCCGAGAGACAAACCATATCTGGTCACTGTTTTTATCAAGCTTCTCCCCATTCCGAATAACACCGTAGCGTAACTCCATCCTATTTTCAAGCTCCATATTGTCGCGCTTTTTATTGGCAAAAACACGAAACTCTGTAGAGGCGTTCAGGGAGCTTTCCCCCCCAGGGTTCCAGTTGGAGAGTGACACCTGCGCAATGTGAACACGCAGCCCACCACCGTAAGTCCAATATTGTGGTTTGTTGTCTTCTTCAACCTGCACGGTTGAAGGGACGACCATAAACTTGGGGTTCAATCGCAGCTCCATGGTATCCAGGGAAGCCTGATAGACCGAAATGGAATCGTTATAATGATTCACATCGACCAATAATACTTTAGGAGGGAAGAAGAATTTCAGGGTATCGACATTGGAAATTTTCAAAGAGTCCCGCATACGTGTCGGTGCGATCACGACATACTCAGGCTCCTGAAGGTAATACAGGGAATCATACTTTAACTGCTCCGATATTTGCTTGAGCGAATCCATGCGGGCTTTATACTTGTGCCCAAAGTTCAGAATCTCGATTTGCTCTGCATCAGTATCATTACTCTGTGCAATCGTACAAAGGGGGAGAAGGAAAAGTAAAAAAAGGAGGATCAATCTCATTTGAAAAATATTGAATTTTGATTGAAACGCAAAAATCAAAAAAAGCTTGGCATTCACCAAGCTTTTCATCAAAATCACAAAAATTCTTTTACCTTTTCAAGGGACTGACTCGTCAGGGGTTTTGTTATGAAGGTAATTACTTTATCATTACTCATGATCTGGTCAATATCCCGTTCATTGTCCGAGCTTGAGAGAATCACAATTTTACATTTTTCTTTCACCACATCGGGGTACTTTTCAAACTCATATAAAAATACAAAGCCGTCGACGATGGGCATGTTGATATCCAAAAAAATGATGTTCGGCAACAAGTCTGGCGTGTTGGCCTCTTCATGTAACCGATCAAGGGCGGCTTTCCCAGAGTTTTCTACTTCTATATTTTCTGCAAAGCCTGCTATTTCAATAATTCGTTTACTGATAAAATTATCGGTGTCGTTATCGTCCACCAATAAGACGCGTTCTACTTTTTGATCAGGCATACTATCTTCCTGTTATTTATATAATTTAAGTGAGCCAATAGTTTGGTTCAGCTCAAAGTCTTACCACTGTACACTGTTTTGTTAAAGATAAGCAATTAGCGGAAGTAAGCACAATTTTTACTCCAAAAACTACAATAGATAAACCTGCTAATCGTGTAGTAAAAATAGCACGATACGCTCTCCAATCTCAAGTTCCGCAGTAGGCTTGTTATTCCATTTCAGTATATCCTGAACACTTACATTGTTCATTCTCGCAATTTTATAGAGGGTTTCTCCTTTTTCAACAATGTGCACTTTCTGCTGTGGCTGGGCCGATTTTTCAGGGGCAGCTTTGGGAGCAACCTCCTGCTTGGTTTTAGTAACTTTCAGTCGCTGCCCAATCGATAATACAGCGCCCGAGCTCAGCTGATTAAGCGCCAACAATTCAGGGACAGGAATATCAAACTCACGGGAGATGGCATAGAAAGTATCCCCTTTCTGCACGGTATAATAATCTGAGGTTACGGACCGATCAATAACTGGTGCAGGAGCAGGTTCCGCTGGGGTTGCCTTTTGCTTTTTCTTTACGGCGACTTCTTTTTTGGTTTCCCGATAGGTCGTTTTCTTTTGCTTTGGTTTAGGCGCTGCCTGTTGCTTCTTCTCGGTTACCACAGGCTGATTTTTTTCTACCTGATGATAAATGATGGCCTCTCTGGATTTTCTTTTCTTCCGAAGGTGAATCACACGCCCTGCTTTCAGCTGATCGAAATCACGCATTCTGTTCAACTTCAGCAACGATTTCAATCGGATACCATAATGCTGCGCAATATCCCACATCGTTTCGCCATACTGAGCGGTATGAAACTCCACGCCTTTGTCTGCTCGGCGGTGCTTGCGCTTAAAGTAGAATATTTCTCCTTTATTGATGGTTCTGTGGGCAGGAATATCATTGTAAGTAATGAACTTGATTTCTGATATTTTCCCCAGTGTAGCCAGCGCCGTGATATCATCTCCTGATTGCGCTACCACCCCACGAATGCCATTAATCCGCTTAATCCTCGAGGCAATCCCCCGCCATCTCGGATAGCTCTTAATTTGTGGCGGCGTATTCTCTCCATTCTCATGGGTTTTCTTGGCCATATAATCCATCTGACGTGAAGGACCTTCAACGGGGTAAACAAACTCGTAAACCCCTTGGGTTGGTACGCGGCCACGCTTCAGCCACAAGTTATAAGACTGCAACGTTTCTTCATCCACACCAAGGTTGTGCGCCACCTGTTTCATGGTTTTGCCTTGCCCCTGCTTGTAGCGTTGCAAATAATATTTCTGAGGAGGCATGGCTTCTAAAAATGGCTCAAAAGCCAGCTTGTGTGCCAGGGTTTTCTTAACATACCAATGTAACTTAGGCGTCACCTTCATTACTGTCGCTCCTTTGTCCCGCTTATGGATATACCGCTGAGCGCCTCCCAAACCTGCATAGTAAGAGAGCAGTGCATTCACCCAGTTGTCCAGGTAGCGGTTATTTTTTTTCAGGTAATTCGCCGCCCCACGGGTAGAGGCGATGATGCTCATGCGCTCATCAATATTGTGATCGATGCGCAAACCTACCTCCACGCCTGTTGCTTTTTTAAATTGCCAAAAGCCCACTGCGTTGGAAGAAGACACCACATGCCCGAGCAGGGAACTTTCCTGAATGGGTAGATATTTAAAATCATCTGGCAAGCCCTGCTCCTTCATTACCTGCTCAATAATGGGCATATAAGTATATACCCGATTAAGCTTTTGATCGAAATAAATTCCACCAGTGTGCAGCTTTTCCACTTCCTGCTTCAGTTCAGCACGCAATGCAGGGCTAAGTTCAAGCTTGATACCCGCAAAATACATGACCGACGGAATATGCACCTCTTTTGCCTGAGCCAAAGCTCCCAGCATACAGAATAACAGAACAAAAATGAAAAATGGATATTTCCTTGCCATAAACTCAAAATTCAACTTAGGGTATGAGCAACCAACAACAGGCCCATGCCTTTGTGGTTCACTCCCAAAAAGATATTAAAATAGCTGCAAATCAGTAATTGCAGCAAACGATTTCAGTACAAAAAAAGAAAGACTATTTTGTAAGAAAAATAGTCTTTGGAAATTTATTTTTTTCGGGCCATCATCAGGCCATCCCGAAGGGGTAATAAAATATTATCTACCCGCGGATCTTCCTGAACTTTTCGGTTGAATTCGAGCACCGCTGCGGTATCTTTATCGAGCTTTTTGCGATTTTTCTCCAGCACCTTGCCACTCCACAGCACATTGTCTGCCAGAATAATCCCACCAGGGTTCAGTCGTTCAATCACGGCTTCGTAATAATTGCCGTAGTTACTTTTGTCAGCATCAATAAAAATGAGATCAAAAGTCCCCTCCAGGGTTGGAATAACTTCCAGAGCGGGCCCAGTGCGTATCGTGATGCGATCCGCCACGCCCGCTTTCTCGGCATATTCACGAACCATATCACTTAGCTCCTCATTGATGTCCACCGTTACCAACTCGCCATCCTCACGAAGCCCTTCGGCCATCGCAATCCCTGAATAGCCCGTAAAGGTGCCAATCTCTAATATGCGTTTTGGATTTAAAATCTGGGTAAACAGACTCAAAAACCGCCCTTGAAAATGCCCTGAAAGCATTCGGGGCATCAGTACATTCACATTTGTATCCCGATCAAGTTCTTTAAGGACTTGCGGTTCTTCATTCGTGTGCGCATCGCAATACGCCTGTAATTCAGGATCTAAAAACTCCATAAAATCAATCTGTTATTTCTATGCAGGTTTGTAGGTCAGGTAGCTGAACTGCTCCTCTATAAGGAACTCATTGGCTACCGCCATTAATTCTTCTGCCGTTACTGCCCTGATGCTTTTTATCAGCTGATCAAAAGGCTCAATTCTATTCTGATCGAGCAACACTTTTGCCACACTGAGCATCAAGCCCATATTATTTTCCTCGCCCATGGCCAATTGTCCCACCAGTTGCTCTTTGGTCTGACGCAACTGCAGTGGCCCCAACTTTTTACTTTTCAGCAATCGGAGCTCTTTAATCACCAGTGCTTCCGCCCTTTTGAGGCTTGCAGGATCAGTAGCAAAAAAGAAGCCCAACTGTCCAGCATCGGTATAAGGCGTAAAACTTGCCTCAATAGAATATACCAGGCCGTATTTTTCCCGAAGGCTCAAATTCAATCGGGAGTTCAGGCTTGGGCCACCGAGCAAGTTCACCAACATAAAAAAGGCGAGCCTTTTGGGGTGATCAAAGTGCGGGGCGGGCATTCCCATTACGCTATGTGCCTGTGTAATATCCCTTCTTTCTACCACCAGTCGCTTGGGTTCATATAGCGAAGGCGGCTGTCGGTCAAGCTTGGTTCCTTTGGGGCGTAAATCCCCGAGGTAACGCTTGGCCATATCAAAAACTTTCTTTGCGGGAATATTCCCAATACTGGAGAAAATCAGGTGCTCAGGATCCATGGTCCTGTCGATAAACTTCAGAAAATCATCTTGCTGAAATTGTGCAATACTGTCTGTCGTTCCAAGGATATTATAGCCCAGGGGATGTTCAGGGAAAACGAGTTCATCGAAATGATCCTGAATGGCATCTTCGGTGGTATCGTGATACATCGCCATTTCTTCCAGAATCACATTCCTTTCCTTGACGATTTCCTTTTCAGGGAATGTAGAATTAAAGGTAATATCGGTCAGCAATTCAAAGGCTTTGCCAAAATGCTCATCCAATACGGAGGCATAAAAGCAAACTTTTTCTTTGGTGGTGTAAGCGTTCAACTCTCCTCCTACTGCTTCCAGCCTGTTGAGAATGTGAAATGCGCGTCGATTTTTAGTCCCTTTAAAGGCCATATGCTCCCAAAAGTGGGCAATTCCCAACTCATGGGCCAATTCATCTCTGCTGCCTGTATCCAAAACAAATCCGCAATGGACCACCTTGGTGTGGGTCACTTCTTTGTGCACCACCCGAATCCCATTAGGGAGCTCTAAAATATCGTACTCTTTCATATAGATAGCCGCAAATATAGCTATTGTTATGAGAATAACAGGGCTGATGATTAAATTAATAAAACGAAAAAAGCACTGTTTAACAGTGCTTTTACATTCCAGCTTGGATTAGGTCTATTGCTTAGGATTCTTTGGTCCCGATCAGTTTATTCTCCTTGTCAGATTCCTGCGGTCGGCCATGCTTCAACAGGGTGCGATAGAACATTGCGGGCTCAAAAGGCTTGGCAATAAAGTCCACCATTCCCCATTCAAAAACCTTTTTCTGAATTTCAGTCAGTGCTGAAGCAGTCATGGCTATGATCGGAAGCTCCTTGAAATAAGGCTGATCAAGGCTTTTTATTGCTTTGGTGGCTTCAAAGCCATCCATAACTGGCATTTCAAGGTCCATCAATATGACGTCATAACGATGTTGTTGCACCATTTCCACTGCCTCGCCACCATGTTCGGCTACCTCGGTTACGATGCCATATTTAGACATGAATTTAGTGGCCACAAATTGATTGATGGCATTATCCTCCACCAGCAATACTCGCAAGCCTTTAAGCTTGGCGACATCAGGAACATCCTGTGCTGCTGCTTGCTTTTCCATGGACAGATCCATATTTGAAGGAATCTGATAAGGAATATCAACCGTAAACACCGAGCCGACCTGCTCCTGACTGCTTACCTTCACATCCCCACCTTGCAGCTCACATAATCGTTTTGTGATGGTCAAGCCCAAACCTGTGCCGCCGAATTTCCTTGTCGTATCAGTACTCACCTGACTGAAGCTCTGAAAGATGGTATCCAATTTATCTTCAGGAATTCCGATTCCAGTATCGACGACCTGAAAGCGGATTTTGCAGGTTTCTTCAGTAACTTTGAGCGCCTTCACCTTCACCTCTACCGAACCAACAGCGGTAAATTTAATGGCATTGTTGATCAGGTTCACCAAAATCTGCCGAATCCGAACAGGATCCCCAATCACCGCCTCGGGGACATTATCATCAACACTAAGCTTGAGGCCTATCCGTTTTTCTATGGCCTTGAACTGCAGCATGTCTGTCACCCCTTCAATATCTTTTTTCAAATGAAAAGGAACCTTCTCAATATCCAGCTTACCAGATTCTATTTTTGAGAAATCAAGAATATCGTTGATCAACCCCAGAAGACTTTCTCCCGAAAACTTCAGCTTACTCAGATAATCCAATTGGTCTTCCCGCGGATTTTCCTCCAGCAGAATATGCGACAAGCCCACTACGGCATTCATCGGCGTACGAATTTCATGACTCATGGTAGACAGGAACTGCGCCTTGGTTTTCGAGGCTTCCTCGGCCTTCAGCCGCGCTTCAATCAATTCTTCTTTCCGCTGCTTTTCTTCGGTTACAAATTGAGAAAAAATCAGCACCCCACCGATTTCATAATCATCCGTAAACCAGGGGCGCATCTCCCACTTGGCCCATTCCTCCTTGCCATCGCACCTGAACACCTGCATTTCCTCTTCTTCCTCATAAACCCCTTTCAGGCCACGGGTAAGTAAAAAATCAATGAGCTGAGAGGTTTCGGGAAAAATCGAATGATAGGACTCCCCGATCAGTTGTAATTTTTTTGTGCGATAATCCTCTTTGAATCGATCACTCACGGCCACAAATCGCAGTTCATTGTCCAGCATCGCAATGGCTGCGGGAGCATCCCCGACAAAAGCCTTCAGCGACACCATATTCTTGCGCAGGTGCTCTTCGGCTTTCTTTTTATGCTGAATATCGTTGAGGGTCAGTAAAACCTCCTTCACTTTCTCTTTTTCTACTGAAAATGGGCAAATAACCACCTGATACCAATGAATGGCACCTGAGCCTTTATTGACCTGAATTTCTATCGACACCTTGCTGTCTGTTCCCGAAGAGGCAACATTGTTCACTTCGTACTGTAACAATTCAAGATCGGCACGAGACAACAACTTCCGCCAGCGTTCCATTTCAGGCTGTTCCGTACCATAGGCCATCTCATTCCAGAAAGAGCGGTTCTCATAAGTAATTTTGTACTTTTTGATGTCCATCACGACAATCAAATTCGGGGAAGATTTCATCACCTGCTCCACCGCAAGGTCCTGCTTTTTCAGCCGTTCTTCAGTATCTTTTTGCGCCTGCACATTCTGAATGGTTCCACGAAGTGCCGACACCTGCCCATCTGTTTCACTAATTTCCCCCACAATTTTTACCCACACCTGCTCACCACTGCCCAGCGACAATTGCAGTTCTTTATCAAAACAGTGATCGTTGATTTGCAACATCGACAGAAAATCTTCCACAGTGGCGATAGAGAACATTTGTAGCCATTCTTGCAGGCTGCGCAGCCCTCCCTGACTTACCTTCAGGATATGATATACCTGAGCGGTACACCTCACCTGTTGCTTGGCAATATCAACATCGAAGCCACCAATACCCGCAATCGCCTGTGTACCATTTAGCAGGGTTTCCATCTGTTTTTCGGCTTCCACATTGCGCAAGGTCATCAGAAAAACTGCGTTTTCATCCAATTTAATACACTTGAGCTTGGCTTCCATCCAAATTAATTCCTCATTTCTGCAAATACACTCGAGGGTAACCTGCTCATTTTCACCTGCCATTACCCGCTGCAAGGCCTCTTCAAAGGGAGGATGATACTTGCTGGCGATAATTGAAGTAACGGTACCACGGACGATATCCTCCGGTGCATAACCCAGTTGATCCGAGCAAGAGGGCGAGATATAGTCAACCACACCCGAAGCACTCAGGAGTACAATAATCTCTGTAATATTTTCACTGATCGACCGAAAACGATGCTCCTGCAACATCAAGCTGTCTTTGGTTTTTGATAATACCGCCATGGCTTCTTCAAGCTCCATATCACGGGCCAAAATCTGCTTATTATTGTCTTCCAAAGTTTTGGATTTGGACTTCACTTTAGCGATCAATGGGCGGGTAACAAAAATATAGCCGACAATGAGCAGAAAAAAGATACAGAAGATCAGGCCGATGGTCAGCTGGATCAGCTGTTGATTTTGCAGCTTAAAACGCAGGGAAAGAAAATCCCGAAGATCCAGCAGATGATTTTCAATACGGCTGATTTTTATCAGGGCCTTCGCTTCGGATTGTGAGCCATTCGCTTTTAACTCATTGAGGGTTTGAATATCATTTTCAATGGCATTGATTATCATTTGCCACTCCCCTGAAAAAGCGATGCCTTCAGACTGCTGCATCACCTGTCGGTAACCTGCTTCAATATCCTTCCATCGCAATGGGCTTGCGTTTAAATGAATGGACTGAATCCTTTTAAGCTGTTGATCGACCACCTCGATCAATAGGTCTTGTTGGTGTTGCTTGCGTGAATAAAAAAATAACACTAACTGCGCCCCCACCAAAAGGATGAAAAGGAAATAAGCTAAAATAATATTTAAACGCTTTAATCGATTGGGCATAGTTCGAAGGAAATTAATGTACTAATACATAGCATATCGTTAGTTTAAGGAATACCAATGAATTTATACATACTCATTGAATGCTAAAACTTACACCTGAAAACCCCCTGTTTTCCATAACCCGTCGGGTATTGGCTACCGATCACCAATGTAATATCCGTGCATATTTTTAATCGCTACAAAAAACACCCCTATCGCCACTGAGGGGCGAAAAAAAACTTTTCACTCAAATCATCTAACCCTCAACCGCTTATCAAAATTTGTTATTTTTTATCCTTTGAACTGTTGGCTATTTGTAAAAAAGCCCTTATGTTTGCATCGCTTTCAAACAAAAGCGCACGTGGTGAAATTGGTAGACACGCCATCTTGAGGGGGTGGTGATCTCACGATCGTGGAGGTTCGAATCCTCTCGTGCGCACACCGACAAAGAGGTTGTATTTTTTACAACCTCTTTTTTTATGCCCAAAAATCGATGCTTCAGCTCCAGAAATCATTATTTTAGTGCCTTGTACTTTCTGAATAAGCCCATCCTAAAAAAGTACCGGAGTGTATTTACACCCCAATCACAAGCTACCACCTGTACAACATTAATGAATTTTATGCCTGAAGAATTAAACATTGACCAATGGGATCGCAAGGAACATTTTCATTTCTTCAAAGATTTCGACCAGCCGTTTTTTGGCGTCACCACAACAATTGACTGTACCACTGCCTACCAGCGATGTAAGGAAAATGGCCATTCTTTTTTCCTTTATTATCTGTATCAGTCCCTGAAAGCCGCCAACCAGATCAAACCTTTCAGCTACAGGATTCATGAAGGAAAAGTACTTGTCTACGATCAGGTCAATGCCTCGCCAACCATTAATCGTCCCAATGGAACTTTCGGCTTTGCCTATATGGATTATTTCCCTCAGTTTGATGATTTCCTTCCTGCTGCCGCAACCGAGATTGAACGCATTCAGCAAAGCACTGGCCTTGCGCCTTCGGTTGCCGGAGAAAATGTCATTCATTATTCAGCAATTCCGTGGGTGAATTTCACCGCCCTTTCTCATGCTTCAAATTCCGCATTCAAGGACAGTTGTCCAAAAATTTCCTTCGGAAAAATGAGCTCAGAAAAAGGGCGTAAACAGCTGCCCGTTTCAATTCATGTGCACCACGCCCTGATGGATGGTTACCATGTAGGCCTGTTTGTGGATGCTTTTCAGACACTGATGAATCAGCCATAAATCTGACCTGGTGGGTCAAAGAATTTTTGATTTCAACTTCGGGCTTTGATGCTGCTTTTGCATCTTTGTAGTTCAGCAGAATATTATGATGATGGAGAACCAAAATTTATTATTGATCAGTAACTCGACCATGCCGACAGAGGCCTACCTGGGTTACTGCAAACAAAATATCACCACTTTTTTAGGCGAGGTCAAAGAAGTACTGTTCGTACCGTATGCGGGAGTTACTTTTTCTTATGACGACTATGCCAAAAGTGTCGCTGATGCATTGAGCCCGCTGGGGATCAAGGTTACTGGGATTCACACGGTGGAAGACAAGCAAAAGGCCGTCGCTGAGGCTGCTTCCATTATGGTGGGCGGAGGTAACACCTTCGAGCTTCTACACCAACTTTACGAGAATGGACTTGTGGATTTGATCAACGAAAAAGTCAGCAAGGGCACTCCTTATATTGGCTGGAGTGCAGGATCCAATATGGCCTGCCCGACGATCAAAACGACCAACGACATGCCGATTACGATGCCTAAATCCTTCGATGCCCTGAATTTGATCCCTTTCCAGATCAATCCACATTACACCGAAGAGCGCATTCCAAACCACGGTGGCGAGACACGCCCTTTGCGTATTGAGGAGTTTTTAACCAAGAACACCGACATGGCCGTTTTGGGGCTTCCTGAAGGCTGTATGCTGGAGATTCACGGTAAATCGATGAAATACATCGGTGGCCACGCAGGAAAACTATTCATCAATGCCAAAGAAAATAAAACGATTGACGAAAACAGTGACCTTTCTTACCTTCTGGACTAAGTAGGATAAACTACTGTAAAGTAAAAAAGCCTTGGATCGATAGAGATCCAAGGCTTTTTTTGTTTAATCAATACCACCGAATGCGCAATGCTCTCGGTGGATGTTCAGTGTGCACTACCGCAAATATTCCCGGCCTGCCACTTATTTTTATGATTTCAGAAATTAAATTCCTGTGTAGTTCCAAGGTGTGATGGCGCGCAATTCTTCCTTAATGGCATCAGATACCTCCAGTTCATTAATGAAGCTGCCGATAGAATCTGCTGTGATCCCTTCATTGGTACGCGTCAGTGCTTTCAGTGCCTCGTATGGATTTGGGTAAGCCTCACGGCGTAAGATCGTCTGGATAGCTTCCGCCACAACAGCCCAGTTTTCTTCCAGATCCTTACGGATAACCGCTTCGTTCAACTCCAGTTTGTTGATCCCCTTTTTCAAAGAGTTCAATGCAATCACCATGTGCCCGATAGGTACACCAATGTTTCTCAATACGGTAGAATCCGTAAGGTCACGCTGCAAACGTGAGATAGGCAATTTCGCCGAAAGGTGCTCAAAAACAGCATTGGCAATACCCAAGTTTCCTTCTGCATTTTCAAAATCAATAGGATTAACCTTATGAGGCATCGCTGAAGAACCGACTTCACCAGCTTTGATTTTTTGCTTGAAATACCCCATTGACACATATTGCCAAATATCTCTTGCGAAGTCAATCAGGATGGTATCGATACGCTTGAGGCCATCGAAATAAGCCGCAAGGTGATCGTAATGCTCGATCTGAGTTGTTGGGTGACTACGGACTAATCCAAGGTAATCAGACACAAACTGATCTCCGAAAGACTTCCAGTGAATATTTGGATAAGCAACATTGTGGGCATTGAAGTTACCCGTTGCGCCACCAAATTTGGCTGCGAAAGGCACTTGTTCCAATAGCACCATCTGGCGGGTAATACGCTCAGAAAATACTTCAATCTCTTTCCCCAAACGAGTCGGAGAGGCTGGTTGCCCATGTGTTTTAGCCAACATTGACACCGATTCCCATTCTTTGGACTTCTCGACAATCAAAGCCAGTACCTCATCCATTAAAGGCAACACTTGCTGCTCCATCGCTTCTTTCAAAGACAAAGGTATTGAGGTGTTGTTAACATCCTGAGAAGTTAAACCAAAATGGATAAACTCTTTGTACTCCGACAAACCCAATTCATCAAATTTACCTTTGATAAAATACTCAACCGCCTTCACATCGTGATTCGTGGTTTTCTCAATTTCTTTAATCCCTTGCGCGTCTTCTTCAGTGAAATTCTGATAAATTTCACGCAATGAATCATACATTTTGGCATCCACGCCCTCAAGCTGTGGAAGTGGGTATTCACATAAGGCAATGAAGTACTCGATCTCCACACGAACTCGGTAATAAATCAAGCCTAATTCAGAAAAATAAGGTGATAATGGCGCTGATTGGGCTCCATAACGGCCATCAATTGGAGAAACAGCTGTAAGACGATTCAATTTCATATCAAAAATAAACGTAAGTAGTATTTTATTTCAGCTGCGAAAATACAATTCCTAAGTAAGAATAACTAAGTGAAAGGCATAAAATGGCACAAATCCCTGATGGTGGGCAAACAGGCGTGGTTTTATGAAAATAATTTTATTATTGAAAGGACTTTATTTAACTTTCTGCCTTGAACACCCTGTTAAAATCAAACAAAATCTCGATAAAAAATTCACATTCCATGGCATTTTCATTTTTTAAAAAGAACAGCGAGACCAACAACCCGACAGATGACGGGCTGAAAGTCAAACAGATTATCAAGGAAACCACTGATACTGTCAGCCTTGTTTTCGAAAACCCAAACTGGCAATATCAGTCGGGGCAGTTCCTGAGCTTGAGTTTCCCGATCGATGGAAAAGAAGAAACAAGATCTTACTCCTTGTGCAGCGCACCCAATACAGATCAGGATTTGGCCGTTACTGTGAAGCGTGTTGAAGGCGGGCTGATTTCGAATTATATCAATGATCAAGTCAAGGAAGGCGACCACATCAAGGTCATTGCGCCTGCGGGGGTATTTACCCTGCCAGAAAGCAAAGGAAATGCTTTTCTTTTCTTTGGTGCAGGCAGTGGCATTACGCCATTGTTTTCGATGATCAAGACTATTCTTCATCAGGAAGCGGACACACACATTACGCTCGTTTACACCAACCGACATGAGGACAGCATTATTTTCAAGGCCTCATTGGCAGCCTTGGAAGTGCAGCATGCAAACTTCAAGGTCATTCACATTTTAACGCGCCCTACGGCAGAATGGCAAGGAAAAACAGGGCGTTTGAATGCCGATGATATTCAGGCGATTTACAATGAATTCCCTGCAAAGGACCAACTGCATGTGTACTCTTGTGGGCCAGCGCCAATGATGGATTTAGTGGCTGAAACTTTGCAAAAAGCGGGAGTTGCTGAACAGGCCATTCATCAGGAACGATTCACGGCAAGTACAGGTCTCACGGAGTCGGAATCGGAATCGGAATCGGAAGAGATTGTGAAGCAGCTGGTAAAAATCCGCCTGGATGGCGAAGAACATGAAGTGGAGGTTAATCCTGACCAGACCATTCTTGAGGCTGCACTGGACCAGGATATTGACATGCCCTTCTCTTGCCAAAGTGGTTTGTGTACCGCCTGCCGCGGGCGTTGTACCGAAGGAAAAGTGGTGATGGAAGAGGATGATGGGCTTTCAGAAGATGAGCTTGACGGCGGTTATGTGCTGACTTGCGTGAGCCATCCTAAAAGCGCAGGAGTAGTGATAGAAATTGAGTAAAACTCCACCCTAAAAAAGCTGATGATTGATTTGATTATTCAATTAATTCATTGATATTAAGAAGGTCTTACCATTATAGTTAAAGACTGTTATTCAATACTTTAGAATTGCACCAATTAACTTTATGGGGTAAATTTTAGTCAGGAGATCAGTGTTTTGCCACGCTGATCTTCTTATCTTTCACAAAAAAAGCGTCAGAAAAAATCTCTTTTCTGACGCTTTTTTTTATCAATCCTTGCCAAACAGCTTCCTGAAGAAACCTTTGCGCTTTTTCTTCTTGCGCGTTTTGGCTTTTTCCTCCCGACGTTCTTTGCGTTCCTGCTGCTTGATCGGGTCAATTTTAAAGAGGTCTTTGATGGTGTCGACCACATTATCATTCGGCAGCTCTTCCACCCAGTCGGCACAATTCATGGCCTTCACCTCATAGCTGGTCAGGGCAGGAAACTGCGCTTTGGTGATCAGGCCAAATTCAGGTGTACGGTTCATCTTTTGCATAAACTTACCGAAAATTGGCAGCGCTGTATTGGCTCCCTGTCCCAGTCGGGTGCTTCTCCACCGAATTGCAGGCTCATCATTTCCTACCCAGGTCCCTACCACCAGTCGAGGGCTCACCCCCATAAACCAGCCGTCCGTATTGGACTGCGTCGTTCCTGTTTTTCCTGCAAGCTCATTGTTCAGCCCGTAAACTCTTCTTAACCTGCTTCCTGTTCCTTGATTGACTACCGATTTCATCATGGCTAAAATCTGATGATCCGTAGCCGATTTAATGATTCTATCGCCTCTGCCTGCGCCTTCATTTTCATAAAGAACATTGCCTTGCCCATCCACAATTTTAGTCAGAAAACGAGGGCTTACCTTATAGCCGCCATTGGCCAGCGCACTGTAAGCTGAAACCATCTCCTGAATAGAAACCTGTGGTGTACCTAAAACCGTGGAAGGGGGAATCTGCCCCTCATCATTTTCCATTTTTTCAATCCCCGAAATACCAAAACGCTTCAGGTAGGTCGCCACATTGTCCAGGCCTGCCTCCAGTTCCACCTGCACCGACACCGTATTGACCGAGTTGGTCAGGGCGCCTTTCATTGAATAATAACCATCGTATTTGCCATCAGCATTCCCTGGCGCCCAGGTATCTTCAGGGTATGCGCCATTTTCATCAGGCTTTACCGCATGCCAGCCATTTTCGGCATCGTTGAGGTAATGTTGCTTAGCCACTGGATAGTAATCACAGGCTTTTGCCCCCTGCTCCAGGGCAGTAGCATAAACCAGCGGCTTGAGGGTAGAACCTACCTGTCTTTTATAATATTTACTTGCATGGTCAATTTTGAGGTGTTCATGATCTACCCCACCGATATAAACTTTAATATCGCCCGTCTGGGGTTCCATGGCCACCATTCCCATATTCAGAAAATGCAAGTAATGCTTAATCGAGTCATTCGGGCTCATTTTCACCAGCTTCTTCTCATAGTCATCGGTCAGGATTTCCATGTTTACTGGCGTCGCAAAAGACTGCTCAATTTGTTCAGGGCTTGCCTTGGCTGCCAACAGGCTTTTATAGCGCTGGCTGTTTCTTTTTGCACGTTCAAATACGGCAGGGTGCCCTTTCCATGGAGTACGCCCCTTCCAGTGCTGATTGAACGATTTTTGTAAATTCACCATATGCTCCTTCATGGCTTCTTCTGCCAGTGTTTGCATGCGGGAATCAATGGTCGTGTAAATTTTCAGCCCGTCACGGTAGAGGTCATATTGCTGCTCTTTGGGAAATCCCTCATTAATACTGTCGAGTTTGGCCAGTACCACCCTTCTGAGTTGTTCCCTAAAATAAGTGGCAATACCCGTATTTTGACCAAAAGAACGGTACTTGGTTTTCAGGGGAAGGCGTTGCAAAGAATCCTCCTGCGCCAATGTAAGGTAATTGTACTTCTGCATTTGCGAGAGCACAATATTTCGTCGTTTGAAGGCGTGGTCAGGGAATACCCTCGGGTTATAATAATAATTGGCCTTGAGCATGCCGATCAACACTGCGGCATCCTGCGTGCTGAGGTCTTTGGGCTCACAACTGAAGAATTTACGGCTCGCCGTCTGAATTCCATAGCTATTATCGCCAAAGGGCACCGTGTTCAGGTAAAGATTAATGATTTCCTCTTTGGTGTAAAGATCTTCGATCGTGCGGGCAATAATGACTTCCTTGATTTTTGAAGCCACCAAATCCAGCTTGCTGCCTCCCGCTCTTGGAAAGAGGTTTTTGGCCAGTTGCTGCGTCAGGGTAGAGCCTCCACCCGAGGAGCGATTACCTAAAAGCAATGTTTTAACAAAAACCCGCGCCCAGGCACGGTAATCCACACCATCATGCTCGAAAAAGCGGGCATCTTCCGTGGCCACCAAAGCATGTACCAGATCAGGGGAAAGATCTTTATATTTGATATTGGTACGCTCTTGAACGAAGTATTTCCCCAATATTTTTCCGTCGGCACTGTACACCAATGCCGCCTGATTATTCTCAATTTTTTTGAGGTCTGCTGCTGTGGGCAAATCCCCAAAGGCGCCCATTTTTATGGACAATACAAAACCTACAATAAAAATGACACCAGCCAAGGCTGCTGCCAGCCCGACAATCACTACTTTCCCAAAGTGGGACTTATTCCAAAATTTCTTTAACACCTTAACGAACGCTTTCTTTCTAAAAATGCCTCAAATGGCTGAATTTAAGGGCAAAGATAAGGATAGCGTTGAGAAAATTGTTAATTTTTTTCATTCGTATTGAAGGGGTTCG
Organism: uncultured Persicobacter sp.; assembly: GCA_947498325.1. GTDB lineage: Bacteria > Bacteroidota > Bacteroidia > Cytophagales > Cyclobacteriaceae > Persicobacter > Persicobacter psychrovividus. The sequence goes on from CANMKE010000012.1 coordinate 69,645, forward strand.
AAAGTTCCTCATTCGAAAGATAACTTTCGTCGGTCAGTGTGTTCAGGAAAGCGATCAAATCCACCCTTTGTTGTTGGTTGAGATTAATCCCTCCCTCATGCTTCATTAAAGGGTCGGTGTACTTGGTAAAATGAACACCTTCGGCATAAAAATCGACCACCTGCTCCAGGGTTTCAAAGCGGTTATCGTGCATATAAGGAGCAGAAACGGCAATATTACGCAAGCTTGGGGTTTTGAATTTACCGATATCAACGGAGTCCTGAGAAATAACATACCGCCCAGCATTCCCTAAATTGAAAGTGCTGTCCAAGCCAATATTATGAAAATCACTATCAGAAAACAGCACCGTGCTATGGCAGTGAAAACAGTCACCATCTTCACTGAAGAAAAGCTCAAGCCCCCGTTTTTCCTGTTCAGAAAGCTGAATTTCGCCCCGATTGTACTGATCGAATTTTGAGTTACCGCTCAGCTGTGTTCTTGAAAATTGCGCCAGAGCATAAGCCATCGTCTGATAATCAATATCATCTTTCCCAAAGGCAACTTTGGCCAATCGCTTATATTCCGCATCGGCATTGACATAGCTCAGGTCTGCGGCAAAAAAATCTTTAATCTCGAAGAGCATCACATCCTCGAGAATCCCCTGTTCTGCGCCATTCCATAAAAAGGAGGTCTCATAAGCCAAGTTTACATGAGGCATAATTGCCAACTGCCCTTTTTCACCAGGACTGCTAAATCCTGCTTTTTGCTGATGGCAATCGCTACAGGCCACCCCCACCTTTTGGGTATTCAATGACCTGTCGTAGTAAATTCTTCGCCCCATTGCCACGCCTTCCACCGTCATCGGATTATCTTCAGGGAGACTGATTTTGGGAAATTTTGCAGGCGCTTCCAATGCGTAGGGTGTCGCTACGTTTTCCTGTGCAGGCTCTTTTTGCCACACACACGAAAATGCCATGGCGGTCAGTGCAATCAACAAAAATGTATATTTTCTCATCTGCTTACTATTTTTCACGCCATGCGGTCGGACCATGCTTCACCAATATGGCTTGCTTTTCTACGCTCCCCATAATGCCTGACAATTCCGCAAATGGGTAAGCTTGTGCTGGCTGATCTACCCATTTCGACACATCGAATACTAAATTCACCTCCCTGGTTGCCTCTGTTGAGGAAGCAATCGGCACATGAACGGTAAAAAAATGATCGTGAACAACGCCATCCTTCAATAAATTACCACTGTGAATGGCAAAACCATTGGCCTCTTCCTCTCCCTGTGGTGCCTTGAAATAATTCCCTTCAAATTTCATAAAATGAAGTCCACCACCCATATGGGCAGGCCACACCATCGCCCTGAACTGATCCAAAGGAACCTTATCCTCCGCATTCCACTGGTCAGGTAATCCGAAAGTAAACTGCACCGCATCGAAGCCTCCCACGGGTGCTTCTGGCAGACGAATCTGCTGGTCGGTCTGCGCACCCGAAAGAGAGGTGTACCACAGGCTGTCTTTCACAAAAATGACCTTTTCATCTTTTAACAGCTGTATTTCACTGATATAATAGTTGAGCTTGGTTACCTCAAATTTTTCTCCACTACGGTTGGTGTACAGGTACTGATTCAGCTTTAGTGGCTCATCGCCCACCTGGTGTTGAATGTTCAGCTTCAACGACTGCATGTCCAGACTTTCTTTCTTGCAGGAAACAAAAAATGTCAGGACGATAAGCGAAAAAATTAGCTTTTTCATATCGAGATGGTAAAATATCAAAAATTATATTCCTGGGTTGTAGTCCCCTGTTTGTATCTGGCACTCCTTAAACTGCTTATTCAGCTTGAGTTTCCACCATGGGCCACGGGTAAAAAACAGCTTGGTTTTCACGCCAAAGTTCTGCCAGAACCGCTGCCATTCGTTTTTATAAGGCTTTCTACCTTTGGGCATAATCAAATATTCAAAGCCCATATTGTGAGTAGCCTGCGTAAAACAAGGGTTTCCATAGAGTGTTTTCTTGCTGTTCTTCTTGATGATATACGAGTATTGATTTTGCTTTGATCGATGTTTTTTCGCTAAATATTTACTCGACTGTGCCTCGGTAGCACTGGTTCTTGAGGCCTTCGTCTGCGCCCATGCCTGCGCAGGGGCGAAAAGGAAAATGATCAGTAGAAAAAATAAAAGATACCGCATATTTAGATTAGGAGAGGAATTGATGCCACTAAAGCTAAAACTCTTAAAATTTGGGCAAAAATTAAAGTTTAACAGACTTTATCTCAGGGCGAGGCCCAAATGTAAATTGAGGAAATGAAAATCTTGGCTATATTTGCCTTTCGTGCTCACTGATTGATCAGTTTTGGCACCGTAAACAATTTTTCAAGCGCCAACAATTTCGCTCAGACAATGAAGAAACTCATCAGTTTTGTCATCAAACATATTCCAAGAAAATACCTCCAACACTTTGCCCATTTTGGTGCAAAATTTCTGGGTTTATTCTACCGTGGACATGGCGTTCACTGTAATGTGTGCGATCATGAATATCGGGAATTTTTACCTTACGGCCGAACCCCTCCGAGGGCCAATGCCCTATGCCCCAACTGCCTGACCCTTGAGCGTCACCGCCTGATGTGGCGATACCTTGAAGACAAAACAGATTTCTTTACTGCCCCAAAAAAGGTATTGCATATTGCGCCTGAGCTCTGCTTCATCAAGCGATTTGAAAAAATGCGCAATTTGGAATACATCACGGGAGACCTCGAGTCGCCTTTGGCAAAAGTGAAGATGGATGTTCATCAGATCCCTTTTGAGGACCATCACTTTGATGCCGTATTCTGCAATCATGTTATGGAACATGTGGAAGATGACCACCAGGCGATGTCGGAAATTTTCCGTGTCCTGAAAAAAGGAGGCTTTGCCATTTTGCAGTCGCCACAGGACATGAGCCTCGAACATACTTTTGAGGACCCAAGCATTACGAGCCCACAGGCAAGAGAGGATGCCTACGGACAAACGGACCACGTACGCCTGTTTGGCAGGGATTATGGCCAGCGTTTGAAAAAGGCTGGTTTCGATGTTCTCGAAGACACGTTCGTTCAGCGTTTGCCTGAAGAGGAAGTCCGAAAATACGGCTTTCCTGCTGAAGAAATTGTTTATTTCTGCCGAAAGAATTAATAGATTTTCATGCCCAGGAGCTTTCGGAAGCCACCGCGAAGGAAGCCCAAGCCATAGCCTGAAAGTTGGATTGTTGAAGTAACCATACTGAGCAAGCCGACCGTCAGGCTATTGTTTTTTTGGGAAGCATCCAGCAAAATCGCAAAATACCACAGCAACAATACCGACAGGCAGAAGCTCCCCAACGGAATGCTCCACAGAAATGAGGTGAAGGTAAAAATCAGCCCAAGCACAAAAACAGAAGGAAAGCAATGAATGGCCTTTAATTGCCCATGGTGAATACCGCTGAGTATCCATCGGCCATGCCCAAAAGAAAACACCTGTTTGAAAAACTGCCGAAGGGAAGTGCGGCGTTTGTGGTACACCCATGCTTCGGGAATTAAGCCGACTTTAAAACCCAGATTACGCATACGAATCGAAAGTTCAATATCTTCACTCAAACGATCCAGATGAAAACCGTGGGTCGCTTCATACACCTTTCTGCTCATCCCCATATTGAAACTGCGCGGCTGAAATTTCTCATCGGCCTTACTTCCGCCACGTATGCCACCAGTGGTAAAAAATGAGGTCATGGCGTAAGTCGTTGCTTTTTGCAGGCTGTTAAATCCTGGGTGTGCGGCATCGGGTCCACCGAAAGCATCAAGTTTACGGATTTTCAGCTCGGCATCTACCGTACTGAGATAAGTTTTGGGCAGAATAACATCACTATCAAAGACCAGAAAGAAATCGCCCTTTGCTTTGGAGAAACCCAAGTTACGACTCGGCCCCTGCCCTGTATTTTCTTTGTAAAAATACTGAAGTTGCAGGCGGTCGGCAAATTGCTCCGCAATCGCTTTACAATCCTCCGTAGAACCATCCTCCACAATAATGACCTCAAAATCGTGGTAAGTCTGCGTGAGCAAACTATTCAGAAATTCTGTAATCTCCTCCGGACGATTATACACGGGAACGATAATCGAAAAAAACGTGTTCATGGTTCTTTAACGACGAAAATATTAAATTAACCTTCAACGGGGCCTTCAGTGGTGACCTCATTTTCAATCACATCAGCAACCAAATAATCGTTGGAATGATCATTTTTCATCACGAGTAACTCAGAAATAAATCCTGCGAGGAACAACTGCATACCGATCACTACGGCAACCAGTGCAATATAAAACAAAGGCTGATCGACGATCTCGCGGACGGGCATATGCTGATACAGGCAATAAATTTTATTGAAGATCAGGTAGAGCGTGGTGAAAAAACCCATCATAAAGCTGAGCGTACCAAAGACCCCAAAAAAGTGCATTGGCTTTTTCTTGAAGCGCGACACAAAAGTTACTGAGAGCAAATCCAGGAAGCCATGAACAAACCGCTCAAGGCCAAACTTGGTTTCTCCGTACTTCCGTGCACGGTGCTGTACAACCTGCTCGCCAATATTGGAAAAGCCCGCCCATTTGGCCAGCACAGGAATGTAACGGTGCATCTCGCCATATACCTGCACACTCTTGACCACCTCGAGGCGGTAGGCTTTCAGTCCACAATTAAAATCATTCAGCTGAATGCCCGAAAGTTTTCGGGTAACATAATTAAAGAATTTTGACGGAATGGTTTTGGAGATCGGGTCATAGCGCTTTTCCTTCCAGCCAGACACCAAATCGAAGCCTTCTTCGACGATTTTACGGTACAGGCCAGGGATTTCATCGGGGCTATCCTGAAGATCGGCATCCATGGTAATGACCACCTCGCCACGCGCAGCTGCAAAGCCACGGTTAAGGGCCGCAGATTTCCCATAGTTTCGGTTGAATTTAATTCCCTGAATAGCGGGATATTGCCCACGCAAAGACTTAACGATCTCCCAAGATCGGTCTTTACTTCCATCATCTACCATTATCAGTTCGTAGATAAAGTTGTTGGCTTTCATCACACGGTCAATCCATGCGGTCAACTCTGGCAGCGATTCCTCTTCGTTGAAAAGCGGTACAATGACTGATATATCCAAATTCCTAAATTCCTTAATGATTCAAAAGTTCTCAAACTTACGGAAATTTTCCCAAATTGACACTTAAAGACTTACCGATTCCTCCCTGTACCCACTCTGCCGTTCATTTTACGCCACAGCTGCCAGCACCGCAGGGAATTAATACCTAAACCCTCAAAAGTTACCTTATATTTTAATCCACAGATTTACCGATTGTAGCATTAGGCTGTATCTTTATACTGACAAACAATTTGTTCACCAAAAAATGACCCCATGATCTCTCGCTCAACTTTTGACTTCCTGAGCCAGCTTCAGGACAATAACAACCGCGAATGGTTTCAGGAGCATAAAGCATTATACATTAGTGCCAAGGACGAACTGGCCGCACTTATGGCACAACTGATTCCCATTGCCGCCAAATACGACCCCTTGCTTGCCCTGGAAGACCCCAAAAAAAGCGTTTTCAGAATTTACAGGGATGTTCGTTTTTCTAAAGACAAACGCCCCTACAAAACACATTTAGGCGCATGGATCAGCGGTAACCGAAAATCTGACCGTGCGGGAATTTATGTCCACCTCGAACCTGAAAAATGTATGATTGCCGGAGGCGTTTGGCAGCCGCAGGGTGAACGACTGAAAAGCATTCGGGAGGAAATCTACTATAATGGTGATGCCTTTCGGCAAATTGTTGAAGCCCCCGATTTTGTGGCACAATTTGGCGGATTGCAAGGCGACACCCTTAAAACTGCCCCACGTGGTTATGACAAAAATGACCCACTGATTGCATTTCTTCGCCATAAAGATTTCCTGGCGATGAAGCCCATGCCCATGCAGGATTTCATGCAAGAGCGCATCCTGACGCAATGTGATGAGATTTTCCGAGCCATGGCACCGCTCAATCAATTTCTGAATATCCCTTTTGATCACGATGGGGAATGATATAAAAAAAGGAGCACACTGCTGAAGTGTGCTCCTTTGTATTTATTTTTCAAGGCTTATTATTTGCCCATCATCGCAGATTTCAATCCTTTGTCTGCTGGTTTGTTTCCTAACCAAATGCCGAACAAAGCTTTCTTGAATTCCATACCTTCGATGGTCGTTAATAACTTTCCGTTTTTCAATATTTGTGTTCCTTTACCTGGAATATAATTGAAGTCGAAAGCGTCCTGCTTACTGATATCCTCAGAAAAGGCACCCATAAACTGATCGATCTCTGACTTTAAAGCCTCGGTATTTCCATTGGTTGATGCCTCGAACCCTTCTTTGGTAGAGCTGTTGAATTTATCACGGGTTACCAAACCAGAAATGATGGTCAATTTCACCGACTGTACTTCATCCGCGCCAACTACTCCAGCGGCATCTTTGGATGACGCGCCCAAATACAACGCACCAACATATAAATCCATAAAATATTTAGAGCGAGTTCCCGCACCATTAAGGGTGAGTTTCTGCCCGTCAACAGTTGTGGTTGCTGGTAATTTCACGCCTGAAACCTCTTTCTGCGCCTTTGCCTGAAAAGCGAAAATCATCGCAAAAGCGACAAAAAATAGTTTAAGTGAGTTCATATTGTTCATTTCAATAAGTTTATAATATTTTACAAAGATAAATCTTTCATTATTCAAAAAAAACTACCTGCAACCCTCGCCCATCAAATACCTTTTAATTATACCAATAATACCTGCTAAGTTTAAATTACTTCTGCGAATAAAACCACACAATAGCACGCAGTTTCCATTAAGTTAGCGCTTAGTATCCAAAAAAGCACCTATTACAGGGAAAATAAATCTCCATTGGGCATAAAAAAACCCGCACGAGGCGGGATTTAAGATCTATATTTTTGGATCGATTAAGGCACATAGGTTACCTCTACAGGGAACCGCTGATCGAATGCGCCCAATCGTTCATAAGCTGTTTTACTCAGGCTGATCACCAATTTCTTGTTGTCGCCTGTAGGAGGCAACTTTCCAATCACACGAACAAAAACACTGCGATTGTTCATGTCATTTCTTACCTGCATAATTGTTCCAACGGGTGCCGTAGGGTGCAGGGCCAAATATTTTTTAGTGTCCTCAGAGCCTGTCATAATTCCTGACATTCCGCGTTCAACCACTTTCTTGAACTCCGAGCCATCCTGAATTTCTTCGCGGGAATAAGGGATTTCCTTCACCGGCTTATCACTCTTTGCCGCTGTTGCTGGCAATGTTTTCGTTGGGCTGGCGGTTTCTTTCTTGGCAGGAACATTAACTTCAGCCACCACAACTGGACTGGCTTCTGCTTTTCCCAAACCAACAATCAACTCCTGCCCCACATCAAGCGAGTTGCCTTTCATGGCGTTCCACGATTTGATATTCGCTACCGAAACCTGATATTTCTGAGCAATGGCATAGAGGGTTTCTCCTCGCTGTACCTTATGCTTTTTACTGTTCGCCTTGGCAATTTCACTCGCCACCTTTACCGCATCAGCGCCATCAGATGGGATTTTAAGTTCTTGTCCGGCAGTTAGCGCAGTAGATTTCAAGTTATTATACTGAATCAACTGATTAGCGCTGACATTATATTGTCTTGAAATACTGTACAATGTTTCCGCAGATTTCACGACATGGACTTTCTTCGATGCGGTCGCCTGTGCGGTGCCTGCTGGCACTTTAATCGTTTGGCCAGCCGCAATATTATTGGTCAGGCCAGGGTTCAGCTCTTCAAGCTCCTTAACAGAAGCATGGTACTGCCTGGCAATGGAGTAAAGGGTTTGCCCCTTTTGAATCGTATGGGTTTTTATCGCTTGCGCTGAGGCATCGGCGACATTAAACGTGAATGCAAGTAGGAATGCAGAAACTGCAACTGCTATTTTTTTACAGTTCATATATAGACAACTGGTTATGACGGTTGACAAAAATCAACTGACCGAAAAGAACAAAAAAACTCTGAAGTGCTACTGTTGGCAGCGAAGTACCTAAAATATCATGGTGGAGCACTGTTCCTTCACGATCAAAAATGTGAAGTTTGTTAATCAAATTTTCACCTTCGTAAATATAGTAAGAAATTATAATTCGTCCATCAGATTGAAAATAATCGATTGCTTTTACCGCAAAATCGCCAACTTTTTTCGACAAAAAGCGGTGGACCTGCTCAAAGTGGGTAGTCCCTTCCACATAATGCGATATTTCGGCGGATTTATCACCATTCTCGTGGTCAGCAACTTTTTCCTGCGATAAATAACTCGCCGCTGCGGTATCCATGTTTATTTTGGCGAATTTCCCCTCATCCCCTTCAATAAAGTGCCCATAAATCCAAGGCTGATCCACCCTGTTGGGCAAGAATTTATCCACCTCCCAGAGAATTTCCTGCGCATGCGTATCGAGCAACCATAGTTTTTTGGTCTGCGGATTGGCATGATCCTCATAGCTGCGCACCAATAATTTTGCCCCAATGACCGCATCAAGCGTTACCCACCACTTTTCGGGCATCTCAAAAGGGCCATGCATTTCCCCTTCAGGGGTAATGAGTGCAAAGTTAGCTTGCAGGCTGTCCTGTTCCCTGAATTCTAAACCGATCGTACCACTATGCACATCTGCCTGAAGCTTCCATAACCTGGCGGGCAGCTCAATGATTTGTAATTTGCTCAAAATTGGCGATTTTTAACCGAAAACAATTATCCTGCTCAAAAGAGCATTTTTATTAACGTTGTGTTAGATTATTCAAGGATAATACTTTTATTCATTATAATAAAGAATTCAGTACCCTTTCAACAGGTATCCACTTAATAAGATCAACCACCTGATATTTATATTCATGAAATTCAACCAAACAGGCCGATTCAGGCCTATCTCCCTGACTTTACTTTTCATGCTTGTTCAGCTTACCTGCTGGGCGCAGACGAAAGTTTTTGTCATGAAAATTGACAGCGAAATTGACCCAAGAATGAACCGCTATGTTGATCTCGCTTTCAAAGAAGCTGATGCCCAACAATCGGATGTGGTCGTTATTGAAATGGATACTTACGGTGGGGCGGTGAATGATGCTGACGATATCCGCACGAGGATCCTGAATTACGAACAGCCCGTTTATGTATTCATTAATAAAGATGCTGCCTCGGCTGGGGCGCTTATTTCGCTGGCCTGCGACAGCATTTACATGACCCAGGGCGCAAGTATTGGTGCGGCCACCGTTGTGGTACAGACTGGCGAGGCTGCTCCCGACAAATATCAGTCTTATATGCGCTCGATTATGCGCTCCACGGCAGAAGCCAAAGGCCGCGACCCAAAAATTGCGGAAGCGATGGTTGATCAGTCGCTGTATATCAAGGACCTTTCAGACTCAGGAAAAGTGCTCACGCTTTCCACCTCAGAAGCTATCAAGTGGAAAATTGCGACTGGTGAGGCGGAGAATATCCCCGAGCTGCTCGAAAGGGCTGGTATTGATGATTATCAGCTCAGCCATTATGAACTTTCTGCCACAGAAAAAATCATTGCTTTCTTTTTAAATCCTATGATCAGTGGTGTGCTCATCATGATCATTTTAGGAGGAATTTATTTCGAGCTCCAAACGCCTGGTGTTGGTTTTCCAATAGCGGCAAGTACGATTGCCCTGACCCTCTACCTGGTCCCTCACTATTTACATGGCCTGGCACAATACTGGGAGATCCTGATGTTCATTATTGGCGTCGGCTTGTTGGCGGCGGAAATATTTGTGATCCCAGGTTTTGGTTTTGCGGGGATCTCTGGCCTGATCCTGATTCTTGCAGCCCTCGGGCTTGGGATGGTCAGCAACGATTTCTTTAACTTTGACCACGTCCCGACCACACAAATCAATAATGCAATTACCGCAGTGCTGCTTGCTTTTGGGCTGACGACCCTACTGCTTTTGGTGATGAGCTTCAGGCTTCACAAATCATCTTTTATTCATAAAATCGCATTGCAGGACACCCAGGATTCTGATGAGGGATACACCGTAAATACCTACGAGCATAATTTGGTAGGCCTACAGGGGCAAGCCTACACCATCCTGAGACCGAGCGGAAAAGTGGAAATTGAGGGCAAGATTTATGATGCTTTTACTCGCGGCGATTATATTGAAGCCAATAGCACCATTGAGGTCATCAGTCAGGAAAGTAATACTCTGAAAGTAAAGAAAGTTTAAAAGAAAAAAAGGCGTGCCCCAAACAGGAACACGCCTTTTTTATGTATTTATCTTTTCGCTTTAGGCCGTTTGTTGTGCCATGCGTTTTTGTTCAGCAATCGTTGATCTGCGGATAGGGAACATGGTTTTATAGGTCAGGCATCTCCATCCCCACTCCAATGGTCCGAAAGCGAAAACCTTCAACCAAATTCTACTGAAGGCGATTTGGAAGGCATAAAAACCAACGGCCACGATCCAGATTTGTGTCAGGCTCCACTGCCCAAAGTAACCAAAGCCTACTCCGTAGAATAAAACAATTCCGAAAATAGTATGTGAAAGGTAGTTTGTAAAAGACATCCGACCAACGTCTGTCAGTCCCTGCAATGCTTTTTTTCCAAAATTTGATTCGTAAGTAACCACCAACAAACACACATACGACAAGCTTAACAATACCTGTCCGGGCACCTCAATCGCTTTGAAGAGAATATCACTCCACTGCGTAGGAATAGCTGACATGCTGCCTCCGATAAGGTATTTACCGGTTAAAGTAAGTGCTATACCAGGAATGAAGAATTTCCAGAAATTGACGCCTTTTTTAGCGGTAGTATTGAAGAAATTCTGCTCTGCCAAATAGTAGCCCATCAGGAATAAGCCCAGCACTTTCGTTGGTCGGCCCATAGGAACAAAATCGAACCAGCGCCACATGATATTGTGGGCATTTACTTTCAGTGTTGTCAACCAATCGCCAGACATAAATGCGGCAGAAACTGCCTCAGGTGCCATATCTATATAGTGCTTTTTCGCCAGCGCCACATCTGGCACTCCATAACCTGGAGCCACATACATCAGGATCACATCCAACACCAAAGAGCTCATCAGCAAAATCATACTGACCTTCAACAAATTTTCTTTGGTCAGGTTTCTTAGCTCAAGCAAGATGAAACCCATCATTCCATAAAGCATCAGGATATCTCCCGACCAGAAAATCATGTGAATAAATCCGAATAAAATCAGAAAGCTCATTCTTCGGCGGTAAACATCGACAAATGGCTTTTGATCTGCCTGATTTTTAAATTTCTTAAACTGAAAATAAAAACCAATACCAAAAAGAAGGGAAAAGATCGTGTAAAATTTGGTGTCGATAAACACACTCAGGAAAGTCGATATGTAGGAGTCAAATTCGTGCCATTTCAACCCTTCCATGGCAGTAAAGGGGATGAATTTGTAACCACTCCATGAAAGGATGTTGGCAAACAAAATTCCTAAAATGGCAAAGCCTCTTAGTGCATCAACCGACGCTACTCGCTGACTCGATGCGGTGGGTTTTATTGTACTCATACAGGGTTGTTGTTGTTTTATGATTGATTTATTACACATAATATGCCAAAATCAACACTTTAAAAAGACATTAAAGAATAAATTCAAACTATATCCCAAAACAGTCTAAAAAAACCATGACAACACCCTCAATAATTCAAAATAAGCCTCTTATTCAACCACGAATAAGTCAAAAAGTCCCGAAATGATCTAATTTCCTACAAAAATATCTAATAACGATCTTACCTCGTTGGTGCGTTCAGTATCCCCTAATTTTTTAAAAGAAAATATCAAATTTCGAAGACTGCGAATAATGATGGCCTGATGTGAACAAGGCTCGAAATACACGGGGTCGATCTTGATATGAAGATGGCGGACATATTCCTGTAGGTCTTCTTTGGAGAATATCAATCCCTTATTAAAAGCATTGATATAAAAAGGTGTGGTTTCGTGCGGGTAAATCAGGACAAACAGGTTGGGGAGGTTGACCCCTGCAATCGGCATCCCGAGTTTTTTAGCTACCAGATAATACACGGCACATAAGCTGATCGGATTCCCCCTCTTGTGGTTCAACACCTGATTGATCATCGAGTTGGCCGGATTGTGAAAGTTACGGCTGTTGGGGCCAAAACCCATTTGGTCGAAGAGCACTTCATTGATGGCTTTCACTTGTTTAATGGGGTGACCATCGGGATTGAACTGGTGCCGTACAGCACGAACGATCATGTCAATATCATCCCTGAGTTCCTCCAATACTACATCTGGATAGGAATAGCGCGCAATCCAGTAAAGCCCTTCGAGTAAATCTTTCTGATCTCCCGCTTTCCAGGCAGCCATGCCTTCCGTAACGGCGATGAACTGTAACTGATGCAGGATATCGCCCACCCGCATTTGCAAAGGAGAATCAAAAGGCGCGTCGGCCCATGCCTGTTCCAGCATAGGCAACACATCTGTGCCCATCGACATAATTTTATCAGAAATCTGCCCTGAGATCGTCAGGTCCTCATCATCCAAAAGCGATACCATCGCCTTAAATTCTTGCTCATTCACCATTGTACCGTAGTCCGTCGTTCTCCCTCATTTATTAAAAAGAACAATGTAATCAAAAAAGGGTTTCTTTACGACAAGAAACCCTTTAATGTAATATTTTAAATGCGTTAAAGCCAAATACAAGCCTTATTCTGCGGTTTCAGTATCAACGGCGCTTTTCACTTCCTTGGGTGCTTTATCCTTCTTTCCAAAAACAGAAAAATGTACATAGCGTTTTGGGTGCGCTTTAAGGTCCATCAGCAGGCTGTCCATCGATTGTACCGTATGATTGACGTTGTTGTACAACTGTTCGTCTTTCATCAGTTTACCCATACTGCCATTGCCGTTGTTCACATTATCAAGTACTGCCTGCAAGGATGCCAGATTTTTATCCAGTGCCTCCACGGTTTTCGATAGGTCTGTTTTGGCCATATCAGTGCTCAGCTTATTGAGGTTTTCCAAAGTAGGTTGCAGATCCGCCAAGGAACGGTTCAGCAGGTAGGTTGTTTGCGCCAAATTGCCCACCAGCTGCGTAATTTTTACCTGGTTCGCCACAATCAGAGAATCAACACTCGAAGACGTTTTTGTGAAGGAGTGCATCATGTTTTTCGCTTCCGCCCCACTGCCCTGAAAGTCGGTCATGAGTTTGTCCAGCTTTTCCACCAAAGGCGCGGCTTGATCAGCCACCAGTGCGGTAAAAGGTTTGTCGGCCATCGAGAGCACTCGCGAACCATCCTCTAAAGGCTGGGTGATATTAGGCTCAATATTTAGATTGATCACTTTACTGCCCAGCAGTCCGTTGCTGGAAAGTTCGGCAACGGTCTTGGGACCAATAGCCACATCATTTTTTATCAACAACTCTACTTTCAGCTTATTGCCTTCATCGTGCATAATGTCGATATGAGAAACCATTCCCACATTCAGGCCATTGACCATCACAGGGTTGGAAGCTACCAGGCCATCTACGTTTTCATAAACAGCATAATAGGTCCTCGATGAGGAAAAGAAATTAATGCCTTTGAGAAACCTCAAGCCGACATATAATAAAGCAAAAGCAATGACGACCATCGCGCCCACTTTCAGTTCTTTACTTTTAAATTTACTCAAAACTAAATTTATTAAATTGATTCTATCTCTTTTTTATAATCACGAAAGGCTCGATAGATACCTGATGCGATATAGGTCTGCCCCAAAGGGTCTCCCAAATATTTTTCTTCTTTGGGGTTACTCAGGAATCCCGTCTCCACCAGAACACTCGGCATCGAGGTTCTCCACAACACTACAAAACCGGCTTGTTTTACTCCCCGGCTATGTCTTCCAACCCTTCGTTTAAACTGACCTTCAATTTTCGATGCTAAATTAAGACTATTGTCCGAATATGCACTCAAGTAAAGGTTAAATAATATATACGATTCTGGGGAGTTGGGATCAAAACCATCATAATTATTATTATAATCATCCTCCATAAGCATAGAACTGTTCTCCCGCATGGCCACATTCAGGTTGCCTTTGCTGGAATGCAGCCCCATCGTGTAGGTTTCAGTACCGTGAACCCCATCGTTATGAGGCGAAGAATTACAGTGAATAGAAATAAATACGTCAGCATTATTTTTATTGGCAATTAACGCCCGATCGTTTAATTCTACAAAATGATCGGAATCCCGGGTATAAATGACCTTCACATCGGGTAAATTCTCCTTGATGATCTTGCCGAGTTTCAATGCAACACTCAGCGCTACATCTTTCTCCTTCAAGAGCTTACCATGGGTCCCCTGATCCTTACCACCGTGACCGGCATCAATAACAACGGTCTTCACACTGTATCTATGTGTGTTCAGGGTCGTATAGGACATCAGGACAAATCCTATAGAGAGTAAAAATAGTATGCTAAGATTTTTCAATTTTTTTCGCTTGGTATGGCATAAACACATTAACTTTACACAAAATTGTGAATTTTTCTAAAAACGGAAAAATAGGAGTGCAAAAAATCCAATACCTATGTCTGTTAGCTTTGATCTCCTTGCTCAATATTGCAGCAATTAGCGACACAAGCTACCAGATTCCTGTAAATAATTTACGTAGTGACTCAACTGTTGTTGACTCCACCCTTGCAGACTCGCTCTCATTAGACAGCCTTGCGATGGACTCGCTCGCTTTGGCGGATTCTCTTCAAAGAATTCCTAAAGGGCCAATCCAGACCAAGATTGATTATGGTGCGACGGATTCTTTGGTGCTAAACTTACGTACTCAAGATGTAGAAATGTACGGCGAAGGAGCCGTTAATTATGGTAAAATCAAGCTCGATGCAGATCATATTCAGCTCAATTATTCAACAAATTTAGTTCGTGCCGAAGGAACGGAAGACACCACGGGCAACATGAAGGGTAAACCGGTATTCAGTGATGATGGGCAGGTTTACGAAACAGAAAACATGGCCTATAACTTTGGTTCCAAAAAAGCGATGATTACCGGCGTAATCACCAAACAGCAGGATGGTTTTATTCATGGCGACACGATCATGAAAAACCCTCAGGATGAGCTGATGGTGGATCATGCCCGGTACACCACCTGTGACTTACCACACCCTCACTTTTATATTGAGGCCAATAAGATTAAGATGATCCCGGGAAACAAACTCGTTTCGGGACCTTTCCAGGTGTATATCATGGATATTCCTACGCCGGCGATTTTCCCGCTGGGGATGTTCCCTATGCCCGACCGGCGATCGTCAGGTATTTTGATTCCTTCTTTTGGGGAAGAGCGTAACCGGGGTTTCTTTTTGAGGGATGCGGGTTATTTCTTCGACATCAGTGATTACGTCAACCTTACCCTCTACGGAACAATTTATTCCCGAGGTGACTGGGGTTTCCGTGCCGAATCCACTTACCGTGACCGTTACCGCTATGATGGTGGTGTAAATATAGAGTATCAGGTAAACAACAGTCTGGATGGTATCCTGAACGACGGAGGGAGTTCCAACACCTTCCGTTTCCAGTGGCGACACAGTCCAAAATCCCGACCAGGACAGGGGCGTTTCTCTGCCAATGTAAACCTGATGTCGAATAACTACAACCAAATTAACCCTGGCTACGGGCAGGGCGGTTTGGACAATAACCTGAGCCAGAACTTTACCTCGAGTGTGCAGTATTCTGGCAAAATTGGTAATGTTTTCAACTTCAGTTCATCAGCAAGGGTGAACCAGAATGTGCAGACCAAACAAACGGATCTTACGCTGCCCGATCTTTCGTGGAGTTTAATGAATCGTATTTATCCCTTCCGTGGAAAAAACAGCAAGGGAGATACCTGGTATGAGAAAATCAACCTGAACTATAACGGGGTGATGACCAACCAGCTCAGCAATAAGGCGATCAGTTCAAACCCAGGGTTTACGATAGCGAACGAAGACCCTAATGCGGGTGATATTATTGACTTCAACCAGGATAACCTTTCGCAACTGTTGGCAAGGGGGCAGTTTGGGGTAAAGCACACCATTCCAGTGTCCACCTCCTTTAATCTGTTCAATTTCTTCACGGTATCGCCGTCGATGAACTACACAGAAAGGGATTATGCATCCTCACTGAACTACACTTATATCCCTGCCCAAGAAGCGGTACAGGTAGATACATTGAGCGGTTTCAACAGGGTATATGATTACAGTGCTTCGGTATCGGTGAATACCCGCCTGTATGGAACCAAATATTTTAAAGGTGGAAATTTACAGGCCATTCGCCACGTGATGACCCCTTCGGTGAGTTTTAGTGCTGCACCTGACTTTACAGACGATTCCTACGGGTACTATCAGGATGTACAGGTTGCTCCAGGAGAATTCCGCAAGCTGTCCCGCTATCAGGGTTATGCTTACGGCACACCGAGTGCGAGTAATTCCGCCTCGATGAGCTTCTCCTTATCCAATACTCTCGAAGCCAAGGTGCTGGATAAAAAGGATTCTACAGGCGTGAAAAGCAAGAAGGTTTCTATTCTGGACAACTTCTCGTTCAGTTCGGGTTACAACTTTGTTGCCGACTCCTTTAACCTGTCGAACTTCAATATTGCAGCAAGGACGGCTATTTTCAACAAAAAACTGAACATCAGTTTGAATGCCACTGTCGATCCATACACCTACAAGTTACTCGATGAATACGTCGACAACACTGGTGAAAGAAGGGTCGATCAGGTAAGAATTAATGAATATGCCTGGAAATCTGGTAATGGTATTGGTTCACTGTCCTCCTTTCGGGCGAGTTTCAGTACCAACCTGAACCCTAAAGCGCGGGAGAAAGAACAGAAATTCCAGAAAGGGGTGGATGATTCCGACCTCGATATTGCTGACAAGGCCTGGCTGATTGCCAACCCCGACGCTTATGTGGATTTCGACATTCCGTGGAGTTTGAGGCTGAATTATGATTTCACCTATAATAAGCGGGGATTTGCAGATGCCACCACCACGCAGGCCATCAGGATGTCTGGAGATTTGACCCTGACCGAGCACTGGAAGATCAACTTCAGCTCAGGTTACGATTTCAAGGCCATGGCCATGACCCAGACCAACATTGGCGTGAACAGGGATTTACACTGTTGGCAGATGTCCTTCAACTGGATTCCTTTTGGAGCATATCAGTCTTACAATATCACGATCAACGCCAAATCGTCTTTGTTGAGAGATCTGAAAATCAACAGAACCCGAAGCTGGCAAGATTTATTCTAAGCCCAAAAAAAGCAACGTGCCAAACGCATGTTGCTTTTTTTATTTCTGCTGATAACAGATCGAAAACATGCCTTCCCCTATTGGCATATAATGCACCTGCAGCGGAATTGAAAACGATTTATAGTTCAGTTCGGCAAGCAGATCGCCACCCGTGGCCACCAGTTCAAAAGGGGGCACATGAATGTGTTGCTGAAAATCTACCCCACCCAAGCCATACCATTTGTAAACCGCCTCTTTCACCGTCCACAGTACTGCCAGTTTATCGAGGTCTTCCCCACAGTAGGCCAACTCCTCCTCATTACAGAATCGCTTGGCCACACGCAGCAGCTTGGGAGAAATTTTCTCAAAATCAGCACCAACAGCTGCCCCCTCAAGCCATACCGCAATGGCCAGCCCATGCCCGTGCGTCAGGCTGATCCCCGCATTTGACCCTTTCAGGAAAGGCTTCCGCCGTTCGTTGTAGTTCAGCCCCAAAAAGGGCAAACCGAGCTTGCTGATCAGTGCTTTGAGCGCCAAACGAACCGCATAAGACTCTCGCTGCCTTGCCTGATGCCGAATTCGCTCGAGTTCAGGGAAGTCCACCAAGTCCACTTCAATCTTATCCGTAATTTCAACGACACTATAAAACAGGTTTTGCTTTAATTTTTTTATCTTAGCATCCAACATTTTGAATCAAGCATTATTGGTGAGCTTCAAAATTACAGAATTCTGTAAACTAACCGTAGAGGTCATCAGAATAATCTATCAAAAGGAAAATAAATTGATACAAGTCGATAAAAAATACACCTTCTCAGGTCATAAAGATTGTGTTTATTCCCTTGAAAAAGGCCCTGGCGAACAGCAGTTTTTCAGTGGTGCAGGAGATGGCATGGTCGTCGGTTGGGATATCGCCCAGCCTGATGAAGGCAAACTGGTCGCCCGCCTAAAAAACTCCGTTTACGCCCTGAGGTATTTGCCCGAGCAGGATATTTTGCTTGTTGGCCACAATTTTGAAGGCCTGCACTTGATCAAGGTGGCAGAAGCCAAAGAAATTGCCAGCCTGAAATGTACCGATGCCAATATTTTCGATATTCAGGTATATCAGGACAAAGCCTGGGTCGCCTGTGGAAATGGGGAATTACTCCTCATAGACCTGCCCTCTGTAACGGTACTTGAACGGATTAAAGCCACTGAAAAGGCCGCCCGAACCATTGCCATTTCAGCAAAAAATAAGGAGGTGGCCGTAGGGTTCAGCGATCATCAGGTAAGAATTTTCGACCTCCATACCCACGAACTGAAACACACCCTTGAAGGGCACAGCAGTTCGGTCTTCAGTGTGGTGTACTCCCCCGACGAAAGTTGCCTGCTGACCACTGGCAGGGATGCGCAGATCAAGGTGTGGAAAAGTGAAGACGCGTACCGCATGATCAAGAATATCCCTGCACATATGTATGCCATCAATAGCCTTGCATTTGACCCTTCGGGAGATTATTTTGCTTCGGCGAGTATGGATAAATCTATAAAACTTTGGCGATATTCAGATTTTCGCTTACTTAAAGTGTTGGATAAGTCCCGACATGCGGGGCATGCCACCTCGGTAAATAAATTGATATGGTTAACGCCTTCTGAAGAACTGATCTCTGGGAGCGACGACCGCAACATTTCCATCTGGAACATTAACTTCAACGAAAAGTCATGAAAGTAACCCCTATCGAAATCAGACAAAAATCCTTTGAAAAAGTCTTCAGAGGCTATGACAAAGAGGAAGTCGATGCCTTTCTTAAATCGCTGTCGGTACAGTGGGAACAAATGCTCGATGAGTCCAAAGAGCTGAAATTCCGAATGGAGGCTGCGGAAAAAGAAGTTGAGAAGCTCCGAGAGGTGGAAAGTTCGCTGTTTAAAACGCTGAAAACCGCCGAGGACACAGGTGCCAATATCAAGGAGCAGGCCACCAAGGAGGCTGAGCTTATTTTACGTGAGGCGCAAAATGAGGCAGGGCAAATTATCGGTAAGGCACAGCTTGAGGCGTCAAAAATGGTGAACGATGCGGAGGAGCATGTCGCAAATCTTGATCATGAACTAAAGCAAAAGACCCATCAGTTTAAACTCAATGCTGAACAGGAGCTGAAAAATATGCAGCTTAATTATGCCGCAACAGATGGCATGAGCGAGGACCTTATTGCTGAAATTAAAGCGAATATGGAAGATTTGCAGATTCGTGTCAGCAAAATGGAATTCAAAAAACGGGAGCTGCGCAAAAAGCATGAGCAGGTATTTGCCAATATGCACCGCCTGAACAGTGAGTTGATTAAAAACAACGACCTCAGGGAAGTGATTACAAATGTACCAGAGGAAGAGGAAAAAATTATTGCTGAGAAGCCTGAACAATACGGCATGCCTGAGATTGACAGCCCAGAGCCTGCCCCAGACCACCAAAGTGTTCCGCCTAAAAAAGAGGCGACCCCTCCTGCTTCTGATCATTCGCAGGAAGGAAGTACTTCATTTTTTGACCAGCTATAAAACATGGGACAAGTCAGCTTAGAAGGGATGGAGTTTTTTGCCTATCACGGGTTCCATAAGGAAGAACAGATGATTGGCAACAAGTATGGCGTGGACGTGGTGGTAGACACCAATTTGCTGAATGCCGCCATTGACGACGACCTGCAGAAAACCGTCGATTATACCCTGCTTTACAATATTATCAAGGAAGAAATGGCTACGCCCTCCAAACTTCTGGAGAATGTTGCCCAGCGGGTACTGATGAAAATTATGGCCAAGATCCCTGCCGTAAAACGATGCAAGGTGGTCATCTCTAAATTTAACCCACCCATTGGCGGTGTTTGTTTCCGATCCAAGATCACCATTGACCGATCGAGAAAAGAATATGAACAGCTGATGTTGGAGGTTTAATTGGAAAAAGCGTCTTTCCAAATGGAATTAGCGAAAAATATTACGCCTGTATCTTATCAGAAAATGATGAGGGCAGGCCTTTTTTCATGGCCAAAAAGCCATCAATTTTAAAACACCCCACCTTTAATTGCCCTTTTTCTTCTGTGCATTTCAATATTTTTTTAGCTTTGCACCACAAAACGATTGTGCATAAACTGCCCGCTCTCATTTCTTGAATATGAAAAAAATTGCCCTGATTGCCTTCTTTGTCGTCATCCACCTATCTTCCTTTGCAAGGGCTTGGAAGTTCAATGGTGTCTTTCACAAAATAAGTGTAGAATCTCAAATGGGGCTCAACTATTCGTTTATGAGTGGTATTGGGCAGGAAGGCGGATCGGGACTTGTCGGCGTACAGTTTGGCTCCATGATTGTACTTCCCCTGAATAATGACATCTATACTAAAGTCGGCCTATTTTATATGCAGGGGGGGGCGCACTTCAAATCAGAGGTCGCGACCTTCGATCTCAACTTGCAGTATATTCAGATTCCCGTATGGGGAAAAGTGTCGATCAACCAAAAAAACCTCAACATGATTGCCGGCCCTCAGTTTGGCTTTTTGCTCAATGCCACAGAGGTAGAAAATGGACAGAAGCGAAATATCACCAAGGTGCTCAACCCCTTGGATATTTCCGCCAATATTGGCATTGAATATGCCCTTCGCCCCAACTTCCTGATGTCGGTTTATTATTCCATCGGCCTGACTGATGTAACCAACAACAGGGAAAACAACAATGCCTTGCTCAATAATGCGCTTACCTTCACTTTAGGCTACTCTTTTCATCTGTAAGGAACTCCTCTGCAATCTGACGAAAACCTAACATATTTGGGTTACCTTTCCTTTTAGCTGACCGTTCATTCGCTCCGTTAGTCTGAAAGAACCAAGTATAGTGATAGGACATGACAGATAAAGATATGCTTAGGCAGATCAAAAACGGACAGAATATGCAAACGGCGATGCTGTCCCTTTACCATAAAAGTTTCCCGAGTGTAAAAAGATGGATATGCTATAATAATGGTCGGGTGGAAGATGCCGAGGACATTTTTCAGGAAGCCATTTTAATTCTTATCGACCTGATAAAAAGAAACGACTACAAATACAAGGCAAGTATCACCACCATTCTTTATGCCATTTCAAGAAACCGATGGCTACAGCAGCTGAAAAAAAATGAGCGATTTACCGCTGTTGAAAATTTTGAGGAGCTGGTCAATCAGAAGGTCATCATCCCACGGGTAGAAGATGAAATTGACGAGTCTTTGCAATTGCCCGTCATTAATAAACAGGAAGCGATAGAAAATATTTTCGACCACCTTCCTGAAGGTTGTAAACAAGTCCTGATGGATTACTATTTTCATCAGCTCCGCTATGAAGAAGCCGTGATCGAAAGCCCTTTCAGCAGTGCTCAGGCGCTGAAAAACAAAAAGAGCAAATGCCTCAAACGGCTGAAATCGCTTGTCGATGAAAACCCTGCATTCAAACGCCATATACGTCGGCAGCTGGAGGCGCAATCCGAAACTATTTGAAGGGCGTGATAAAAAAAGGGAGCTGTTGCTCATCGGGAGCATGCCTCTCCCGATCAGGAAAACCAAACACCCCATGGCAGCCATGCTCCCATTTCTATGGATTATTTATACATGCGGTCGTCGAGCATATTATAATGCCCCATAATGATTTTCTCGTAAAGTTTTGTTGGAAGAAATTTCCTCAGCTTAATCGATATTTTCTCTACAAAAGCCCCCACTGGATAACGCAGTGTGGGTTTTTTATTTTCCACAATATTCAATGCGGCAACGCCAACAGCCTCAGGTGTTGGTGCACTGTCCATCCCTTTCTTAATCAGGACATTCATCTCCTCGATCAGCTTGGCATAAGGGGAGTTGGCATCGAGATCGGCATTTTTTCTTGCACTCGCAATATTGGTATTGAAATCCCCTGGCTGAATCATCGACACCTCAATTCCGAAGCCTTTCACCTCCATACGCAAAGCCTCCGTCATCGCCTCTACGGCAAACTTACTGGCTGAATAGAACCCTCTGAAAGGCAAAGAAACCTCTCCTGCAATAGACGAAATATTGATGATATGCCCAGACTTCTGAGCCCTGAAGATGGGCAACACTGCCTGACAAACCCGCAACACGCCGTAAAAGTTGGTTTCAAAAACCTCCTTTATGGTGTCAATAGGCATTTCCTCCACGGCACCAATCGTCCCTAAACCTGCCGAGTTAATCACTCCGTCCAATTGGCCCGTTTTTTCGATCAGCTGCTGAATCCCCGCCTTTACGGCCTCATCGTTATTGACATCCATCTGGATAAATTCCAACCCCGAAGGATCATTCGCTATCATGCGACGGCTGGTACCAAATACACGGTAGCCATTTGCTTTTAAATGAAGCGCAATGGCCTTCCCAATACCTGAAGAACCGCCCGTTACTAAGAAGACTTTTTCCACTATAAGAATTATTTTTTTGACCCCGCTAAACTACGGCTTCATAAGCATATAAAAAAAATCGGCAGACAAAAATTGCCTGCCGATTCATGCTTCCTGTACTCGTCGGGTTCATCAATAATAATTCACCGACAAGGTTGCGTGTTTTGCCTTAAGCTTCTCGATATCCGAGCTTCTTACTTTTGAATTATAACATGAAATTTTCTTCAAGTTAGGGCAATCTGCCAAGCGGGAAATTCCTCGAATTTTAGTATTGTAAAAAGAGAAGTCCTCCAAACTTTTAAGCATCTCCACCCCATGAATCCGCTTAATGCGGGTACCTGCAATGTTGAGTTGCTTCAGCTGAGGCAGCGTAGCGATAGGGTCAAACAAAGGCACCTGTGCATTCTCAAGCAACAGCACGTTCAGATGCTGCAATTGACTAACCGTTTCAATATTTTCAATAGGATTATTGGAAATATCAAGGTAGGTCAGGCCGGGGTGTTTGGCCAAAGGACTGATGTCCATCAGGCGGGTATTGCGAGCCACAAGGCGCTTCAGGTTTACGAAAGGCGCCAAGGCATCGAGCCGCTGAACATCAGGCATATTGGAGAGGTCGATTTGATCGCTCAAAATCAACTCATGCAACTGCTCTGAGGTGGGCAACAGCCCCAGTCCTGTATTTTTATCAAAAGCACTTTTCCATGCCCTTGACATTCCCGACCACCATTGCTTCAGTGCTTTGGTTTTGTAGATCACCATGGCTTTGGGATGCACCTGTAAAAATTCTTTCACGTCCTGATCTTCCACCCGTGTATCGTCAAAATGGATTTTCGAAAGCTGTTTCAGGCTGTCCAGTGCTTTCAGGTCGCCAACCTGTGTTCCATCTCCATTAATTTGCTTCAGCTGATGCAAAGATTTCAGGTCGGTGATGGTGGCAATCGGTGTGCCCGAAAAGTCTATTTTCTCCAGCTGCCCGAGGCTTTTCAATGCGCTCAGGCTGGTAACTTTGGTATCGGAGAGGTTGAGCTCTTGCAAGCTGACCAAATCCTTCAGTGGGTCAAGTCGATAAACCCCTGTATGTGAAATATCGAGTTTTTTCAGGTTGACCAGCATCCGCAATGGTTCCAAATCCATGATGTCCTTAGCGTTCACCGCTAAATCTGTCACCCCAAAAACCGTTTGATGCAACCACTCCCCTGTTGGTTCCTGAAGGCTGTCAGGGAGCATGGCATGGAATACCTCCGCCCAGGCAGAGGGAAGCGTTTGCCACCATTGCTGTAACATTTTTGAATCTGCCACCACCAGTGTACCCGCTTTTTCACGCATAAACTTCTGTGCATGATTAATATCTACGCCAGAGTTATCGCAATACACCGTTTTTAATGACGGCAACTCCTGAAGTGGCGCAAGGTCGGCAACCCTGGTATTCTTGATAAAAAGCACCTGTAGCTGCGTTAGTGGTTTCAGTACCGAAAGGTCTGCAATATTGGTATTGGTCAATTCCAGTTTTTCAAGTTTTTTGAACTGGGCAAGCTGCTGAAAATCAACCAGCGAATCTGACTCCAGATGCAATTCTGTCAGGCTGTGAACCTCGGCAAGCGGGCTGAGGTCATAGTTGGCCGTTCCGGACAGGTCAAGCACTTTTAAATGATTGTTGTACTTTAGAATATTGAGGGAATCGAAAGGGGTATATGCTAAATTCAGACGTTGAATCCCCCGAAGCCTACTGAGGGTCAGGGCATTTTCAATGGGGCTGTATTGTGCAGATAATTCCTTTAACGAGGCCAAATAGCGCAGATTGCCCAAATCACGAACTCGGGTGTAGGAAATGTCCAATCGTTCGAGCTGTGTCATATTTCGAACCATATAAAGCGTATCGATGAAAGTATGACTCAGGTTGAGGGTACGAAGGTTGGTCAGTTTGTTCAGCGGGTCAAAATCATAAAGCTCCATATGATCTGATAGATCCAAAGCTTCTGTGCTTACTGCACGCTTTATCGCATTGATGTAATCAGCCTTCGTGATGGCCACTGCTGATGAATCGACTGGTTGCGTGCTCAGGCTGTCGGTGGCTGGTGCCGGCACCTGTTCCGCAACGGCAGAAGAATCGGGGGCAACAAACGGCTGCAGGTCTGCAAGCTTGCTGCTGTCCGCAAGGAAGGTATGGCTTCCAAGAATGGTTTTCCAGTTTGGCGACAAGGCAAACCACCATTTATAAAGTTCTTCGTCCTCGTTCAGTTTGGTAGAATATACACTGACGATTTTCACGGTTTCATCACTCTGATTCACCGTCATTTCAAAATATACCGTTTTGGTATCTTCCACCGCCTGCCGATCCTTCACCAATATCCCCTGCAGGTTGCGCTGGGTTTTAACGATCAGGCTATACTCCCCCTGGTCGTTTACTAATGGTTCAATGGATTCTACCGTATAGTTAAATTGCACCTGACGATAAAAGAAGGTAATGTCTTTTAAATAGGCCTGCGCATCTTTATAATAAGGAACGAGGCGGTTGGCATCCAAATCGTCCTCTATCTGAACTTTGGAATCACGGATTACCCGCAGGTAACTTTCCGACACAATACGCTCTTTATCATCCATGGCTTCAGTAGAATCGCCAAGAATATTCACATAAACCTGCCAGTAATTAATCAGGAGGCCAGCATCTTCTTTGTATTTATCGAGCTTCTCCTGCTGGGCAAAGCCTTTCCCCACCATGCCCAGACAAAGGATCAAAATGATCCAGATTTTATTTCTTCCTTGCATTCTCTATTGATTCTTTATGGAATAAAAAATGGCACTTGTTATTCCTGCTCCTGTATATAAGCCTTGAGCTTTTCTTTTGTTGGCTGATCGGCCTGCACGAGGTTGGTCATCAACCAACCCGCATTTTTCCCGGCGCGGTTAATCTCTGAGACCTGAAAATACCAGCCCTTCACCTGAAAGAAGTGAAGATTCACCTGCGAGACACGCTCAAACTTCAGCAACCCTCTTTTCATATCCGCCAGAAAAACCGTCAGTGTATTGGGCTGATACCCTTTTTGAATATAGTCTTCGAGGTTCTCCGGGTGGTTCATCGCTTTCTCCAGAGGCATAAAATAAAGCTCATGGCTCATGGGATTGAGGAATTTTTTAGGCGCATGGTTCATATTGAACAGTTTGTCGTAAGGGGCAAAATTGATCCTGTCGATCACCCACTTCCAGCCTCCGTTTACCTCTTCGAGGGTCAGGAAAAAAGTCATGGGCATTTGCTTCCCCTGATAGTCCACCATCGTGCGCACTTCAGCAAACCAGTTGGGGTTGTAGAAATCCAGAAATTGCGGATCATTGGCATCAAGTACCCGCTCGCCAAAAGCCTGAAGCTGATCGGCCACCTGCTTATTTTGCTGATCGATCAGCTGTGGCAAAAACCGCTTCCTTAGTCGGTCGCCATGGTAATTCCTGTCCGTAGGCAGTAAACGTTGCCCCCTTAAGGTTTCCTCGCCGTTAAACCTTCGGATAAACTGATTCACCTGCTTTGTACGGGCATAAAAATCTTCCGCATTGAGGTAGTCACCAATCTGGGCATGCGCCAGCAAATTCGAGCAAGCACACAGCAGCAATAGCATTAAGCGTTTTAAAGATAGCATAACTGATTATCGTTTTCATCCAATAAAAAAACAGGCAAAACGCACCACGCCTTGCCTGTTTTTCAGAAAAGATGTTTACTTATAGGTGTTCGTTACCCGAATATCACCCAACATCACATCCCAAAAACCGATCGTTCTGCCTTGAATCGTGGTCTTCTTTCGTTCTACATATACGGTAATATCTTTCTTGGTGGTATCGACATATTTCATCCCATCCTTGCGCTTCCCTTCAAATCGCTGATAAATGGTGATGACCCCCACATAACGGCCGTCGGCCTGTTTTACCAAATCAGAAATATACTGAATGTGAAACCACTCAATATTCACCTGATCGTAATTGAGCAGCTTCAGCCTTTTAAGATAATCCTTTACGCCGTATGCTTTGGTTTTCTGGGTATTCAATGACGAGACATCAATTTGCGCATCGGCATCGAAGAGCTCTACTGCGCGCTCAATAGCCGCATTGGCCTCCACATCACGGGTTTTCTTATCGCCGATGATGGTGATGTACTTACTCAGGTCACGCACTTTCTCCAATGCGAGAGAATCAATGGCCTGCTTTCGGTCGGGGCTGATGTCTGGCTCTGCAGATTGCGCCCATACATTGGCACTCGCCGTAAGCAGCAGCACCATAAAAAAGAATTGCTTAATCATTTTTGCTGATATCATAATGCACTACTTATTTTTGAAGTTCCAACAAACGAATTTTACCGCTGGCATCTGTTTCAATATTCTCGATGCTGTACGGTGCTTTTTTCTGTAATTTCAGGTATTCCAAATATTGCCCAATGGTGGTTGGCTTGTCAAAATCCTTTTCCCCATCGAAAACACCAATAATAATCAGCACATCCACATTTGGGTTAGAGAACAAGCTCAGTGCTTTCTCAATCTCCTGGTCTGCTTTTGCAGGAGAGCTTGCGCTGCCAATATTGCGCATGTACTCGTTGAGCCTCACTTTGGTTGGGCGGGCATCCGAAGCACGCTTCTCACGGGCTGTAATCATACTGTCGAGTTGGTTGGCTTGCGCTTTAACTTCGCTGTAAGGAGAGTTGTGGAGTTTCTCCGTTTCTTCTTTCAGGTAAGCCAGGTCGTAATTTTCAAAATTATCTATCAGTAACTGCGCGTGGTTGAGTTGTTCTTTCACCGACAGCTTTTCCTCCACTTTTTTGAGAATGGCCTCCACTTGCGCATTACCAGCGGCTTCGGAACGAATTCTGCTGACTTCACTTTTAACATGGTCAACAGACATTTTATTCATATTATCATAAAGATATTGCGCCTGCTCGACCAACTCCTGAGTTTTGTTGCTGACCTGACTGACCTCCTGAGCGACAGGTTCACTTTGCGCAGGTTTCTTTTTACAGGATTGCAGGGAGGCTGCGGCAAATAGCCCAAGTGCAAGCATCATTGGGCGGAAACCGCCTGCGAAGAAGGTAGCGTTTACCAGTGGTTTATTCATCGGTATGATATTTAATAGTTAGTTTCAAAAAAGACAAAAATAGGATTATGCTCCTGTTTACAATTTAGGAGGTATATCAGTGCTATGCAAAAATCAATGCAGGTTATCAGCTGATGTGGCTAAATACTATCAAAAATCATGCTTAATATTGCATTTTGACCAATTGATGTGAATTTTACAAGTAGAAACTTCCATTAAATCACAGAATAATTTCGGGTTAATTATTTCGATTTGGGATGGTAAATTGTTATTTTAAGACATCGTAAATGATTACCTTGTATATATGTAATCTCAGCCTTTAATTTAATTTTTTTCCGCCATCAATGATCGACCGCAAGCCATATCCCGTTCTTTTCTCCCTGTGTTTTCTCTTCCTGTTTTCTTCCATGACGTTTGCTTTTGCGCAACAGCCTTCCGATCAATTGAAGTCTTACATCCTGCCTGCAATTTCACACCTATTACCTGATGAACACATGGACTTTACGGTTTTCGATAAAGATCAGCAACATTCTTTTTTTCATTTCAGAATTGATCAGCCCATGGATTTGATTCGGTTCAGGGAGCGACTCGCACCCGTGGACAATCAGTCGTTTTGTGAGGTACTGAAAAAGAAATGTGTTTCGTGGAAAGGGGAAGACCACCTTGAGGAACAGGTGAAAATGGGAATGATTTATACTGGCAAGATGACGATTAACCAACAACAGGCACTTGTTGCCCTTGATCGGCAGGGGAATGTGTTCTGTTACGTAGAGAATTTGTAGGATTTAACAGGGATGATTTTTTTATTGGCGTCGATCAATTATTTTTGAGATCAATCATCATAGTATTCATGTACGACGCAATCATCATTGGAGCGGGAATCAGTGGAGTCAGCTTGGCTTTTCATCTTGCTGAAGCCCAAAAAAAAGTATTGGTTTTAGAACAGTCAGATCAAGTCGGGGGGTGCTTACGGTCAGCAACCTCTTCCGAAGATGATTCCTTCTGGCTGGAAATGGGAGCGCACACCTCCTATAATTCTTATCAGGCATTTATTGAGCTTATTGAGAAAAGCCAGGGACTTACGGCGCTCAATGCCCGAAAGAAAGTCCCCTACAAGGTATTGCACAAAAACAAGCTTGCAGGAGTGACCAAACCCATGAGCTGGCTAAATGCCATTACTGCTGTACCGAATATTTTCTTCGCCAAAAAAGAAGAGAAAACGGTTGCTGAATACTACGGAAAAATTCTTGGCAGAAAAAATTACCAAAACTACTTCAGTCATGTATTTTCGGCTGTTCCCTGCCAGCCTGTGGATGAATTTCCCGCCGATATGCTGTTCAAAAAACGTGAGAAACGGAAGGATATTTTACGGAGCTTCACCATGAAAAGCGGCCTTCAGTCTGTACCACGAAGCTTGGCGCATCATCCCAATATTAAGTTGATTACCAATGCCACCGTCGATAGTATCAGCTATACAGGCTCGGTGGTTACCGCTACGCTGAACAGTGGGCAGGTATTCGAGGCGCAACAATTAGCCTTTGCCACCCCTCCCGATGAGGCACAAAGGCTCATGACACCCCACCATCAGGCACTCACGATTGCCCTTGCCAAAATCCCCGTAGCCAAAAGCGAAGCCATGGGGGTGATGGTAAAAAAGAAAGACCTTTCGATCCCTGAAGTGGCGGGTATATTTGCACCCAATGGCAGCTATTATTCCGTTGTTTCGCGCGATGTGGTGGAAGATGACCGATACCGAGGGTTTACCTTTCACTTCAAGCCACAGCATTTGAGCGATGCTGTCAAGATCGACACCATCTGCGAGGTATTAAAAATCCGCAAAGATCATATCGTTCATCAGTTCAAGAAAGAGAACATTTTACCGAGCCTGAGACTTGGACATAAAGACATCGTCAGAACGATTGAGCAAGAGAGCAAGGCGCTGCCGATTTTCTTTACTGGAAACTATTTCGATGGACTATCGATTGAAGATTGTGCACTTCGATCCAAAGAAGTCGCCACACAAATGCTTTATCAGCTTTAAAAAAACTTTTCGTCCACTGCAAAACAAGGCAGTGGACGACCTCTTTCCTTATGGCAACACCCAACGATCTTCAGCAATTGCTCGACACCCACTTTGAGCAATTCCACCAGCCTGATTTCATCCCCCATGATCCCATCAGTATTCCGCATCGCTTCCGTAAAAAACAAGACATAGAAATATCGGGGTTCATTGCTGCCGTGCTCGCATGGGGGCAACGGAAAACCATCATCAATAAATGTACAGAACTGATGGAGCGCATGGACAATGCGCCTCATGATTTCATCCTTCACCATCAGTCTGCTGACCTGAAAAAACTGCTCGGTTTTAAGCACCGAACGTTCAATGAAGAAGACTTGCTTTATTTTGTTGATTTCCTGAAATACTGCTACAAAGAACACAGCAGCTTGGAAGAGTGGTTTTGCCTGAAAGATGCCCTGGACGCTCCCAATATAGAACGGGGCCTGGTCTATTTCAATGAGGCTTTTACTCAGCGAGACACTTTCCCACAGCGAACGGGAAAACATGTCGCTACCCCTGCGCGGAAATCCGCCTGCAAGCGGATCAATATGTACCTGCGCTGGATGGTCAGAAGTGCTGAAGGGGGCGTCGATTTTGGGCTGTGGAAAAAAATCAGCCCTGCACAGCTTATATGTCCCTGTGATGTTCATGTAGACCGCATTGCGCGACGGCTGGGCCTACTTACCCGCAAACAAACCGACTGGCTTGCGGCTGTGGAACTGACAGAAAACCTGAAAGCGTTCGACCCGCTGGATCCTGTAAAATACGATCTCGCGCTTTTCGGTATTGGTGTCAATGAAAAAAATGGCGACTTCGAGCTGTAGCCACAAACAGAAAAAAGCCTGCAAAAACAGGCTTTTTTCAATCCTTAATTTTTTTAATCCTTATGCACCCCAATTGGCTGGGTCCACTCTCCATGCTTTCAACAACTCAACATCCTCTGCCTTCACATATGCTGTCGCTAAAGCGGTTTCAATCATATCGCCATAATTTGACAATACCGACAAAGAAACATCCGCAGCCTTGAAGTTATCATCAGCAATCTGGAAACCATAGGTGAAAATTGCCGCCATTCCCAACACCTGAATACCTGCCTTGCGCAAAGCATCAACGGCTTTCAGTGAGCTTCCTCCAGTGGAGATCAGGTCCTCTAAAACAACCACCTTCTGTCCGCCTTTAGGCGCACCTTCAATCAGGTTTTCCATTCCGTGGCCTTTCGGCGACGAACGTACATACATAAACGGCACTCCCAAAGCATCTGCCACCAAGGCACCTTGTGGTACACCTGCGGTAGCAACACCTGCAATCGCTTCAACTTCTGGATAGTTGGCCTTGATCATCGCCGCCAACGATTCCTTGATGAAGGTTCTTGCTGCAGGATAAGCCAAAGAAACACGGTTATCGCAGTAAATTGGGGACTTCCAGCCTGAGCTCCAAGTGAAAGGGCTGCTTGGGCTTAACTTGATTGCTTCCACTTCTAAAAGTACAGAAGCAACTTTTTGAGAAATTTCTTTAGGATCCATATTCATGGTACAAATTTAAAAACTATTTTTGGGGAACCATTCAAATTTTGGTATTCTATATTCACTTTTGAGAAAAAATTAAGCACAATCCTTACAAAGCATGAAGATTTTCATCAACGATCGAATTATTCGGCTCATCAGCAAAAAAAAGGAATATCGTCAAAGTGCTTTTGACCATATCCTCGATGGGACCAAAGAACACCTCAAGACATCGCTTCAGGGGACGGTCTTCATTAAAAATGCGGGGCTTGTGCATGTTTCGCAAGTGATTGAGATCAGCCGACGCAAAGATGCTGGGCGATGGACCAGCGTAACGATGCAATTTGAGGACCTTGCGCCTGCAAAGACGTTTTTCAAGGAGCAATTCAATATTGTGGAAGCTGCGGGCGGACTGGTACTGAATGATAAAGGTAAAAAGCTGATGATTTTCCGCCTGGGCAAATGGGACCTTCCCAAAGGCAAGCTGGAGAAAAAGGAAGCCGCTGCTGATGGTGCCTTGCGGGAAGTTGAGGAAGAATGCAATATTAAGGTGGCACTTGCGGAAAAGATTTGCCACACCTGGCATACCTATGTTTATAAAGGCAAAAATGTGCTGAAGAAATCCCACTGGTATGAAATGCAATGCCTTGACGACCGAAAGATGAAACCACAGCTTGAGGAGGACATTACTGATGTAAGGTGGATGAGCGATGCGGAAATTGATATTGCACTAAAAAATACTTTCCCCTCCATTCATATTGTATGGGAACGTTTTAATGAGAAGACGATAAAAAGTCGTTAAACAAAAAAAAGCCAAATGCTGAACGATCGCATTTGGCTTTTTTTATGGCTGTTCACAGCATTAATGATGGGCAATAAACAGCGGGGTATTTTGCTTTAAAATAATCTGACGTGCTGCAGAAGGCCGCTCTTTGTAAGATTCCAGCTGGCGATCGTAAGCCCCCATCACGATCAGGGAATCCGTCATGATCTGCGCTACTTTATAAATCTCACTTGAAGCCTCTTCACCATAAACGTGCTTGAGGCCGACGTTCTTATATTTACTTCTGACAAAATCCATCAGGTGGCGTTCATAGTAAAACAACTCGTCTTCATCTTCCTGAACAACAGAAAGAATTGTGATTTCAGTATCTTTACACTGATCCCCAAAAAGCAGGGTAAACATCTTGATTGCAAATACGGAAGTATCTTTTCCGTCATAAGTGAAAATCAAGTGTTTTAACTCGCTATAATCCTCCGGGAGAATCATGACAGGGCAACGCGAGCCTTTAAGGATGTACAATAAATTTGCGGTATCGCCTTTATCATCAATGAAAGAAAAGGCCGCATTATAATCAAATAAGATCATATCATAGAAGGAGGTAACATCTACAACATCTGATGCTTTATTGACCATCAAAGGCTTTATTCGGATATTCAGTGGGGACTCGTCGATAATAGCGGAAACTTCTTTTCGACGTTTAGTGCGCAACTCTTCTGTTTGGGATGGTGAAGACAACAGTAAAATATCAAAGTAGGAATCCTTCACTCCGTCAAGTCTATCTACGATCACACTCAGCCCATTGAGCGCTGCGAAGTCGTCATTTATAACTACTAATATTCTTGCCATAATTTCTTTCTATGGTTAGCTCTATTGTTTCTCTTAAAAAATATTGTTCTTCCTTTTTCAAGGAAGCGTCACAACAAAAGCTGTTTACAATTAATTAAAAAAATTGATTGTCTTGTTTAAGGTCAATTGATTGTTCTATTACTTACATAAATTATATCTCACTCGTTATCAGGTAGATATAATCCTACTTAAACAAAGTTACATCAATTTTATTGCGTAAGCACTGACAATTATCAGACCACCTATTGAATATTATCAAAAAAAAAGTGGATGCTTAACAAAATAAGCATCCACTTTTTTTAACAATCACACGACTGAATATCTTAATTAAGCGTTTCGTAAAAATCTGCCGTTTTCACTAACGAAGGCTCGTCGATAATTCTAATCTTCTTGCCCTGAAGTGCGACCATTTTCTCGCTCTTAAACTCGCTAAGCAAACGAATCACCGTTTCCGTTGCTGTCCCGATAATATTGGCTAAATCTTCACGAGTCAAAGCAATATCCAACAAAACCCCCTGCTCTTCAGTATCCATACCGTAAGTTTCTTTCAACATTAACAATGTTGCCGCCAAACGCTCACGAACAGATTTCTGGGCGATGTTCAAAAGCTTGTTCTCCAAAATTCCATGAGAGCGAATAATGGCTTTCGTTACTTTAGAGAAAAAGTCGGGATTAGACATTAGCAAACTCAGGAAGTTTGTTTTTGGGATATAACAGATGATCGAATCTTCAAGTACCGTCGCCGAAGTTGTATAGAATTCTTCACCGATAAGGTCTTTATATCCCAAAAAATCGCCTGCTTTTGCCAGGTGAACAATGTGCTCTTTGCCGTCAGAACTCATCTTAAAAACCTTCACCTTACCAGAATTGACACAGAACATCCCCATTGGGCGCGTGCCCTCATAATAGAGCGTCTGGCCTTTCTTATACCTGATACAAGATTTATTCTCCGATACTTTCAGTAACTCGTCGCCATTAACACCATTAAAAAGGGTATCCTCCAAGCGAGGGCATGAGTCACAGGTATTTTTTGGAACTTTATTATTAGCCACAATTACCTACTTAAATTTACAACCAACCTGACCTAATGTTCTTATTTTCAATATCCCATTTAGGTCATACACAACATTACAAATTTAATGCTAAAATCCCTATTTATCCAAAGTTACACAAAATACTTAACAGGTAGATTTATGACAAAAGGCATACACCAATTAAAATCACAAACAAAAAGGTAGAAATCGCAAGCTGCTTTAAATAAGGGTCGAGTGCTTTAGCATCCTGATATCGAGAAACCGCTATTCCATTTTTAAAAAATAAAGGAACCACCAGCAAAAAAGCCCATTGCCAAACATGATTAATATTAGCTTTCATATACCACACAGGAGCGAGTACACCAACAGCAAGCAACACCCAATGGTAAACAACGGCTTTTGATCGGCCGATACGCACAGGAATGGAGATTTTCCCCGCCTTGCGGTCAGAATCAATATCTCGGATATTATTCACATTTAACACGCCTGTACTCAGGGCACCAACACCAATAGCAAGCAGCAGCAACTCATTTTGCCACTGCTGGGCATATAAAAAGAAAACGCCCATTACCCCGACAACACCAAAAAAGATAAATACGGACAAATCTCCCAGCCCCATATAACCATAAGGGCGCACGCCTGCGGTATAAGTAATTGCGGCAATTATTGCGGCCACCCCCATCCCGAGGAAAATGAGAAGTAATTTTAAATTGGCACCAAAAGCCACCAAAAGCAGCA
The DNA here is from genome assembly GCA_947498325.1 of uncultured Persicobacter sp. Taxonomy (GTDB): domain Bacteria; phylum Bacteroidota; class Bacteroidia; order Cytophagales; family Cyclobacteriaceae; genus Persicobacter; species Persicobacter psychrovividus. The sequence continues at coordinate 104,310 of CANMKE010000012.1, forward strand.
AAAGACCGAAAATAAAAGAAAGTGCGGCAAAGGCGATCATGCCCTTTTTCATTTCCTGGGCAGAAATTAAACCTGCCTGAACGGCCCGCTGTGGGCCTGTACGGTCTGCGGAATCAGCACCATGGATGCTGTCGCCATAATCATTGGCTAAATTGGACAGCACCTGTAAACAAAGGGTCGTTAGGCTGGCAAGCAGTAAAATTTGCCAATGAAACACCCCTTGATATGCAGCCACGAAGCTGCCTAAAAATATACTTGAAAAGGCCAATGGAAGGGTTCGTAACCTAAAAGCAGATAACCATGCCTTGGCTTTACTCGGTGGCGTATGGGTTTGATTCATTTGAAGTTGAAGATCGAAATTGTTTATGCTAAAATGAATAAGCGTATGTTTAAAAACTTACCATCCTACTGCAAATTCGAATGATTAGAACTGATTTTGAATTATTGATCAACAGTAGCGCTGCTATGCACTCAAAAATAATTCTTCATCACTTTTACAATACGGCAAATTTTCGTTGCGAATTTTAAGTATTAAACACACTACAAAAAAAAGCCAGACACAAATGCCTGACTTCATTTATAATGCAAATATAATAATTAATCCAATATAGCGTTCACCAATTCTGGCGACATAGGCTTCACTTTCGAACCGAAGTACTTCACCAACTCCCCTTTTTCATTGATCAAATACTTATTGAAATTCCAGTTTGGCGCTTGATCATTCCAGCCATTTTTGTCTTTATCAGACAACCAGCTGTAGAGTGCGTTCTGATCCGCCCCTTTAACACTCACCTTTTCCATCATGGTGAACGAAACGCCATAATTACCTGTACAGAACTTCTTGATTTCCGCATTTGAACCAGGCTCTTGCCCTCCGAAGTTATTGGCAGGGAACCCAAGGATAATCACCTTGTCGCCATGCTGCTTGTTCAAGGCTTCCAAACCTTCATACTGCGGTGTGTAACCACATTTTGAGGCCACATTGACAATCAAAACTTTTTCTCCTTTGAATTTTGAGAAATCGATCTCATTGCCGTCAATATCATTCATCTTGAAATCATAAAAAGCGCTGTTGCTTACCACTGCTGCCTTTTCAGGATTTACTGTGGTTGCGGTTGCTGCAGGCTTCGACTTTACGGTTGCGTCGCCACAACTTGTAAGGATCCCCAGCGCGAAGGCTACTAAGCAAATCCCAATTGCTACTTTTTTCATGGTGTTGTTGATTGTTTGGTATTGTTGATTGTTTGATTCAAAAAATAAGGATCAATTCGCAAAGATAATGATGATCTTGGCAACAAAAAACCCTTTCGCTATTACGAAAGGGTTCATGAAAATGTTTTTTTTATTTAGAAATTACATGCGATTTGGTGCTTCAACACCCAATAATTGCATTCCTCGACGAATCACCTCAGCAACTTTCTCAGAGAAAGCGACACGGAAGGCCAGTTTTTGAGGATCTTCTTCATTAAAGATCGCTACCTCGGCATAGAAACGGTTATATTCTTTGGCTAACTCAAAGCAGAAGTTAGCAATAACCGCAGGAGAATGGTTGCTTGCCGCTTCCTTGATCACGTCAGGGAAAGTACTTAAAAGACGGATACCTTCAATTTCTGATGGCTGAAGGTCAGTCAACTCACCGATATTCGACGTATCGATCCCCTGCTCCTTCGCTTTGCGGGAAATTGCGGAAATCCGTGCGTGCGTGTATTGGATGAACGGGCCTGTATTTCCCTGAAACTGGATAGACTCCTCTGGGTTGAACATCATTCGGCGTTTCGGATCCACTTTCAGCAAGAAATATTTCAGTGCACCCAAGCCCAGCTGGCGATAAAGTGCTGAAGCTTCTGCTTCTGTAAAGCCGTCAATCTTACCCAACTCTTTGGTGTGCGCTTCAGCAGTATCAAACATTTCCTGCATTAAATCGTCGGCATCAACCACTGTTCCTTCACGGGATTTCATTTTCCCTGAAGGTAAATCTACCATTCCGTAAGAAAGGTGATACATTCCTTCAGCATACTCACGACCAACATTTTTCAAAATGCGGAACAACACATCGAAGTGATAATCCTGCTCATTCCCTACCACATAAATAGACTGATCGAAGGCAAAATCTTTGTGTTTAAGATCTGCCGTCCCCATATCTTGTGTGATATATACCGAAGTGCCATCGCCACGCAATACCAGTTTCTCGTCCAATCCTTCATTCGAAAGGTCAGCCCAAACGGAGTTATCGTCTTTTTTGAAGAAAACGCCTTTTTCAAGCCCATCATTTACGATGTCTTTTCCCAAAAGGTAAGTATCCGACTCATAGTAGAACTTGTCGAAATCAACGCCCATGGTTTTGTAAGTCGCATTAAAGCCATCGTACACCCAGCCGTTCATTTTCTTCCAAAGTGCAACCACTTCTTCTTCGCCAGCTTCCCAGTCACGCAACATTTTCTGAGCGCCAACCATCAAAGGAGCTTCTTTCTTAGCCTCCTCTTCCGATTTCCCCTCAGCAACCAATGCCTGTACTTCTTTTTTGTACTCCTGATCGTACTTCACATAGTAGTTCCCCACCAGCTTATCGCCTTTGATCCCTGCTGACGAAGGCGTTTCCCCCTCACCAAACTTCAGGTAGGCAAGCATCGACTTACAAATGTGGATACCACGGTCGTTGACCAAGTTCACTTTTTGCACTTCGTAACCTGCCGCTTTCAAAATCTCAGAAACAGAATACCCCAGGAAGTTATTTCGCAAATGCCCCAAGTGCAATGGCTTGTTGGTGTTTGGGGAAGAATATTCCACCATCACTTTTTTGCCATTCGAAGCGGCGAAACCATATTGATCGTCAGCGGCCATCGTTTTCAAGGCATCAACCCACACCTGTTGCTCCAGCACCAAGTTCAAGAAACCTTTCACCACATTGAAATCAGCGATCACTTCGCTATTTTCTTTCAGGTATTCCCCTAAAACTTGCGCCGTTTGCTCAGGATTTTTCTTACTGATGCGCGCAAAAGGGAAAGTCAGGAAAGTATGTGTTCCTTCAAAATCCTTACGACAAGGTTGAAGCTTCACTTCTTCAACAGGTAATTCGGCACCAAATTGCGCCTGAAAAGCCTCAGAAATGGCTTTTTTGATTGCACTATTTATATTCATGAGCTTTCTATTAAAGCAGTTTTTAATCCATTAAAAAAAGAATGGCAAAAATAACCCTTAGTTGGCAGAATAAAAAACCAACCGACAGACTATTCCTCCACCCACGAGGCTTCGCTTAACCCAAAAGGTGTTCATCGACCAGCTCACGGAAAGCGCAATCGCCTCCACCACGGCTCAAAACGATGTCTGCGGTGGCACGAATTACCTTGACAGCATCGGCAGGGCAAGCCGACAAACCTACAGACTCCATGATTTCCTGATCATTAATATCATCACCGATATAACATACCTGCGCCGCAGAAATGTTCAGTTCTTTCAACCAACCTTCAAGCACCTTCATCTTAGGCTCCTGCCCCACATAGCAATATTTCAGTCCAAGACGCTCGGCCCTGTTCAGGACCATATGTGGTGCTTTTCCGTGGCTGATAATCCCAACCTCGATCCCCGCTTTTCGCAGAAGATTCATCCCCATACCATCTTTGGCATTGAACTTTTTAAACTCATCCCCTTGCTCGGTATAATACATCCCACCGTCGGTAAGGGTGCCATCCACATCCGTGATGACCATTTTAATATTATATTTCAATGATTGCATAGTGTTTCGATATTTGTACAAAGATCGTAAAAATCAAACAGGTAGCCCATATAAAACAAAAAAACCGTTCCTGCTGAAACGGTTTTTCTGTGGTGTGATTTCTCAGAAAATATTTACTTCCTTATTTAAGGCTAAATCCCGAAAAATTCATTTTCAGCGCTCATGAACTTCAGCGCTGAAAAAATGACTGATGAATCGACCATAGGAGTGCATCTGCTACAAAGCCCCAAGGCTGATCAGCGGCCACGTTCATTATTCAGAATAAGCGGCATTTTTCACAAACTCCTGCCCTTCTGGCCCAATAAGGATTCTTATCGGTTGGTTTTTGTCGTCATACTCATAAGCGATTGACTCTACAAAACCATCAGCATCATTCCCATCTGATACCGTGTACTGTAATGTCGTCGGGTTATTTACAGCACTCGGTAACAGCAAATCGATATTATTACTCAATAGGGTTTCCATGATAAAATAAGAAACGATCTGCGGTAATTTCCCAAAGCTGCCAAAAAGTGCTACACGGTTATCGTAGGTAAAAGCAAATTTAGTAGACTGAAATATATCTTCTTCACCATCATTAAAATCGTAAATCTGTTCCGCAGACAATAACTGACCGTTATCCCCGTATTCAAAAACCATTTTCCCCAGGTTAAACTCCCCCTGGTTGAAGTTGGCCTCTTTCATGCGGCCTCCCTGATAAAACGGCTCGTAGGTTAAAACTTCCACCAATTCCGATGTTCTTAAATTTGAATTTTGGAGATAGAACTGCTTTCCTTGCTTAATACCCAAAAACGATGAATTCTTTTTGAGCCTGGAGGTACTGTTATCAATATTGATAAAATATTTAATTTCTGAAATTTGCTCATTATTCCCCCAAATTGCCTGGTGCTGCTGAAGGGTGAGCTGCCCATCAAGGCTCATCAGTCCGTGGGATTCATACCTCCCCTGATCGTCATACTCAAAAGCCCATTTTACACCATAATTTTCTAATATGATCTCCTTGATCGATTTATCTTCATTATACTCAAACTCATACAATGGAATCTCTCCAGTAGTAGAGTTGATGGTCAGCATCGTTGGTGTAGCAATTTCCTGCGGAGCAGCGTCATCAGATTTACAGGCAGCGAAAGCCACCACTGCAATTAATGCAACAAATACATTTTTAAATAAGGTCATAAGTTATGTTGGGTAGAGCGTTATGTAATATAACAGTATTCGTAATTTTTATCGATAAGTTATAAAATACCTTACAGTATCGAGAACACCAAACCGATCCGTGATAAAATCTAATGCCAAAGGGTAACCCTGCTCATCATAAATGTATTCGTAATGGTTCACCTCCTGCGATCTGCGGGTCCGTCTTTGGGTTTCTACCGCCAGTTTTGTCGCATTATTTCCCATGCTGAAAGCACTCAGACGGGTTTCTTCAAATATATCCAGCAACACCACTTCAGGCAATTGTCCGAAGCGCCCAAAATAAGTTTGCCGATCATCATGTTCAAAATTAATAGTAAATAAAGGCTGCGTGACCTCAGGGGCCCGACTTATTTCTTCCAGCTTCAGCAAATTACCATTGGGCATACGGTCAAATTTCACCATTCCCACAATGGTATCGGCCTCAATATCTCTGAAAGTCATTGATTCCGCATGGTTATTTTCATCAAGCCTTTCAATAATGTTTAAATCTGCGGAAAGTACCTTCATCCTGGATTTCCTGTACCGCAAGAAAATCTCCTGATCAATAATTTCCTGCCTGAAAAAAATCTGATCGTCCTGCTGGCTAATTTTGTCAATTTTTTTCACATCGTAGCCATCCACACGCAAGGTATAAGACCTAAACTGCTGTTGCTGATCGAACTCAAAGAAAAAAACATGACGATCCCGCCACCTTGCCTGCACAAATTGGTCGTTTTGCGCATAGCGGAATGCCAATACAGTGTCGGGCACCCCATCCAATAGCTGTGTAATGACCAGTGGCAGCTTCTCCTCTTGTGGTGGTGGCGGCGGCAGCACAGGCCCGATTTGGATGGTTTCTACCGCAGGGCCCTGACAGCTTACCAATCCTAAAAAAAACCATAAGAATACCCCTCTTGCAACAACTTTCATATCCTCCTCCTTTTACTTAAGTACTGAGATAACAAGGATTAGCCTGAAAAGGATTGAATGTACCATTTAATTGTTGAACTTATTTTTTTAGTTTTGTAGCTATTATCATTTCTTAGATCGATCACCCATGGGTAAACATGAAATATTGGCACTGGCTCAAGAAGTTTTTGAAATTGAAGCCCAGGCCGTTAAGCAACTTGCCAACCAAATCGACAGTGACTTTGTCGCCACAGTGGAAGCCGTCCTAAAAAGCACGGGAAAATTCATCATCTGTGGGATGGGCAAATCTGGACATATCGGAAAAAAAATTGCTGCAACATTAGCGAGTACTGGTACGCCGAGTTTCTTCCTGCATCCTGGCGAAGCATTTCATGGCGACCTCGGAATGGTAACCCCAAACGATACCGTACTTTTGATTTCCAACAGCGGTAAAACCGATGAGGTATTGAACCTGATCCCATTCTTCAAGGACAATGGCAATCTTCTGATTGGGATGACGGGCAAGCCCGATTCTATCCTGGCAAAAAATGTGCATCACCACCTTAATGTTGCCGTAGAGAAAGAAGCTTGTGCTTTGGCCCTGGCACCGACAAGCTCCACCACGGCCACTTTGGCCATGGGAGATGCCCTTGCGGTGGCACTGATGAAAAAGCGACAATTTGAAGCCAAAGATTTTGCACGTTTCCATCCTGGAGGCAGCCTTGGCCGTATGCTGCTCACCAATGTCGAAACATTGATGCGTAAAGAAAACCTGCCTATCGTTGCGCCTGACACCAGCTCTTTGATGGTCGTACAGCGCGTTTCAGAAGGACGACTGGGATTGGCGATCGTGATTGAAAATGGACAGGTTGAAGGGATTATTACTGATGGCGACATCCGTAGAAATATGGAAAGCCACGAGGCAGATTTCTTTACCATGTCGGCAAAAGACCTGATGAGCGTTCACCCAAAAACCATCAATAAAACCGCCAAACTTGGTGAAGCGGACCAATTGATGAATCAGCATAAAATCAACTCCCTGTTAGTTACTGAAGACGAACAGCTGTTAGGGGTGATCCAAATTTACGACCTTAACCTTTAGTCTTTTGAAAACAATTGTTGTTATTCCCACTCGGCTGCAATCCACCCGCCTTCCCCGCAAGATTCTGCTGGAAATTCAAGGCAAACCGATTGTGCAATGGGTCTATGAGAAAGCATTGGCTGCCGATGGCATTGATGCTGTATTTATCGCTACGGATGCCGAAGAAATTCGGGACCGCTGCCTGAGTTTTACAGAAAACATCATCATGACGTCCGTTGATTGCCAGAGTGGTACCGACCGTATCGCCGAAGCGGCACAGCAAATGGAGGCCGAAGTGATTATTAACGTTCAGGGAGATGAGCCACAGATTCCTTCGGAAATCATTACGCAACTCGCTGCTGAATTTAAATCCGACAGTACATTGCCGATGGCTTCCGTCATGACGCCCATCAAGCGTTGCGAAACTTTGAACAATCCCAATAACGTCAAGGTCATCACCAACCAAAGTGGTCATGCCATTTACTTTTCACGTTCCCCCATCCCTTTTTACAGGGACCGCATTGAGGAACTGCAAAGTGGCTATGTCCCTGAAGACCTTCAGTATTTTAAACATCTCGGCATTTATGGCTATCGTAAATCATTTTTGCTGAAGTATGCACAAATGGCCCCATCCTACCTCGAAGGGGTGGAAAAGCTGGAACAACTTCGTGCAATCGAAAATGGTTATGCCATTAAGATGATCGAAACACAACACAGTCCTATAGGCGTTGATACCCTCGAGGATTTTGAAAAAGTAAAATCCCTGATGGAGACTCCAAACAAGTAAAAATATACCTTTATGGAACTATATAATAAACTAAAATCGGCACCATTCATTATCTCTGGCCCGTGTGTCATCGAGAGTGAAGACATGGTGATGCGACTTGCGGAACAAATTGCCGAAATTTGTGAACGCCAGCATTTAACTTATATCTTCAAGGCTTCTTTTGATAAGGCCAACAGAACCTCGATTTCTTCCTTCAGAGGCCCAGGCTTGGAAGAAGGCTTACGCATTTTGGAAAAGGTGAAAACGCAATTCAATTTACCGATCACCACCGATGTGCATGAATCTTGCCAGGCAGCTCCTTTGGCGGAGGTCATCGACATCCTGCAAATCCCTGCTTTTCTTTGCCGCCAGACCGACCTATTGGTGGCCTGCGCAAAAACAGACAAGATTGTCAATATTAAAAAAGCACAGTTCCTTTCAGGTAAAGACATGGTGTATCCTGCACAGAAAGTCATTGATTCTGGCAACAACAAAGTGATGCTGACAGAGCGTGGCACTTTGATGGGCTATGGTGATTTGGTGGTGGATATCCGTAATTTGGTCGACATGAAAAACCTGGGCTACCCAGTAGTCATGGACGTTACCCACTCTACGCAAAAGCCTGGCGGACTTGGTGGCAGAAGTGGTGGAAACCGCGAATATGCGCCTTACATTGCTGCTGCGGCTAAAGCGGTTGGCGTTGACGGCTTCTTCTTTGAAGTACATGAAGACCCTGACCACGCCCTTTCTGATGGGCCAAACATGATCCCATTGCACCAGTTTGAAGACGTGCTGAAAAAATTAAAATAATTCAGATCAAAAAAAGGGAATGCCTTTCATCAGGCATTCCCTTTTTTTATTTTTCCTCAGCACTCGCCGTAAGAAACACGAACCCTTGAACTTCGCCTTCATCAACATAGTCCAATTTTTTACCAATCAAAAACATCACCTCTTTTTTCTTGATAATCAACTCAATACCTGAAATGGTATAGCGCTTGTCTTCTTCTGTTTCTTTATCAAAGCCAAGGTAAGTGTTTACACCATGGCAGCCGCCACCTTTTGCTCCCATACGCAACATGAATCCTTCAGGGATTTTTTTGGTGGCTAAAGCTTCTTTCAGATACTTTTGGGCTTTTTCGGTGATTTTTATCGGTTCCATATATTCTTAATTCAAAATTTTAAGCCAAATTTGTGCTAAAATAAGCTTTTCAGTGCTCATTTAACGAATTATTAAAAGCAAATACATCACCAAAAAGACATTTTTCAATCATGGATTTATTATTTGATTTCGTAAAGATCATTCTTCCTGCAGCCTTGGTGCTTTACGCCATGTATTTGACCACCCAGTCGTTCCTTCAAAAAGATTTTGAAAAACAATTGTTGAGTCTGAAAATAAAAAACAGTGAGGTAATCTTACCTAACCGCCTTCAGGCCTATGAGCGCATCTGCTTGTTTTTAGAGCGAATCAGCCCTCATAACCTGCTACCAAGGGTAAACCAGAGTGGCATGAGCGCCAACGAATTTAAGCAAATTCTTGGACACGAAATCCGAGAGGAGTTGAACCACAATTTAAGCCAACAAGTTTATATGAGTGACGACGCCTGGAACCTTGTTCGTTCCACTGCCGACCGACTGATTATGCTCATTAACGAGGAGGCTGAAAAACTTTCCCCAAAGGCCACAAGCATGGAGCTTGCCAAAGCGGTATTTGAACGTATGGCCAAGGAGGAAGATTACATTACCTTTGCGCTCAGTAGTGTAAAAAACGAAATCCGAAGCATCTTCTAAGCTCAACATGGAGATCTTTTATTCCGTATAAGTAGGACAGGGAGGCGAAGGGAAGAGAATTCCTTCGCCTCTTTTCATTTTTAAGCAATTAATATGGGAAAGAAAAGTAATAATATTCTAAATAAGGCGGTCAATAGCGGATTCTTCAGATATGCCCTCCAGCAGGCCGCCCATATTTTAGCCGACTATAAAAATAGCCAAAGCCTAATTGATGATGTTAAATTTCACCTGACAGATAAAAAAGGGAAAATCAATGAAATCAAACAAGAGGTCCTGCTGCTGGTCGAGATGGTGGCCGCCTACGCCAAGGGAGAATACCGCGATATCCCGTGGAGCTCTATTGTGATGATCGTTGCTGGCCTGATCTATTTCGTCAGCCCTATTGATGTCATTCCTGACTTTTTCCCTGTCGCTGGACTTGTAGACGACATATCTGTCATATTATGGGTGTATCATTCCCTGCGCCATGAAATTGAACGTTACAAAGATTGGAAACGCAACCAAAAGACGACAATTTTGGAGCGAGAAGAATAATCAATTCCCATTTAATTTATCAACACCACTATGGCAATTAATGCAGCGATTTTTGAAAAAGGATATACCTACGAGCAGTATCAAGAGTTGGTCAGTCGTTTAACTCAAGAGGGTAAAACCTCAGGAACGGATCAGTCTGAAGCTTTAATTGAATACACCAAACTGAATGAACAACGCATGCACCGCGCAGCGAAAACATTCAAACTACAGGACGAAACAGTCGCTGCCCTCCGTCGTATTGAACGACCACAATACTGGGTGGTACTCGCTGAAGCCTGGTGTGGTGATGCCGCACTTAATTTACCACACATTGCGGCTATGGCGGCCTCGAACCCCAACATACAACTGCGCATTCTGTTAAGAGATGAGCACTTGCCACTGATGGATCAATACTTAACCAACGGTGGCCGTGCAATCCCTAAATTAATCGCTTTTGATGCTGAAACCATGGACGAACAGTTTCAGTGGGGACCAAGACCCGCTGCTGCCCAACAAATTGTACTCGACTGGAAAGCCGCTGGAGGCACAGATACCAATGAGAAAGCGGTAAAAGTACAAAAGTGGTATGCCAAAGATCGAGGAAAAACCATTCAGGAAGAATTTACAGTAATTAGCAACCCATGAGTAAAAAAACGGCAGTAGTCATCGGAGCCACTGGGCTTATCGGAGGACATTTAATGAAACACCTGATCCAGGATGATCAGTACCGTGAAATTGTGGTGCTTGGCCGTCGGCCACCAGCCTCGAGTCATCCGAAAATTCATTTTGTGACCAGCAATTTTCAGCTATCACATCTCACCCATGAATTGCCCGCACACTTCGATGAGGTTTTCTGTTGTATTGGAACTACCATTAAAAAAGCGGGGAGCCAAAAGGCCTTCCGCGCAGTGGATTATAACATACCACTGCACCTTGCCAAGGCAGCCCATCACAAAGGTTGCCCCCATTTCCTTCTGATCTCCTCCCTCGGAGCCTCGCCAAAATCAAAGGCTTTTTATAGTAAGGTGAAAGGAGAGCTCGAAGAGGCTATTAAGGAAGTCGGCTTCGAGCAGTTCAGTGTTTTGCGCCCCTCTTTATTGCTTGGCGATAGGAAAGAAACCAGACTGATGGAAGAAATTGGCAAGCTGCTCAGCCCTGTACTCAACCTGATATTGGTGGGTTCGCTAAAAAAGTACCGAGCTATTGAAGCCTCCACGGTTGCTGAAAAAATGTACCAGGTGGCACAATATGAAACCTCGGGCAACCATGTTTATGAAAATCAAGAATTACTAACCTAAAAAAAAAGCTTGTCAAACGACAAGCTTTTTTGTTTTATGCTTTAAGCCACGCAATGGCTTGATCTCTTGCTGAAAAGTACTGATAAAATTCCTTGGTGTTCATTGCACCCATCAAATCCACCGCCTGCTTCAGGGAGCAATTGCTCAGCATATCTATCGGCTCAACAATGGCTACTTTTTTTACTCCAAGTCGGTAAAGTGCAGGAAACCAATGATCCCTGAGATATAATTGATTTGAAGGCTTCAGTACATTTAATACCTCGCAACTGAGGAGCATCCTTTTTACACCTCGTTCCTCAGCAATACGGAGCAGCGCTTCTCCACGCTCCTGAAATACATCTTCATACATGTAACCAGTCGCTATCCCCTCCAGAATACCTTCAGAGGGGTGATATTTCATGAAGATTTCCTCTTCCTGTAACGTTTGGGTTTTAATGAGTTTGTAATTCATAATCTTACTCAACGAAGGCTTCTTTAAATTGTTTGTTTTTTAATATATATTTCATCAATAATTGGCGCTTTTTTCTAAAAAAATACGCCAAGCCTTACATCTTTACGAAGAAAAGAACTTTTAACGGTTTTGAATAAAAATTATTAGCATGCGGATTATCATACAAAGAGCCAAAAATGCAAATATTGTGGCCAATGGCACCGACCGAGGCAGTTTCAGCAACGGACTGGTGGTTTTAGTGGGCATAGAGGATACCGACAGTCAGGAAGACATTCAGTGGCTGGTCAAAAAAATCACTAATCTGAGGGTCTTTAACGACGAACAGGGCGTAATGAATCTGAGCTTACTGGACACTGGCGGAGATTTAATGATCGTAAGCCAGTTCACCTTACACGCCTCGACCAAGAAAGGCAATCGCCCTTCCTACATTAAAGCAGCTAAACCTGCCATCGCCATCCCACTCTATGAAGCCTTTGTTGAAGAAGCGCAGCGTGTTATGAACAAGCCTGTTTACACGGGAGAATTTGGCGCAGACATGCAGATAAACTTCACCAATGATGGCCCAGTTACGATCATGATCGACAGTAAAAATAAAGAATAATATGAACGAACCACAAGCAATAACCATCCGTGAGGCTCAGGAGCAAGTCGATCACTGGATTAAAACAGTTGGCGTACGCTACTTTAGCGAACTGACCAATATGACCATCCTGACCGAAGAGGTTGGGGAACTTGCCCGCATCATGGCGCGAACCTACGGAGATCAATCTTTTAAAAAATCTGACCTTGACAAAAATCTTGGAGATGAGATGGCCGATGTGCTCTGGGTATTGATTTGCCTGGCTAACCAGACGGGAATTGACCTTACGGAAGCACTACAAAAAAATTTCGAGAAAAAGAACATCAGAGATATTAATCGACACAAAAACAATCCTAAGCTGAAAAAATAGTTTTCGGATTTTCACTTCATTTCTGTAACTTTAAGGGTCTTGTCAAACAACAGACCGCCTTTTTTATCCAGAAAAAGGACTTTTTAATTAATTATCAGCTAAATAATACCACAAGCATGGCTAAAGGAGTTTTTAATGTCCCGACACCGATCAACGAACCTATTCTTTCATATCAGCCAGGATCAGCCGAGCGCGAGACCCTGAAAAAAGCGATTGAAGCGGCACGAGCAACACAAGTTGACGTTCCGATGTTTATTGGTGGAGAGGAAGTACGCACCGAGAAGAAGCACCCGATGTCGCCCCCACACGACCATCAGCATATTCTTGGCTATTACCATGAAGGAGATGCAGGACACGTTCAGCAAGCCATAGACGCCGCTTTGGCCGCAAAACCAGAATGGGAAGAATTGACATGGGAGCACCGTGCGTCGATCTTCCTGAAAGCTGCCGATTTAATTGCTGGACCATATCGGGCAAAAATCAACGCAGCCACGATGCTTGGCCAGTCGAAAAATGCTTTTCAAGCAGAAATTGATTCTGCCTGTGAGATTGTTGACTTCCTGAGATTCAACGTTTCTTACATGACAGAAATTTATAAGCAACAGCCACAATCCACTCCTGGAGTTTGGAACCGTCTGGAGCAACGTCCACTGGAAGGTTTTGTGTTTGCCCTTACGCCATTCAACTTCACGGCAATTGCGGGCAACCTGCCTACTTCAGCTGCCATGATGGGTAACACCATTGTATGGAAGGCTTCCAACACACAAATTTACTCTGCCAATGTATTGATGGAGGTTTTCAAGGAAGCGGGTGTTCCTGACGGGGTAATTAACCTTGTGCATGTCGATGGCCCAACGGCAGGAGAGGTGATCTTTAATCATCCAGAGTTTGCAGGAATTCACTTTACGGGTTCTACAGGCGTATTCCAGCACATCTGGAAAACTATCGGTGAAAACATTCACAAGTATAAATCTTACCCTCGCATTGTTGGGGAAACAGGCGGTAAAGACTTTATCCTTGCGCATGAGTCTGCAGACATTGATGCTCTGGTTGTAGGGCTTGTTCGTGGTGCCTTTGAGTTCCAGGGACAAAAATGTTCGGCATGTTCTCGTGCTTACATCCCGCATACGATCTGGGAGGAGGTTAAAGAAAAACTGACGGCGACCCTGAAAACAATCAAGATGGGCCCAACAGAAGACTTCTCGAACTTTGTGAATGCGGTCATTGACGAAAAGTCATTTGATAAAATCGCTAAATACATTGATGGCGCCAAAGAAAATGCCATGGTGGAATTGGTTGCTGGAGGAAACTACGATAAATCCAAAGGGTATTTCGTAGAGCCGACTGTTTTCCTTTCGCATGATCCACAATCGACTACAATGGTAGAAGAGATTTTTGGTCCTGTATTGACGATCTATGTTTACGATGCCAATGATTTCGATATGGCATTGGAAATCGTCGACCAAACTTCTCCTTATGCACTTACTGGTGCTATTTTCTCGCAGGATCGCTATGCGGCATCCAAAGCAACAAAAGCGCTTAAAAATGCTGCAGGAAACTTCTACATTAATGACAAGTGTACTGGCGCAGTCGTAGGGCAACAGCCGTTTGGTGGTGGCCGTGCTTCAGGAACGAACGACAAAGCGGGATCGATGATCAACTTGTTACGTTGGGTTTCACCACGTACTATCAAAGAAACATTCGTACCAGCAAAAGACATTCGCTACCCATTTATGGATGCTGAATAATAAATCAACAATGAGCTGCTGAATCACGCAGCAAAAAAGGAAGCCCCTTACTGACCACCGTGTCGGAAAGGGGCTTTTTGCTGATTGATCGCCCGAAGGTTTCGCCGTCTGTTATTTTTTTTCTTTATTTGCTTTCGTAACCTTAAGAACCATTATGGGGAAAGAAATTGAACGTAAATTTTTAGTAGATACTGATGCCTATAAATCACTTGCTGAAGGGGTTTATTACCACCAAGGCTACTTATGCGCTGAGGCCGAACGAACTGTTCGTGTCCGCATTGCTGGAGATACTGCCTTCATGACCGTCAAAGGGCCAACCGTAGGTGCCAGCCGACCAGAATTTGAGTATGAAATCCCCTTTGAAGAGGCTGAGGAAATCCTGAATGACCTGTGCCTTCGTCCAACGATAGAAAAACATCGATACAAATTACCCTGGGCGGGATTCCTGTGGGAAATTGATGAATTTCACGGAGACAACAAAGGGCTGGTTGTGGCGGAAATTGAACTCCCTGCAGAAGATACCGAATTTGAAAAACCAAACTGGATTGGCGCAGAAGTAACTGGCGACCCGAAGTATTACAATGCTTCGCTGATCAGTTACCCTTTTAAAGACTGGCCAACCGAAGCCGAAAAGAAATAAAAAAAAGTCAGTGGAAAACCCACTGACTTTTTTTTTCACGGCACATAACTCATGGCGTGTTTAAGCCTTAAATTCGTAACAAGAATTTGGCATTTTGCAGAAGTGATAAATCATTTAAAATCAACTCCAATCATCCGAATTTGAGGTAGGATGGCCAATTTTTAAATACGCTCCAAAGCTAAACTTCAGCACCTATTTCCTCAAGTTTTGCCTTCAGCTGTTGTACTTCCGTTGTTTCGTACTGAATACACAACAAACCCGTTTCCTTCAGGTGATCGATAAAAAAGGGCATTTTCATGGATTTAAAATGGCGCTCTTGCCCATCAATCCACTCCACTTTATCATAGATTTTTCGCTCCGTGCCATTCATAATTTCCTGATCGAGTGCCAGAATTTTTTCCCCGATTTCTTTTCCCGCCACATCTACTTCAGTCAAATTACGAAGCTCCTTTTCCGTACGGTTGTGCAGTTCACATACCACCTTATTGGCCAGTACAAACTTATGCTGACTATCTTTCAGTGCAACCCGATTAGGCATTTCATCAATAATTTTCAAAAAGACTTTATTGCGCTCATCAATCTCCCTGAGCATTTTCTCATGCTGTTCCTTTTGCGTTGCCTGAAGTTTTTCCATCTGCTCATGAGCCGCCTGTAATTCCTCCATATTCTGGCGCACCTCTTCTTCCTGTGTCCGCATTTGTTCCGCAGCAATCTGTGAAGCCCTCAGTAATTTCTTGATTTTGGAATTGACCTTTTGGTTAGTAACAAAAGAAGCCAAGGCCACCGACACTTTTTCTACATACTCAAAATGATGCGCCGTAAACGCTCCAAAAGAAGCCATCTCAAGCACTCCGACCACTTTCTCATTCCACTTTACAGGAAATATCAATACTGAACTTGGTTCGGCAGCACCAAGGCCTGAAGTAATTTTCATATAATTCTGCGGCACCTCGGTCAGGTGGATATATTCCTGTTCCTGATAACACTGCCCCACCAGCCCCTGCCCTGGCTCAAGCTTATCGCTAACAAATTTTTTCCGACCGTAGGCATAACAAGAGGTCAGCTCCAAAATGGATTCTTCAGCTTCAAAATCCTCCACCAAATACAATGCCCCCTGCGTGGCATCAAGGTACTTCAATATCGCCTTGATCACCTCTCCTTCCACTTCGGTGGATTCCGCATCCTGCCGCAGAATATCCTCCACCTCAGCAACACCAGAAATCACCCACTGCCTTTTCTCATCTTTTTGCTTTTGCTCCTTTACCCGTTGAAATTGCTGATCAAACTCCTGTTGTTTTTCAACAACCGTTTTCTTCACCGCCACTAATTCAGTCCGAAATCGCTGCTCAACCTTATAAAGCACCAACTGAATGCGATGCGCAAGCGATACAATCGGAATAAAAAGAGCCGTCAATATCATGATGCTCATCACAGGACTGCTCCATTGCAAATCTGCCCCTGCGAATGCCTCTCCAAGTATATAAGGCAACACTATTCCCGCCATAATCAGCAACTGTAACAACAACTCCAGACTTCTTTTTTTCGCAGGAAACAACATGCTGAAGATATAAAATAAAATGACTTGCGCCTGCAGCACAAGGACAGAAACTGTTCCAGCAGTGATCAAAACCACTGACAGCGCCGACAGCCCCACTCCCTGCCCTGCCAACAATAGTATAGTTAACAACGGCTTTCTGAACCGCAAATGCGTTAGAAGTAACGTAACCATTGGAAGTAACATCAGGAATGCCAAAACCGTACTGACGGTTTGTATTTCTTCCCAATATGTGGTCAATAAAATGATTGCCTGAATCAAGAAAAAAACGTCCACAAGATGCGTTAAACTTCGCAGCGAGGCGTATTCCTTCTTATTCAGCCCACCTTCTTCCTTTTTTAAATATTCCAAAAAATACATGCGCAAAAATTAGTTAGCCACATAAAAATAAAGATCAAAGAGAATATGATATATGTTTAATATCAAATATTACCACCTAATTCAATAACCTTCTTCATTTAAAACTAAGGGTAAATTTAATGAATAAACTGAATACCGTAAGTATTATTTCTAATAATTGAAATACATACACAACCTTTATCAGTGATTTATCTTTTAAATTATGATAATTATCATTAATTTATTTAAGAGCGGGTTGATCAACTAACCACCCAACCGCAGTTTTAGTTTCATGAACGCTCTAAACTCATTACTGACACCCCAAAACAACTGACCACTTATGAATTTTGATTTAACCGAAGAGCATATTGCCGTAAGGGATGCCGCCAGGGACTTTGCCAAAACTGCACTCCTGCCTGGCGTGATCGAACGTGACAACGCACAATCCTTTCCCGCGGAACAGATCCAGGAAATGGGCGCTTTAGGCTTTATGGCCATGATGGTAGACCCCAAATATAATGGAGGAGGAATGGACACCATCTCCTACGTTCTGGCCATGGAGGAGATCTCTAAAGTTGATGCCTCCGCATCGGTTTCGATGTCTGTGAACAATTCCCTGGTGTGTTGGGGGCTGGAGAAATACGGCACGGAAGCACAAAAAGAAAAATACCTGAAACCACTGGCCAGCGGAGCACTTATCGGCGCCTTCTGCCTTTCAGAGCCTGAAGCAGGTAGCGATGCCACAAGCCAACAGACCGAAGCCATTGACATGGGGGACCATTACCTGCTCAATGGAACAAAAAACTGGATTACCAATGGCAATAGCGCCTCCATTTATTTAGTCATAGCACAAACGGACCGAGAAAAAGGGCACAAGGGAATCAACTGCCTGATTGTTGAAAAAGAAATGGAAGGCTTCGTGGTAGGTAAAAAAGAGGACAAGCTGGGGATCCGAGGTTCCGATACCCATATGCTGAGTTTTACAGACGTTAAGGTACCAAAAGAAAACAGAATTGGTGAAGACGGCTTTGGCTTTAATTTCGCCATGAACACCCTGAATGGCGGACGCATCGGTATTGCCGCCCAGGCGCTCGGTATAGCCTCTGGAGCCTTCGAGCTGGCCCGAAACTACAGCCTCGAGAGAAAGACCTTCAACAAGCCCATTGCACACCATCAGGCGATCTCTTTTAAACTCGCTGACATGGCCACTGAAATTGAAGCCGCCCGCCTCCTGGTACTGAAAGCCGCTTATGAAAAAGATCAAAAAAGGGACTTTTCGAAGTGGAGCGCCATGGCCAAGCTGATGGCCTCTGAAGTGGCCATGAAAACCACCGTAGAAGCCGTACAAATACACGGCGGCTATGGCTTCGTAAAGGAATACCATGTAGAGCGACTGATGCGTGATGCGAAGATTACGCAGATTTATGAAGGGACCTCGGAAATTCAACGGATTGTGATCTCTCGAAAGATCCTCACTGAGCTCGACGGACTTTACGTTTAACAAACCACAAGAAAAACAGAACCTCTCCCCACGAGAGGTTTTTTATTGCCAAAAAAATCAGGCATAAAAAAAGCACAAACCTTTCGATTTGTGCTTCGTGCGGATGGAGGGACTCGAACCCACACACCTCGCGGCGCTAGATCCTAAATCTAGTGCGTCTACCAATTTCGCCACATCCGCAGATTCTTCATAACGTAGTGCGGGCGGAGGGACTCGAACCCACACACCTCGCGGCGCTAGATCCTAAATCTAGTGCGTCTACCAATTTCGCCACGCCCGCAGGCATTATCGTTATTGAAGAATCAATATTATTTTCGATTTAATGAATTAGTGCGGATGGAGGGACTCGAACCCACACACCTCGCGGCGCTAGATCCTAAATCTAGTGCGTCTACCAATTTCGCCAC
>CANMKE010000013.1 GCA_947498325.1 uncultured Persicobacter sp.
AGCCCAAAAGTTTACGCGCATGCCCTTCAGGACTGATGTGCCGAAGGTACATTTTGTAACAGCTTCGGGTTTTAACCTGAAGTACATAAACGGGAAAATAATCCACAAAATACAGACCTCCGAAAGGACGTAATATTAATTTCAATACAAACAAAATCTGTGGAAATCTGTGTCATCTGTGGACAATAAATAAAACATCAACCCATTGATGATATTCAGAAGGTGGTCACGAGCGAGACGCTCGCGCCAGTTAAATATAAATTTCCATCTAAAAAAATCTGTGGGAATCTGTGTCATCTGTGGACAATACCAAACCGCGCAATAATTAGGGATTGCGTCAAAAGAACTGACCATTCATGGGTGTTATATTAACACAACTGCAACACCTCTTTCAGAAACTGCTCCATTTCAAGCTGTGGCGTTGAGCAGTTTAATTGCTGATAAGGGATTTTATTAAGGATTGCTGCCCGTTCAGAAAAATCCCAAGCACTGAAGCGTGGTTGCTCAGTTTTCCACTCCTGCAGGATACCCAATAAGTAATTCTGAGTGCCAATCACCTTGCGGTCATTATCCGTGCGGAAAAATTTCACGGAAGACAGCACCTCCAACAGGCGGTCTTTTTTAAGGTCAGTGCCTGTATGCTGAAGTTGTGCCGCAAAAGCCTCCAACACCAAATCGGTCAGGCGCAATGCATCTTTGGTTTTATACTCGGGAACAAGCACGGAATATCGTGTCGGCAGGTGTGTTACCAGCAGGCACTTCTTCCGATCCAGGTTAAAAAGCGTCGCCATCCATTTCCCCTCGGGTGGCATTTCATGGGGTAGCCGAATTGCAAAAAGGTGCGGAGGAATGATTTTTTCAAGTTTTTTGGAAAAGTGTAGCTGCATTTCTTTAAAAATAGATCTCTCATTTGAAAGATAAGAAATTTTTCAATTTTAAAAATAGCAGCACTCAATTCCTTGTTTGCTGAAATGCGTTACTGGCCAGAACAGCAAAGGGTTCAATTAAGGATGTTCCCTTACGCCCTCAAGGATATTTTCCCCCAGGCTGCAGTCGTCGTCATCGCCTACATGAAGCACTGAAATGTCTCCCGTGGACTCCAGGACAACCGCCAGAACCTGATCAAAATGAATCACATTTGCCTCCCGCAGTTTGGCAATTAACTGACTCCGCTCCACCCGTGCATGTGCCAAGTTTTTATCCAAAATTTCAGGCCCTTTCATCAGCAGTAGCGGCTTGTTGGAAATCAGCTGGTTGACCCACTGGAAGCGCCGCTGTAAGGACGAAAAAACGAACGTCAGCAACAGCAACGTTACAATAGCCACAGAACCATGCACCACTGTCGTGCTGGAAGTCAGGATCGACGAAATAATGCTGCCAACAGCAATCGTGAAAGCAAAATCATAAGCCGTAAATTTGGCAAAAGACCGCAAACCCACGATCCGCGTTAGTATCACCACCACTAAAAAAATCAAAACACTCCCCGCCACAGTAGGCCACAAAGGGTCATTCGCCTGATAAATCCAATCCATAATTTGAAATTTAAGAATGAGTAATGAACCATAGATGCGGGTAACCCAAACTTTCAATAAGTTGGCAAACGCCTTCAACGGCACTTCTCCCACAACACTGAAAGAAGGAGAGTGTTTAAGCGATATGAAAGATATTTGCGGCCATACTTATGCTGCAACGCTTAAATACAGAATGATAAAAAATGAGGTGGATTTACGGGGAATGCCACTAAATCCTGACCCCCTCAACCCCCATTGTTCTGAATATATTCAGTAGGCGTGAGTCCGGTTTGTTTTTTAAAGATTCTGTTGAAAGTGGTTTTGGAGTTGAAGCCGGCCATTTCGGCGAGGTGGGGCAGGGTGTACTGTCGGTGGAAATCCTGGGAAATAAGGCTCAGGGCTTCCTGCAGGCGCAGCTGATTGATGATCTCATGAAAAGATTGCTGTTTGTAGCCATTAAAAGCCTCCGATATTCTTTTGTAACTCAGGCCACTTTCTGCGCAAAGGTCCTGCATTTTGAGGTCTGTTTTCAGGTAGAGTTTTTGTTCGGTCAGGATTTTATGGAGCATTTCATAGTGTGCTTTCTGCGGGTTTTGTGCAGGCTCAGCAAGGGGATCATGCTCATGGTTTTTTATGGAAGCTGCGGCAGGTTTTTGCTGAAGGATGCTGGGGTTGAAAATTTTCGGCTTGGTAATGGCAAAGATGCTCAGGCCCAGGGCGGAGATGGTGAGTCCGCTGTAAAAGAGCTGAAACATATTGATCACGGCAGAAATCTTGATCAGTTCAAGCACTGCCCCCGAGGTGCCGATGATCCACAGCAGGATATTGACAGCCAGAAAACCGCTGAGCCACTTGTAAGTAAAGGAGCGTTGCGGAGCGTGCTCGGTTTGCCCAAGGGATTGCAGGCGGTTGAGCGACAGGATGGCGTAGAGCATCCACTGAAAAATGATGAACAGGTTGAAGAAGTTTGACCACCAGAGGTACCATTCCGGGAAGCCCTCAAGGAGCCAGGAGGTTTTTTCGGCGGGATCGATAAAAAACATCGGGCTGATCACCAAAAGGTAAGAAAGTGCCGGCACAAAATGCCCCAGTTCCCTTTTGTGCATGCGCGGATTGCCCTTGATGTAGTATTTAACATAAAGGAACATCAGTGGGCTGCAACAAAGCACCAGGAAGTCGGCGGTACCATAAAGTTTCGGGTACTGCAGAAAGAAGGCCGTATCTTTAAAGTTAAACATCAGCACGGTGAGTGCCCATGCGAAAACGAGCCCCCCGAGGAGTTTATTGGGAAGAAACCGGGCAGGGTAGAGCAATAAATATAGCGCCAAAAATAAAGCAAGAATTCCTCCTGAAATGAGTGTCAGGCTCCAATAATTATCCATAGGGTTGATCTTAACTTAACAAGTGAAAACAAAAAAGGAGGTCTTGTTTAATTAAAATTAAGCATCTTTTCTGATTTATTCAATCCCTCAAACAGTTTAATGTCCACCACTTTGCGCTACCGCCGCCCTTCCTTTGGGATAGATTAGAAGGTGTTTTCGGTTTTTGACCTTTTTTCAAGTATTCACTAATCCATTTTTAGCAGAAACCCCCAGCGGCTCTTCAGTGCCGAAAAAATGCCGCCCATTACTGCGGATTATATCCTGTGGCGTTGCAGGAGGCTGAAAATCAGCTTTATAATCAAAATGTAACCCACTGTGCCATTGCGTGCTTTGCGCCAAATCATGCATTGGCACAATGATTTTTCCAATGAAACAGCCTGTAATCTTCTGCCCATTAGCTTTGCATTAAACTATGATTCAAGGAAGAACCCTCCTTTAACCTAATGTATTACTATGAAAAAAAAGGTCTTAATTCTCGGACTTGTGGCGTCGGTATTAGCAACGCCAGGTTGTGTAAACGATAAAATCGATGGACTGCAGCAGCAGATCGACGATCTGAATTCCAAAGTGGGTGAGCTGGAAAAAAGTCAGCAGGAAGCCTTACTTAATGCCATGGCTGCCATGGAAGTGAAAATGGCGGCATTGTCTTCTGAACGCGATGCGGATTACGAGCAGATCATGGAGCAAATGCGCCTGATGCAGGAAGAGGTTGCCAACAATTCTGATGCGATCTATTACGGTAACCTATTGACCGATGCCGATTATGAGGCCTTTGCAACGCAGGGCGCAACGATCCTTACGGGTAAGGCGGTTTTGAAATCGGCGGATCAGTATCAAAAAATTGCGGCAGCCAAACTGGTGGGCGGCGATTTGTTGATCTCTGGCCTTGCGGAAGTTGATTTTGAGATGTTGCAAACCGTTGGCGGACACCTTTCTGTATCTGCTTTTCAGGATGGTGGAAAGGTTACTTTCAGTAAGCTGACTTCCGTAGGTGGCGACATGGTGATTGCTGAAGGCGCAGGCCTGACGGCAGTAGATGCCCCTGAATTGGTGTTGATTAACGGAGGACTGACTTCGGAAATGAATGACGCCCTAACTTCCCTGACCCTTCCTTCTCTGGATCAGGTATCGGATGTTTTGGTGGATGGTTACCTCGAGGATGACCCGACTTACCTTCACCTTGGGGTATTGTCGGCGCTTGATCTTGGCGGTGCCCATATTACCGACAATGTAGCAGTAAGTTATGTATCGGGCGGTGAATTGGTGCTTGGTACGGTAGGTGGCAGTTTTGAGTGTGTGATGACCGGACTGACGACCATCAGTTCAACCACAACGATGCTTGAAGGCGGGTTGGTGCTTGATCGGAATTTTGCCGTAGAAACTGTGGACTTTGAATCGCTTGAAAAATTGTATGGCGAGCTGAATATCAGCAGTAATGACAACAGCTACGACTGGGAGGCGACCGAATCTACGGGACTTTCTGAATTGCCGGCCTTCAGTGCCCTGACGGAAATCCACGGTAGTGTGATTATCAACAACAACGGCAATATGACAGAAGCCATCGGCTTAAATGCAGTAACCACTTTTGTTGGTGAAAAAATTTCTATCAATACGTCGGGTTCCAAAACGCTGAATGTGATTTCAGTTTTTAATGAACTGACAGAAGTTAAAGCAAGTACTTATGGTTTTGCTGATGTGGAGGTTTTTGCTTACGCCAGCTGGTTCAAGAGTTTCTCCAAGCTTGAAAGAGCGAACGACCTTCGCCTGGCACTTAAAGCTGTTCAGGACTTGGGTGGAGGCATCAGCAGTGTGCAAAATACCGCCAATGTTCGCCTGGATGGTTTCGAGGCCCTGAATACAGTAAGGTACCTGAACCTTGATGCGGGAGATGTTACCGAATTCAATGCCCTTGGTTCACTCGACAGATTCCTTTCTTATGGCGATTACCTGTACCTGACCATGCCAAAAGATGAAAACGTAGGGCTTTGCTCGATGGAACCTATTTTTAATAAGATAAACAATGGTGATTTTGAGGGTGGAAACAAAAAGGCCACCTTCTCTTTCAACTGGGCGAATATGGAAACCCAAGAGGCCATCACACAGTTGTTGACACCTTGTAACGATTAATTTTAGTCGATTACGCTGAGGGGGAGGCTGACTCCCTTCCCCCTAATGTTGAGCATAGGGCTGGGGAATACCTGATGCTAATTTTTTCAACTCTTCCCCACTAAACATATAAGAATAAGGCAAGGAACCGCCTGTGGCGACCGTTTCTGAGCGTGCAGCAGGCCTCCCCGTTTTATTCTGCAGTGTTCCTAATTTCAGTTTACCTAAAAAAAAGATATTGATGAGAAGTTTATTGATGCTGGTAGCCTTGTGCTTACTGAGCAGTATAAGTTACGCCCAGTCCTTTACGGTCAAAGGGGTGGTTACCGATGAGGTAGGTGACCCGATCCCCGGAGTTAATGTGTTGGATATTGCCAATAACAACGGAACCATTACCGATGTTAATGGCCAGTACCTGCTTCAGCTACCCTCCAATAGCGTGGAGTTGCAGTTTTCCTTCGTAGGGATGGCGCCGCAGACCGTAGCCGTTGGCGGGCGGTCAGAAATTCATGTTCAGTTACAAAGTGCCATCACCGAGCTCGATAATGTGCTGGTGGTGGCCTATGGTACTTCCACCAAAGAGGCCTTTACAGGGGCCGCCGCTGTTGTGGATGAAAAAGTACTTGAAAACCGGCCAGTAACTTCTTTTGAAAAAGCCCTGCAGGGGACCACCCCCGGCCTGATGGTCAGCAGTTCTTCAGGGCAGCCTGGGGCAAGTGCTACCGTCCGTATTCGCGGAATTGGTTCACTCAGCGCAAGCAGCAGCCCGCTTTATGTGCTTGATGGCGTGCCGATGAGTGGCAGCCTGTCAGATTTGAACCCCAACGATATTGAAACAGTAACGGTCCTTAAAGATGCCTCTGCCTCTTCGCTATATGGTTCAAGAGCCGCCAATGGGGTCATCATGATTACCTCAAAGCGAGGAAAAAAGGGAAAAACCAACATCTCCTTCAACAGTCAGGTGGGGGTAAATCAGCGAATTTCCAACGGTTATGGCCTGATGAACTCCACGGATATTTATGAGCACAGCTGGCGCGGACTTTACAACCGTTCGTTGCTCGATGGCAACAGTGTGGATGCCGCACGGGCACATGCACATGGGGCTGTTCAGGAAACCGTAGGCTTTAACCCTTTTGGAGTAGACCAACCGTTAGACAACAACGGAAAACTGATTCCCGGAACACAGGTACTTACCGATACCGACTGGCGCGACCAGGTGTATAAAAATGGCATCACCCAAAATCATAACCTGACCATCTCTGGCGGAAACGACCAAACACAACTTTACTTTTCTCTCGGTTATTTTGCCGACGATGGTACCGTGATCTCTTCCAACTTCAACAGGATCACCTCCAAAATCAATATTAACCACCGCATTAACGATGTCTTTACCTCGGGCATCAGAACGCAATTATCCTATTCCAAAGCGGCCCAGCCTCCCGGAGGTACTGGGGGCGCAAATCCTGTGCGATCAGCAGAGATCATCAACGCCGCCTCGCCCGTTTACAATCCCGACGGCAGCTACAACTGGGACAATAAAGCCATTTTCGATTTTAACCCTTTGGGGCTTGCCGAACTCGATCAGTATGGCTACACCTCAAAGGCCGTGATGGCCAACATGTTTATTCAGGCGGATTTCCTCGAACATTTCAATTTCAGATCAACGCTTGGGATTGACCAAACGGTGGAAAACGGACTGAGTTATTACAATCCATTCCATGGTAACGGGCGAGGTGTTGATGGTCGTTCGAGCAAAAGCAATTATGACTTCTTCACCTGGAACCTTTCCAATATCCTGACCTACCGACAGGAGTGGCAGGATCATCACCTCGAGGTGCTTGCCGGACAGGAGGCCATCGCCAGTCAAAGTCAGTTCCTGAGTGCCGAGGTAACCGGATTCGGGATTCCCAACCAGCCAGAACTGGGCTGGGGAGCGACGCCTCAGCAAGCCTACAGCTCCACCACCAGCTGGGCGATGGTGTCTTATTTGTCGCAAGCGAAATATGATTTTGCCGACCGCTACTTCCTGAGCGCAAGTGTACGTGCCGACGGCAGTTCCCGATTTGGAAGAAACCACCAGTTTGGGGTGTTTTATGCCCTCGGTGGTGCCTGGCGACTAATTGAAGAGGAATGGATGAAAGATATTTCCTGGATCAGCAATATGAAACTGCGAAGCAGCTACGGAACTTCAGGAAACAACAGCATTGGTAATTTCGCCTCTTATGGCCTCTATGGCAGTGGTGCCAATTACAACGGCATTTCGGGCATCAGCCCAATACAGTTGCCCAATCCCGACATTCAGTGGGAGAAAATTTCTGCTTTCAACATCGGGCTTGAAACCGCCTTTTTCAATAAACTGACTTTGGATCTTGAATATTACCATCGTCGTTCCGACGGGCTGCTGTTCAATAAACCCCTATCAGCAGGAACCGGTTTCCGTTCCATCCTGACCAACCTCGGGGCAATGAACAACAGCGGTATTGAGGCGAGCTTGCAGTACACCATCGTCGATAAAAAAGACTGGTACAGCAATGTGGGTTTCAACATCTCGACCAACAACAATAAAATCCTCAACATTGAAACCGATCAGCTCGTTTCCGGCACCAAATTACTGGAAGCCGGCGGAAGCATTTATCAGTTTTATATGCGGGAGTGGGCAGGGGTAAACCCAGACAATGGCAAGCCGATGTGGTATGTAAATGCCCAGAGCGACGACAAAAAAGAAAACAGCAACCCTGCTTCGGCCTTCCGCGATCCTCATGGTTCTGGCCGTGAGGTTACCAGTGACTACCAGGACGCCGAGCGTGTTCGCCTCGGTACGGCACTGCCGCAGTTTTATGGAGGATTGAACTACAGCCTGACCTACAAAAATTTCGACGTTTCCTGCTACTTCTATTACAGCCTTGGCGGGCAGATCTACAATAACGACCTGGCCACCAATATGCACGACGGTACCCAGCCGGGCTATAACCTGGCCAAAGAGGCCCTGAACGCCTGGACTCCTGAAAACAGGGATACCGATGTGCCCCGCTACGTGATTAACAATGAAGACGGCGGTGCACTGATGTCGAGCAGATTCCTTGAAGATGCTTCTTTTCTGCGCCTGAAGAACGTAGCGGTAAGCTACAATGTTCCTCAGCGATTGATTAACCCTTTTCACCTACAAAACCTGAAAATTTTCCTTTCGGGTGAAAACCTGTGGACGCTGACCAACTACAAGGGATTTGATCCCGAAGGTGCCATCAACGGAACCACCAACAATGTCATTCCCGGCGTGAAATCCATCACCATGGGCATTAAAGTAAGCTTATAAATGAGAATCTGATATGAGAACAAATATATTCTGGGTGCTTATCCTGAGCACTTTTTTCAGCGCATGTAGTCAGGATTTCCTGATGAGAGAACCCACCGAATCTATCAATGATGGGGATACTTTTGAACGCTATTACAGTGCCAAAGCAGCCCTGATCGGCGTTTATGATTTACTCAGTGCCCCCACTTTTGATGGCCTGTATTTGCCGATCACCAACGATATTATCGGTGAGGACGTTATGGTCAACACCGTCAATAACTGGAACTGGTTTGTACCCATTTATCAGTTAAACACATTACCGAACCACACTTACGTAGATTACCCCTGGCATCAGGGTTACCGCGTGATTCACGCCGCCAATATGGTGATTACCAATGTGGGCAATATCCCTGATGCTACCAATGACCAAAAAGCGCAAATGGAAGCAGAAGCCCGACTGTTGCGGGCCTATGCCCATTTGCAATTGGTACAGCTTTTTGCCCCTGCCTACCATGTGGATCCGCAGGCGGAAAGCATCATGCTCCTGGATCGCGTATTGCAATGGAGCGAGGAGCCTATGCCTCGGGCAAGCCTATCGGATGTTTATGAATTTTTACTTCAGGACATTCAGGTGGCGATCGATCTTTTTGACCGCGTGGAGCAGGAAGACCAGTTGCAGGACCCTGCCTACATGAGTCAGCGTGCAGGATATGCACTCCTGGCGCGGGTAAATCTGAACATGCACCGCTGGGAAGAGGCCTTCGATGCCGCCAATATGGCGGTGGAAGACATGGAGCTCACCGATGGCATTGACCTGCTCAGGGGCTTCAACTTCCGCAATGCGGAAAGTATTTTTACCATCGCCTACACGCCACAGGACAACAATGTGTACATGACCATCCCTTCGTTTTACTATCCGGTATATGGCTACAGCTCTATGCGTGCCAATGAGGATTTCGTGAATATGTTCGCCAGTTCCGATCTGCGTGCCAATCAGTTTTATATGGAGGAGGAAATTGATCCTGACCGCCACCTGATCATGAAATTTCACCATAATGCCGTGGTGGGAAATGCCGAGCGTATTCCTATGCGTGCTTCGGAAATGGTATTGATTCAGGCGGAAGCTGCCGCAGAAATGGGCAACGACCGCAAAGCGCAGGATGCGCTTTTCCGTATTCAGCAACGTGCCGATCCTTCGGCTTTTCCGCCAACCGCAACAGGGCAGGAGTTGATCGACTTGATTTTGATAGAGCGACGCAAAGAACTGTTTGGTGAGGGCTTCCGCATGAGCGATATCAAGCGCCGTTCGGCCCCCTTTGTACGTGGAGGCAACCACTGGGTGAAGTTTGATTTCAGCCAGCAGGATGACGATTATTACAGAATGACCTTGCCTATTCCGCAGTCAGAAATTGACGCCAATAGCAATATCAGCGAATCGAACCAAAACCAGGGATACTGATGAGCAAACGGACAACATATATCAGACAGTGTGCCGCCTTGTTGTTGATACTGGGCGTGCTGGTGGGCTGCCAGAAGCATGAAGACCCCATCAAGCTACAGCCCAATGCCGGGCCGAGCTTCGAGAATGTCGAAAGTGAACAATACCATGTGCAGCTGAATGCCGTGCCACTGCCTGCGGGTGTGGATGGCACGTGGCAGTTGTTCATGGGGGAAAATGGCCATTTTGAGGACATCCATGACCCGAAGAGCAAATTTTTTGGCGAGCCAGGCGAGCAATATGTCATCGGCTGGCAGGCCGGGCATGGGGAAGCCTATCGGGTAGATGAAATCTCGGTCTCTTTCAAAAGCATGAACCCTCAGATGTTGCACCCACAACCCGACAGCCTGAGTGGTAATATTTCGGTTTACCTCCATGCTGCTGAAGTGCGCTTTGGGGCGACAGGCCAATGGGAAGTTACCGAAGGGGCAGGCGGCCGAATTTTGCAGGCCGATTCGCACCGTGCCGAATTTATCGGGCGGCCACAAACCGCCTATACCGTAACATGGACAACCACCTATGGTTCCAAATCGGCAACTGTCAGCTGGCAGTTTGTAACCGATGAACTCAGGGCGGATGCCGGGGCAGACCAGCTCGACATCAAGGCCGGTACCGGTGAGGAGAAATATGTAACCCTTGAGGCTTTTCAGCCAGCAGGTAGTGCCGTTGAGTGGGCACTGGTGGGCGGCGAAGGCGGAAAGCTGATCAATAGCAATATCCCTTCCGCCTTGTTCAGTGGTAAGGCCGATGAACGCTACGAGCTTCAGTACACTGTTACTTTGGACGATCAGGTGTCGGTGGATACCGTCCAAATTCGCTTCCGTGGCAAATGGGGCATGTGGAAAGATGAACGTGACGGGCAAAGCTACCGCTTTATTGAGCACGATGGCATGGAATGGATGGCCGACAATTACAATTATGCCGCCTACCCGGGCGAAGGCTCCTGGGTTTATGGCTTTGGTTACCGTGCGGTGGTGGTCGATGGGCATGCCCTGGAAACCGAAGAAGATCGCAAAAAATATGGCCGGCTTTATCACTATCTCGCGGCGGTAGAATCTGCCCCGGAAGGCTGGCGAATACCGACGGTGGAGGAATACGAAAAGCTGATCAGTGATTTTGGCGGAGGCATTGCCGGAAAGGTTAACCTCGAAATAGGAGGGGCCTCAGGAATGGAGCTGCCTTTTGGTGGCGATTTTGAAATTAACAGTGGCACCGACCCTGCAAACCGGAATGTTTTTTCCGGTCAAGAAATCAGGGGGCACTTCTGGACGTCCAATTACGCGGAGAACTATAATTCCAGCTACATCTTCATTGTCCCTCAGGGGCTAAATGATGCTGGCATGGGGGTTTATCCGGTCGATTATTATATGTCCTCAGTGCGCTATGTGCGCGATGTTCAGTAAGGCTGGGCAGTTCAGTTTACTAAAAAAAAGGAAGATCAATGAAAAATATTAAATATATCGGAAGCCTTTGTCTGTTGGTATTGCTGTTCAGCAATGCTTTCGGGCAGGCGGCGCTTAGTCAGGAGGTGATCCCCGGCCGGATACGGATCAAGTTTAAGCCTGAAGCCATGGCCGAGCAGCCTAATTTGCGGATGAAGGCCAATTTTGACAAGCCATTACTCGGCATTGCCGCGGTGGATCAACAATCCCAGCAACAAAAAATTCACCAGCTCAGAAGGGTATTCCCCTATTCGCCAAAGCATGAAGCCAAGCACCAAAAGCATGGTTTGCACCTGTGGTATGAGCTGGAGTTTGATACAGAAACATCCCCGGAAACAGTCGTGAATGCTTATGCTTCACTGGCCGAAATCGACATCGCTAAACCCGTCTATCAAAAGGTGAACCTGGGTGAGCAAGCGGCTGTTCAGCGGGTTTTTTCTGCACAGGCCACTGACTCCCTGATGTTCAACGACCCCATGTTATCACAACAGTGGGGTTATGAAAACGATGGGACCGTTGGGCTTGAAGGTTATGACATTGACCTGGCCAAAGCGTGGGCGAAGGTGTCGGGCAGCGCGGATATTATCGTGGCGATTGTCGATCAGGGAATTGATGTGCACCACGAAGACCTGAAGCAGAATATCTGGGTCAATGAGGCCGAGCTGTATGGCGAGGAGGGTGTTGACGATGATGGCAACGGATATATTGACGATATTTACGGGGTGAATTTTGCCTTCGGCGGACCGGTAACTGCCGGCGACCACGGTACGCATGTTGCCGGAGTGGTTGGGGCAATGTCCAACAACGGCCTCGGGGTTGCAGGTGTTGCCGGAGGAAACGGCGAACAGTCGGGCGTAAAGATGATCTCGAGTCAGGTTTTTGACAGCCGCGTGAATGGCGGGCGGAACTTTGCAGAAGCCATCGTTTATGGGGCAGATCAGGGTGCTATTATTTCTCAGAACTCCTGGGGCTATAATGTGCCGAACTATTTTGAGCCCGAAGTACTCGAGGCGATCAACTATTTTATCGAGGAGGCCGGTCAGTATGAGGGCAGCCCGATGAAAGGCGGGATTGTGATTTTTGCGGCAGGAAACAACGCCTCTGAAGCGGTGCGTTACCCGGGGGCTTTCGATCAGGTATTGGCGGTGGGGGCACTTGGGCCCGACGGACTGCCGGCACCATATACCAACTACGGAGACTGGGTGGACCTTTCTGCGCCAGGTGGAAACATGAGCCAGTATGGCAATGAGGGCGGGATTCTTTCGACCCTCGCAAGAAATAAATATGGGATGATGGAAGGAACGTCGATGGCTTGTCCGCAGGTTTCGGGCGTGGCAGCATTGGTGGTGGAGGCTTTCGGTGGAGAGGATTTTACCGCTGACCAGTTGCGCAGAATCCTTGAAGGATCGGTGAAGCGATTTGACTTTGACCATCAGGATAAATTTGGCAAGGGTGCATTGAATGCCGAAAGGGCTTTGCTGGACGATAACCGCGAACCTCCGTCAAGAATTACCGACCTGGGGGCAAAGGATATTTTCCATAATGAAGCAACCCTGACCTGGACGGTCCCAACGGATGAAGATCAGGTGGCGCCGGCGAACTTTTACCTCGCCATGTCCGACAAAGCATTTTCAGCGGCTGAATTTGATCAGCAGGTGGTTTATCTGATTGCCAACAATATTGATGGCGGGGAGACTTTTGAGCTGCAAATTACAGGCATGCTCAAAGAATCCCCTTACTGGTTTGCGGTGATGTCCGAAGACCGCTTTGAAAATCGCTCGGAGGTCTCCAACGTGTTCACCTTCACGACTTCCAAGCGCCCGAACTTCATGACCAACAAAACTCAGCTGAAGTTTGAAATTGATGTCACTGAGGAGGCCATTAAGCAGGAAACCATTACCTTTTCCAATACCGGCGACGGAATTATTTACTGGAATGCATCGGTAACAAACGAAACCGTTAATGCGATTACAGCGCAGGAGCAGCTGAGTCCGAAGGACTCAACAGCTTCAAAGGCTTCCGTGGTATGGGTGCCGAAGGAGCAACCACAGGCCGTTTCAGTAGCAGTGACCAACGCAGGTATGCCTGCCACCCGTGAACTTGCGGCTGGCGAGGCGCCGATTCCCACCGACCACTGGAAAGGGGACGTAACGGAATTTGTGGCAGGGGTTTCCTTGCAAAACAATACCTACCCTACTTATATGGCAGGTACAGGAGATTTGAGTGCGGGGCTGATTTTCGCTACCCGATTTGATATTCCCTGGGATTATACCTTCAACCTGACACACGTCGAGGGCTTGTTCTTTTTGGACGAATGTCCGGAGCCTATTGTCATAGAAATTAAAAAAGGCGGAAGAAACGATTTTCTGTCGGCAGAAACAGTTCGCCTGCAGGAATACTATCCGGATACCTTCGACACCTTCCAGTTTTACCGCATGCCATTGTATGAACCATTGCGCATCGATGAAAATGAATCTTTCTGGGTGGTGTTGCATTTCCCTTCTGCCATGCGCTATCCGTTGGCCATGCAGACCGACCCTTATCCGTATCTCGACGAAATCCGCTATTCAGATAATAACGGGCGCTCCTATAAGGTCATTACGCAGCTGAGAACCCGCCCATCGGTACCGGTAATCTCTGCGCTCAGCACCGGCGATTATGGCGCCTTTGTGTTCCTTGATCCAACGCAGGGCGCAATCCGAAACGATCAGGAGCAACAGGTAACGGCAACGATTGACGCCCACCAATTGCCCAACGGTCCGCATATTGCCTCCATGGGAATTTTCACGAACGACATCCACAAACCGATACAGAACATTGAAGTATTGCTTGAAATCAGTGGGCAACAGGCCGCCATTGATCCGGCCTTCCGTTTTGAGGAAACCGTGTTTGCGCATCAGGAAAACCTGGTGGAAATTGAGGTGGAAAATACCGGACTCGACAAACTGACCATTACCGGCCTGACGGACCGAGAAGGCAATTCCCTCGCCATCGTGAAGGAGCCTTACGACCCGGAGTATATTGCGCCAAAAAGTAAAGGCTTGCTCCGCTTTCAGTATACTGCCCCTGATAAGGGATTGTACAGTGAGCAGTTGCAAATTCAGGCACTGGAAGGGGAATTTAATATCAATGGGCAATTTATGGTCATCGATAACCCCACTGCTGACATCCGATTTGAAGTCCCTCAGCTTACCCTGAATAGTGGGGAATCCGGGCAGCTTGAATTGCAGATTGAGAATACCTCAACGGCTGATTTTAAGTATGATTTTTCTGTTTATGACGATCATCAGCTCAGAATGGGCGTTATGCCCCGTGCCCTGACTTACACCATGACCGTGGAGGAAGATACAGCAAGTATTGACCACTGGAAAGCATGGAAAAACTATGCAACACACTATACCCCTGACAGCGTGGCCTTTGATTTCGAAATCGGGATTGATTTTCCTTTTTACGATCAGGTCATCAGGGGAGTGGACATCAATCAGCAAGGGAAACTGGTGGCCTTTACCAATGTGGAAATCAAAGGGCTGGACTTGGATGGTTCCTGGATTAGCATCACTGATGTGTACCATGAAGCCCTCGGTATGGAAAGCAGATTCCTGATTGAAGGGGAGATTTATGAAGGGCTTGAGAATGGTATCAGGGTGGTCGGTCATGTGGCATTTCAGGTTTCGCTGTTCGCAGATGGCACCATTAAGTACCACTACGTGGACATTGAAGATATGCAGGTGGTTGACGGTATCGGTTACAGCTTTGGTATCCGAAGCCTTGCCTGGGAGAATTTCATGAATTATACCCACGAGGAATACCCACTCAGGAATGGGAGCGTGGTTACTTTTACACCCAATGAAAAAGTATCGGTTATTCGTCAGTTAAGCTCGAAAAATGGGGTCGTGGCACCCGGCGATGTGGCTTCGCTTTCGGTACTCGTGGATCCCGGAAGGGTGAATGTGTGGCAGGGAGATTATACGGATACCCTGCTGGTGGCTACCAATGGCATTCCTGATTTGCAAAAAGTACCCTTTCAGGTAAAAGTGAACGGGCAGGCGGATTTGAAACTGCCTTCTACCATTATTGTCGAGGAGGTGACCACGCAGGTACCGGCCCTTGATTTTATTGAAATTGAAAATAACGGATCGTCGGCTTTATGGCTGACAGCAGTAGCGTCCACAAACGAGGAGGTCGTGGCGCTGATCAGTGAGCAGGTACTCGAAAATCATATTGAAATTTTGCCACACAGCAAATGGGTATTGCCCGTGGAGGTCGATGCCCTTGAGGTGGGGGATTTCTCTGCCCAAATCGATTTGTCGTTTTTGGTGAACGGCCAACCGCAAACCCACACCGTTACCGTGGGAGGAACCGCCAAGCCAGACCTCACCTACACCTGGGCATTTGGCGAAGCGAATGAACTGGAACTTGAGGGTGATGGCGATTTCTCGATTCCTTTTCAGCTGACCAACCATAGCGCCACCGACAGCCTGCGCTTTACCATCAGTGGAGCACTGTTTGGCGTGGTGGAGCCCGAAGCAAGCTCGGCAGACAGCAGCCATTTTGAACTGAAAGCCGATGGTTACCGATGGTTTAACAGCCAAGAGGGCAATGCTTTTCACCGTTGGGTGGACATTTCCCTGACGGGAGAAAAATTGGATTTTGAGCCTGGGGAAAGTTATGAAATTGACCTGCCTTTCAGTGGGAAATTTTTCAATCAGGAATACCAAAAACTGTGGGTGAGCCATACGGGTTTTGCCAGCTTTATTGAACCTGATTTTGCAAATGAACGATTTGGTTTTGAGACGGGCGACGATCTGCGTGCCATGATGGCGCCTTTCTGGAGTCAGATTATTCCGCATGAATCGGAAGGTGGTTTGTTTTTGCTTCAGCAAGAAGACCGATTGATTTTGCAATGGCATAATTATGTGGCCGACCCGATGGCCTACGGTGCGGAAGGGGTAGCGACATTCCAGCTCGAAATCCTTGCCTCAGGACAAATATTCTTCCATTATCTTGATATTGAGGAGTGGAAAGGCCTGATCTGTATTGGTCTTGAAAGCCCTGACGAGCAATTTGTTCTTGCTGATGAGAAAGCCATCATTGTCCGGTATTCCGAGGCGAAAAACAACACTTCCTTCGCCATCAGCCCAGCATATCATGGGGCATTACCTGCCGGGCAGACCGCCGATTTTACTCTTGCAGGGCAAGGAAATAGGGTATTTGAGTCTGGCCATGCGCAGGATAGCCTGTGGATGATGACCAACAGCATCCGTTTAAAGGAAGCCCACCTCGGCTATGGCTTTAACTATACCGGCGGGCCGATCTTGAATACACTTCAGGAGATAGAGCTCGGAGAAATATTCTATTATGACCCGGCGAAAAAACGTCAGCAGGTGGTCCTCAACAATACCGGACACGAGGAATTGCGCATTACACACCTTATGATGGAAGGACCGGACGCCTCGAAATTCTATGATGAAGAAGGGCAGCCGATGGTCATATTTCAGGGGGAACTGGTGAAATCCATTGCCATAGCTCCTGGGGCGAGCACCACGATTGAAGTGGAAATGGAGCAACGTACCACGGGGATGCTGAACGCCAAACTGCAGGTGCGAGGAAACGTGGAGGCGCAGGAAATTCTGATGAACGGAGAGGTGAAGATGCCTCCTGTGATGAATTGGACTGCCACGCCACAGGTTTTTGAGGTGAACAGTACGGAATCGGAAACCTATGATTTTTCCATCAGTAATGAGGGAGAAGGCCAGCTCGATTATCAGTTGAAAGTGCTGAAACTTCCTGAACAACCCGAGGAAAGCATGCCCAATGTGGTGGAAGAGGTTGGACAGATTGCATTGGAAAGTCCCGTGGCGATATACTCGCAGTCGTATGACCATAAAAGCTTTGCTGATGGCTATTTCAGACAGCTTACCGAGGCTACGCCGCAGATTTTCGCTCAGCAGAATTTTGCCCCAGAAGGGGGACTGACCATCACGCATATTGCTTCGCAAAATACTTTTGTGGCCGTGAATGAATACGTGCAGATTCAGATTTATTTCGACGGCGATACGCCCGATGAAGGTACACTGATGTATCAGCAGGATTATGTTATTGATCAGGTGATTGATGAACAGTGGGTGTATTTTGCATTGGAGTCTCCATTGCTTGTGCCGGAAGGTCAGTCCTACTACATCATCGTCAGACAGCCGAGAGGCGAGCGTGGTTCTCCAAAATATATCGGTTATGATTTCGCTCCGGATTACGATTTGCTCGACCATAGCTTTTTTGGGATCAATACTGGAAATGGAGAGGTCGTATGGAACCGACATTCGGATTTTGAGCCTTATAATAATATGAAATATTACTATAAGTTGCGGGCTTTGTCGGCAGGAGAACCTGGTCATTGGCT
The DNA here is from genome assembly GCA_947498325.1 of uncultured Persicobacter sp. Taxonomy (GTDB): domain Bacteria; phylum Bacteroidota; class Bacteroidia; order Cytophagales; family Cyclobacteriaceae; genus Persicobacter; species Persicobacter psychrovividus. Next base: position 17,629 of record CANMKE010000013.1, read on the forward strand.
CAGTCCTGATCCGGCCGTAGGGCAGATTGAGGGTGGAAGCCAACAGCAAATTTCCGCCACCATTAAGGGCAACAAAGGGGTGAGTGGCCGCAATTCGGCGGTACTCTGGATCTCTACCAACGACGATCATCGTGCTTCCGAATTTATGGCGATGGAAATGCGTCTAAATGCCGCACCGGTCATTGAATATCGCCCAAATCAATATGAAGATACCTTGCGCATGGTGGAAACCGAGCGAAAAGTTTTCAGCTACCACTGGAAAGACCTTGAAGGCGATCCCGTAACGGCACAGGTGCTGCCTGAGTCTATTCCAGAATCTGTGGAAGCGATTTTTGAAGTAACAGGGAAAAATACGGCGCAGCTTGAGGTGCTCACCGAATATGAAAGCGAAGGGCTGTACAAGTTTGTCACGGAGTTTCTTGACGACAAGGGCAACAGGACGGTGGATACCCTCTTGCTGCAAGTGGAGCACAAAAACCGTCCGCCAGTTATTAACCCCGATTATAAATACATTACCATGAACCTCGCCGGCAATTCAGCGCTGTCGTTAAAGGTGTCCGATTTGTTTGAAGACCCGGACGGCGACCCTATTCAGGTGTTCAGTGGCAACTATCATCCAGATATTGTGGAGATGAGTTACGGCACGGAAATTATCGGTTTGCATGCCCTGAAAGAAGGGACAGCGGTGCTCGTGTTTGCCGCCGATGACATGAAAGAGGATGGGATCGTCTTTGAATTTGTTTATGTGGAGGTGATCAACGACCCCAATGCGGGCAATGGAGAGCTCGACGGTTTTGAACGTCAGCGCGAGGAACTGGAGCAGTCGGGGCAGGAAACGCTCATGTTCCCTAATCCGGCGCGCGATCAGAAAGTCAATCTGTTGCTTAAGCTCGATTCCGCTGGGGAGGTTACCGTACAATTTTACGATGCCGCAGGGCGCATGATGTTGCGCAGACAAAAGCATTTTGCCAAAGGCGGTGTGCAGTCAATGCAAATGGACATTTATGGTTTACAGACTGGCCTCTATCGGGTGCGCGTGGTGCACCATGGCAAGCTGCTGAAATCATCCGCACTATTAGTGCAATAAGATCCTTTTTTTTTAGTAAACTATGGTTGACGAGGCTGAGCATTTGTACGCTCAGCCTCTTTTTTTGGTGCGCCGTGCATGGCGATTAACTAATCGGTGCAAGTCCGTAAATAACGTACACTTTCCTTATAGGCACTTTCATCAAAAAGAAGCGTAAAGGGGCTTTGAATTTGCGATATCCGATCTTAGAATCTAAGAAATAAAAGAATCTTTGGACAATACTTAAATCGTGTAATAATCAGGGATTGCCCCACTGGAATTATGGCTGAAAGTTGACTTTTTTCCGGATGGTTTTCATCACGCGGCAGGGAAGTTCAAGGGTAAAATGTGCACCTCCTTCAGGGTGCCGCTGAACAGCGATCGATCCGCCATGTAAGGCTGCATATTTTTTAACAAAGTGGAGACCCATTCCTGTTCCTTTGGTGTTTTCTGCATTTTTTGCCCGGTAAAAAGGCTGAAATAAATGCTGCATCGCTTCTTCTGAAATACCAATACCAAAATCCCTGACTCCCAGCTGAACCTTCGACGCATGGTATTCAAGATGCAGATCAATGGCTTCTTCGGAATATTTCAGGGCATTGTTAAGTAAATTGACAATGATATGCTCCATCAGGTAAGCATCAAATTCAATGGTTTGTGCAGTGCCCACCACCTTGAAACGGATGCGAGCGCAGTCTTCTGCGGCATAGCGGCGCTTGAGAATATCCTCAATAAAAGCCGGGAAATCCTGCTGTTGCAGGTACAGGTTGATTTCTTCTGTTTCCATCTGCCCGTAATCAAGTAAGCGTTCAAGCATGCCTTTCAGTGAACCGACAGCCTCAAACACCTGATTGAAACGCGGCTGATAAATGGGGGCGTCTTCAGGCGTTTTTTCTGTTATCTGATATTGAATGAGCTGATTGGCAGAATGGATGGTCGTTAGGGGTGTTCTGAACTGATGAGACACCATAGTAATGAAATCAGACTTCATTTTGTTGAGTTCATATTCTTTATTCAGGGCGAGAATCAGTTGTTTTTCATATTTCTTTTGATCTGAAATATCCTGAATAATGAGCTGAAGGTAGGGTTGCTGTTGGGCATCAAAATATTGCTTTTGATTGATCCGAACGCAATGAGCAGACCCGTTGATGTATAGTTTTCGCTCGGAAATAACCTCCGCTTGCTGCTGATTCACCAAAGAGTACAGCAATTGATGCGCCTCCCCTTCGGGCAAGTTACGGAGAATGGTTTTGGAGGCATCACTAACGTAACTGAGATTTCCCAAAGCATCTACCTGCATAATGATGAAATCATTCTCCACCGAATGCAGCAGCTGTTGCAGGTGTTTGTTAATGGCTTTTAGCGCATTGCTTTTTTTATAATCCTGCTTTTTAAATAGCCATAATGCCACCGAGGACATCAAGTTGAGGTGAATAATTTGCAGCGCCCGAGCATTAAGTGGTGCGAGGTTTTCAGGAGAGATATCCGTATGGTAAATGTTAAAAGCACAGGCCAGGGCAACAAAAATATTACAGAAAATCAGGTAAAAGAGGTGGTGCCCTTTTTCCAACAGGTTAAAATTGACAATATGGAAGAAAATAATCAGGATAGGCCCAGGCCCATTTACACCACCGACATGGAAAAAGTCAGTATAGAAAATCACCAGTTCCGCCGAGATGAACAAAATCAGGGCCATAGTGTATTTTCTCCGGAAACGGTTTAAATAATAGGCGATCATCACCGTTGGGGCGATGTAAGAAAAAGTAAGAAAGTATATTTTTGGAAGCTCCAATTGTTGGTATAAACTTAAATCCACCACGGCAACAATGACGGCCAGAACAGACATGGCATTCAGTGTGCGTTGCCCAAGGGTGAATGCTGAGGCAGGTCCCAGTATTTGTGTGATGTATTTATTGAAAGTGGTAGTCATGAGAAGGTAGAAAGTCAAAAAAGGTTGTGGTAGTTAAAATATTGAATATCAGTCATTCAATCGTTCAGTTAATTAATAAAAATATTTTTAATCCCCCTGCTGAAGTAGAAAAATTAATTTCATATCAAATAATTTGTGCGTAATAAAATAAGATAGAAAAGGTGTAGTTACGCCAATAAAAAGCATGATTTCTACCAAAAAATCGACAGCCTACTGTAAATGTACCTTCAGCATATTAGCCCCAATGGGGCTTTTTCATTCGCCTCGGGTGAAAACCCGTGGTAAAATTAGGAATGACTAAATATTATTTGGCAATCAAAATTGAAATTGGGTTGTGGGAAAGCTCAAAATCAACACCTCACAATAGGGGTGAGTTTCTGCTGAGGGGAGCAGTGTTGCCGGTTATTTTTTGTTGGGCATGCGACCCGAATTTGGCGGTTTATACGAGCGGCCTCTTCTTCGAATATGGTCATGGGCAACCCTTTTTTCAGCGGAAACCGAATGCAGGAACAGCAGCATGTAGCGGTCAAGCTTTCATGCCCGATCGCGTAATAATTAAATATTATTTTTGTAAGAAGTTAATCTTTTTGTCGTGCGCCATGCACTTTTTTAAGGGCTATTTTTCTGAAATATTATATTTTAATGATTGTTAAATCTGAAATGTTGTATCTTTTTAATGGGTGCTTTAGCGTGGCATCACCTAATCGGTGGTGCTAATCAATATGAAATAAAAATTTTATTTTTTAAATACTTTATTTATCAAATGATTATTTGTTCTCTGTTAATCAAATGATTTGTAAAAATATGGTGATTCAAATAGTTGGTAAGCGAAGTTCTTTGTTCTTTATCTTTTAACTTATTGTACTATTTAAGTAGTTGTCTTTGTTTGAGGTGATACATAGTGATTTAAATATTATAATATGGAGTCTTTGATGTATATTTTTAGATATGAATTTCCATGTATATTCATTAATTTTATATATCAAACGATGTGGTTTTTAGGTTTAGCGTTTTGGTAAACGGTTGATGTTAAGCGTTTTCATGTAGCCTGTTTTATGCGCTATTGATCACATTGTAATCTCAAACTAAACTTAAATGTAAGGATGAAGAAACTTATTACCGTCTTTTTTATCATGCTTTACGTATCCCTTTCAGCCTATGCACAACGACAGGTTACGGGGGCCGTTTCAGCCAGTGATTCCGGAGAGCCGATACCGGGTGTTAATGTGCTGATCAAGGGCAGTGGTACAGGAACAATTACCGATTTTGATGGGAAATATACCCTTTCAGTTTCCGATGATCAGACCCTGCAGTTCTCTTTCATCGGTATGCAAAGCAAGGAAATATTGGTGGGCAATCAGTCGACGATCAATGTGCAACTCGATGCCGACGTTACCGAGCTCGATGAGGTGATGGTCGTTGCCTATGGTGTGGCCAAGAAAAGCGCCTTTACCGGTTCGGCCTCTTTTGTGGATGAAGAGCGTATCCAGACCGCACAGGTGACCAACGTATCGAATGCCCTGCAGGGAACCAGTTCTGGGGTGCAGGTAATTTCGGCTTCCGGTCAGCCGGGGGAGTCGGCGAGCGTGCGTATCCGTGGGGTGGGTTCGATCAACTCGGGCAGTGATCCTTTATATGTAGTCGATGGGGTTCCTTTTGATGGCGACCTTTCTTCGATCAACCCAACGGACATCAAGTCGATGACGGTAATGAAAGATGCGGCTTCGGCAGCAATCTATGGTTCGCGTGCAGCCAATGGTCTGATCATGATCACGACCAAGTCTGGCCTTTCGGGTACGGAGCCAAAGATCAACATTCGTTCGACCATGGGGGTATCAAGCCGTGCGGTGAAGCCTATCGAGCGCCTGGGTACCAATGATTATATGGAATTGAAATGGGAAGCGATGCGCAACGGGTTCATGGACAATGGACAGGATGCCGCAACAGCAGCACAAAATGCATCTAATGGTTTGATCGGAACGATTGGCATCAACCCTTATGGTACGGCAAACCCACAACCCGTAGGCGTGGATGGTCGCCTGAAGGATGGTTTGAACCCGCTTTGGGATGACAACTGGGACGAGGCCGTAATCGGTTCGGGTAAGCGTTATGAAACCAATCTGAGCATTAACGGTGGATCAAAGCGTACGCAGTATTTCCTTTCGGGTAGTTATTTGAATGAAAGCGGTATGATGCTTGGCTCAGGCTTCGAGCGTTTCACCACCCGTTTGAAATTGACCAACAAAACCACCAACTGGCTGACGACTTCCTTGAACCTGAATTACGCCCGTTCGCAACAGCTGTTCAATGACAGTCAGGACAGCAACGTCGGTAACGGAGCAACTTATGGCTTGAACATGGCGAGCTTCTACCCAATTTACCAGCGCAACCCGCAGGACGGTAGCTTTATCACGGATCGTAACGGCAATAGAAAGCTCGACTTTGGTACTTACCGAACAAGTTCTTACGCCCGTACCAACCTGATGGGCTCGATCCCAATGTCGGTTAATGAGCGTAACCGCGATTTGATCTCGGTGCGTGGTAGTGCAGATTTTGATATCGCTGAGATGTCTGATAAGTTATCATTCCTGAAAGGTCTGAAATTCAAAACAAGCTACAATACGGACATCAGTTTCAGAAATAACCACACTTATACACCTGCCTTTTTGGATGATCCCAACAGTGACCTTGACGTCATTCAAAACCTGCAAAGCACCTCTGCTTCGCGCTCGAATCAGCTGACGCAGAGTTATACTTTCAACAATGTACTTTCTTATCAGCTGGACAAAGGCAAGCACAGTATTTCGGCAATTGCAGGGCAGGAAATCTATGCTTATAAATATACCTACAATTATGGTTCGCGGAGTAACTTCCCCGTAGCCGGTGTGCAGGAGCCTTCTTTTGGTTCGCAAATTGGCGACTATACCGCTTACACTGACTATTACTCCCTGGCCTCTTTCTTTGGGCGTGTAGAATATAGCCTGAGTGAAAAATACAACCTGTCGGTTTCTTACCGTGCCGATGGTTCTTCCCGTTTTCATAAAGACAACCGATGGGGTAACTTCTGGTCTGTGGGTGGTGCATGGAACATCTCCAAAGAGGATTTCATGGATCAGTTTACTTTCCTCGACAACCTGAAGCTGAAAGCCAGTTATGGAGCACAGGGTAATCAGGATATCCGTACCGAGAGTGGCTCATCCATCTATTACGCCTATCAAAACCTTTACGCCGCCGAGCGTATCGGAAGCTCTTCGGCGGTAACAATTTCCCGTTTGGCCAACGACAACGTTACCTGGGAAACCAACCTGAATGCCAATATCGGAATGGACTTCGGCATGTTCGAGAACCGCTTGCGTGGTAACCTGGAATGGTTCCAGCGCAAATCAAAGGACTTGATTTATGAAATGCCATTGGCACCCTCGACTGGTTTTACGGGCATCATTTCCAATGTAGGAGAAATGCGTAACCGTGGAGTGGAGTTGGAGTTGAACGGTACTTTGATTGACAAAAAAGATTTCACCTGGAACCTTGGTTTCAATGTTACTCATTATAAAAATGTGATTACCGACTTCCCAATTGAGGAAGGGGTGATTTCAGGTACTAAGCGTCTGATGACTGGCGATGATCGTTATGCTTTCTACCTGCGTGAATTTGCTGGTAACTCCCAAATTGGAGAGCAGCTGTATGATCGCAACAACGATGGTGACATTGTGGAGGCCTCTACGCCTAACCCTGGAGGTTTGCCGACTTGGTACCTGATCGATGAGCAGACTGGCGAGCGATATAAATCCACCAATTACAATGAAGCCGACCGCGTGAACGCTGGCAGTGCCTTGCCTGATTTCTTTGGTGGGGTGAACACCAGCCTGCGTTACAAAAACTTCACCGTAACGGCCTTATTGTCTTATTCGGTAGGCGGGAAAATCTATACCGGAGGCGAGTACACCACTTTCTACGGAACAGGAAGTGTTAATGCCAGACCATGGGCAGTGGATATGCTGAACCGATGGACACCAGACAATCAGGATTCCGATTTGCCTCGTCTGACTACCAGTGCACCAGCCAATGGCTTTACCGCACAATCAACCCGCCACCTGTACGATGCTTCTTATGTACGTCTGAAAAACCTGAACATCACCTATGCTTTGCCACAGGCGCTGATCAACAGACTGAGCATGTCCGCTTGTAGTGTATTCGTTCAGGGAGAGAACTTGTTCACCATTTTTGGTGTGGATGGTATCGATCCTGAAACAGGCGGACTGGCCGGTGTTACGGGCTACCGTTACCCTGCAGCCAAAGTGATCTCCGGTGGTATCAACCTTTCATTCTAATCTGTAATCAATCATGAAAAAAATATTTTTAGCCTTAGGCATGGCCGTGCTTTTTTCGGCCTGCGACAATTTTCTGAGCGTTACCCCACCACGTTACATTACCGATGATAATATGGCAGGTGAGGGTGGTGAACTTACCCCTTCTTACTACTTAGGCGCCTATTATTCTCTGACGGATTGGTTTATCTCCTATGCTTACCCAGGCTACAAGTCCATCCAATTGGCTTCTGATGCCCTGGGGCAGGATGTGGTGGGCTCTGATGGTATTTATGGTGGCGTTACCAGAGAGTACAAATACTTATCGACCGACAATTTCACAAGTTCGGTACCACGCCGATTCTGGCAGTATTACTTTAAATCCATAGCCACCTGTAACAACGGGATTCAGCGATTCGAAACGGCGGCCTATGAGTCGCACAGCGAGGAATCCAAGATCACTTATGCGCAGCTGTTAGCTTTGCGTTCTTTCGCCTACCTTGATGTCGTTCGTTTTTGGCAGGCAAGCTATGAGCAAGCGGCAGACCTCGATGTTGCGCCGATTTACGAAAAAATCGTGGATGCTGAAACGGGGCGTGAAGGCATGCCTCTTTCTACCGTAGCGGAGGTTTATGATTTTCTGATTGATGGTTTGGAGCGTTCGGTAAACATCTTTGAAGAGGTGGACTATAACCGATCGTCCAAGGCGATGATCAACAAAAATGTGGCGGCAGGAATCCTGGCGCGTGCTTATCTGACCCGCGGGACAAAAGCGGACGGATCAGGGGTAAAAGCCGATATGGACAAAGCGGCAAAGTATGCACGCATGGCGCAGGAAGGGATGTCTCTGATGAAGCCTGCCGAATTCCTGGCCGGTTTCAATGAAGATTCCAATTCAGAATGGATGCTGGACCTGCCACAGTCGGCAGATAATAGCAGCATGAGTTATATCTTCCATTATATGGATACCCGCAGTAATGATGGGCGGGCGTATTATAAATCGGCCCTGCCGGATCCTTACTTCAGGGATTTATTCGATTATGGCGATGGATTTGACACTTCGGATGTGCGTTTCCAACTGTTCGAAGAGCCGGATTCTTTAGGTGCACCGCGTGTACAAAATGCTTTGAAATACCCTAAATTCAGATTCCGTGATTCTGAGCCAACGGGCGACATCGTTTATATGCGTGTGGCAGAGATGTATTTGATCGAGGCTGAGGCCGTATTGCGTGGAGGACAAGCTGAGCGTCCGGCATTGGAGATCATCAATGAATTGCGTGCTGCCCGTGATGCCTCACAGGTAAGTACTGTTGATGTTGATTTTGTGCTGAAGGAGCGCCGCAGAGAGCTGTGGGGTGAAGGCGAAGCCGGTATCTTTGATATCAACCGTACGCAGGCAACCGTTCACCGAAAAGTGATCGATCAAAAGGATTTTGAAGATTATCTCGGAATGGTAAAAGACAGTGTATTGACAAGGGGGCACCACATCCTGTCTTACCCTGATCGTTCGCCAGTCGGCAAAAGCAGCCATTATCACTTCTTCCAGATTCCTGAGCAGGAAGTGTTGAACAATCCAATGGTGGAAGGGCAGTTGCCAAGACTATAAGCCATTAATCAGTAAAGAATCTAAAAATCCCCTCATGAATGGATCGTGAGGGGATTTTTTGTATCCTAAAATCCGTAAGTCATGGAAATATCGGGAGTGGATTGATGAGGTTGATCCTGCCTATTATTTGGGGACTATGCTCCTGTCGTTCCAAGCGGGATGCCTGAAAACAAAGAAAAGTCCTGAAGGTATCAAGCCCGTAAAAGTGCGCGCTTAATTTTTGATCTGCATGCCGATATCAATGGTAACATAGGCTATTTTCATATTTCTCTGCAGTGTAACTTCAATTTGCCCATACCACCATACATACGCTTCACTGCCATCATTGGGCAACTCCACAGAATCGTTGTTTACAATCAGAAGGTCCATAGCTTCCTGTTCATTATTGGCAGGGTGTGCGGTATAAACGGCCTTTTTTTCGATATTTACAACATCGTATTTTTCCTGTTTCAGTTTTTTGAGCAGCTGTGGATTGCTGCCGTCATTCTCAAGGCTTTCAATGATGATGGCATTAATTTCGCCATCTTCTAAAATATTGCTGCCGTCGCTGATCTGTGCGGCATCAGGAATACAGTAATCCCCTCCGATGGCCCAGTCAAATTTTTCAGCATTTCTATTGCTGGTTTTATCGGCACATTCAATTGTGGCATAATCGATCTCAAACTCCTGATCAATCGGATTTTCGGCATTATTGGAACAGCCCAGGCATGCCATGACAGCAAAGGCTGAAATAAGTGATTTATAAGTCAATGTCTGAATGGTTTAGGTTGATGGTTGATTTATGTGTTGTAAAGTTATTTATTTCCATGAAAAAATGATGACTGAAAACGATATATATCATCGCCCTTTTACCGGATCAGTCGGCCGAAAATATCACTCAAAGGGGAGGAGAAAGCCTTTGTGAACCGTAAAATTCATTTGGATTGGGCAATAGCAAGAGAATTATACTTAAAAAAAGTGCTCCTTGAGCCAAAGGGTGCTAAATTGAATTTATTTTTTAACCACAGAACTATACATTCCATGAGATGGTCGTTTTTAATTTATATTGCCATAATTGTGGCCTCAGGCTGTAAGCCTGCAGAGAAAAGCCAGGCAACAACCTCCGCAATCTCCACAAAAGCACGGTCGGGCAATCCCATTTTCGAGGGTTGGTATGCTGATCCGGAAGTGGCGATGTTGGATGGGAAGGCATGGATTTTCCCTACCACTTCCACCAAATACAAGCAGCAGGTTTATTTCGATGCTTTTTCATCCTCGGATTTGGTGAACTGGACCAAGCACGAGCGGGTTTTGGATACCACCAAAATTACGTGGGCAAAACAAGCCATGTGGGCGCCTTCCATCATTGAAAATCAAGGGAAGTATTTTCTATTTTTCTCAGCCAATGATATTCAGAAGCCGGGTAACTTTTTGTACAAGGAAGACGATCCGATCAATCATTTTGGCGGCATAGGCATTGCTGTGGCCGACCAACCTGAAGGCCCTTACAAGGATTACCTCGGCAAGCCACTGATCTCCGATTTCCACCATGGTGCACAACCGATTGATCAGTTTGTTTTCAGGGATGATGATGGTCAGCACTATCTCTTTTATGGCGGATGGAAGCACTGTAACCTCGGCAAGCTTAGCGCCGATTTCAAGACCGTTACTCCCTGGGAAGATGGGCAGCTGTTCCATGAAATTACCCCCGAAAATTATGTCGAAGGGCCGTTTATGTTCAAGCGCAAAGGAAAATACTATTTGATGTGGTCCGAGGGCGGATGGGGCAACGGCACCTACCAGGTGGCTTATGCGATTGCCGACCACCCGACGGGTCCTTTCAAACGGGAGGCTACGATTCTCTCTTCCGATGAAAACATGGCCACAGGAGCAGGGCACAACTCCGCCTTTTGCGCACCGAATACCGATGACTGGTATATGGTTTATCACCGTCGTCCGATCCCGAACGAAGACCGTGACCACCGCGTAACCTGCATCGACCGCATGTATTTTAATGAGGACGGAACGATCAAGCCGATGGTCATGACCCGGGAAGGGGTGAAGGCCATCAAGCTCATTACTGCTGCCGTTTCCCAATAGGGACTGAAAAGTTGATCACTCAAAGGAATCAATAGCCAAAAGCAGGAAGAAATCACTCTTCTGAAAGATAAAATACCATTTATAAATCGAGATAAAAGTCCTGAAATAGCCCTGTTTCGGGGCTTTTTTTGTGGTTTAAAGGATTGATTGTTAGTCTTTAGTTGTCTTGTTTATAAATCAAAAGACTTTAAAAAATTCGAGAAGTGAATTTCGTTGCGCATGATGCATATTTGTGAAGACAACAAGGCGCATTTTTTTATGAAAAACTTACTACGAATATTATTTTTGACATGTCTCGGACTGTTCGGTGCTCAGCGGCTGAGTGCTCAGGTGGAGGTCCTTGGGCTGGGATTTGGTGGTTCATTGATGGACTACAAAATTGATCAGACCGGTAGAACATGGGTGGGCGTCGATGTGTCGGGCCTTTATTATAGCGACGACCGAGGGAAGCAGTGGCACCTTGCCAACAACCAGCCGGTGAATGAACATATTTCCGAAATTTTTGTGCACCCCGAAGATCCCAATCTGGTGATCCTTGGTGTGCGTGGTGGAATTCTTCGTTCAGAGGACCGTGGACAAAGCTGGGAGGATGTCCGACAAGGGTTGCCAGATCATGTTCTGACGGGCAAAATGTCGATCGCCATTGTATCGATTTGTACAGACCCTTTTAATACTGATATATTATATGCCGCCATGGGTGACCGCCGCGAGGCTTCAAAGGTCGGGATGGATTCCGGAGAAGCGAAATACGGACGAGGCCTGATTTTCAAGTCTGAAGACCGGGGTAAAAGCTGGATCAACCTTCGGGAAGAGTACAGTACCAACATTCCGGAAATGGCCAATATTTTTGCGATTACGGCCTCCAATCAGTTTGAAGGAACATTGTTTGCTGCCAGTAGCCGAGGACTTTACCGTTCGCAGGATGCTGGATTGTCATGGCGACGAATGAGCCGCCTGCCGCACCAAAAGGTGCTCAATGTGGTGCTTGACCCACGGGACAACAACCGTGTTTTTGTGACCATCGACAGTGAAGCGAATGGCTACGGGGTATATTTTTCGGATGATTTGGGCAACACCTGGGAGGCACGGAATAACGGCTTGCCCGAACGACACAATGGTCAGCCCATTCAGCCATACCATTTACTGATGAACCCCAAAGATCCAGCAACCATGTATGTGGGAGGAACGGAAAATGGTGCCATCTGGAAAACGACCAACGGGGGTGAAAAATGGAGTAACGTTTATACTGGAAGAGTCCGGGATCAGGGGTGGTTCTCCTATGGAACAGGCTATTTGAAAGCCTACGGTTTCGACATTTCGCCTACGGATCCTGAGTATTTGATTGCAGGGGAGCACTGGTCGCACAAAACAGAGAATGGCGGCGGCGACTGGTATAATGTCTATTCCAGTAATTCTTCGCCTTACACTAACAATGGGATTGACTTTACGGTCTCCGATGTGGTGGAAGCTTCCCCTTATGTGGACGGCCTGGTTTTAATGGGGCAGTATGATAACGGGCTGTACCTTTCCCGTGATGGCGGAAAAACCTGGGAAAACAAGCACCATGAAATGCGTAAGGATGGCACCAGCAGTTGGCTTGTTTCTGTCACGGACATTGCTTTTGCCAATAACGGCGATATTTATGTGGCCATTGAGCTTTCATTTTATAATCCTAACGGCGGTTTTCAGATTAAGAAATCGACCGACAACGGTAAGTCGTGGCAAATTGTGATGGACGCCAAGCAGGGCTCTGAATTCCATAGCTGGGGCATGTACCGTGGGCTGGAAATTGACCCCAACGATCCACAAACCCTATACGTAACGGCCATGGCACCCAACGATCACGCCACCATCGTAACGCATGACGGCGGGGAAAGCTGGGAGAAAATAGGGGAGAAATTTGACAACAACCTCATCCGTGAGTTGCACCTCGATCAGTCGGATCCCAATATCCTTTATGCCGTGGCGGCCACGCACAACGGTAAAATCGGGCGATTGTATAAATCCACGGACAAAGGAGCCAACTGGGTAACCATCAATGAAGATCCTCTTTATGATGCCCGAGATATGGCCATTGATCCCAATGATAATAACACACTTTATATGGCCGTGAGTACAGCTGCTGAAGGGCAACGCGGAGGCGTTTATAAAAGTACCGACGGCGGTGTTCACTGGACGGGTATTGCCACCAAGGAAAGCAATACGCTCTCTGATGAATTCACCGATAAAATTGCCGTTAATGGGGGATTTTTCGGGGCAAGTACGGTTACCTGCCACCCGACCAACTCCAACATCATTTATGCGACTTTTGGCGCTGCAACAGGGCAAACCATTGGTGATTTCCGTCCTGCTTACGGGCTGGGGGTAACTTACGACGGCGGCGCAAGCTGGTCGTTGGTGGGTACTGAAAGCATCCGCTATGGGCGACTGTTCAATGTGGCTTTTGATCCCCGCGATGAGAATATCATCTATTCGGGATCCGGTGGCGCAGGAGGTTTTAAAATAAATCTTCAGGATCTGAAAGCGGCAGACCAGCAATTTGAGGTGTTCAAGGCACTGGTGATCAACAGCCCTGAGTCGGTAACGGTTCAGGACTTTGAAACCCTGGGCATTCAGGGCGTGGTGGCCGACAGCCTGACGGCCTATGTTGCTGCGCTTGAGGATCAGATTGCAGCCTTTACCATGATTGGGCAGGTGCAGTTGGTGGTCGATCAGGTCAATACCCCAAGCCTGCAAAACCTGGAGAAAATCTTGGCCTACATCAATGAGGGGCAGCCCCACAGAATTACCAATAACATGATGGAAGCCGAGGATTTTGATGATTATCAGGCACAATACCTGAGCTTGTATCAGCAGGAATTTGCGACCATGGCCAACGTTACCGAGCGGGCAGAAATTCAGGCTGTGATAGAAAAGATTAACCCTGAAGGGCACCTGGCGATGATGAATGCTTATAGTGCGCAGAATGATAAAGAACAGATGGCCGACTATTTCAGTCTGCTCGAATTTGAGAACAGGATGGAGGAATATGAGCAATTATATATCGATGAGATTTATAAACTTAACACGCCTTTCAGTATGGAGGACATACAAGCCACCATTGATTTGGTGAATGAGGCGCAGCAACCCGACAAACCATTGAGTGCAGGCGAGGAAGCACTGCTGACTGTGTACCCGCAGCCAGCCAATGAGGTGTTGAAAATTGCCATAGGTCAGCAGATCGAAGAGGTGAGGTTGTTCAGTGTGCTGGGAAATGAATATGCGATCCGTGTTGATCAGGGGCAGATTAATCAGGTTGACGTGCGCCATATTCCTGAAGGAATTTATATTCTTCAGGTAGCAACTGCTCAGCATATTTATGGTAAAAAAGTGATCATCAGACATGAATAATTAGAGGATGTATTTAACCTGAAAATAGATCAATATTTCCCGAAGATACAGGGGAATGTTTACCTATTTTGTTAAGTCGTTTTGAGCCTGGCCATTGGTGGTCAGGCTTTTTTCGGCACAATAAAAAGGTCGAAGACAAAGGCTTCGACCTGCGTGAAGAACGGATTAAATTTTACCGATGTGCGCCACAATGGTGCAGTATCCTGTTGAACACAGGCCATCACCCCCATTAAAAACTTGATTTCTACCACCGTAGGCGTTGCACAACTCAGATTTTTCAAATTAACGCAGAAGATCATTTTTATTGACGATATGGATGCACCCAACGTCATTAAGTTAAGAAACAGTCGATCTTATAGCGCTATTGAATGTCTAATCTTAGGGAATGGGAAGGTATATGATTAGCAAGATCATTTTGTGTGCATCTAAACTATTCGTTTTTATATCCCGAAGGGATTACACACCATAGCGAGGGGTGAAACCCCTCGAAATATCCCTCCTCTAAAACCTATAACCCTGAAAGGGTGCAACGCTTTATTTGTATAGAGATTTATATTACGCCCTTTCAGGGCACAGTATTTTGTCGGTTATTATCCCGGGGTTTCACCCCGGGCTATGACATTACATCCCTTCGGGATTTTCCTTTTATTATTCAAAGAATTACTCAAATTAATACATAGCTTCAAGCAATATACTCTTCATTTAATGCCATTGGGTCAGCCTGCAATGTCATTAAGTGAAAGATTTTGAGGGACACAGGTCTAAATTTAAAATGCTCGTAGAGGCGTTATTCTTAACGACTCATGCTACAATTTGAATAAATCTAAGAGAAAATCTGTGAGATTGGCATTGTGTGAGGGGCTGTCGCACAACTCAGCTCTCTGCATTTAGGCAAAACATGATTTCTAATACCGTAGGCGTTGCATCACTCAGATTTTTCAAATTAACGCAGAAGATCATTTTATTGACGGTATGGATGCACCCAATGTCATTAAGTTAAGAAATAGTCGATCTTATAGCGCTATTGAATGTCTAATCTTAGGGAATGGGAAGGTATATGATTAGCAAGATCATTTTGTGTACATCTAAACTATTCGTTTTTATATCCCGAAGGGATTACATAACATAGCGAGGGGTGAAACCCCTCGAAATATCCCTCCCCTAAAACCTATAACCCTGAAAGGGTGCAACGCTTTATTTGTATAGAGATTTATATTACGCCCTTTCAGGGCTCAGTATTTTGCCGGTTATTATCCCGGGGTTTCACCCCGGGCTATGATATTACATCCCTTCGGGATTTTCCTTTCATTATTCAAAGAATTACTCAAATTAATATATACCTTCAAGCAATATACTCTCCATTTAATGCCATTGGGTCAGCCTGCAATGTCATTGAGTGAAAGATTTTGAGGGACACAGGTCTAAATTTAAAATGCTCGTAGAGGCGTTATTCTTAACGACTCATGCTACAATTTGAATAAATCTAAGAGAAAATCTGTGAGATTGGCATTGTGTGAGGCGCTGTCGCACAACTCAGCTCTCTGCATTTAGTGCAAAACATGATTTCTAATACCGTAGGCGTTGCATCACTCAGATTTTTCAAATTAACGCAGAAGATCATTTTATTGACGGTATGGATGCACCCAATGTCATTAAGTTAAGAAACAGTCGATCTTATAGCGCTATTGAATGTCTAATCTTAGGGAATGGGAAGGTATATGATTAGCAAGATCATTTTGTGTGCATCTAAACTATTCGTTTTTATATCCCGAAGGGATTACATAACATAGCGAGGGGTGAAACCCCTCGAAATATCCCTCCCCTAAAACCTATAACCCTGAAAGGGTGCAACGCTTTATTTGTATAGAAATTTATATTACGCCCTTTCAGGGCACAGTATTTTGTCGGTTATTATCCCGGGGTTTCACCTCGGGCTATGATATTACATCCCTTCGGGATTTTCCTTTCATTATTCAAAGAATTACTCAAATTAATACATAGCTTCAAGCAATATACTCTTCATTTAATGCCATTGGGTCAGCCTGCAATGTCATTAAGTGAAAGATTTTGAGGGACACAGGTCTAAATTTAAAATGCTCGTAGAGGCGTTATTCTTAACGACTCATGCTACAATTTGAATAAATCTAAGAGAAAATCTGTGAGATTGGCATTGTGTGAGGGGCTGTCGCACAACTCAGCTCTCTGCATTTAGTGCAAAACATGATTTCTAATACCGTAGGCGTCGCACAACTCAGATTTTTCAAATTAACGCAGAAGATCATTTTATTGACGATATGGATGCACCCAATGTCATTAAGTTAAGAAATAGTCGATCATTTATTCGAAATTATGACTTTAAAGCAGGTTAAACCAAAGGGAATTCGGAGAGGTATGAGTTGAAAGGTCATTTAATGTGTTTTTAAGATTTCTGTTTTTATATCCCGAAGGGATTACATAACGTAGCGAGGGGTGAAACCCCTCGAAATATCCCTCCCCTAAAACCTATAACCCTGAAAGGGTGCAACGCTTTATTTGTATAGAAATTTATATTACGCCCTTTCAGGGCACAGTATTTTGTCGGTTATTATCCCGGGGTTTCACCTCGGGCTATGATATTACATCCCTTCGGGATTTTCCTTTCATTATTCAAAGAATTACTCAAATTAATACATAGCCTCAAGCAATATACTCTTCATTTAATGCCATTGGGTCAGCCCGTACAGTGAGCCCTGTACCGATAGGTGCAAAAATATTCAACAGCCCTAATGGTGAAGTATCCCTTCATTATCGCCTTATATTTTTCCCCACAGGTTGCAACTTGTATTTCTGTGCCTTTTTGGTCGCCAGGTGTTTCGTCGATCGTTCAGTATTTAAAGGTAGAACGATGGTACTCATGGGCAATTTTTCAGCGGCCTGTCAGCAGGAGGAAGGGATCAGTCGCCAACAGCAATCAGGCCTTTTTTTGCTGACTTGGCCTCGATCAGGATGGTAAGGAGTTTCTCCACACAGGGGTCGTCGTTGTCGGCACCTGAAATCTTGCGGAATACCTGCGCAATAGTATCTGTTGACCAGCGGAAATCACTGTAATAATTGAATCGGCTGTCGATAATGCCGAGCTGCATTAAATGGAAGAACGTTTTATCGTCAATTTCTCCGACATGGGGCATATCGTGAAGCTGGGCAGGGGTTGGCTTGGCATCTTCATCCGCAATTACAAAAAAGTTTAACATAGGGAGGTCGGTTTGGTGTTCTTTCTTATACGTATTTTACAGAAAAAAAAGCACCCAAAATCATTTTTTATCCAATGATTTGGGTGCTAAATTTTAGCTGTAGTATGCCGTATTTGGGCTATCTTACTTGTCTTCAGTAGCTTTAGCCTTTTTAGGTTTCGCTGCTACGGGCGTTGTTTCTTCCGTCACTGCTATGCGAGCGGCATCTTCTTTTTCACCTGCTGCGAGGTATTTTGGTAATTCCAGCCCTGCCATATTGAATAATTCATTCAACGGAGGAACGGATTTCATCATTCCCGAAACAAAATTTGCCGTTGATGAACTCTCGCCACCGTTGGCGCCAGAATCCCATACGGTGACCTTGTCGATCTTGATATTCTTCACCGCATCGACCTGAGTTTTTACCAATTCTGGCAATTTCTCAAGTAACAACAACTGGAATGCACTGTTGGAGTCGCCTCCTGCAGCGTCCACCACCTGCTTGTAACCTTCCGCCTGCTTGGTCAGGATCTCATAAAGTCCTTTTGCTTCCGCTTCCATTTTGGCATAAATCGCGTCGGCTTCCCCTTTGGCGTTCTCACGGATACGCTCGGCTTCGGCCTGCGCATCAATAATCGCACGTTGCTTGGCAATCTCTGCAGGCACCACAATGTTGGCAATCTGCGTAGAACGCTCGCGCTCAGAACGGGCAAGCTCGGCTTTTTGCTCCGCAAGGTATGAGGATTCCAAGGCTTTGGCCTGTTGTACCTTCTCAGCAGAAATCGCTACACGCAACGATTCCGCCTCTTTCTCACGGCGTAGTGCCTCCGAATTGGCAATGGCAATTTTCGCTTCGTTTTCCCCCTGAATGGCTTGCGCATTGGCTTCAGAAGTCTTAATTCTGGTCAGCGATTCCGCTTCCGCTTTACCAATGGCCTCCTCTTTGGTGGCGCTGGCAATACTCACTTCTTTGTCTTTGCGGGTATTGGCAATATTTACATCACGGTCACGGTGTGTTTCTGCAATAAGGACATCACGATCGCGGTTGGTCGCTTCAATTTCAATATCACGGGCACGTTCAGCGTTGGCCTGACCTGTAGAACCGATCTTTTCCTGCTCGGCAACACTGATCTTGGCTTCGTTGATGGCCTTGGCTGCGGCTTCTTTTCCGAGAGCTTCAATATAACCCGACTCATCCATGATGTCGGTTACGTTCACGTTAATCAGTTTCAGACCGATTTTTTTCAATTCAGAATCCACATTCTGAGAAATATTCAGCAAGAATTTATCACGGTCAGAGTTGATCTCTTCGATCGTCATGGTGGCAATCACCAATCGCAGCTGTCCGAAAAGAATATCCTTTGCCAGCTCCTGAATTTGATCTGGGTCAAGCCCCAAAAGGCGCTCAGCGGCGGTATTCATGTTGTCTTCCTCTGCGGAAATGGCAATGGTAAAACGGCAAGGTACATCCACACGGATGTTCTGCTTACTGAGTGCATTGGTGAGGTTGGCCTCAATGGAAATCGGTTTCAGATCCAGGAAAGAGTAATCCTGAATGACGGGCCAGATAAAGGCACCACCACCATGAATACACTTGGCAGAACTTCCGCCTGTACGGCCATAAATGACCAAAATTTTATCGGACGGGCATCGCTTATAACGAGCGATTAGGGCCGATACAGTGGAAAAAAGAACCACTACGGCAACGACAATTAAATATATCGGTTCCATAAAAATTATAAGGGTTGAACAATTAATAATGAGTCATCTTCAATAGCCACCACCTTCACTTGGGTGCCCGCTGCTATTTGGTCGGTAACGGAGATGGCGTCCATTTCCCGGCACGACCCTTTCACGGTAACGAGCACTTTTCCCACCCCATTTTTTTGGGCGGGAATGGGTAAATAGACTTCGGCATGCTGAAAGAGGGTGTGTTCAATTCTGAAGGAATTGTCTTCAGCAAGTTTGTGCATTTGCTTGATTAAATAATACAGGCTGTAAACAAAAATCATCCCTACTACAACGCAAAGGGATATCAGCAGGGCAAGGCTGTTGATGGTGTGGTAAAAGGAAATTCCTGTCCACGAAAACCCAAGGATAAAATGCAGGAGACTCTTGAAACTTACCAGCGAAATGTCGTCGGAATCTACCTCTGCCTCGGCTTCCACCTCCAGGTCAAAATCATCGCCACCACCAATAAATGACATGCCAAATTGAATCAAAAAAATCAGACTGGATGGAATAGCAACATACCAAAAAGACTTCAAAACCACAGGGAGCATTTCAAAGGTTTCCATAATTTCAGGTTAAATAATTGAGATGTTTACAATAAAAAAATAAGCTTATTCTATTTTTTTTACAATGTATAAATAATTTTTTTCATTATTAAATGCAATTTCATTTTTACCAATAAATTCATCCTCTCGCGGAATGGTGGCAAATAGCCCTTCCGTTAATCACGCTTCATACCGCCCTTGTTGCTTCAAATTTCTAAAGGTAACAGCGCCTTAAGTTTCTGCTGAATTTTTGCTTTTTATATTTCAGAAGATTGAGAATAGCCTCTGGAGGCCTTTAAGTGCATTTTTTGAGCTTATTTAGCGCAGTATGGGTGCCAAGTTACGGGGCACTGCTTTTTGCTCTGAAATTATAAATGATCAGTCATATTTCCCCGACGATCCACACCTTGTAGGGAAAGAAATTTTTTAGACCTATGAAGTATCATTTACTTTTTTTACTGCTGTGGATCAGCACTTATAATGCACAGGCACAATGGGTGTCGATTAACCCAGGTGCCGGCGGACAAGTACAGGATGTTGTACCGAGTCCGAACACGCCCAATCATCTGTTGCTGGCTTCCGATATGGAAGGGATTTATGAAAGCACTGACAACGGGGAGTCTTGGCATCCCAAGGGCAGCTTGAAGCAAAATCGGGTGTATTCGGTGGCCTTCACGCCTGGCAATACAGAGAAAATATACGTTGGGACCGTTTATGGGCTCGAAGTTTCCAATGATGGCGGAAACAGTTCCGAGCTGGTGGAAATCAGCAGGAAAAAGTCCGTGGGAGCCATTGCCGTGGACCCCTTCAACGAAAACAATATCCTCGCAGGTATTGGCTGGCGCGATGATTATGATTTCGCGAATCAGTTTGGCATGGGCACCACGGGGAACGGTGAAATTTTTCGCTCTACTGATGGCGGCCAAAACTGGCAGGTGGTGCAGTATACCGGCAATAGCCAGGACAGGAATGTGTTTACCATTTTATATGATGCTCAAAACCAAGGGCAAGTGTATATGGGTACGGCACAGGGGATTTTCAAAAGTACCGATGGCGGGGCTACGTGGTCGGCACTGACAAAACCCGCAAGTGTAGCCAAAAATCAGGGGATTGCTTTAAGCCCCGACGGCACCAAACTTTATGCCGTATTCCTCACCAGCGGAAACAACGGTTACCTGTTTGCTACCCCCACTGCAGAAGTTACTGCCGACAGCTGGATCAAGGCGTCGGAGGGGGTGAAAGCTCTCGATTTCTGGTACCCTGAGGTAGATCCCCGTTCTACGGGCAATCAGCATAAGGTTCTTTTGAGCCTCCGCAGAACAAGAAGCGGATTGCACGAAGCCACTTTCGACTGGTCCGGCAACAGTGCCACATACAGTTTTGAAATTATTTGGGATGGGCATGAAGGGTATGATAACGGATGGGACATTGCAGACCCCAACCCGCGCTATGTTCATTATACCCCTGCGAACTGGGACCGTGCGGTGTGGTCCACTTCCAATCAGACGATTTTCTCGGCAGATTATGCGGACGGCACTTACAGCTGGAACAATAAATACAGCATTCCCAATTACGATATTATGGTGAAGGCTCCCACCTGGGGGAATTCATTGTGGCCTTGCTATCAGGGACGAGGAACGGAAAGCACCTACTCTTATGATATTGCAGTACATGAAAATTATGTGATTCAGGGACAGGGAGATAACGGCCCAATGGAAAGCTGGGATGGTGGCTTGTCGTGGTCAAATGTATGGCATCGGGCAAGCGGTGGCGGCAGTAAGGGGCAGAATTTATCCGATGTGCAGGCGGTTACCATTGGCGATGCCGACGGTACCCCGACGGTGCTTGCGCAAATGACCGAAGGTTATGGCGGAGCGATCGGGATTGGCGATGGGCGCCTTTACGGCAAAAAGCTCACCACCCATTCCCCTGACGATGAATGGGTGTTTCTCGCCGGCGGTGCCGAGCAAAAAGGGGGGCTCCCTACGGGCGGTGCTGATAATGTTTTGCGCGATGTGGAGGTTTCTCCTGCCAAGCCCGAACGGGTATTTATGTTCGCCTCCAATGTGGGCATGTTTATGGTCGATGACCTCGGTCAGGCCATGGAAGAGGGAGTGGCCAATGTGGTTAAAATCTCCAACGGGGTGCTGAACAATGTCAAAAGTGTAAAAAAAATCGCCCCACACCCCACCAATCCTGATATTGTTTACCTGAATGGAAGCACGGGAAGTCAGGGGGTCTATAAAGGAGAAAGAACGGGCGCAGGACTTGAAGACTGGACCTGGACGAAAATTTATAACGGCTCAAGCTGGGATGCCGAAGTAACCACCTGGGAGTACAACGGACAGGTTTATGTGTTTTACTTCGGGGCTTCTTCAGAAACCGGTAGCGATGGCAGCAATTACATTGGGGTACTTTCCCTTGATGAGGGCGAAAGCTGGACCAAAGTGATTGATCGTCAATTGGTGAAAACGATCAACGAGCCTTCCTGGTATGCACAGGTGGCGCAGGATTACCGATTTACCAGTAAAGGAGGAATTGTGGGTTACGACGATCAGATTATCGTCTGTTATTACGATCACCGTCAGCAAAAAACTTATGGTGTTTACAAAGGAACCATCGCCGGAGCCTCGGTAGAGTGGGAGGAGTGGACGGATAATTTATACTTCGGAGGCTTCACCTCGGCGCGCATGGCGGCAGATGTTAATGGGCAACGGCATGTATGGATCAGTTCCGCAGGGGCAGGGTCATGGAAACGCCCGATAGAAGATGCGGGGCCATTGCCTGATGCACCGGAAGCGCCCAAAGACCTCGAAGGTCAGGCGGTTGGGGCTGGGCAAATTAACCTCAGCTGGACCGACCAAGCCACCAATGAGTCCGGTTTTCGCATTGAGCGGAAAGAGGCCGGTGGTGATTTTCAGCAGGTCGGGGTGCGCAGTGCCAACGTCACTTCCTTCTCCGATAAGGGGCTGAAACCACAAACTGCTTACACCTACCGCGTGTATGCATTTAATGCTGGCGGGCAGTCCTCTTTCAGTAATGAAAGCACTGCCACCACCCTCGAGGGCGAAGCCTGTGCAAGCTCCACTTTGGTGAGCAATGGTGAATTTCGGCTCGACATTCAGGACTGGGTGCTATACAATGAAGGAGAGGAGGAGGGGCTGACCGCCTCTACCTTTCGAGTAGTGAATGATGCGCAGATGTCTGGCGAAGAAGCCGCTTTCATTGAAATTGAAAAAGCGTGGGACGGCCCTCAGAAAATTCAGTTTTTCAGTCCACTGACGGCGGACCTGGAGGGTGGGGTAACCTACCGGCTGACCTTTCTGGCCAAAGCAGAACAGGCGAGAAACATCGAAACCAATGTATTTATCGCCACTCCGCCCTGGACGGGCTTCCTGAAAGAGCCTACAGCCATTACCACACAGGTGGAACAATACACTTTCGAGTTTACACCGCCAACGGAAACCACCAATGTGCGGGTTGATTTCTTCCTCGGAAACAACACGGCGAACGTGTGGATTGATGAGGTGGCGATACGAAGAAAGTGCCTCGTGGAACCGCCATTTGGCGCACCGAAACCACCCTCAGACTTAATGGCCACCAGCGGCCCTCAGCAGGTGGCACTTCAGTGGTACGATAATGCAGACAATGAAACAGGCTTCCGTATTGAAAGAAGAACACTGAACAGCGCTTTTGAAGAGGTCGCTGCCCTTACGGCGGATACCGACAATTATACAGATAATGACCTCCTTTCAGAAACCACTTATGAATACCGGATCAAGGCATATAACGGTACCGGAAGTTCCTATTATTCGAACCTGATACAGGCCACAACAGCAGTTGGCTCAATTCCCGTAACGGCAGTGGCTTTGGAAGAATGTCCGGCGGAATTGCTGGAAGTTGGGGAAATGCACCAGCTGACCTATATTTTGACACCTGAAAATGCCACCGAGCAGGGCGTGAGCTGGTCGAGTAGCGATGAGTCTGTGCTGACGGTGAGCCCTACTGGCGAAGTGCAGGCCATAGCGCAAGGGCAGGCAACGGTTACCATCACGACAGTGGATGGTGAACAAACGGATGCATGCACTATTGAAGTGAAGGAAAATCCCCCACTGGACAATGATGCGGCCCATACCGATATTAAACTTTACCCCAACCCTGTAACAGCAGGTGAACTGACCATTATTGCACCGGCTATGACGCAGGGCAGGGTTCAGATTTTCGATCTTACCGGACGCCTGCAGTGGCAAGGTAGTAAGGAGCGGTGGGTCAAGGGAGTATATCATATTAAATCCCTTCCGCAAAGCCTGAAAGGTTTATTTTTTATTCATATTCAAAGTGAAAATACCCATTGGACCTCCCGTATACTGATTCAGTAAAAGAGCCGTAACAGGGCGGAATAGCCCCTGAAATGATCATGGTGTTTTTGAACACGCAAAAAGCAATAAAATTTCTTTAAGAAATTTTATTGCTTTTTTTGTTTTAAGGTATAGGGTTTTTTATTAAATCGAGCTTTATATAGTGTAAATGTAATTTTAGTGATTATTATTTATACAATTATAACCGCCTTTTGGAGCAACCTACCTATCGACTTTATTTTTATTGATTCAATTTTTGTGACTATGAAAACAGATGATTTATGGATAAGTCGTCATCTTGGGATGATGAAAATTGGGGCAGAAGAAAGCCTCGGAACAGGGCCTATTTTTAAAGAGGTTCTTCATGATTGCCCTCATTTTTAGTGTGTTCTATTTTAAAACAGAAAGTTTTGAAATCCATTATTGCCACCTGACTGCAAAATATATTTTAGTCTGATGCCCTTCTAAATGGTGCGAGCAGCCCGGTTTTTTTATGCAGGAGCTGACAGACAGCAGGTGTTTTCCTTGCAGTTTCAGCAGGAGGCGAAAAATGTGAAAAGCCCTTTTTTAAGCTTTTTACAATATTTTTAATGCTTGATATAGGGTTTTTGGCACTTCGTGGATTTCAGTAGTGCTGACCTATTTATTCTTAATCCAATTGACCAATGACAGAGGAGAAATTATTAAAATATATAGCAGATGAAGTGCCCTTCGATCAAGAAATATCGGATTGGTTAAGGGCTTCTGCATCAAATGAAAAGCGGTTTTCAGAGCTGAAAATTGCTTATGCGCTTTCGCAGGGGCAGCAGCAACGTATGGACGAAGCCGTTTTGCAACAGCAATTCGATCGTTTGATGGAAAAACGACCGCAACAGCCACAAATTCAGCCTTTTTGGTCTGTGGGCCGTGTGGCCGCCGTATTGGTGCCTGTTTTTTGCCTGTTAGGCATGCTGGCTTGGCAACTGATGGGCAATATACAGCAACAGGCGGTTTTGTATTCGGAAATTTTTGCTGAACCGGGGCAGATTGTCAGTGTAAAATTACCTGACGGCTCAACAGTACGCCTGAATTCGGGTTCGAGCCTGAAATATGCCAACGACTTTTTCCATAACAATGAAAGAAGGGTGCATTTGTCTGGTGAAGCCTATTTCGATGTTGCCAAAGATAAAAAGCACCAGTTTGTGGTCGATACCAAATCGGCAGACATGGTGGTTTATGGAACTACTTTTAATGTCGATGCTTATGAAAGCGACCGCGAGGTGGTCACCACTTTGATTACCGGAAGCTTGGGCGTAAAAGATAAGTCAGGGCATCAGTTAGCCGTGCTTAAACCTGCTGAACAATTGAAGTTCAGTCCTGATGATAGAAAATATTCGCTGAGAAAAGTCAGTGAGGCGCAGCGGTTTGCACAATGGAAAGAAGGGGTGGTTTCCTTCCGTAAGGAGAGCCTGAGTAATATTGGGGAGTTGGTAGAACGCTGGTACCCTGATGTGAAATTCGTGATTCAGGATGATGCCTTGAACGACAAGCAGATCACTGGAACAATTGTGAAATCTAAGCCAATAGATCAGTTCGTAAAGGCGATTTCATTATCGACGGATCTGAAGTATGAAATTAAGAATAAGAAGGGGGTCACACTGATTATTTTTGAATAAATAGTAAACATATTGTTTGTATAAATATATGATTTTTTGATGAAGAGGTTTGGTAGTTTATTTTTAATATTTTTCTTCTTCTCCACCATCGTGAGTGCGCAGAAGAAATATGATCTGGAATCTTTTTCAGGGAAGTATTCCCCAAAAACGGTCGGGGATCAGCTTGTCGGGAATTATCTGAAAACCAAATATGCCTGGTATGGGAACATCAACCCATTGCAGCAACTGTATTGGGAGCGTCAGGGCGGTGGCATGTACGTGGAGTGGGAAGGAACGCCTCCACCGGAAAAAACACCCCGCATGATCGGCTACCCTGAAGTTTGCGTGTGGCTCGGTGCCTTATGGTACAGCGAGGCTGCGGGAGATCAGGAAAATTTGACGGCTCTTGCCGAGCGGTTTGAGCCGCTGATTACCACAGACAAATATTTGCAACCGATAGGCAACCATGTGGACAATAATGTTTTTGGGGCGATTCCGTTGCAACTGTATTTGAATAAACCTGACGAACGCTATTTGAAAGTAGGGCTGGATTATGCCACTGAGCAGTGGACCTTGCCACCTGATGCTACGGAGAAGGAAAAGGAATATGATCAGATGGGTTACTCTTGGCAAACAAGACTATGGCTCGATGATATGTTCATGATCACCTCTTTGCAGGCACGTGCCTATAAGGCGACCAAAGATCCTGCTTACCTGGATCGCGCCGCACGTGAAATGTGTTTTTACCTGGATCAGATTCAATTGGAAAATGGCCTTTTTCATCATGCACCAAAAGCCAAATACCTATGGGGAAGAGGCAATGGCTGGATGGCCGTGGGGATGTCTGAAGTGTTGAAGGAATTGCCTGCTGATCACCCCAACCGACCTCGAATTATGGAAGGTTATAAGCTGATGATGAAAACACTGGCCAAATATCAGGAGGATAATGGGATGTGGCGCCAGCTGATTGATGGCCCGGATACCTTCGAGGAAACTTCTGGAACAGCCATGTTCACCTGCGCCATGATTTTGGGCGTAAAGAATGGCTGGCTGAGCAAGAAAAAATATGGTGAAGCGGCACGCAAGGGCTGGATGGCACTGGTGAATCACCTTGATGAAAATGGTGAACTCGGAGAAATTTGCTGCGGTACCAACAAACACCCGGACCGTGACCATTACCTGACACGCCCACGCCTTCGTGGAGATTTACACGGGCAGGCAGCCATGATCTGGTGTGCTGCAGCCTTAATGGAAAACAATACTATTAACCAATAATTAACATGCTGAACATAAGACAATATTTTCCTGTGATTTTACTCGCAGGACTGGGATTCTCCTGTCAAAAAGATACGCAGGTAGCCCAAAAGTCTGCCCAACCTAATGTGGTGGTCATCTATCTCGATGACCTCGGACTGGGAGATTTATCCTGTTACGGTGCGACAGCTCTTTCGACCCCAAACATCGATCAGCTTTCCAATGAAGGCGTTCGTTTTACCAATGGTTACGCAACTTCTTCAACGTGTACACCAAGCCGTTACGGAATATTAACCGGTGGCTACCCTTGGAAGAACAAAAATGCGGAGGTATTGCCTGGCGATGCCCCATTGATTGTTTCAACCACTCAGGAAACCTTGCCGAAGATGTTCAAAAAGGCTGGCTATGCGACGGGTGCTGTGGGAAAATGGCATTTGGGTTTAGGTGATGGTGCAATCGATTGGAATAAGAAAATCAATCTGGGTCCCAATGAAGTGGGCTTCGATTATTCCTATATTATGGCAGCGACCAACGACCGCGTACCTACCGTTTTTGTGGAGGATGGGCTTGTGGTTGGGCTTGAAGCCAATGACCCTATTCAGGTCGATTACAACAAAAATTTTGAAGGTCAGCCGACGGGGCTTGACAATCCGGAATTGCTGAAAATGCAATGGTCACATGGCCACAATAACAGCATCTCGAACGGAATTCCTCGTATTGGTTTCATGAAAGGGGGCGAGAAAGCCCTTTGGATTGATGAAGATATGGGAGAGAACTTTCTGGGCAAGGCACAGGATTTTGTGAAAGCACATAAAGAGGAACCTTTCTTTTTGTATTATGCATTGCATCAGCCACACGTTCCACGTATTCCTAACCCTAAATTTGCCGGAGCAACGGACCTGGGCCCTCGCGGGGACGTGATTGTGGAAGCCGATTGGTTGATTGGTGAATTCATGAAAACATTGAAGGAAGAAGGTCTTGCAGACAATACCATCATTGTATTTTCAAGTGATAACGGACCGGTATTGAATGATGGATACAAAGATATGGCCGTAGAAAAAGTAGGTAACCATAAGCCTTGGGCCGACCGCCGAGGAGGGAAGTATAGCCTATATGATGCAGGAACACACGTGCCGTTCATCGTTTGGGCACCTTCGATGGTGAAGCCTGGAACCTCAGACGCACTGGTTTGTCAGATGGACCTTTTGAACTCATTCGGTAGCCTTTTCGGTATTCAGTATGAGCAGTCAGACAGTGAAAATGTTATGGATGCCTTATTGGGGAAAGCGGCACAAGGACGCGATAACCTGATTCTTGAAGCAGAATACCGCCTGTCGTTGCGCCATGGTGACTGGCTGATGATCCCACCACAAAAGGGGGAATCTTTCTATCACCACGTAAACATGGAAATTGGACGTTCTGATGACTATCAATTGTTCAACATGAAGCAGGACCCGGGTCAGCAAGTGAATCTTGCCAAGCAAATGCCAGAGAAAATCGAAGAGTTAAAAGCGATTATGCGCACGAAAACTGCGGGTTACCCGCTGAAATTCGGTTATGAAAACGCCCTTTAATTTCTTCAGTAAAATACGATAATGCGCAGAATTGCCTGTGGGTAAAAGGGGGGTGGGAAACTGTAATGAAATGATCAGTTTTTCGACATGATTAGGCAGTAGGCCGATCAGCACCGCCACAGGCCCTGTCCGCATTTATGATAATCAATGCTAACATTTTGGGATAGCTTTTAGGCGCGCTTACGGATGTGAAAGCGTTTAAAGGCTATTTTTTTGTCCAAATTTTCTTGACCCGGCAGCTGTTGAGGTCATGAAGCAAAATTTTTAAACCATGAAAATCCGCATTTCATTTTTCGTTTTGGTGGCCATGTGCGCACTATTGTGCTGTTCGCCAAAACCTGCTCAGGAACTGGCAAGCATTGAAGCTGTGCCCACTTTTCATAATCTGGGCTTGTACTGGAAACCCAAAGCCGGGGCACAGGACAATCCCTGTTCCGTAAAATTCCGCGAGCAGGGGACACAGCAGTGGCTTCCGGCTTCGGATTTATGGTTCGATGCCACCGATCATCAGCAGGCACCCGAACATGCGATGCAATATAGGGGCAGTATTGTCAACCTGAAACCTGATACCTCCTACGAGGTGCGCCTGACGCTGGCATCGGGTGAAGAGGCGACGGTGAACACCAAAACCCGTTCGGAGGAATTCAAGGTCAAGCGTGTCATCAGTTTACCCAACGAAACCATCAGTGGTACTTATCAGATTGCCGAGGGCGGTTCTGAAAAAGAAGGTTATGTGGTTTATCAGGCACAGGAAAACACCCTTCTATCTGCCAATAAGCAGGTGAATCACAATGTGGAAATCAATGCTTCTTATGTGATTTTGCGTGGCGTAACGATGAAAGGTGCCAACCTTCATGGCGTGGCACTGGGTGCAGTGAACCATGTGGTTATTGAAGGATGTGACATCTCGGACTGGGGCCGTGCGGTTACTGAAGGTAAACTCAAGGGCTATGGCGAGAATTTCAATTCTGCCATTTATTCCAAATCTCCAGCATTGTCGCACACCGTGATTCAGCGTAATAAATTGCACCACCCGACCTATTCCGCCAACAGCTGGGAACTGCCAACGCCGGGAACGCATCCGGAAGGACCACAGGGCATTACCTTCGAGGATTCCGAGGGGTACCACATCATCCGATACAATGACATCTATTCTGATGAGGATCATAAATTCAACGATTCAATGGGGGAGTGGAGAAACTTCAGCTTCAGAGGATTCCCAAACCGCGACAGTGATATTTATGCCAACAACATTTCGCATTGTTATGATGATGCCATTGAGGCGGAAGGCTCCGGGATGAATGTCCGTATTTTCGGAAATCATATCGATCATTCTTTCATCAGTTTTGGTCTCGCGACCCAATCCCTTGGGCCCATGTACCTTTACCGCAATGTGGTGAATTTCTCGCAGCGTGCGCCTTACCCTACAAAAAAATACAACTACGGTGGCGCGTTCGTGAAGATCGGTTCTGAGCCCAAGCAGTTGGCAACCTCTAAAGGCAGCTTGTTTATTTATCATAATACCTTGTTGCAGCCTGCCACTCCCTGGAAAATTGGCTCGGCAACCGCCGGTGCTTCCGAAGGGATTCTCTACACAAGCCCAACCAAAGTACAGTCATACATCACGACAAGAAATAATATTATCCATGTTCGTGAAGGGAATCACAGTGTGCGGGAGCAGGGAACAATGGACCCGACCAATGATTTCGACTATGATTTATACAGTGGCAACATTGTGAGCGGAGCCGGCAGCGAGAAAAATGGACTGCATGGTTTGCCCGTTTACAGCGCAACCAATAAAACAGGGGAATATGCTTTGGATCCTCAAAGTGCCGGTTACGATCAGGGGGTGGTGATTCCAAATTTCAATGATCACTTTTCGGGCAAAGGTCCGGATATGGGGGCTTTTGAAGCCGGCAGCGAGCCGATGCTTTTTGGTATTCATGCCGACTGGAATTTGCAGCTGCAAAATCGGGCATTATAAGCCCTGCCTTTTTCGACTAATTTTCTCAGGGCGTGTTTAAAGCTTAAACTTTGCAGTACAAGGGTAAATTTTAAACACGCTTCTAAAGCTGATGATTTATTTCGTCAGCTTTTTTTGTGCCCCGCCCCTGTTTTTTTACAATCCTGAAAAAATATCAAATCATTAAGATTGCCCCCATAAAACCTTCATTTTGACAATCGATTGCATTAATCGCTATGGGATATATAAATAATGTTTCTTCTTTAATACTAATAGGCTGATTAATAAGGCAAAGAATCAGGGGGTGAAATAAAAAAAGTCTTTAAAAATAGGGAAGGGGATGTAGGGTATTTTATCGGGATAGGATTAAAGTAGTGAAGCGGGTATTTCTAGACTACTCACATTTATTCAGTTAGTGATTTTTTTATTTAAAGTTGATTTTATTTTTAATCACATGGCGACATTTCGACATACAATTAATGAAATTATGCAGATGAAGATCGGAAGTCTTCGGCTTGTTTGCACTATTTTCTTGGTCCTGCTACAATGCAGCGTAGCAATGGCATCGAGTAAATATGCAAGCAACAAGAAGTTTGTTATTAAGGAAAGACGGATATCTATTGAACAGATCATCCAATACATTGAACAGGAGTCTGACTTTTATTTTTTCTATGAGGACAGCCAGCCGGCACTCAAGCGTGTAGTGAATGCCAATTTTGAGCAGGCTACCGTTGATGAAATTTTAACCGATGTGTTAAAAGGGACAGATTTAGTCTATGAGGTAGTGGACAAATATGTCGCTATCAAGAAAAAGGGACAAAAAAGCAATGCGCCAGTTGCGGCTCCTAAGGCAGCACAGCAGGAAACCATTGATGTTTCCGGAACCGTTCTTGATGAGGACGGGGAAGGTATGCCAGGGGTTTCTATTGTTGTAAAAGGAACAACCACAGGTACTGTAACTGATTATATGGGGCAGTACACCCTCAAGAATGTTACTATTGGTGATGTGTTGGTTTACTCTTTTGTAGGGTATAACTCGCAGGAAATTCCTGCACGCGAGTCGGTAGTGGATGTAAAAATGAGTGCCAACGTTACACAGCTTGAAGAGTTGGTGGTTGTTGGTTACGGTGTTCAGAAAAAATCCGTGGTAACGGGCGCGATTGCGTCGGTATCTCCTGAGGAGATCACCGCAATGCCTGTTTCGGGTGTGGATCAGGCTTTGCAGGGACGTACCGCCGGTGTGGATGTAATGAATAATTCTGGTGCGCCAGGTGCTGGTGTTCAGATCCGCGTTCGTGGGGTCGGGACCAACGGAGATTCTTCTCCACTTTATATTGTTGATGGTTTGGTGGTAACTTCAATTGCCAATGTAAACCCGAACGATATTGAGTCGATGGAAGTACTGAAGGATGCGGCTTCGGCAGCGATCTACGGTTCTCGTGGTGCGAACGGGGTTGTTTTGATTACAACCAAAAAAGGGCAGGAAGGAGCCATTAAGGTGTCTTACGATGGTTATTATGGTGTTCAGAATGCCTGGAAGACCGTAGACGTTCTGGATGCTCGACAATATATGGCCATGCAGAATGAGGTGAATTTCAATGACGGACGTAACCCATTGTATTCACGTTACCAGATCGAAAACCCTGAGAACAATACCGATTGGCAGAGCCATTTATTTACGCCAAATGCACCGATTCAGAACCATAACGTATCGATGACGGGCGGTAGCAAATATTCTACTTTTGCCATCAGTGCCGGATATTTCGGTCAGCAGGGTATCATCGGTGGCGATCAGTCAGCTTTCGATCGTATCAACCTGCGAATGAATTCAGAGCATAAAATCACTTCCCGCATTACTTTCGGGGAGAATTTGTCGATCGTTTCTACTTCCCGCAAAACGGTGGATTCTGGATTGAACCAGTCTACTTTGCTGGATCCATTAACGCCGCATACGGTAACCAACCCACGTGATATCCGCGATTACGACAACCTGCCACACAACCCCGTGCGCGATGGAAACGGTAACTACTACGGTATCTCAAGCTTGTTGCCTGAATTGTATAATCCTGCGGCCAAGCATGCGACCACTTTCAATGAGAACTTCAGCCGTCAGGTACAGGGTAATTTCTACGGAAAAGTAAAAATTATCGAAGGTTTGGAATTCAAATCTGATTTTGGTTTCAGATGGCAGAATCAGGAGTGGAGAGATTACACCCCTGTAAATTATTTGAGTTCAATGATTCAGAACCCGGTGAACTCGGTAAGCCAAACGGCTTCTTCAGACGCTTACTGGCAGTGGGAGAACGTTTTGACTTATAATAAGAACATCGGTACAAAACATACCATCGGTGGGGTTTTGGGTACATCGATGATCAACAACACGATCAAGACACAAACAGGATACAGAACCAATATTAACCCAGCAGACTGGAACACCGGATGGTTGGACAATGGTTCAAATGATCAGTCGCAGCGTACTGGCGGTTCATTCCTGGAGAACAGACTGTTGTCTTACTTCGGTCGTGTAAATTATGATTATGATGAGCGTTATATGTTTACCGCAACCGTTCGTTATGATGGTTCTTCCCGCTTTGGTGAGAACAACCGTTTTGGCGTTTTCCCTTCGATCTCTGCAGGTTGGAACGTTCACAATGAAAGCTTCTTCAACAGCAGCATCATCAACCACTTCAAAGTAAGAGGTTCTTGGGGACAGGTAGGTAATGAGGCGATCGGTCGTTTCAACTTCCTTTCAACCGTAGGGCAGATGGATGCCAACAATGGTGGTGCTTTGGCCTACCCAATGGGCCCTGATGGCACACCGATCAATGTGATTGTGGTTAACCGTGCTGCCAACCCAGATTTGAAATGGGAAACTTCGGAGCAATCCAACGTTGGGGTTGATTTGGGATTCCTGGATGATAAATTCATGTTCACTACGGAATATTATAACAAGACCACCAAAGACCTTTTGTCTGAGCAGCCTGTTCCTGGTTATGTAGGTCAGCCGAACCCAATGGGTAACATCGGTACCATCCGTAACCAAGGGGTTGAATTGAGCTTGAACTACCGCAAGAACACTGGTGATTTCAACTTTGATATCCGTGGTAACATCGCCTTCAACCGCAATGAGGTAACGGAGTTCAACAACGCCGACGGATTCATCAATGGTTGGAGAAACTTCTATAAATACGATGGCGCAACGCGTATGCAGGTTGGTCATTCATTGCCTTTCTTTGCAGGTTACCAAACCAACGGTATCTTCCAGAACCAACAGGAGATTGAAGATTATGTGAATGCTGACGGCCAACTTATTCAGCCAGACGCACGCCCAGGAGATATCCGCTTTGTGGATACCAACGGTGATGGGGAGATCAGTGCAGATGACTATGTGGATCTTGGAAGTAACATTCCTGATTTTAACTATGGTATCAACTTCAATGCTTCTTATAAAAACTTCGACTTCTCGATGTTCTGGCAAGGGGTTCAGGGCGGAAGCATCCTGAACATCAACCGTCAGTTGCATTTGGGCGCACAAAACTACTGGTCAAGATCGTTGGAACGTTGGACAGGCGAAGGCTCTACCAACAGCTACCCACGTGCAACGCAGCAGGATCCTAACCAGAACTACACACGAATTAACGATATGGTTCACGTAGAGGACGGCAGCTACTTGCGTCTGAAAAACATGCAGATTGGTTATGTTTTGCCAGAGCACATAGCCGCTAAGATCGGCGCCGAGCGTGTACGTGTCTATATTTCAGGACAAAACTTACTGACTTTCACCAAATACACAGGATTTGATCCTGAGGTTGGACAGATGAGTTCATGGAGAAACCAAGGATTGGATATCGGTAATTACCCACAAGCGAGAACCTACCTTTTGGGTGTTAATGTATCCTTCTAATCATTGAATTTTTAAAGTTAATTGTCATGACTAAATATAAAAATATATTCACTTGTGGGCTGTTGTTACTGATGATGTCAATGTCAGGATGTGCGGATTTCCTTGACCTGTCGCCAACAGATTCACAAACAGAAGACTCTTTTTACCAAAACCGCGATGAGGCTTTCAGAGCCCTGATGGGGGTTTATGAGCCTTTGCGTTCTCAGCGATTGGACGGTAACCATTACAATATTGGCAACCTGATCTTCGATTCGCAGTCCGATGATGCCTACGTTGGTGCCAAAGATGCTGCCGACCGTGGTTACATGAAGGCGTTGGTAAGATTTGGAGATTCCCGATTTGGGGATCCTTCGGCTTCCAATGTTTTGGCGCTGAATTTCTGGACCAAGAATTATGGTGGAATCAGCCGCGCAAACGTGTTGCTGGAACGTTATGATCAGATTGAGTTCAAAGACCGCGAGCGCGAGGACAAAGAGAATTT
Organism: uncultured Persicobacter sp.; assembly: GCA_947498325.1. Classification (GTDB taxonomy): domain Bacteria; phylum Bacteroidota; class Bacteroidia; order Cytophagales; family Cyclobacteriaceae; genus Persicobacter; species Persicobacter psychrovividus. Next base: position 52,660 of record CANMKE010000013.1, read on the forward strand.
CTATGGTGAAACCCTTTTCCTCAGAGCACATTACTACTATGAGTTGTTGCGTGTGTATGAAAACATTCCATTGATTCTTACACAGCCTCGTGGAGATGAGTGGAAAGAGATCGAGCAGGCAACGCCAGCGCAGGCTTACGCACAGGTTACTTCGGATATGTTGCAGGCTATCGATATGATGGCTCCAACAATGGGGGGTGGTAATCTTGGCCGTTTAACGCAATGGGCTGCCAAGGCTGAGTTGCTGAAAATGTACATGTTCTATACGGGTTACTACCAGTCGGCAGAGTTGCCAACATTGGAAGGCCCAGCCTTCACCAAAGCCGATGCAATCGCTTTGGCAGAAGATATCATCAACAATTCAGGGGCCCGTTTGGAGCCAGAATTCAAGGATATCTTTACAGAAAAAGGGAACTTTGGAATGGAAACCCTTTTCGAAATTCCTTTCTCAGACACTGGCATCTCCGGCGCTTGGCGTGATGATGCACTGGGTAACTTCTTGTGTACCATGGCTGGCCCACGTGATTTCACCGCAAGTCAGAATGTAATTCGTGACGGTTGGGGACATAACATCCCTTCTCATGAATTGGTAGATCTTTTTACTGCGGATGACAAGCGCTCTTCAGCGACCTTCATCACGGCGGATTCACTGATCAACGAGGCCGTAGCGTCAGGTTCTTCGATCTCTCCAAGAAACATGATGAGCGTAGGGTATAACAATACAGGTTATTTCTCTTTCAAATACACCTCGCATTATGAGTTCCAGACTGATGTCGATCACCGATTCAACTACGCACAGAACATTCATTATATCCGTTTTGCCGACGTTCTTTTGATGGCTGCGGAATTGAACCTGGATGCCAACAGCGCGAAATCTGTTCAGTATGTGAACATGGTGCGTAACCGTGCCGGATTGGACAACCTTACTTCAGTGGACTTGGATGCCATCTACCTGGAGCGTCGTAAAGAGCTGGCAATGGAAGGTCATCGCTACTTCGATGTGTTGCGTCGTGGGTTGGATTATGCCGATCAGCAGTTGACCGTTACTTCTTACACCTTGCGCGAGCCATCAATGGCGGGCGTACCTTCAACAGGTGATGGCGGTATTGCGGACGACTTCTTGGTAACTTTTGATCAGTCAAAAAGAGGTTTCTGGCCGATCCCTCAGCAGGAACGTGATTTGAACCCTAAACTGAATCAAAACCCTGGTTGGTAATTGATAAGACTTTGATCGGGCAGGGGATTTCCCCTGCCGGGTTATTTTTTAATATTTATTCCTATGAAAAAAAATATAAATACTTTTTTTAAGACCCTGATGCTATTCGGGGGCTTGGCAACAGCACTTTTTGCCTGTTGTAAAGTAGAGGACGAAATCGGTATCCGTGAACGTGAGGGGGATGCCACTGAAGAACAGGTACAGGTAGCCCGCCGCCTGGCAGGCCACTGGACGCTTGATCCGGCCACTGCGCCAACAGATGATATGCGCGAGCTGGAGTTGAACTTCACCACCAATGATGATCATAAAGGAGGATTGATTTCTTCTAAAGGACTCGAAGAGGAAATCTTCGGCCCTGTATGGTTGTTTGATCAGGAAACTGAAGAACAAATTTATGTTGGCGGACAGGTAGGGTATATGGACATCATTGATGTTACACCAACCAACCTGGAGGTGAAATTTGCCCACGGACAAACTTATGACCTGTCGTTTATTAAAGATGATTCTGAAAACGAAGACGGCGACAATGGCGAAGAAAAGCCAGAATTGTTGGAAGTATTCGTTACCCCTGACGGTGCCGGTGAGCAGACGGGTGAAAGCTGGGCAAATGCCGTAGCAGGTAACAAAGCCAACGGTCTGAACGATGCGATTGAACTTTTGAGTAAAGAGGGTCGCAAGATGCATATCGGTGGTGGTACTTACGATGTAGAGCAACACTTCGAGTTGAAAATCGGTGGTACTTCAGCAGATGATATGTTGGAAATCATTGGTGATGAAAATAACATGCCGGTATTTGTTGGCGGATGGGATGCTGACAACCAGCCACAGTCAGCCACTTTCTTGAAAGTGATGGTGAGCCAGAACTTCTGGAAAATATCGAATATCAAAATCAAAAATTACCGCTTCGGTATTGATTTGAACGGTCGCCACGTAGGTGGAAGATTGAACAATATTGAAATTGATATGATGGACAGCGGAATCCTGATGAGAGGTAACGCAACAACCGCCAACCCGGAAGTGGGAACACACGATTTGATCGTTGAGAACTGTCATTTCACCCATTACACCAAGCGTGGTATCCGCATCAATGGTGGTAACTACAATGTTACGATCAAGGATTGTACAGCAGACCAGGGCGGTAAAGCTTTCTGGAGAACAGGCAACTGGGGATCAAGTTTCCATGTGGCCGATGGTAATGCAGATGGTATTTATGACCACGACATCACATACATTAATGTGAAGGCTGGAAATAACTATCACGAGCATGATGTGTATTCAAATGCTGATTCATTCGTTTCTGAACGCAATGCTTACAACCTGAAATATGTAGGATGTTATGCTTATGCTAACACAGATGGCGGATGGGATGATAAATCACAAAACCCACTATTGATCGACTGTATTTCTGCGCACAACAAGCGTAACTACCGTTTCTGGTCTGAAGGCCGTGAAGTGAATGGTGAAGTGATGGGAGCAGAGATTTACAACTCAGTAAGTTTGGCGCCTAAGCATGTAGAATCAGGCGTGAAGGGTAGTATTGTTGGTGCAGGATCATTCGGTTCTGACAAAACCATGGTTACCTTCTTCAAATCGACTTTCTATCATTCTGATCAGTTCGAGATTCTTTCTCATATGGGAACGATCACTTTGAATGACTGTATCATCGCCAGCGATAACAGCGAAAAATTGCATACCAACGAAGGAAACTCAGGTGTTGTAGTATGGGATACCACGATCAAGTTCAACCCGAACGGTTCGGACGGTCACCAGACAGATGCGGATCCAAACTTTAACAATCCTTCAGAAGATTGGACGGGTGGTAACAGCGCTTTCGACAGTCAGCAATACCCAGATAAAGGATACTCTTCAAGCCGTACAGGTCAGGATATCCAATTTTAAAAATATTTTTTGAGAGCGAAGAAGGTGGGCTTTCTGCCTTCTTCCTTACAGAAATTAACGGTGTATCATTCAAAAGAATACAAGGATGAACTTTTTTAATATATCATCAAAACTATGGCTGTTCGTAATGGCAGCGATGGCGTTCTCCTCTTGTTGTAAGGAGGAAGATCAATACGGTCCTTATCAGGCACCAGCAACTGCGGAGCAAAAAGCTTTTGCCAATGCCCTGGTCGGTGAATGGACCGTGGAAAGTGCAGAGGGAGGAGAGCTTTTCGACCAAATGACGCTGACCATCAATAAAAGAGAAAACAATAAAGAAGGGGACTTTGTAGTCGAAGGCGTAACAGGTGGCAACATTTTGTTCTCTGACTACTGGTTCTTTGAAGATGGAAAATACGAAACCATTGATGTGGGCGGAACCGTTCGCGTGGCGACGATCGATCATTTGGCTTCTGAGGACATGACCATGTCTTTCACTGCCGATGAAGACGCTTATGTTTTGCATTTGGTGAAAGATGCTGAAGCTGGGCAGGGAGATAAAGACAAAGTTTATGTAACGGCATCAGGCGCCGGTGAGCAAGACGGTTCAAGCTGGGAAAATGCAATTGAAGGTAACCGTGAAGGTGGCTTGAATGCGGCTTGGGCATTGTTGGGCGAAACCGGAACGATGATGATCGAAGGTGGTCTTTACGATGTGCCTCAAACTTTGAACATCAACAACAGTGGTGCTTCTGCAACGGGCATGAAGATCATTGAGGGTGTTGATAAAGGTGCTGGATTGCCAGTGTTCGAAGGCGTATGGCAAGAAGGGGACAACAGCGTTTCATTCATCCGTGCGAGTACAAACGCCAGCTTCTGGGCGGTGAAAAACATCATCATCAAGAACTACGCAAATGGTATCGAGACCCGTGGTCGTCATGAAACCATCGAAATCAACAATGTGACGGTAGATAACTGTTTCTATGGTTTGTCGATTCGTGGTGGGGCAACCGCTTCAAATGCCGAGCAAGGGACACATGATGTAACGATTGAAGGCGTAACGGTGAAGCACTTTGTGGAGTCAGCCGTGAAAATCTTCGGTGGTACTTATAAAGTTACCGTATCGAACAGCTACGCTGATCAGGGCGGTGAAGCTTTCTTCCAAGCTGGTCGTGAGAATTTCCCAATTGCTTTCAGCGTGGGTAACGACAACGACGATGAGGTCAATGACAGTGAGATCAACTTCATCAATGTTCGTGGAGAAAATATTTACCATGCCAACTCTGGTGGATGGTGGAACGGTTATGTGTTTAACGCTGGTACCAATGCCCGCAAGATCACTTATACCAACTGTTTTGCGAAAAATTCTACCGGTACAGGTTTCGGGGATCGCTCTCCAGCACCGGTACTGACCAACTGTATCTCGATTGCCAATACACAAAACTTCCGTTTCTGGTCAACAACAGGCGCTACGGTGGACAACTGTCTGGCGGCTTTCTCTTACCGACATGGTGGAGATGACAACCGTGCCAATACCAACAACTTCTGGACAGAAGTAGGTTCAAAGGTGACGGTTCAGAACTCAACGATTTATCAGTCATCTACTTTTGAAGTGGTTTCAAGAGGGGCTACGACCCTGACCAACTGTATCGTCAGCAACAGCCTTTACGAAGATGTGCTTTGGAACTTGGAAGGTAAAGAAGCAGAAGGTGCGGCGATTAATTGGGACAACACCATTCGCCATAATACTGCACAAAATGCAGACCCTGAGGATGATGGTAACGACCCTAACCTGAAAAACCCAACACAAGACTGGGACGGTATGGGCGATAACTTCGACAGTCAGGAGTATGCTGATAAAGGCTTCTCTTCGACTCGCTCCTAAAAAGAAATAAAACCAATATCAATACAAAGGTGTGGAGGGTGCTCAGCATTCTCCACCCTGATTTTTTTCAAATTACTATGACAAATTTTTTCAAAATACTAACGTTCAGCCTTTTTGCATTCGGGCTGTTCTCTTGTACCAAAGATCAACTCGACATCGGAGATATCGATGCACACTTGCCAGCAACCAAAACACAGATCGCCAACGCGACTATTCTTAAAAGTAGTCCTTGGTTTACGGAGTCTGCCTCTGCAAACGAGGAAGTATTCAAAGACCTAAAGCTGACTTTCGAAGCCGAAGCCCACAATAAAGGCGGCGCACTGAAAGCGGAAAACATGGAAGAAGGGATCTTTGGCGACAGCTGGTTGTTCGACAAAGAAAGTGCAGTAGATTTATTGTTGAAAGGGGATTTCAGTACAGCGAAAATCTCGGAAATCGCCGAGGAAAGCTTAACGCTTACTTTCGAATATGGTGGCAAAGAAACCACTTTGGTGATGAACCATGAAGGTGGTGAGGAAACACCTGACGAAGACGAAGCAACAGAAGAGCAAATTGAAGTGGCGACCAACATTGCCCACAAATGGCAGGTGAACAGAATCGTTGATGGCGATATGGCACTGAAAGATTTGGTATTCACTTTCACGGCTGATGAGAACAACCTGGGTGGTACAATCACTGTCGAAGGCGATGAGTTCAACGGTCTGATGGCCGATAAATGGGAATTCGACGGCGATAGCCATAGCACCATCATTGTCGGTGGAACGATCGAGGAGATGAACATCATTGAAGCCGAAGACGGAACATTAAGCGTAGATTTCACCAACGGAAATGACGCTTACGAAATGGAGTTCAAGCACTGGGTAGAGAAGATGGATGCTGATTTGTATGTAACACCAAACGGTGCAGGTTTGATGAACGGTGAGGACTTCGACAATGCCTTGGCTGCTAACAAAGAGAATGGGCTGCAAGAAGCTTATGACATGTTGCCTGCGGGATTTACTTTGTACATCGGTGGCGGTAACTACGACGTAGTGCAGCACTTGGAGATCCTTGAAGGTAACAAGACCATCGTTGGGGTGGATAATGGCGATGGATTCCCTGTTTTTGTGGGTCCTCGTTCTTTTGGCGGTGAAAGTGAAGATGTTTTCATTCAGTTAGAAGCAAGTGATGTAACAATTTCCTTCCTGAACATTAAAAAGTACTACCGTGCAATAAAAATGGGCGATGAAGGAAGTAAGTACATGAACACGACCTTAAGAGGTTTGCATTTCGAGGAGGTCTTCCAGGCTATTTTCTTAACAGATGTTACAGGTTTATCGATGGACGAAATAACAGTAGTGAGCCATGGGAAAAACGGTATCCGTATCGAAGATGCTTCAGACATTAACCTTGACAGGGTGTCTGTTACGGGTTCAAAAGCAGCATTTGATTTGGAAGATGATAGTCAAGAAGGTTTGAAGTTTGTGAACTGCTCAAATGTGGTAATGACTGAGATCACAAGTACGCATAACCACCATGAGCGTAGTGGCGATTGGAATGGTCATGGTATTGATATCGATGAAAATTGTGCTAATGTATCCATTACTGGGGCTATTCTTTCTGACAATACGGGTCAGGGGTTAAATATTGCTGCTGCTGGCGCTTCATTGGAAAATATTGTTTCCATAAGAAATAGAGAGAACTTCTCGATCAAGGGTTATGGAACGACAAACATGGTGAATTGTGCCTCTTTGTATGCCAAAAATCACCGTGGTGAAGGGCAGTTGTATGGTGTTCGTGTGGGCCAGGGACGTGGTGCGCAGCCGATCATTGTAAACATGACCAATTGTACATTGTACAATTCAGGTGATTACTGGGGTTCTGAGGCGCGTATTGAGCAGCAATCAACGGTAACAATGACAGATTGTATCGTTGCAAAAAATATCGGTAGCCGCGTGATGACCGATACGAAGCAGGATGCTGAATTCATTTTCGATGGCACGATCTTGTCTAATGCGAATAATGCAGAAGATGGTTCAGATGCAGTTCCTAATTTCAATAATGATGATGCAGAATGGAACGGTCAAGGAGATGCTTTCAACTCTCAAGTGTACCCAACAAAAGGCTTTCGCCAAAACTAATTTTTAGATAAAGTATAAAGTCCGAATTAAATATAAAAGGCCTGGAGGGAAACTTCAGGCCTTTTTCTATGCCCTAAATTTTTTTATTCATTCCTTAAAAATCATCAGAAGATAAGGTTGCTGCGATGGACGACCGCAAAGGGGAAAGACGTAACAATAGCGGTGCCATAACCTTTGTGCTTTTTTCTTTGGTGGGTCATGTCTTCAGTACCCATTTGAAATTAAAAGCCAACCTGCTTCAGCGTTTTTTTGGCAGTTAGGGCAGGGGTGCTTCTTTGGTAAATTCGGAGTTGCGATCAGCTGGGGGCGCCTTGTTTTACAAAATACCCGCTATTTTTCCCATCAGCATATAGGGTTTTTGTCTTTTAAGGGATTACAGTAGTGAGGTCATCAGGTGATGAAGGTTTCTCGATACTATTTTGAAGATGGTGAAGAATTTTTTTAGTTGTTTATTTGTATGCACATTACTGATTAGCTGTAGTAATTATACAGAAAAATCAGATAGTGATCACAATATTTATGTTAGTCCGTTAGGTGCAGGAGATCAGTCGGGAGCAGATACGAAAAATGCGATTGCCCTGACCGACCAACAGGTTTTCAGTACGCTTTGGCAGGACTTGCAGGCAGGTGATACCCTTTTTTTAGGGGCAGGAATTTATGAAATCCCTGAAGGGATCATCCTGAACAGTGGTGGTACAGCCACGGCGCCCAAAGTGCTGATGGGCGAAGCTCACGGCGGAAAAAACATGGTCGTTTTCAAGGGACCCTGGCAATGGACGGATCAGCAGCGTACAAGCGCGATTAAAGTGGCAAAAGGGGTCAGTAACTGGGTCATTGCACAGTTAAATATCAAGCACTTTTACTATGGAGTGGAAACCACTGGTCAGCATGAAAATATTCAGATGAATCACCTGTTGGTGGATCATATGAATGACGGTATTTTATTGCTCGGAGGCGCAACAACGCAAGCGCCTTTGGCGGGAACAAAAAATGTAGAAATTACAGACTGCCAGTTTACCCACTATTCCAAGCGTGGAATTCGCATTAAAGGGGGTAACAATAAGGTGGTGATCAGGGATTGCGATGCCGATCAGGGCGGAGAGGCTTACTGGTATGAGGGCAACTTTCCGATGAGTTATCAGGTGTCGGACAATCGCCAGTCGGAAAAAATCATCGACCGTGACATTCAGTTTATCAATGTCAGTGGAGGGAATAACTTCCATAAAACCAAAAGCAAAGCACTGAAAGGTTATTGGAATGCAGATGGCTTTACGGCGGAACGCCACGCCCGGGATATTCAGTACATCAATTGTGTGGCTTACAATAATACTGATGGCGGATGGGATGATAAGTCGCCCAACCCTGTGCTCAAAAACTGCAAAGCCATTAACAACAAAAGAAGTTACCGATTCTGGGCTTTTGAAGCCGCTAAATTATACAATTGCTTGAGCATCTACCCAACACTTTTTGGTGGGGTGGGCGACAGCTACGCCATATGGGCAGGCAAAGAAGCCCGACTGGAACTCTATAATTGCACCCTGTTCAACAGTCAGCATGAGGAAATTGGCGCCGAAGGTGGAACAGTGGTCCTGAAGGATTGCATTATTGCCAATGACCGTTCCGACAGACCGCTCACTGTGGAGCGTTTCGGAGGGAAGGTGATCATGGACGAGTCCAATGAAACATTCAGCAATGGCACCGAAGGGGAGGACCCAAAGTTCAATGACCCCGCTTTGCAAAAGTGGTACGAACTGACCGATCAGTTTAATAGCCAGACGTTCAAAGGGGCCAAAGGCTATCATTTCCCCAATAAAAAAGCATCGACATAACACTACATAATACAATTTAGATGAAGACGAACATTTTTTACATATTGGCATTTTTCTTTGCCCTTCCTTTGGCCTCGCAGGCGCAAGAAGTGAATGGAGAGGTAAATTGGTCATTTTTGGACATGAACCTCCCGATGGAGGAACGAGTAGATATTTTGGTAAATCAGATGACTTTGAAAGAGAAAACAAGTCAGATGATTTATACCTCTCCAGCCATCTCAAGGCTGAAAGTTCCGGAATATAACTGGTGGAATGAGTCTTTGCATGGGGTAGCCCGTGCAGGTTATGCGACCGTTTTCCCACAGTCAATTACGGTGGCAGCAGCATGGAATGAAGCGTTGGTGAAGGAAGTGGCAACGGCAATTTCTGATGAGGCACGCGCAAAACACCACGAGTTTGTACGTGGAAATCAGCGTGGCATTTATCAGGGCTTGAACATGTGGTCACCGAATGTGAATATTTTCCGCGACCCTCGCTGGGGCCGTGGTCATGAGACTTACGGGGAAGATCCATACCTGACCAGCCGCCTGGGCTATCAGTATGTTACGGGCCTTCAGGGCGACGATGACAAATACCTGAAGTTGGTGGCGACTGCCAAGCACTATGCCGTGCATTCAGGTCCAGAAAAATTGCGTCATGAGTTTGATGCCAACGTTTCTGATCGTGATTTGTACGAAACCTATTTGCCCGCTTTCAAAACGTTGGTGAAAGATGCCAAGGTGTATTCTGTAATGGGAGCCTATAACCTGTTCCGCGGAAAGCCTTGTTGCGCCAACCCTTACCTGCACAGCATTTTGCGTGACGACTGGGGATTTGATGGCTATATTGTGTCGGATTGTTGGGCGGTACGTGATTTTTATACCCACCAACCAACAGCCAAAGATGCCGCAGAGGCGTCAGCAATCGCAGTGCGTAATGGTACCAACCTTAATTGTGGTAGTGCTTATGCGCATTTGGATGAAGCCATCGAGCGTGGTTTGTTGAACGAAGAAGATATCAATATTTCTGTAAAGCGTATCTTCTTGGCACGTTTCAAAATGGGGATGTTCGATGAGGCTGACAGCTATGCCTATGGCCGCATTCCTTACAGCGTAAATTGTTCTGATGAGCACAACGGATTGTCGAGAAAAGCCGCACAGGAAAGTATTATTTTGCTGAAAAATCAGGCGCAGACTTTACCGCTGAAAAAGAACCTGAAGAAAATTGCAGTCATTGGCCCGAATGCCGATAACTGGGAAGCACTGGTAGGGAACTACCACGGGTTGCCAAAAAATCCGATCACCGTTTTAGAAGGTATAAAAAATAAAGTAGGCCACGATGTAGAGGTCGCTTATGCGGAAGGAAGTCACCTTGCTGAAGGGATTTCGAACCTGACTGTTATTCCTTCGGCCTATTTCCAAACCGAAGACGGTCAGCAGGGAATTACAGGCGAGTATTTTAATAACAGAGATTGGTCGGGAACGCCTTTGTACACTCGTAAAGACGATAATATCGATTTTTATTGGGAGCAAAATCCTCCTTCTTCCAAAATGGAAGATGACAACTATTCTGTAAAATGGACGGGCTATTTGGTGCCACCTACCACGGGCGATTACCGTATTGGCGTGTGGTCAATGCCAAAGGTGATTTTGGAGCTTGATGGCGAAGAGATTTTCAAGGCAGGAAACCCTCACCACGCTTCATATCTGGAAGAAAAAGTTCACCTGCAGGCGGGAAAAAGATATAAAGTAACCTATTTCTATTCTAATCACACTGGTGATGGCGATGCTAAAATGTTATGGTCAATGCCAAACGATCAGCAACTCGAGCAGGCCGTAGCGTTGGCAGAATCTTCGGATGTTGCCGTGGTGGTATTGGGCTTGTCGCAACGCCTCGAAGGGGAAGAAGGCAGTAACATGCCTAAAGACCTTGAAGGTTTTGAAGAGGGCGACCGTACGCACCTGAAATTGCCTCAACAACAGCAGGAATTGCTGAAAGCGGTACAGGCAACGGGCAAACCTACCGTTTTGGTACTGATGACCGGTAGTGCGGTGGCCATTAACTGGGCGCAGGAAAATGTGCCGGCGATCATGCAAGCGGGTTACCCTGGACAGCAGGGAGGAAACGCCATTGCCGATGTGCTTTTTGGCGATTACAATCCTGCCGGACGTTTGCCAGTAACGTATTACAAATCGGTGGATCAATTGCCAGCGTTCACCAATTACGACATGCAAGGCAGAACGTACCGCTACTTCAAAGGCGATGCTTTGTATGATTTTGGTTACGGTTTGAGCTACACTACTTTCGATTACAAAGATTTGATCGTTGCCAAAAAAGTACAAAATGGTCAAGAGGTGAAAGTGTCGGTAACAGTTGAAAATACGGGCGATTTCGACGGGGATGAAGTGGTTCAGGTTTACTTGACCGATGACAAAGCCTCGACACCCCGTCCGATCCGTCAGCTGTCTGCTTTCAAGCGTATTCACCTGAAAAAAGGCGAAAGCAAAAAAGTGGACTTTACCTTGAGTGCCGACAAGTTCTCGATGATCAATAAAAAAGGTAATCGAGTGATTGAGCCGGGTACATTTACGGTTGCCGTAGGAGGAAAACAACCGCAGACGCAAGGAGCAACATCAACAACTGTTCAAACCAAATTGCGCATCACAGGCAAAACATTAAAGATTGAAAAATAAAAATCAGCATTAATCGGTGCTCAGTGAAAGCTGAGCCCTTTTATAAATTTTTTGAGATGAAGAAGTTATTTTTACTGATATTCGCTTTTGCGATGCAATGGCAGACATCGCAAGCACAAGGGATAGATTACCCTCGACATGAGTACCCTCGTCCGCAGTTTGAGCGTGAGCTTTGGATGAACCTCAATGGAAAGTGGACCTATAAATTTGATTTTAATAAAGAGGGATTGTCAAAAAATTACGCTTCGGCTAAAGGTTTTGATAAAGAAATTACGGTACCATTCGCACCAGAGTCTAAACTTTCAGGAGTGGAGTACAAAGATTTCATTCCTGCGATGTGGTATCACCGCAAAATCAAGCCGGAAGCTTCGTGGAGAGGACAAGATGTGTTGTTGAACTTTGGAGCCGTAGATTATTACTGTCAGGTATTCATCAACGGTCAGTTGGTAGGGAAACACTGGGGAGGATCCACCTCTTTCTCTATGGATATTTCCAACTTTGTTACTTTGGGTGAAGAAGCGGATTTGGTGGTTTATGTGGAGGACGATACCCGTTCTAAACTTCAAGCTACTGGAAAGCAGTGCCATGATAAAGACTCTCGCGGGTGTTTTTATTCTCGTACCACAGGCATCTGGCAAACGGTTTGGATGGAGCCGGTTTACCGTCATGCTTTGAACAAAGTACAGATCATCCCTGATTTGGATAATAAGCAGTTTGTGTTCCGTCCGACTTACCGCAATTTGCAGGCAGGAACCAAGTTGCGTATCCGTGTGCGTGAAGATAAAAGAATTGTTGGCGAAGGTACATTTGCTGCTTCTGATGCTGGTTTTTGTGTGATTCCGTTGCGTTTCCCAAAAACGTGGAGCCCTGAAAATCCATTCTTGTATGAAGTGTATTTCGACTTGTTTGATGCCGACGGCAAGCAGATTGATAATGTATTTTCCTATGCTGGAATGCGCAAAGTACATATTGAAGGCAACCGTGTTTTCCTGAACAATGAGCTGTATTATCAGCGTTTGGTATTGGATCAAGGATTTTATCCTGATGGTGGATGGACTGCCCCTTCTGACGACGAGCTGAAAGCGGATATCCAAAGAGGAAAATTGGCAGGATTTAATGGCGCACGTATGCACCAAAAAGTATTTGAGCAACGCTATTTGCACTGGGCTGCCCGCCTCGGATATTTGGTTTGGGGAGAGTCCGCAAACTGGGGAATGGACAACAGCAACGAAGCGGCTGTAAGAAATTTCTTGTCGGAATGGACTTCGATTGTGGAGCGTGATATCAACGAGCCAGCGATTGTAGCTTGGACACCATTCAATGAAACCTGGCGACCAAAAAATCTGGAGATTCAGTCGAGAATGCAGGATGATGTTTACGACCTGACCAAAGCTTTAGACCCTACGCGTCCTGTGGTTACGGCAAGTGGTGGAATTCATGCTGAGAAAGAAGATGTTTATGCCGAGCATACTTACAAGCAAGACCCGATGGAGTTGTACAATCAGCTGAGTAAATCGGAGCGCGGGGTATATATCAAGCATGAGGAAAGTGCCGATTATGCTGGTCAGCCATATATGGTGGATGAGTTCGGTGGTATCCGCTGGTTGCACAATCAACAAAACGAAGGCGTAGCCAAAAGCGCCACTTCCTGGGGATACGGAACACCGCCGCAAACCAAGGAAGAATTCTATAAGCGTCTGGAAGATCAGGTGAATGTGATCCTTTCCCTTGACAATATCTGGGGATTCTGTTACACGCAGCTGACGGATGTGGAACAAGAGCAAAATGGTTTATTCTCTTATGACCGTGAGTCGAAATTTGATTTGGAAAAGTTGAATAATATTTTCAGTAAAAGTAGAGAAGAAGCGAAGAAAGAAGTTGAAAAAATGTTGAAGGACAATTCGAATGCTTTAGGAAAGTAAGTAATTTGTAAATTGGCTGGGATTACTTACAGCCCACATTAGTTCAAGCGTCTCGCTTGGACTAATGTTGAAATGGGTTTATCGAATATTTTTGAGCCTACCGGTGCGGACGTTGCACGCAGCGACCCTACATAGCAGTAATCCCCATTTTTTTTCATCAATAATACAAATCAACCATGCTGAAATTTTCTTCATTATTTATCGCTTTTTTATTGATATTCGCTACTGCATTTGCGGATATTCCTACGCCGTATAAAACCTTTACGCTACGGAATAGCCAACAGATGGAGATGACCGTTACCAACCTCGGCGGACGAATCATGAACCTGAAAGTTCCCAATGCGCAGGGGGTACCGACGAATGTGGTTGTTGGTTTCGAGCAGGCGGCCCAATATTTAAGCTCCACGGAGCCTTATTTCGGTGCACTGATAGGCCGTGTCGGCAATCGGATCGCCAAAGGACAGTTTACCGTCGATGGGCAGCAGTTTCAGTTACCCATCAATAATGGAGAAAACAGTTTGCATGGTGGTTTGCAAGGTTTTCAAAACCTGACCTGGGAGGCTACTCAGGTTAATGAATCTACTCTTGAACTGCACCTTACACATCCTGATGGTGCGGAAGGTTTTCAGGGAAACATGGAGGTGAAAGTTACTTACACCCTTACCGAGGAGAATGCACTGGAAATTACCTATCATGCTACCGCCGATAAAGCGACCCCTTGTAACCTGACCAATCATGCTTTTTTCAACCTGAATGGGGAAGGCAGCGGCAGTATTTTAAACCATCGCTTGCGCATTCCTGCCAAGGAGTACACGCCCGTGGATGCTGGCCTGATTCCTCTTGGAAAGAACGCCAAAGTGAAAGGGACCCCTTTCGATTTTACTGAAGCTAAAACCATCGGTCGCGATATCGAGCAAAAAAACGATCAACTGACCAACGGAATGGGCTATGATCATAACTTTTTTTTAAAGAAAAAGAAGGGCAAACTGACCAAGATGGCTGAGGTTATGGGCGATAAAAGTGGCATTGTGATGGAAGTGTTCTCCACTGAAAGATGCCTGCAATTTTATAGTGGCAACTTCATGGAAAGTAAAAACACTTTTGCCAGTGGTGCCAAGGATGATTTTAGAACGGCCTTTTGCCTCGAAACTCAGGAGTTTCCTGATGCGGTAAATCAACCGAATTTCAAGGCTTTTATCCTGACGCCAGGGAAAGTTTACACCTCAAAATCGATTTACAAATTTAGGGTCAAATAAATCATGATAAAATCTGCCCTCGGCATTGCCGCATTTCTGTTGTTAGTTTCCTGCTCCCCAAAAGTCCCCAATTACCCTGAACAGCTCATGAACACGGTCAATTGGGAGGAGCCCATTTATCAGGCCAATTTTGCCAACAGGCTGGAGCTGAAAAACTGGGAACTCGAAGGCGGGAAATCCATGGAAATTAAAAACAAAGCCTTATGCCTGGAAAGTGAATCACGGCCAGATCCAAGCTCCCTGTCGGGTAACCATATGGTGGCCTGGCTGAAGCCGGAAATGCCCGCAGACTTTTTCCTCACTTATCGCTTCCGTCCGGAAAACAAGCAGGAAGGCCTGGCAATTTTGTTCTTCAATGCACGGGGTGTCAATGGCAACTCAATATTTGACAAGCAACTTAAAAAGCGAGCGGGCTATTTCCCCGATTATCACAGCGGAGACCTGAACAATTATCATATCTCCTATTGGAGTGGTAAACGGCAGGGCGCCAACCTGAGGAAAAATCATGGTTTTCATTTAGTGGCACAAGGCAACGACCCGATCTCCACTGACAGCACCGATCGCTTTCACCGCATCGGATTGCTGAAAAAAGGAAAAAATATCAGCCTGTTCGTCGATGGCGTGGAAACGCTTCAGTACGAAGACGATGGTGCTGTAGGAGGCCGAGCGATCACCCAACCGGGCTGGATCGGGCTCCGGCAAATGGATCATACCCATTTTGCAGAATACAAAGATTTAGCAGTGTATCCGCTGAAATAATGGCGGATAATTTTTGAGCAATATTTTAGACTGATTGATATGATGAAGAAGGTATTATTTTTTGTAGCGTGCCTATTGGCCTGCAACAGCCTGATGGCGGAAGACCTGATGGTCAATTCCCCAAACAAAAAAATGCGTTTCACCTTGCACACTGGCAAAACGCTTAAATTTTCTGTCCGTGCTTTCGGGCGTGCAGCTATCGACCCTACAAAAATTGATTTGCAGGTAGATGGGAAATATCTTGGGGCAGGGGCGAAAATCGCCAACTCCAGCATTAAGGAACATCAACTTTCGGAAACCCCAGTGGTGCCCGTAAAATTCGAAACGGTCGATAATCATTACAATGAGCTGACCGTGAAATTCAAAAGTGGTATTCAGCTGATTGCTCGCGCCTATGACGCCGGTGTAGCTTACCGTTTTGTGTTGGATAAAAAAGGAAGCGTGATCATTAACAATGAGGTTTTTGACTTTACTTTACCAGGAAACCCAAAGGTGTTTTTCCCTACGGAAGAAAGCCTGATTTCACATTATGAGCGCTACTATGAGGTGTTCAACATGAAGAATATTTTGGCAGGAACCTTCTGTTCGTTGCCTATGCTGAACATTGTAGCGGGAGATTTACACGTAGGACTTACCGAAGCGGATTTATTCGACTATCCACACCTGTTCCTTGAATCCAATGGTAAAGGACAGCTTGTTTCAAAATTCCCACACGTTGTAAAAGCTACCGTGGCAGAAAAAGGGGAGCTTGGCGACCGCAACGAAATCATTACTGAAGAAGCGGACTATATCGCCAAAACGGCAGGAAAGCGTTCCTTCCCTTGGCGTGTATTTCCTATTGCTGAAGAAGCCGGCGACTTGATCGAAGGTAATTTGGTGTACAAACTTTCGACGCCTTCAAAAATCAAAGATACTTCATGGATCAAGCCGGGTAAAGTTGCCTGGGATTGGTGGAATGCCAATAACCTTTACGGGGTAGATTTCAAAGCCGGGCTGAACAATGAAACGTACAAGTACTATATCGATTTTGCTTCCAAGAACAATATCCCTTATGTAATTTTGGATGAAGGATGGACCAAGTCAACGACCAACATTAAAGAATATGCCAAAGATATCAATGTAGAAGAATTGGTGAAATATGGTAATGAGCGTGGCGTAGGCTTGGTGCTTTGGGCACTTTGGGGTCCATTGAATGAGGACATCGCCGGTACCTTGGATTTGTATGAAAAATGGGGCGTTAAGGGAATCAAGATTGATTTCATGCAGCGTGCAGATCAGGATATGGTGAATTTCTACGAAGAGGTAGCGGTATTGGCTGCTGAGCGTCATTTGTTGGTAGATTACCACGGTGCTTTCAAACCAACAGGGATGGAAAAAACCTACCCGAACATCGTGAACTACGAAGGCGTGAAAGGTTTAGAAAATAATAAGTGGAGTGATGAAGTTACGCCAACACACAACGTTACTTTGCCATTTACACGTATGCTCGCAGGTCCTTTGGATTATACTCCTGGAGCGATGGACAATGCCCACGCACAAAACTATATGATCCGTTTTGACCGCCCAATGGCCATTGGAACACGTGCCCATCAGGCTGCAATGTTTGTGGTTTACGAAGCGCCTTTGCAAATGATGGCCGACAGCCCAAGCAACTATGAGCGTGAGCAAAAATTCACTTCATTCATTGCTCAAATGCCAACGACGTGGGACGAAACGAAAGTAATTTCTGGTGAGGTAGGTGAGCACATCATCATCGCTCGTCGCCACGGAAACGATTGGTTCTTGGCAGGGATGACAGGTGCCGAAGGCATGGAAACAGCCGTTGCTTTGGACTTCCTGAAGGATGGTCAATACGAAGCGGAAATCTTGACGGACGGACCAAATGCCGAAATGGCTGCCATCGATTATTTGCTGAAAACAAAGTCAGTAAGTAAAGCCGAGGAGTTGAACATCAAAATGGTGAATGGCGGTGGTTTTGCCGTGATTTTCCATAAGAAATAAACATTTTAAAAATCAAATTATTTCAAGCGTCTCGCTTGGAATAATTTGATTCATCGCTGTAGGGGCTGGCCAATGTGTCTGCCCAAACCATTACAAATTTTGGATACACACATAGGTGCATCCACAATGTCATTAAGTTAAGCACCTTACCCCGTAGAGACGTTATTTTTAACGTCTAACACAACGCTGATATCTCTTGGATTAATTCAAATGGTTACGTGAGACATAATGAATTATGCCTTTCCATGCATTTCAAATTTACACCTGAGTCAGCCCAAAATCCTTAACTTAATGACATTGGGTGCATCCATACAGTATTTAAAATTAGTTTTAAGCCATCACGATTGGGACTCTCGTGACAGCGATTCACCTCAAACTGTCGCGAGAGTCTCTCTCGTGACAGTTTGAACGCTTTAGTCCCTCACTTTTTGATCAGTCCATATATATGAAGAAGATATTTTTAAGCCTTGCCTTGGTGCTGGCCTTGACAAAAATCAATGTTTTTGCACAGACCGATAGCGACCGTGTTAATCAGCTGATGGAGCAGATGACCATCGACGAGAAGCTTGGGCAAATGACCCAAATCTGCCTGAGCACCATCACCCTTGACGGAAACAAAACCCTCGACCTGAATGTCGATTTGTTTCGGGATGCTATTCTGAAATACCACGTCGGTTCATTTTTGAGTGGTAGTGATAAAGCCGAGCGCTGGGTAGATTTTGTTGGGGGAATTCAGCAAGTAGCCCTTGATGAAAGTCGTTTGGGGATTCCGTTGATCCTCGGAATTGACCACGTGCATGGTGCCAACTATGTAAACGAAGGGACCATTTTTCCGCATAATTTAGCCTTGGCTTCCACTTTTAATACCGATCTGGCCAAGCAGGGAGCGATCGTAACAAGAGAAGAAACAGCCGCTTTGGGCTTGAGCTGGAACTTTGCCCCCGTGCTTGATTTGGGGAAAAATAGCCGTTGGCCTCGCTTGTATGAAACCTTTGGAGAGGATCCTGTGGTGTGTTCTAAGATGGGTGTAGCCACGATCGAAGGTTTGGAAGAAAAGCGCGAGGGCATGTCTTTGGCCGCTTGTGCGAAACACTTTGTGGGCTATTCTGATCCTTATAATGGATGGGATCGTACGCCTGCCGAAATCCCGATGCAGACACTTTGGGAACAGTATTTACCTTCTTTCAAAGCGGGTTTTGATGCTGGTGTAAAGACAGTGATGTTGAACAGTGGGGAATTGAACGGCATGGCGGTTCACGCTTCCAAGGAAATTGTTACTGATCTGTTGCGAGACCAAATGGGCTTTGAAGGTGTGGTGGTGACCGATATTGTCGATATCGAAAAGCTGATCAAAATGCACCATGCGGCAGATAACTTGAAGGATGCCGTATTGTTGAGTTTGAATGCAGGCATTGATATGTATATGGCTTGCAGCGATTTTGAGTTCATCGATGTAACCAAGGAATTGTTGGCGGAAGGCAAGATCACGGAAGATCGAATCAATGTTTCTGTTCGTCGTATCCTGAACTTGAAAGAAGATTTGGGCTTGTTCGAACATGCGTTGCCTAATAAAAAAGAAATCAATACCATTGGCACGGCTGACAACAAAGCGGTAGCGATTGCTGCGGCAGAAGAGACGGTTGTTTTGTTGAAAAATAAAGAAAACGTTTTGCCATTGAAGCAGTCGATCAAAAACATTTTGGTAACTGGTTTTGCGGCCAATTCCAAGCATCAAATGACTGGCGCCTGGACAATGGAATGGTTGGGGCAACCTGACGAAAGCATGCACCCTTCGGAGATGAATACCCTTTTCACCGCTTTGAAAAAGGATTTCCCTCAGTCCAACATCATTTTGGTCGATGAGCAAGATACCAAAGCATTGAACAAGGTGGCCAAGAAAGCCGATGCCATTATCGTAACGGCAGGTGAGCAGCCATACAGTGAGTTTAAGGGCAATACAATGACCTTGGCGATGGACAAAAAACAGCAGCGATTGATCGAAGATCTTTCCGCTTTCAATAAGCCGACCGTCTTGGTGATGTTGGAAAGTCGTCCACAAATCATCACAGATGTGGAGCCATTGGCAGACGCAATCATGTTTGTTTGTTCGCCTGGCTACGGCGGTGGAGATGCCCTTTCGGGAGTGATTTCCGGTCGTGTGAATCCAAGCGGGAAACTGCCTTTCTCTTATCCAAAATACGATGGCACCGTGATGCCTTACTATTATAAACATTCGACACAGGCGGCCATCGATCGTCTTGGTGAATCACCGTTTTTGTATCCTTTCGGTCATGGACTTTCTTACAGTAATTTTGAATATACTGACCTCAAAATCTCCGGTGAGCAGATGACGCTTGGGCAGGAAATTACCGCCTCAGTAACGGTGAGTAACCCGAGTGAGAGAGATGGGAAAGAGGCTGTTTTGTGGTTTTTGACTGATGAGATCGGGGTAAATCCTCGTCCGGTAAAACAGCTTTTTGACTTTGAGAAAAAGACGATCAATGCCAATGGCAGTCAGACTTTCAGCATTAAAATCAAAGCGAATGACTTGAATTATCCTGATGCCAACGGTAAACCTGTTTATGAATCTGGCTACTACACTTTGAAAGTAGGCGACCAATCGGTGCGCTTCTATTTATCTGTTGATCAAAACACACTATAAAATGAGAATTGTATTTTTTGTAGCTTTATGGCTATGTAGCGTAGGTGTAAAAGCGCAGTCATGGATCCAAAGTTCAGACAAAGAACTGATTTTGGATAACGGATTGGTGCACCGAGTGATCTCTTTTGAGGATAACAAAATCGCATCGACAGAATTATCTCTGCATGGGGATACGACCAATTTTTTGGTAGACACTTCCCGGGAATTTTCCTTTCTGCTGAACGGACAAGCCGTTGATGGGCAGTCGGGATGGGAACTCCAAGGCATTGAAAAGTTCGCCATGCCACAGCAGGGGCAAGCGGTGGCGGTAGCTTTAAAAAGTACTTTCCACGAAGACCTTTACCTGAAAGTAAATTATGTACTTTACCCTGAACTGCCTTTGATCAGGAAATGGGTGGAAATTGAAAACCTCGGCTTGCAGGATCTGAAAATTGATGCCTTACAGATTGAGGACCTTCAAACAATCCTTAATTTCGAATGTACTTTCACTTTGCATAATTATGCCCGAATGAAAAACATCGGTCGTTTTGTAGGTAATTGGGATGATCCGGTTTGTGTGGTGCATGATATTGAGTTGCGCAAAGGAATGGCTTTGGGGAATGAGGCGATTGGTGTGTTGAAGCGTACCGCTTACCATACCGTGGGTAATAAAAACGACGTTCAGGTAGGGCTGACCACCGAAAAGGAAGATTTCCCTTTCCGAAAATATGTGGCGCCTGAGGAGAATTTCGTCAGCCCAAAAACCTTCATCTGTCTGTATAACAACCGTGCTGATGGCTTCGAGGTAGTTAATGAGGAAGTCAATCGTTTTGTTACTTTGCATATGAACCCACGCATTGTACAATTAAAAGATAAGCCTACTTTCGTTTACAACACCTGGTACCCATTCCGTACTTTCGTTTCGGATACTTTGGTGCAGTCGGTGGCGGATGCTGCAGCCAAATGTGGTTTGCAGGAACTGATTATTGATGATGGCTGGCAGGTTAACTACCGTGGTGAAACTTCTGAAAAAGACTGGGGTGGAAATTATGGCGACTGGCTGGTGGATGAGCATAAATTCAAAGGAGGGCTGAAACCGACTTTCGATTATATCAAATCTAAAAATATGAAGCCAGGCCTTTGGATTTCCATTGCTTCGGCCACTGGCGACGCACAGGTTTTTCAGGAACATCCGGAGTGGTTCGTGGTTGATAAAAACGGTAAATACGGCAACCTGCACTTCGTGGATGAGGACGGTACCGGCGACTTTTATTCGGCCTCTTTTGGAACTGAATGGTATGATTATATCAAGGGTAAAATCGTTGGTCTGGTCAAAGAACACGGCCTTGAATATGCCAAGCTTGATTTGGCCGTGGTTACGAGCCCTTACATTAACGATGATGAAAATTCTGGTTCCTATGCCAAAGATCATGAACTTTACAAAGACCATAATGCCTCTTATTATGTATTGTATGAGCGCCTGCTGAAGCTGTTCGATGAACTGCATGAGGAAGCGCCAAACTTGTTCATTGACTGTACATTTGAAACCGCCGGCAAGTTCCACATGATGGATTATGCCATTGCTCAGCATGCGGAAGGCAACTGGTTGTCTAACTTTGAAGACCCACAGCCATTCGGGGCCTTGCGTGTCCGTCAGATGGCGTGGTGGCGTTCGCCGGCTGTGCCTGCGGCGTCTTTGGTTATCGGTAACCTGCCGATGGATGACCCTAACTTTGAGCTTGGGCTTAAATCCCTGATCGGGACATTGCCAATTGTGCTCGGAGATCCTCGACTATTGTCAGAGGACAAAGCCAAGCAAATGAAAACATGGTCAGACTGGATGAAAAACATGCAGGAAAAGTATGACTACATGAGCTTCCGTAAGGATTTGCCTGGTTTCTATGAGCCACGTGAAGGCGCATGGGATGGCTGGCAGCGCATCAATTTTGCCAAGCAGTCTGGTGGTTTGGTGGGTGTATTCCGTCAGGGGGCGCTGGAAAGCGAAAGACAGGTTTTTGTTACTGACCTGAAAGCTGATCAGCAATATGTAGTACGTCAGGCACCTACAGGTAAAAAAATACTGAAGGCAACAGGAAAATCATTAATGGAGCGGGGATTCAGGGTGAAAATCGATGAATCTCATGGCGGTGAAATTTTTGAAATTCAGCAATTATAAGTTTAACTTTATGTGTGTTTGAGATTTAATTATTTATGACCTTAATTATACGATTGGTGAGAAGCTATTTTTAATGATTTTTTTCATGGTTATGGAGATTTCATTGAAAGGCTATTTCATTCATCGATAACCCTTTCGGGATGGTTAATTTTTTAAACATGCAGTTAATTTTTAAGAAAAAAGATTAATGGATTGCTGTTTTGGATGATAGTAAGCACTATATATAGTATTGCCCTCAATGTCGTTCTTTGCATTCCTTTGCATTTTCGTATTACAATTAATTAGAGAAACATGCGTAATAAATATTTGTACTCCATCAGAAAAATGGCCCTCCTGATTTTAGGAGGTGTACTTTTTTCCTGTCAGTCGGCTGAAAAATCGACGCCCCTGTCTTTGACCTTCAAAAATGAAAACGCCACCGAGCTCGCGCAGGTGGTAACCATGCCCCGCGCTGAAGTATTGAAGAAATTAGGTGATATCCCTGCGGGAACATTGCCCGTGTTGTTTGACGGGGAGCAGGCGATTCCCGTTCAGTTTGATGACCTTGATCAGGATGGTCAATGGGATGAGTTTTCAGTATGGGCTTTTGTGGGCGCTGAACAGGAAAAAACCTTTGCGGTGAAATTCATGAAAAATGATGAGCTGCCCGCTTTCAAAGCGTTTACAGATGTGCATTTTGGCGTGAAGCCATCGAAAGAAGAAGGCGTGCGCCCTGTATTGAAGGCGACGATCAAAAAGGATGAATTGCCATGGGATGCAGATTTTTACCCTTATCAGGCGGATGGCCCGATGTGGGAGAATGATCAGATAGGTTTCCGTCAGTATTTTGATGGAAGAAACTGTAAAGATGTTTTTGGCAAACGGACGGCAGATTTATCGCTGCATAAAATTGGCTTTGATGCCAAAGGGAACCCTGAAGATAATTACCACGTGCTCGCAGATTGGGGCCGTGACATTATGCAAGTGGGCAGTTCACTTGGTGCGGGCTCATTGGCTATGGAAGTGGATGGCAAGATGTACCGCTTGGGTACCAAAATCAACGCCAAGCGCAATAATGTGGATTCCACCAAGTTTACCATGATTAACCGTGGCCCTATCCGAGGAATTTTCAAATTGGATTATTTCGGATGGGATGTTGCTGGGGAGAAAATCAACGTCAGTGAAATTATTTATATTAATCGTGGCGAGCACTGTTACCGATCTACTGTTACCGCCTCAGGTTTTGAAGGAGAGCGCACCTTGATTTCAGGGATGGTTCATCTGAACAATGATTTCCCGATGACAAAGCAGTTGGTTAACGGCAAGGAAGTGTTGATGTCGCATGATAAGCAGACTTACAACAAAGAATTTTACATGGGGCTGGCTTTGGTTGTGGATGCAAAGCAACTGAAGGCGGTGGAGTTGGCGCCGGCAAAAGGCGATGGCATTACGAGTACTTATTGTGCCAAAACCAATGTCAAAGCTGGGCAAGCCTATCACACACAGTTCTTTGCCACTTGGGGGATGCAGGATGAGCGTTTCAGAAAGTCTGATTATTTCCAGCAGTTTGTCGTTGGTGCTGTGGGCGTAAAACCAATAGTGTTAATTTAAAAGCGATTATTTTAGAAATTAGAAAGGGGCTTTTTAAGCCTCTTTTTTTTGGTATAATATTATTAAAGCAATTAAATATTTGTAAAAAAATTAATTTAATATTAATCTTTTCGTGATGTAAACTTGGTTGGTCTTGCTCAAATTATGGAAAACGGGCTGTCTACTTGGTGATGAGTACAATTTTACCGCTTATTTTTGAAGGAATTCAAATTTCCCGAATCAGGATAGATTATTTTAATAATCATCAGTTTGGATTAGTGGGTTGTAAAAAGTAGTGAATTTGTGCGTGTATTATTTAAATAATTACAAAAATCAACTTTTTAATAGTGAAAAGTATAATTCGCCGGAATCCTTTATTTGTTAAATTTTGTACAAGCTCCAACAAGGTGATTCGGTAATTATACTATTTCTATTTGGCTTTAGTATTTCGAGGGATTATGTGCTAAATTAAACTATCGTTTATCGATAATAGTACATTAATTTGTAATCATTTTTTAATATATAATGACGAATCTATCGGATATAGAACTTTTACAGAAAATCAGAAACGGTGAAGATTATTACTTTAACTTATTGTTCAGGAAGTATTACTCTAAGTTGTATTATTTTGCGATTGAATTCGTTAAAGACGAATTTGAGGTGGAATCTATTGTACAGAATGCTTTTATTAAGGTTTGGGAAAAGCGGCATGATTTAAACGATAACTCCAATCTTAATGCCTATCTGCATACCATCGTAAAGAACGCCTGCCTGAAGTACCTTAATCAGCAAGCCAAACACCGTAGTGTGCCACTTGAGGAAGAAGCGGTACAGCGGGAAATTTATGCATTATCTCAGTTTGAATCTGAAAAGTTGAGCATAGGAGAAATTACAGAAAAAATCACGACTGTACTCTCTTCTTTAAGCCCAAGATGTAAAGAAATTTTCTTGAAAAGTAAGCGGGATAATTTAAAAAATAAGGAGATTGCTGAAGACCTCAACATCTCCATTAAAAGTGTGGAGGCTAATATCACAAGAGCCAAAAAATCAATCAAGTCGCAAATTGTCCAAAAGTTGGCATTGCTGTTATTCTTGATTGATCAAATGGCTGATTTTTTATTTTAAGTTTATTTTTCTACGATTACCGTCAAGCCACAAGCACCATGGGCACCAACCACCAACGACTGTTCTATATCCGCAGTTTTGGAAGGCCCGGAAACAAATACGCCGTAACCGAGCGCCTGTGGTTCAATGGTTTGATAGGCTTCATGCATATTGTATACAATATTGTCGGCTTTTACCACAATCACCAGCTGCTCGACAATGGCAATTCCTACCCGCTGGGGCAGGGCATCTTCGCCGATCCAAACAGCCCCATTTTCTGCCACGCCAAGCGGTGCCTTATATATGGCTACCGTCAGTTCGGCAAGCTCTTCAGTCGTGGCATCCTGTAGTGGTTTTGAGTCATGAAAAGCCGAGTAGTAGTGCTTCTGCCCAGTAACCTTCCCATTGATTACCGCATAGGTGTGCGCTTCATTTTCGGTACAGAGCACCCGCGCGCCAGCTTTTTCCGCCATGGCCACAAAAGTACTGATGGTTTCACCTTCAGGGTATTTGAAGCGGGGAATAACGGGCAATGGGGCCTCTTCCAACTGGATGGATTGAATACGGTCGATGATTGCTGCTTTATGACTCATGTTGTTCGTTGTTTTTGTACCATTCCAAGAAGCTTTCTTTGGGTGCCTCAGGTAAATCCCGCTGCTTTCCCCAAACATTCAGCGGGTTGTTAATCAGGGCATCCGGTAAAATGCGCAGGGAGGTTCTGGCAATTTTCCCAAAACCATGAAAGGCCTTGGGCTTGGCCATTAACGTTCCCGTCCACTGATTAATCTTCCGTTTGGTCTTGTTGAGTGATTGTTCCTTTCCAATAATTTGTCGCCATTCGTACAATTGGGTATGGATATCGATTTTTACAGGACATACATTGCTGCATGAACCGCAAAGTGTAGAAGCGAAAGGCAGGCTGCTGTATTTTTTTAAATCTTTTCCTGGTGATAATATCGAACCGATAGGGCCAGGAATGATATGTTCATAGCTGTGGCCGCCACTGCGTCGGTAGATAGGGCAGGTATTCATGCATGCACCACAGCGGATACAGTTCAGCGATGCCCGAAACTTAGGGCGGTTGAGTTGTTCTGTACGTTTATTGTCCACTAAAATCAGGTGCATTTGCTGCCCCTTGCGAGGCCGATGGAAATGCGAGCTGTAAGTGGTAATGGCCTGTCCGGTGGCGCTACGGGCAAGCAGCCGCAGAAATACGCCAAGGTGGTCCATTTTAGGAATCAGTTTTTCAATGCCCATACAGGCAATATGAATCGGTGCGATATTGGTTCCCATATCCACATTGCCTTCATTGGTACAGACCACAAACCCACCGGTTTCCGCCACGGCGAAATTCACGCCCGTAATGGCTGCTTCTGCCTTCATGAACTTTTCACGGAGGTGTTTCCGGGCTGCTTTTGTCAGGTAATCCGGGTCATTATTCCCCTTTTCCGTCTGTAGTTTTTCATGAAACAGCGCACTGACTTCCTCTTTCTTTTTATGGATGGCAGGCAGCACAATATGGCTGGGGTGCTCTCCTGCAAGCTGCACAATACGCTCCCCAAGGTCGGTATCGATAATGCTTACTCCCTGAGCCTCGAGGTGGTGGTTCAGTCCACATTCTTCGGTCAGCATCGACTTACTTTTAACCACCTGTGTGGCCTTGGCTTCCTTCAGAATGGAAGCCACAATTTGATTATGCGCCTCGGCGTCTTCTGCCCAATGAACTTTAATGCCATTGGCCGCAGCCTTGGCTTCAAATTCCAGCAGGTAGTGGTCGAGCTTCGAGAGGGTGTGCTTTTTGATCTGCGAAGCAAGGCTCCTTAATTCTTCCCATTCGGGAATGCTTGCCGCAGAGACATCGCGCTTCTCACGCACATGCCACAGGGCTTTATCGTGCCAACTGACGCGCTCGGCATCTTTATTAAAGATGGCGGCATTTTTTGGGTGATCAATAACTTGCGACATGTTGTGCTTGTTTTTTGTGAAGGTGAACAGACTCAAACAAAATCTCGGCAAGGTGCTTCACCTTTACCGGCAGCTTTTCCCGCTTGATAATCCCTTCGAGGTGCATCATGCAGGACATATCCCCGGAGGTGATGATTTCAGCGCCAGAAGAGATATAATCCTGAAGGCGGTCACGGCCCATACGCACTGAAATTGCTTCCTCGGAAACGGCAAAAGTTCCACCGAAGCCACAACATTCGTCGGCCCTGTTCGGGGTGATCATCTGGATGCCCTCCACTTTTTTGAGCAGTTCAAGCTGCAGGTTATCGGCGGGGGTCATTGATTCCGAGCATTGCCCGAGCCCCATTCCTCTGAGTCCATGGCAGCTTTTGTGCAGGACCACTTTGGCCTGCGATTGGCCTTCGTATTGGTCGATGAGTTTGAAGCGGTGCATAAATTCGGTAAAGTCCAAAAAGCGGTGCGCAATGGCTTTGTCTTCAGGGGAAAGGTAGTCTTTTTCGCCCATCTCCCGAATATGCATAATGCAACTTGCGGAAGGAGCGACGATATATTCACAGTCAGCAAAAAGGGAAAATTGATGCTGAAGGGTTTTAACGGATTCACATTCAAAGCCTGAGTTGGCCATCGGTTGGCCACAGCAGGTTTGTTGCAATGGCACACTGACCTGCATTCCGAAGTGTTGGAGTAATCTGAAGGTGGCCTTGCCTACCTGTGGATAAAATTGGTCCACGTAGCAAGGGATAAATAATCCTACTTTCATAAATAAAGGGATTTCGGTTTGGTGCCGATAGCACATACGACACTAAAAAATGAACATAACAAGAAGGGGATATTTATTGGTGAAGTAAATTCATAAAATGGGATTCTTTTTGCATAAAATGATTTTTATTGCTTAAATATTGGTGTAACTTCTTATTGTTTTCGTTGGGCTCACGGCGAAGCGTACTTATGACTTTTTATTTTTAGGAGCAATGGAAGATTTTTTCAAATATTTATTACCAAGTGCTGACGATGAGCGGCTCGGAATATTCATTTCCAGTGTTGGGCATGGAACGGTGGCACCGGAGATGGTTTACCCGGATCCGCAGCATCCTTTGGGCTATTATTTTTCCTGGGAAAAGGGGCGAAAACTAACGGAGTATCAGGTATTGTATATTGCCCGTGGCAGTGGGGTGCTTGAGATTGAAGACCGCACGATAAATGTTACTGAGGGCGGGGTAATGGTCATTCCACCAAATATTTGGCACCGTTATCGTCCGGATAAATCCGTCGGTTGGGAGGAGTATTTTGTGGGTTTCAGTGGAGAATTTGCTTCGCGATTTTTGGCGCATTCAATACTGGAAGATCAGTTTTATTTTAACTCAGGAACTTCCTTCACATTACAGCATTTGCTCGATAGTTTGATGGACATCGCGAAGATGGAATCGGTGGCTTTTCAGCAGATTGCCAGTGGCCTTTTAATGCAGTTTGTCGGACACTTAATAAAGCGGGAGCGCAAGAAAACCGGTGACTTTGACCGTACCAAACGGATTGTAGATCAGGCCAAAATATTTATACAAAGTGACCAGTATGAGGAGGAGGATTTGAAAGGTTTCTGTAAGGAGCGGGGCATGTCTTATTCCTTTTTCCGAAAGCTGTTCAAAGACTACACGGGCTTTTCGCCACATCAGTATTACCTGAATTTTAAGATTCTGAAAGCCAAGGAGATGTTGCTGAGCACGGATTATCAGGTGAAGGAGGTCGCTTATCAGTTGGGCTTTTCCTCCATTTATTATTTTTCCCGCCTGTTTAAATCTAAAACAGGGGTGAGTCCGAAGGCTTTTAAAGGGTGATTGATGGCGCTCAGCGGTGAACAAACGTGAACTGAAACGATTGAAACTTCAAAAAATCCTTTTGGTCCCATTCCTTTATGGACTAAAAATACAAGTAGTAATTCGGTCGCTGCGGTAGTTCAAGCCGTCAGCAAGCGATCAGCAGGCCGTTATAAATTACGCTTTTAAGTCCGCCTGTTGGAAATGCTTTTTTGATGGTGTATATAGTGTATATAAAGGTCGGAGGTAGATTTCAATGGAATGAAACTTGAAGTCATGCTGATCATCTCGCCTCGATCCATAATTTTCAATAAAAAAGGCGGTTCCTTATTAAAAGAACCGCCTTTCATTATTTTTTGAGGGTTTATCTCACAAAGGCATTGGCCATTCCGCCATCTACATTTACAATGCTTCCAGTGCTTTTATCCAAAACAGCCACCAAAGCAAAAACGCCATTGGCAATATCCTGAGGAAGAATAATTTCATTCATCAGGTTACGCTTAGCATAGTGTGCTGGCAGGTCTTCGACTTTAATGCCGTAAGCTTTGGCGCGGCCTTCAGCCCACTTGCCTTCCCAGATTTTACTTCCGACGATTACGCCGTCAGGATTTACAGTATTGACACGGATTTTTTCTCCGCCCAATTCCGCAGCTAACAGTCGGGTCATGTGTTGCTGAGCTGCTTTTGCAGTTCCGTAAGCCACATTATTAGGTCCGGAAACCAATCCGTTTTTCGAGGCGATATTGACAATATTACCACCGAGGTTTTGCTTTCTCAGCACTTCAACACCAACTTGTGCCATCAAGAACTGTCCCTTTACCAAAACGTCCTGAAGGATATCCCAGTCTTTTTGTGTTGTTTCTGCCAAGGGCTTACTGATCGCCAGACCTGCTGAATGAACAATGATGTCCACCCCGCCAAATTCCAGACAGGCAGCATCAAATGCTTCGCGGATAGAAGCCTCATCAGTAACATTACAAAGCGCGCTGGTAGCGACATCCTTTTTGTAAGTTGCTACGGCAGTGGCCAGGTTATCTTCAGAAATATCTGTGATCACGACATTGGCACCTTCTGCGGCTAATTTATCCGCAATGGCTTTTCCAATACCGCCCGCAGCACCCGTAATCAGGGCTACTTTGCGTGATAATGGCTGCTCTTTTGGCATACGCTGAAGCTTTGCTTCTTCCAATAGCCAGTACTCAATATCAAAAGCCTCCTGACGTGGCAATGAAGTGTAGCTTGAGATTGCCTCAGCACCTTTCATTACGTTGATGGCGTTGATGTAAAATTCCGAAGCCACACGAGCGGTCTGTTTGTTTTTTGCAAAACTGAACATCCCCACACCAGGGTAAAGGATAATGACCGGGTTGGCATCACGGATCGCCGGGCTGTTATCGTGCTTGCAGTTTTCATAATAGGCGGTGTACTCCTCACGGTACTGCTCAAAAGCAGGCGTTAATTTTTCTACCAGTCCTTCGCCATCCAAATTTTCTTCAGGCTTCAGGGTCAATACCAAAGGCTGAATTTTTGTACGCAAGAAGTGATCCGGACAAGAAGTACCCATAGGGGCAAGCTTGTCGATATCTTTACTGTTGATGAATTCCAGTACGCGCTCATCATCTGTAAAATGACCGATCATAGGCTGCTCGCTTGAACATAACCCACGCAATACCGGGGCAATTTTTGCGGCCTGTGCCTGACGGTTTGCAGGATCAAGGCTTGTGATGCACTGGCCACCGAAAACAGGGCCTTTTTTGCCCACATGCTCTTCAATATATGCCGAAGCGGCTTCAATCACCTCCAAAGAGTTGATGTATGATTCGTAAGAAGTATCTCCCCAGGTGAATACCCCGTGGCTACCCAATACAATACCACGGATGTTTGGATTTTTCTCCAGGCACTGCTCTAACTGCAATCCTAAATCGAAACCAGGACGTTGCCAAGGCACCCATCCCATGGTGTCTCCCCAGATTTCTTTAGTGATCGCTTCGCTGTCTTCAGCAGCGGCAATGGCAATCAGGGCATCAGG
This sequence comes from uncultured Persicobacter sp., assembly GCA_947498325.1. Lineage (GTDB taxonomy): Bacteria > Bacteroidota > Bacteroidia > Cytophagales > Cyclobacteriaceae > Persicobacter > Persicobacter psychrovividus. The sequence continues at coordinate 83,493 of CANMKE010000013.1, forward strand.
GTGGAGGTGGTCAATATGCTTAAATGGCAATAAACCATGCAAAGGAGTATCAATAGAAGGGGCACGGCTGTCGAGGTCAAAAATACAGTGGTTAAACAAGGCCACCATTTCATCTTCGTGCTCAATACCACGATATACTTTTTTCAGGTCGCGAAGGCGGTCAGTGTATAATCCCGCGATTCCCTGACGCGTCAGTGTTCCGATGTCGCCACCTGAACCCTTCACCCACATTACTTCCACTTCTTCACCTGTCAAAGGATCTTTTTCGATCGTTTTACAGCTTGTGTTTCCGCCACCGTAATTGGTGATGCGTAGGTCAGCACCTAATATATTTGAACGATATAAAAATAATTCGACTTCGTTGCCTTCCATCGATGCTGCTTTAGCATCATCCCAAAGGTAATCAACGTGCTTAAAAGTTTTAACACTCATGGTTTATGTTGGTTTTAGTGATTGGTTTCTGCATCTAAGTTTGAAATAAGTAGAGGGATTGTAAAGGCACAAAATGACATCATCTTTGCACTTTTTGATTTGAGAGATCGTAAAAGCCGATATTGTTTGATATAGCATCGGTAACCCACATCCTCGCATGCGAATGTGGGGCTCCTATGGAGGTTTTTTTCCTTTAGTTTTATGATTTAACAGTCTTTTTGGTAAATGAATAGAGAAAGTGTCGGTTCTTAGCTTTTTCCGAAGAGCTGTTTATCAGTCCACTACCCGTGGCTTGTTAGGGGTTAACCTTTTGGGGTGTGGAATATTTTTGTCATTATTTTGTACAATATGGCAGTTCATTTGAATGGATTTGAAATGACATTTGTATCGCCATGATTAAATTTTTTTCTTCGATTTTTCCTCCATCGCAACAATTAGGAGAAGAGTGATTATTAATTTAAATACCTTGAAAGTGTACTGCCGAAAGGTAGGTTTAGAAAAACATCAAACTCAATTTTTTTAATATGTTCAAACATTCTATTTACTTATTTTTTATGCTCACCCTTCTCGGGATTTCCTGTCAGAAGCCCCAAAAAGAAACGGTAGTTGAGCAGGCCAAAGTGGATTACGGGCAGATGGTCAACCCATTTATTGGAACCTCCAATGAGGGCAATACGCATCCGGGGGCAATGTCGCCTTGGGGGATGACTGCCGCCGCACCACACAACAAAGATTTTAGGAGCCGCACCGACAATCCGGCGATTTACGAGTATGGCAATCCATTTATTTACAGCTTCGCTTCTGTCAACCTTTCAGGGATTGGCTGCCCAGTGGCGGGGAGTATTCCGATCCGTGTTTCGAGGGGAGATTTCAATTGGTCGGTGGACAGCTTCAAGAGCAGCTACGATCAGGAAAAGACTTATCCTGGGTATTACGGGGTTCAGCTGATTGACCATCGTGTGGAAGCAGAAATGACGGTAACCACCCGAACCACCCGATTTAAATTTACGGCTGCTGATGATTCCGAGCCGCTCAACATATTTCTCGATTTGGGTAGTAACCTTAGCCATATCAAAACTGGGGAAGCGAAGAAGCTGGCCGATCAAACCATTGTGGGCTACCAGGTTGATGGCGAATTTTGTGGGGTAAATAAGCAGACCAAGATTTTTTACGCCTTGCAGGTTGAAGGGCAGCCTTCATCTTTGCAGTTGGTGGAAGAAGCACAACCTGTGGATAAAGAAATGGTGGAGGGCGCCAAAGCTGGGGCTTTATTTACTTTTGATCCTAAGCAGGACAAGGAAGTGGAAGTGAAGATTGGTATCTCGTTTGTGTCGGCGGAAAATGCTTTGGCAAACCTGAAAGCAGAGCAGAAGGCGCTGGCTTTTGAGGACATTAAGGCAGCAGCTGGAGAACAATGGAACAAAATGCTTGGCCGAATTGATATCGAGGGTGGGGCTGTTAATGACAGAACCGTGTTTTACACGGCGCTTTACCATTCCATTTTATTGCCACAGGTGATTAATGACGTCAATGGTGATTACCCTGATCGTGAGGTGAACAAGGTCGGTAATACCGAGGGCAAGTACACCCGTTACAGCACTTATTCGCTATGGGACACTTACCGAACAGTGCATCCTTTGCTGGCTTTGGTGTACCCTGAGGAACAGCGTGACATGACGATCTCACTGGTGGAAATGTACAAGGCCTGGGGCTGGATTCCTAAGTGGGAATTGTTTGGCTACGACACCTACTGTATGGTGGGCGATCCGGCTTTGCCTGTCATCGCCGATACGTATATGAAAGGAATTACGGATTTTGATGTTGAGACAGCACTTGAGGGGATGGTTAAATCAGCCACTACCCGCGAGAACAATCCTATTCGCCCAGGAATTAAATATTACCTTGATTTGGGCTATTTGCCAATGGATGACCGTGGGGGCGACCGGAAGGATTTCAGCTTTACCAATGGTATCGTATGGGGACCGGTTTCTACGACCCTGGAATATAACTTTTCTGATTTTGGGATTGCGCAGGTGGCTAAAGCCCTGGGGAAAGAGGAGCTCTATCAGCAGTTCTATAAGCAAAGCCATTCGTTTGTTAATTTGTATGACCGTGAGACCACCTTCTTCCGGCCTAAAAATAAAGATGGCAGTTGGCTGACGCCCTATAATCCGCTGGATCGTTTTTGGGATGTGCGCTGGAAAAAAAGTGGCGGACCAGGTTATGTAGAGGGGAATGCCTGGCAGTATGCATTTTTTGTGCCGCATGCTATGGATACCTTGCAGCAGATTATGGGTGAAGAGGTTTTCGCCAGTAAGCTTCATCAAATGTTCAGTGAAAAGCATTTTGATATGACCAACGAGCCAGACATTACCTTTCCTTTCCTTTTCAATTACATCAAGGGGCAGGAGCGCAGTACTCAACAATATGTACGCGAGGTAGCGGAGAAAAATTTCTTCAATGCGCACAATGGAATCCCAGGTAATGATGATGCCGGAACATTGAGTGCCTGGTTGGTATTTGCTGATTTGGGGATTTTCCCTGATGCACCGGGTATTCCGACCTATCAATTATCTACCCCTAAATTTAAGAAGGCGACGATCAAATTGCCTGATTATGTATATGGAGGAAAAACGTTGGTGATAGAAAAATCCGCAGAAGTGGATCGATATTTCAACCGTGTGGAATTTGCCGACGGTACTCCAGTAGATGGCTATAGTGTTGATCATCAGGCGTTGCTGAAGGGTGGCGGTTTGAAGTATGAGGAGCAGTCGAGCCTGTAAGTGCGCATTGAAGTTTACAATTCCTGATAAATATAGGAATGCATGCAGTAGTGATGAAGCGAGGTCTTGAGCACATCGTTTCCTTATTATTGAAAATGTAATGCGTTAAAAAATATCATCTTTTTTAGTATTTAGAGGGGGCCTTCGGGTCCCTTTTTTTATCTTAAAATATTTATCCTTAGAGATTTAGTGTTAAATTTTCAAAATATCGATCTTCTTATTTGTTTGAATAAATAAAAATTACGCATTTAATGTAAAAATCATAATTTGGGTAAGGGTCATCAAAATGATTCAATTGATTGCTCCGTTTTTATAATTGGATAGAAACGGGGCAGACACATGGTCTATATTTTTTCATACCAATTTACTAACCCAAAATAAACACGTATGAAAAAATCATTATTATTGTGTATCGCCACTTTGTTGTGGGGGTATGCGCAAGCGCAATGGCAGCCGATTAATCCCGGTGCTGGAGGGCAGGTGCAGGATGTTGTCTGTGACCCCAACCAGTCGGGTCGCTTATTTTTGGCCTCGGACATGGAAGGGATTTATGAGAGTACAGATCATGGAGAATCCTGGCACCCCAAAGGCCATCTTATCCATAACAGGGTATATGCGGTAGCGATTGCCAAGGGCAACTCCAATAAAGTGGTGGTGGGTACCTTATATGGTATCGAAGTTTCAAATGATGGTGGGGAACATTTTACTTTGGTCAACGATTCCAAGCGTGCCTCTTTTGGTGCCGTAGCGATTCACCCAACCAACTCCAATATCATTATTGCGGCACACGGCTGGCGTGATGATTATGATTTTATCGGTCATTTTAGCTTTGCCGAAAAAGGGAAAGGTGAAATTTTCCGTTCTACCAACGGCGGGCAGTCGTGGTCAAAAATCACCTACGATTCCAACACCGGCACCGACAGGAATGTCTATTCTGTACAGTTTGATCCGAATAACCCTTCCACCGTTTATCTCGGTGGTGCCAAGGGAGTGTTTAAAAGTACTAATAGTGGGCAGTCGTGGTCAAAAATCAATGGACCTTCAGGAACACAGAAAAACAGAGGTGTCAGCATCAGCCCCAACGGGCAAACCATTTATGCCTGCTACTCAACAAGTGGGAATAATGGACATGTTTATGCCAGTGCCACCAACAGTATTTCATGGAAAAACCTGACCAGTGGAGTAGGTGCTTTGGACTATTGGTATCCGGAGGTGAATGAACGATCTACCGGAAACAATCACAGTGTTATTGTGAGTTTGCAGGCGGGCCGACAGGGGCTATACAAGGCAAATGTTAACTGGAGTGGATCCAACTATACCAATAACCAGTGGAATATTATTTGGCAGGGAACGAGTGGATATGATAATGGCTGGGACAATGCCCCACCAAATCCACGTTTTGTTCATTTTACACCGGCAAGCTGGCCGGAAGCCATCTGGTCAACGACCAACCAAACCATTTTTCAGGGCATTAACCAGTCAGGTGGTTATCAGTGGAACAATAAATATTGTACCCCAAATTACAATTTCCAGGTGTATCACTGGGGGGCACCATGGCCTACTTACAGCGGGCGTGGCACCGAAAGTACTTATACCTATGATATTGCGGTTCATGAAAATTATGTTATTCAGGGGCAGGCCGATAATGGCCTGATGGAAAGCTGGGACAATGGGGTGTCGTGGTCGAATGTTCGGCACCGTGTGGATGGTAACCTGTCGGATGTGCAGGCCGTGGATATCGGGGAAGCCTATGGGGTGCCGACGGTGGTGGCACAGGCAACGCAGGGTTACGGCGGTTTCGCCGCAAGTGGTCAGCTTTATGTGAAGAAGCTCGAAACGCACTCGCCTTCAGATCAATGGCTGAAGATTGCCGGAGGAAATGATTTTCTTGGAGGATTACCCAATGGTGTTTTGCGCGATGTGGCCGTGGCACCGGCAAAACCGTCGAGGGTGTTTATGTTCTCTACAGGTTATGGCATGTATATGCTCGATGATTTGGGCTGGGGAATTAATGAGGTGGAAAATGGCCGGCAGGCATGGGTAACCAAAATCAGTAATGGTGTGGCAGATAATACCTCTTCGGTGAAGAAAATTGCGCCACACCCTACCAATCCTGATATTGTATTTTTCAATGCTACCGGAGGATCGCAGGGGGTGTACAAAGGCGTGAAAACCGGCAGTGGTAATGCTGACTGGACCTGGACAAAAATCTACAACGGCAGTGGCTGGGATGCGGAAATTAATTGCTGGGAACACAACGGAAAAGTGTACCTTTTCTATGGTGGGCAGAGTAATGAAAATGGAGGTGACGGCAGTAATTTCATCGGAGCAATCTCTACGGATGAAGGACAAAGCTGGCAGGTGGTTTTCAACAGGACACAGGCCATGAATATCAAAAACAACGATTGGTATAATACCGTGTCGAGCGATTACCGATTTACTTCAAAGGGTGGTTTTGTAGGCTTCGACAATCATATTATCTTTCCATATTACGATCACCGAATGCAGAAATCCTATGGCGTATTTTATGGTACAATTGCCGCAAATGGATCGGTGAGCTGGCAAGACTGGACAGGGGATTTACATTTCGCCGGGCTGACTTCCGCGATTGTGAAAGAGAATGAAGGAAAGCGCTATTTGTATGTCTCTACCGCAGGGGCAGGTGCTTGGCGACGCCCCATTGATGGGAGTACCACGCCGCCACCAACAAATGACGCTCCTACGGTAGGGTGGCTTTCTCCTGATAATAATGCAAGTTTCACTGAAGGGCAAACGGTTTCATTTAAAGCCTCCGCAACGGATGACCAATCGGGGGTAACGGTGCAGTATTTTGTTAATGGACAATCGGTGAGCGGACAGGTCGGTAGTCCTTTTGAGTTCAGCTGGACCGCCAGTACAGCAGGTGGTTATCAGATTGGCGTCAAGGCGACCGATAACCAGGGCGCTACTTCTGCAACGGTCAACAGAAATATTACGGTGGTGTCTGGAGGCGATGATTGTAGCGCTTCGAATGTGCTGTCGAATGGCGAATTTAATCAAGGCCAAAGCGATTGGCAGTTTTATGTGAACAGCAATAATGGCGCAAATGCGAGCTGGCAAATAAACAGCGCTAATGGGCTTAGCGGTAACGCTGCCGATGTAAATATCAGTGGTGGAGGGAATGGTGATTCTGATATACAGCTTTATGCCAACCTCGGTTCTTTGCAATCTGGGGTGACCTATGAGGTGTTGTTCACGGCCAAAGCTTCGGCGGCCAAAACCATCCGATTGGGCGTATTGAGCAACGTTTCTCCCTGGGCAAATTTCTTGTCGGAGAACATCAATATCACCACTTCCGTGCAACAATATCAGGCGGAATTCACCATGTCTGAAAATCAGTCCAACACTCGGGTAGACTTCTTTATAGGAGGGAATACCTCGGATTTCTTTCTGGATAATGTGGTTTTTCGGGAGAAATGTCAGGATGCCCCTGCACCGAATCAGCCACCGACCATAAGCTTTGGTAATCCTCAGAATAATCATATAATTACAGAAGGGGAAGCGATCACATTTTCGGCTTCGGCCAATGATGATGAAGCGGTAACGAGGGTGGAATTTTATATTGATAATCAGCTGAAATCTACAGATACCAATGCGCCTTTCAGTTTTACAGATGATCAGTTTTCCGTGGGCGACCATCAGTGGAAGGCGATCGCTTTTGATGCAGAGGGCTTGTCGGCATCAACGGCCACACGCAACTTTACCGTGGAAGCGGCGGCCTGTGATATGCCGGAACTGATTACCAATGGCGATTTTAGTAATGGAAACAGCGATTGGACTTTTTATGAAAATACTGCCGTGGGTGCAGCAGGGAATTTCACGGTGGAAGGAAGCAGCGGCAGCAGTGGTGCTGGGGCAAAAGTGCAGGTTACGGCGGTGGGTGGAGGCGACTCCGACATTCAGCTGCATGGCAACTTACCCGATTTGGTTGCGGGAAGAACGTACACCCTTCGTTTTTTCGCCAGGACTTCCAATCAAAGTGGTTTCCCTGTGCGATTGGCCATCATTAAAGGGGTTTCTCCCTGGCCAAATTATACGGTGGAAAACCCGGTGTTCTCAAGTAGTTTCCAGGAGTTTGTTTATGAATTTACCATGAATGAGAATAGCAGCCAGACCAGGCTTCACTTCTTCCTGGGCAATACGACTGGAACGGTTTATATCGACCAGATTTCTGTCAAAGAATCCTGTGGGGCTAATAATAGCCGACTATTTGTGGAGGCACCGCAAAAACCATCCCTGTATCCTAACCCAGTAAAAATGGGGGCGAGCTTCCGTGTTAATTTGCCAGAGGTAAGGCAGGCGATTTATACCATTTATGACCCTCAGGGCAGATTGGTAAAACAAGGCGCTTTAAGTGGTTCAGACCACCGAATAGAAACGGCAGGTCTGTCATCAGGTTTATTCATTCTTGTTGTACAACATGATAAAGGACTCAAGAAATTTAAGTTAATGATTGAATAAACGCATAAAATCAATACCTAATTTTCACATTTTGATTTTTTGTGCAGCAGGATCAACAATGTAGGCTTAATGGCATAATTTGAAGGTCATTTTGTGCAAATAATCAGTGTGAAGGATGCACTATTAGCGCAGAGGATGCGCAGGGGTTTTGTAACTTACTGAGCATCTTCTGTTTTGTCATATTTATAAAAATGAAGGATAAAATAGTCTTAAATTTTTATTTGTTTAATTTTTTCAAGAATATTATTTGTGTTTTGTACAGTCATTCGCTAAATTAATATTAGACTTAACAACGCAACTTAATTATGACGGTAACTATTTTTTTGTGGGCTTTCCTCCAAAGCCTTCTGCTCGGTTTTGCCATTTTATTTGTTAAAAGGTCAAGCGTAAGCAAGTACCTTTCAGCCATATTTTTAGCGATGGCAGTGAATATTTTTGCACAATATCAATTCAGATATACCAATGTCAAATTTGATTTCCCTGAATTGTTAATCGTCGCAGATATCTTCGATTTTTTATTGCCTGCCCTGGTGATGCTTTATCTCGATAAAATTTTTGAAGCCAATAACGGCCGCAAACGATGGTGGTATTTTGCCCCTGCGGCAACGGTGGTGCTGGCGGGGATCGTTTTTATTTTAAGCCATCAGCCCTATTTTTTTGAAACATTCATTAACTCTTATTTCCACCTTTCCTTATTAGCGGGCATCGTTTTATGGCGCATATTTACTTTCATAAAAATCAGAAATCAATATCAGGAGCAATATACCAATACCGATGCTAAACAGCGGGATGAGTTGAAGTGGCCCAAAGTTCTTGTGGGTTATATTGGCTTACTGCTCTATGTGTCTGTTGTGCAGTTCATTTTCCACGCTTTTATCGATGGGCACCTTGGTGCAGTGGTAACAGAGACATTAAGGCAACTTGCGGAAGTCAATTATGTGATCTGCTTGAGCAGTATTATTTTTGTAACGATTTATTTTGCGTTGAAATATCCAAAATTATTCTCCGTCAAGTTGGTACAGAAAAAAACGGATAAATCCGAGGACCGCCTCATGCAGCATTATTTGGAGAAAATGGAAGTACTGATTGCGGAGAAAAAAGTGTATCTGGAGTCTGATTTTAATGAAAAATTATTGGCAGAATTATTGGGAACACAAGCTTATGTTGTTTCTAAATTGGTCAATGAATACATTGGGAAATCATTTTCCGAGTATATTAATGAGAAAAGGGTCGCTGAGGCCAAGCATATTTTGGCAGCTGACACCCATAAACAACTAACCAACTTTGCGGTTGCTGTGGACAGTGGTTTCCGGTCGGAGTCCGTCTTTTACGTTAATTTTAAAAAGATCACAGGCATGACGCCAAGGCAGTATCGAAAATCATTACAAGCCAGTGCCGTAGCATAGCATTTTTTAGATGAATACATATTTTTTAGGGATTGATATTGGAGGTACCAAATGTGCCGTAGTGGCGGGTAACACCGATATGGAAATATTGGCCAAGCGCAAATTTCCGACCAACCACCGCTTAAAAGCGGAAGGAATTATTGCACAATTGCTGGAAGAAGCCAAATCAGTGGTGAAGTCACTGGCGGATCATCAGCTAACGGCCATTGGGATCAGTTGTGGAGGTCCCCTCGATAGTAAAACAGGTGTCATTATGTCGCCTCCCAACTTGCCCAGCTGGGATAATATCCCGATCACCGCTATATTTTCCGAAGCCCTCGGGGTGCCTGCTTTTTTGCAGAATGATGCCAATGCCTGCGCCTTGGCCGAATGGCAATTTGGTGCCGGAAAGGGAACCCAAAATATGATTTTTCTTACTTTTGGCACTGGTTTAGGGGCGGGGCTAATCCTGAATGGTCAATTGTATTCAGGAACAAATGACCTTGCCGGTGAGGTTGGCCACCTGCGCCTCGCAGATGATGGCCCTTTAGGTTTTGGGAAAAGAGGAAGCTTTGAAGGCTTCTGTAGTGGGGGAGGAATTGCTCAACTTGCAAAAACCATGGCCGAGCAAGCCATCAAAACGGGGAAAGTACCATCCTTTTGCGAAAATCTCAATCAGCTCGAAGAGATTACCACGGCGCAAGTCGCCAAGGCTGCCTATGCAGGAGATCCCCTGGCCAAAGAAATTTTTGAATGTTCTGCCTATCAGTTGGGACGTGGATTGTCCTTTCTGATCGACATCCTTAACCCGGAAGTTATTGTGATTGGTAGTGTTTATGCCCGTGCAGAATCGTTGTTTGTCGAGCAATGTCAGCAAGTAATTGCTGAAGAAGCCATCCCAATGGCCAAAGCGGTTTGTAAAATTGTCCCTGCAAAATTAGGCGATGCCATCGGTGATCTCGCCTCCCTTTCCATTGCAATTACTGCCATGAAAAAGTAAGCCTGTTCAACTTCCCGATGAGCAATCCAATGGCATGTTTCAGGATAAAAAGTCCAAGCATCTTCTTCCATTTTTTAAGTAATAAAAATCGAAAGCACCTATTTTTAGCATAAGCCTCCCGCTTCAGTGGTGATGATTTAAGCGGGTAGGAGGCCGCAAAAGCCATTTTTATTATTCGTATCGGGCTTACAGCACCCTCTCTTTCTCTGATTTCATAAAAAGAAAGTCTTTCATTTTACGATAACCCTATCTTTTCATTGAAAAAGGGGGGATCGTTCATCTTCCCGAAGGATTTTTTTAAATGTAAGCTGATGAATGTAATGTACAGGTTGAGTGGGCTGATGATGGCTCTTTTACTTTTTATTTCTCCACTTCGTGCGCAATGGGTATCTATTAACCCAGGTGCTGGTGGGCAGGTGCAGGATGTAGTTTGTGATCCCTCGCAAAAGGGGACGCTTTATTTGGCTTCCGATATGGAGGGTGTTTACAAAACCACCGACAACGGAAAACATTGGCACATGACGGGCAAGCTGGTGCATAACCGCGTGTATTCAGTAGCGGTTTCTCCGCAAAAAAGTGATCATCTTTTTGTAGGAACACTGAATGGTTTACAGACCTCCACAGATGGCGGTGAACACTATCAATTCGTTTCGCAATCCTATTATAAAACGTATGGTGCCATTACCGTTAATCCCTTGAATCCACAACAGATTGTGGCAGGATTCGGCTGGCGTGATGACTATGATTTTGTGCACTTTTTCGGTCAGAAGAAAGAGGGACGGCCTGAAATTTTAGTCTCGAATGACGGAGGTAAATCCTGGAATATTCAATATTTGGATCAGGCAGAACTATCCGATAAAAATATTTGGAATATCGTTTTCCACCCGCAGCGTCCGCAGGAATGTTATATCTCCACAGCTTCAGGTATTTATGTGTCCAAAGATGATCTGAAAACCTGGACACGCCTACCCTCACCGGATCCGACTTTGGTAAACAGAGGTTTATCTATCAGTCCGAATGGTAAAATTCTATATACTGTATTTGCCAACAATGATAAGAACGGATTCCCTTATGCGATGGCTTTAGCAGAAGGGAAGTGGATGAAAATTGCCACGGGTCGCTCACTTGCATTGAAGGAATTACAATGGTGGTACCCGGAAGTTGATCCCCGATCCACGGGCGATGTCCATCAGCTGATTTTGAGCTTGGAAGGTAACCGCGACGGCTTGTTTGAGGGAACGATTGAATGGGATGGAAATGAGCTAAAAACTTACGATTACAATTTGATATGGCAGGGTACCGACGGCTATGATTTCGGTTGGGATATGGCCGACCCCAATCCACGCTATGTGCACTATACTCCTGCTTCCTGGGAGCGTGCAATATGGAGTACGACCAACGAGAACATGTTTGAGGGCGTTCGGATGAATGACGGCACCTATCAGTGGAACAATAAATATTGCGATCCGCATTATGAAAATATGGTCACTTTCAAGGGGAAAAAATACCCGACCTACAGTGGCCGCGGGACGGAAAGCACTTACACTTATGATATCGTCATTGATAAAAATTATGTGATTCAGGCACAGGGAGATAATGGCCTGATGGAGAGCTGGGATTATGGGAAGAGCTGGTCGAATTTGGCGCACCGTCAGGATAGTATGCTCAACCTCTCCGATGTGCAGGCGGTGGCTATTGCAGAAATTAACGGTCAGAAGGCAGTAGTGGCACAGGCCACTGGAGGCTATGGAGGCTTTGCTGTGGATGGTAAGCTTTATTATAAAATTCTAAATCATTATTCTCCACAGGATAAATGGCAATTTTTGGGCGGAGGTAAGGACCATGTACTTGGTTTGCCTGATGGGGTCTACCGGGAAATTAATGTGGACCCGCAGCATCCGGAACGTTTGTACGCCTTCAGCACAAATCATGGTATGTACCTGATTGATAATCTTTCCGAGGCAGTAAATAATCCAAACTACAAAGCGCAGAAAATCAGCAACGGGATTGTCGATAGAGTCCTGACAGCCAAAACAATTTCTGTAGACCCGAACGATGAAAATACACTTTATTTTACCGGTACCAGTGGCCTTGTTGGTGTTTATAAAGGGCAGAAAAAAGGCGATCAGTGGAAGTGGGAAAGAATTTATAAAGGGGGCAACTGGGAGTCGGAAGTATGCGCCTGGGACCGTCAGGGGAAAACCATGCTGGTTTACGAGGGGCAGCCCTGCGACCTGAAGCAGCGTGGGTGTGATTTTGTGGTAGAGCTGTCTGAAGATGGAGGGGAAAACTGGAAAACCGTCTTTACCAAAGCACAGGCATTTGCTTTGCGGGCAGATAAAAATGATGCCTGGTATCCGGTGATTAAAGATGATATGGTGATCCAGAGTAAAGGAGGGTTGATGGCTTATGAAAATCGTCTGTTGGTAAATTTTTACAATCACCGTCACCAAAATGGCATTGGCCTGTTTATGGGGACCATTCATGACGACGGGACGATCGACTGGGAGGACATCAGTGGTGACTTGCATTACCTTGGGGTAACTTCCGGTCGGGTGTATCAGCGCGATGGGCAGGATTTTTACTATATCAGCACCCCGGGGGCGGGGGCATGGTATCGACCTCTGCCCAAACGGAAGTTGGCAGGGATGAAATAATTAGTGTCGCATAGTTTGCAATAAGGGATGGTTGGGGGATCATCCCTTTTTTTATGGGATGAGTGGTGTGTCGAGGCGTTATCAGTGCTCCTAAAATAAAAATCTATATCTGCTTTAATATCGTCTTGCGACCTTTTATCTGTGCTCACGGTGAAATTTATCAGGCTTTAACCATTTCAAGGCTGATTTTTGGTGTAATGCCTTTGGCCCACCTGCCTTTTATTTGTGCGGCTGCTCAACCTACTTCAGAGCTTTTTTGTCTGGCAGGCCACTGCTTTGGTGGAGGCTAAATGCCGCATAAATTTCTATTCTCTCCCAAAAATCACAAATCCTTAGATCATTGGCTAAAGCTGTAACCCATTGATTTTCAGCTTTTAAAATTTATCCTAAATTCCGAATACCCTCCGAAGCGCTCCTTTTATACGGTTTCATAAAATTATAGCCATTACAGAAGGCATTCCGCTAAGTTGCTATCAGATACAATGGCTCACCACTCCTTTTATTCAAGTCTATGGCTTGAATTCAGAGAAGCTCGGGCCGGGGATCAATATTTTTTTATTTGAAAAGCAAAGTGATATGAATTTCAATTACAAAGGTTCAATGCTGTTGTTAATGCTGTTTTTCTTCGGGACAGCACAAGCGCAATGGACGTCCATTAATCCGGGCGCGGGGGGGCAGGTGCAGGATGTCGTCTGTGACCCCAACCAGCGAGGCGTTTTATACCTTGCCTCTGACATGGAGGGGGTTTATAAAAGTACCGATAATGGTGAAAGTTGGTCCATGACAGGCCATTTGGTACATAATCGGGTGTATGCTGTGGCGGTAACCCCCACCAATAGCGAGCAAATTTATGTAGGGACGCTCAATGGGGTGCATTCCTCTTCTGATGGCGGTATCCATTATCAGTATCACGACATTTCCTTTGGGAAGTCGATCAGCGCCATCACGGTTAATCCTTCCAATCCGAAGCAGGTGATTGCGGGTGTTGGCTGGCGCGATGATTACAACTTTCTGAAATTCATCAAACAGAAAAAATCGGGGAGGCCTGAGATTGTTTTTTCAAATGACGGCGGTGAGCATTGGGAGACGATGTTTATTGCTGATCAGGATATTGCTGATCGTAATGTATTGAATATCAGTTTTAACCCCGTGAATAAGTCGGAGATTTTTGTTTCGACCTACGGGGGGATTTTCACCTCCAAAGATGCTGGAAAATCCTGGGAACAAATAGAATTGCCTTCCCATTGTATAGGCTCCAGGGGCGTGAGTATTTCTCCGGACGGTCAGCGGTTGTACGCAGTTCTTACCCATGAAGGCATTAATGGCTTGCCTTACGTCAGCCCCACTGCAAAAACGGATTGGCAAGTGATCCAGTCGGGCAATGGCATCGAGCTTACGGCCATGGATTATTGGTATCCTGAGGTAGATGAGCGCAGTTCAGCGCAGCAGGAACGGCTGATATTAAGTTTGCAAAAAAGCAGAAAAGGTGCCTTTGAGGCCACTTTGAAATATGATCAGCAAAAGCTGAAAGATTACCAATGGGATTTGGTGTGGTCGGGGCTGAAAGGCTACGATACGGGCTGGGATTTTGCCGATCCAAACCCCCGATTCATTCATTATACCCCGAAAAGCTGGCCACGGGCGATCTGGTCCACCAGTAATCAGACAATTTTTGAAGGAGCGGATTGGAATGGTGGTTATCAGTGGAATAACAAATATTGTAAAGTTTCCTGGGAAACACCGGTAACGCATTATGGCCGACTTTTTCCTACCTATCAGGGGCGAGGGACGGAAAGCACTTACACTTATGATATTGCCGTAGATGAAAATTACGTCATTCAGGGGCAGGCAGACAATGGCCTGATGGAAAGCTGGGATGGCGGGAAGTCATGGTCAAATATGGCACACCGCACCGATTCGATAAATTATTCGGACGTACAGTCGGTTACGATTGCTCATGCCAACGGGACGCCGGTAGTTCTTGCTCAGGCAACTTCGGGATATGGCGGACATGCCAAGGACGGCCGACTGCTGTACAAAGTGCTTCAACACCACAGCCCTGAAGATGAGTGGAAATTATTGGCCGGAGGGCCTAACCACGAGCTGGGAATGCCTGATGGTATTTTTCGGGAAATTGCCGTGGACCCTACCGACAAGGAACGTGTTTTTGTGTTTTCGTACGGGCATGGTATTTACCTGATCGATAATCTTTCGGAAGCGATAAATAACCCGGATTATAAAGCGCAGAAAATCAGTAGCGGAGTAGTGGATAAAGTGGTGGCTACCAAAAGAATTGCCGTAGACCCCAACAACCCCAAGGTGATTTATTTTACAGGAACACGTGGTTATGAAGGGCTCTTTAAAGGAGAACTTAAAAAAGGAAAATGGCGATGGAACCGATTGTTCGACGGTGGCGGCTGGGATGCTGAAGTTGTGGCATGGTCGCATCAAGGAAAAACCCATGTGTTGTATGGTGGGCGTTCCGCTGATAAAAAAGATGGCGATGATTATGTTTTTAAACTGATGATTGAGGGTCAAAAGGGCTGGAAGCGCATCTTTGACAAGTCGGCAGCACTCGCTTTCCGAAAGGAAGAAAACAAGCATTGGTACCCGTACTCAGAAAAGGTATTTCTTTTTGAAACCAAAGGGGGACTGGCGGCTTACGATGATAAAATCATCATCAATATTTACAATCATCGACAGCAAAACAGTTACGGGATTTTTATCGGAACGCTTTCCGATCAGGGGGAAATTGCCTGGCAGGATTTCACCGGAGATATTCACTACCCCGGTCTTACGGGAAGTAAAATCGTCGATCGCCCAGAGGGTAAATATTGGTATGTAAGTACCGCCGGTGCCGGTGCCTGGTTTCGGAAGTTACCCACAGACACCATGCTGAGCAGTCACTAAATCACCGAAAAGATCTTTGTGTGCAAAAGAAGGAAGTTGACCACCGTTTTTGCATGCAAAAATCCTTTTGTTTTTTGAAAATGAGTCTTTTCAAAGTTTTCAAAGCATTTTTCAAGGGCTTTGATTAGAAGAATGAACAAAACAATCAGAAAGGCATAAAAGACTGATATACAATATGTAGTGTAGTTTTTAGTGTGTGTTGTTTTTCTAATCCGCCATAATAAAGTTCGCAGTGCAGCGAATTATCTGCTGAATTTTAAAAAAGTAGCAATCAAGTAAGAATTATGGCGTTAATCGTTTATTGATTTTTTGAACGACGCTGTGTTCAGTCGCTTTTTTTTAAACCGACCTATGTTTATGAATAATATTTTTTACAAACCAACGATGCGCATCCTGCTGGCGATGATCTTTTGCTTGCAGTCCATGACGCTTTTTGCCCAGACAGCCATCAAAGGAACTGTCGTGGCAGCAATGGATGGCGAGGCACTTCCGGGTGCCTACGTTATCGAGAAAGGAACCAACAACGGAATGGTGGTTTCTTTTGATGGTTCCTACGCCCTCACTGTTGCAGATCCTGCAAATGCCACCCTGGTGTTTTCATTTATGGGATTTGTTGATCAGGAAATTAAAGTGGGTAACCAGACGGTCATCAATGTAAAATTGAAAGAAGATGTTACCGCTTTGGATGAAGTCGTGATCAACGGTTACGCCACGGAATCCAAAAAAATGGCCACCGGTAACTATACCACTATCGACTCCAAAGATTTGTCTGAGAAAATCAGTGCAAGTTTTCAGGAAGGTTTGCAAGGCTTGGCGCCATCGCTTGATGTGCAGGGGGCCAGTGGTGCAGTCGGTGGATCGGTGAATATCCGTATCCGTGGTACAGGTTCGCTGTCCTCCAATTCCAACCCATTGTATGTTATCGACGGGATTCCATTCACCTCTTATCCAACCGATGGAACGGGTAACTTTGGTACGTCGTTTAACCCGATGACCAACATCAACCCAGAGGATATCGAAAGCATGACCGTATTGAAAGACGCGGAAGCAACGGCAATTTACGGTTCGCGTGGTGCCAATGGGGTGATCTTAATTAAAACCAAATCAGGGGCTAAAGGTAAAGCACAATGGGATTTGAGCTATACTGAAGGGATTTCCAGACCGACCAACATGTTACCGCATGTGGGTACTAAGGATTGGCTGACCTATACAGAAGACGGTTGGAACAATGCGGGTACGCCCGAGGCAGATCGTCGATTGCCTTATACTACTACGGCCGACAAAGGCTGGTATACTGAAGATGTGGCCCGCACGATTGATCAGGACAAATACAGAGAAACCTATCGTCAGGGACGAAATAGAAATGTATCGCTTGCGGTATCCGGGGGAAATGATCGCCTGACCTACCGTGTGAATGGTACCTACAACTATACCGAAGGGATCATGTACCAAAACGATAATGAGCGTATCGCTTTTTCATCGAATATGAACGTGAAACTGAACGATAAAATGAACCTCGGTATTTCTGCCAATATCAGTAGTGTAGATAATGGGCAGTACCCGACAAACATTTACTTTCTGAACCTTGAAGGCCGTGGCGGTACGATCTTTCAGTATTGGTCGAACCCAACGGGGATTAACTTTATTAAAAATGCCCTGCCAATGTACCCGACCTACAATGATGATGGTACATTCTTTCAGGGAACATCTTTAGTGAATACGGCGCCAACGCGCGACCCAGAGTATTTTTCTCATGAGTCGAAAAACTTTACTGCCATTAACTCGGCAAACTATAACTATCAAATCAATGAAAACCTTCGTCTTGATGCCAATTTGGGGGTAACCAACACTACCTATGAGCGGGATGTTTGGTTCAGCCCATTCATTACCACCGTGGCTACGGCGCCGGGTGCTGGCCCAGAAGATTACGGTTATGCCGATGGCATGAAACAAGCGCGTACTTATATCAACACCAATGCCATTCTGAACTATGGTAAAACATGGGGTAAGCACTCTTTTGATGGCCTTTTGGGTTTTGAGAGCTTCACAGAAAGACAGCGCTTTCAGTCAATGAAAGGGGTGGGCTTCCCACAAACAAACTCAATTAAAAATGTGGGTAGTGCCGCCAGTATTCTGGAATGGCGATCGGGCTCCAATGGGGTAGTTTTCTATTCTGGTTTCTTCCGGGCAAAATATGCCTATGATCAAAAATACATCTTTGGTTTGAGTGTCCGCTCTGATGGATCATCACGATTTGGTAGCAAAAACCGCTGGGGAACATTCCCTTCTGCTTCGGTAGGTTGGAATATTTCTGAAGAAGCTTTTCTGAAAGATTCTCGGGTGGTTAATTATCTGAAATTGAGAGGTTCTTACGGGGTTTCGGGAAATGCTGAAATTGATCAGTCGGCGGCTTTTGCCAACTGGCGATTTGTTTCTCAGAGTTACGGTGGTTCGCAGGGTATTGAACCGATCCGTCTGAAAGAGTCCACCGATAATATCGGCTGGGAAAGAGCGTATTCCATGGACCTTGGTCTGGATTACGAACTTTTTGGCGGCGTACTGAAAGGGGAATTGGCCTATTTTCAACGGACTAATGATGATCTGCTGGCGAAATTATCTTTGCCACTTTCAGCAGGTGGGGGCCAGTATATTGCCAATAGCGGTACGATCAAAAACTGGGGTTATGAATTTTCTATGACCGCCCAGGTGATCGACCGTGCAGTTCAGTGGTCGACTACCCTACATGCTTCCCTGTTAAGAAATGAAGTGATTGCGCTTGGTGCTGACCCTTCTGTTTTTGAACAGCGTGGTGGTACTGCCTTGCCTGTGATTGGCGGAAGCGTGGCGTCTTATCAAATGGTAAAATGGCTGGGGGTAGATCCTGAAACAGGATACGAATTATTCGAAGATCCTAAAACGGGTAAGCCTTATGAGTTTGTCGATCCGGCACGCCCTTCAAAGGCAGAAATGGAATCCCTCGTGCAGCGTATTGATGATAAATCCGGATTGCCACAATTTACGGGTGGTTGGAGTAATAACATCAGCTATAAGGGTATTTCCCTGAGCTTTATGTTCTCTTTCCGTCAGGGAAACTGGTTATATGATGATGAATTGCACACCATGGCCTATATGAAAGAAGGGAACCAGCTGACCAACGTTCCGCAGATGTTTTTCGATGAGCGCTGGCAACAACCCGGAGATCAGACAGATGTGCCTGCACCAATGTACAATCACCCTTTTGGACAGGGAAATCCTGACCGTGGTTCACGTTCTACAAGATTTTTGTACGATGGTTCCTTCATCCGATTGCGAAACCTGACGGTTGCCTATACGCTGCCGAAGTCCATGACCAGCAAAGTGGGGCTTAACAATGTTCGTGTTTTCGCTACTGGAAACAACCTGCTGACTTTCACCAAATATCCAGGATGGGACCCTGAATCGGCCAACTCCATTGGTAATTTCAGCCCTACAGAAGCCAACATCGCTCCGGGGGTTATCAGTGGTAACCCACCTCAGGCAATGATGGTCAAATTAGGCGTGAATCTTAAATTTTAATCCCTGAGCCATGACATTTTTTAAACACTATAACTTTAGCCTTTTCGCAGCGGTTTGCCTGCTGCTGGCCACTTCATGTACAAAGTTCGAGGATGTAAATCCTACAGATGAATTCCCTGGCAGTGAAGTTCCGACAAGTACTTATAATATTGAATTGGTACTGACGCAAAGCTACACCTATTGGTCGCAGCTGATGTGTATGGATCATATTCCGGATGCCAACGTAATTGCCGATCATACCGATGCCCGTATTGATGGACAGAAACTTGGTGCTTACAAGTTCCGCTATGAATATGCGCGATTCAACTTTAACAATGATGGGCTTTGGACTGATGGCTATAATGCCATTAACCTGGCCAACCATGTGATTAAATACACCGAAGGAACGGAAGAGATTGATAACATTTATGCGCTGCATAGAAATAGACTCCGTGGAGAAGCCTTGTTTATTCGGGCTTATGCCAACTTTATCCTTTTGAGGTATTATGGCGCACAATATACCACCGCGAATATGGACATGCCAGGGATTATCTTGCGCACCGAGCCTGCTGTGGGCTTTGCCAATGGGGGACGCGCTACGGTGGGCGAAGGTTATCAAATGATTAAAGAGGATTTGGAAGAAGCCATTTCATTGATTCCTATCCGTTTTGATGATACGGAGCACAAATCCTTTCCAAACTATCGTGTGCGTGCCAATAAATTTGACGTGATGGCTTTGTATGCGCGCGTACAGCTTCAAATGAATGACATTGACGGCGCAAATGAAACCGTCACCACTTTGATCGGTAAAGTACCGGGGGAAATCATGGTGAGAGAGGAAATTGCCCCAGCAGGGATGGATTTTGTGCCTATGGCACAGGTACGGTCACTGTTCAAGAATACCTCCATCACGGCAGCTTCACAGTTGCGTCCATTTGCCGCCAACTATGCGGTATCTGACCCCATCAACCTGATGCTCAATATGGATCAGATCACCGATTCGCAGCAATCAGCCATTTATCTTACCAAGTCGTTCATGAACAATTTTATGGATGAAAAAGGAGATTTTGCGAATAATGATACCCTACGCCTAAATGCTTTTGTGAAAGAGTATGCGATGGAAGACGCTGACGGTTTGGTTTACGATACTGCCTTCGTTTTCAATAAGTTCGCCCTCGATCCTACTTCTGAAACCAACTGGCCGCTGATTCGCCTGGAGGAACTACTATTGATCCGTGCCGAAACCTGGGCGTTGAAAGGCTCAACAAGTGGTGCTATTCCCGATATCAATAAGCTCAGAGCTTTAAGAGGAGCAAACCCTGTGGCCGGTTCTCCAAACCGAATACAGGCGATCAACTTGGTGGTGCGGGAACGTATGCTGGAATTGATTGGTGAAGGCGAACGTTTTTTCCACTGGAAACGCATGGGCGCTTTCAACGAAACAGTAGAGCAGGTGTACAGCCCGGAAGTGTATAGCACTTTCGACCGTGCCGAAGCAAAAGGAATTTCATGGAATGGGCCTGAAACCTTGTATCGTTTGCCTATTGCTGAATTGCAGAGAAATACGGATTTGTCTGAAGCAGACCAAAATCCTTAAGATATAATTAGGGGGGCGTATAAAGCGTTCCCCTTACCAACTGTTCAACCTCATTTTTATATTTTTTTACGATTAATATTAACCCTATGAAAAAGTTTTTTTTACGAACAAAGGTGCTTTTTGTAGCATTAATTTTATGCTTCTTCGGAGGTTTAAACTTGCAGGCGCAGACTATTGGCGAGTTTAATGCCGGTGCTTTTCCTTCCGATACCTTGAGCCTTGCGGGCGAAGATTTATCGAAAGTAACAGCGATTACGATCAATTCACTTGATTGTAGTATTGTTCCTGGAGGTACAGATGAAATGATCTATTTTGTAGTACCTGCTGATGCTTCTACTGGCCCGATTGTATTTGTCGGTGAGACCACCTTCACGGCAGAGCAGCCTTTCAGTGTATTGGGTCGTATTTCTGATGCAGAACAAATGATTTTCTTTGAGCCAATGGAGAATTCTCCGTTCGGGGGTGGACAGGAAGGGCAGGTTGCCTCAGCATATCCATTCGATAATCAAGCACCTATTTCTTTTACCGGTACTGCTACTGGTAGATGGGGATGGCAGGGTGGAGGACACCCTTCCTACTCTGGGCGTATGGCGATGTCTATCACAGGCGGACAAGAATTGGTGATCTCTGGCATCAATACAACAGGTTATGAGAACATTCGTTTCGCCTATGCAATTGCCGGTGCTAATGGTTGGGATGTTGTAGATGGCCGTTTGAAAATTGCTTATTCTGCGAATGGTTCAGATTTTGTAAACATCAATCCAAGCACGCCTTGGGGTGCGGGTGGTTGGTATTCATTCATTCGTACTTCAGCACAATTACCGGCTACAGAGAATCTGACGATCAAGATTTATGCTGAAGGTGATATGACTGGGATCGTAAATATTGATGATGTTCAAATTACAGGTTACCCAGAAGGTTCGGCCAACATTGCTGGCTTTGCACCTGCTCAGCAGGTAGTGGGTAAGCAAGTGGTTATTCAAGGTTCTGCTTTGACTGATGTAACCAATGTTGAGTTTGGTAAACTATCGACTACCGATTTCGAAATGTCAGCCAACGGCAAGACACTTACTTTTACTTTGCCTAAAGGAGCTGAGCACGAAGGTGATTCTGTGAAGGTGAAAAACGACAATGATGAGTGGGAGTGGGCAGGATACATGACTGGTGAAGCGAACGTTAAAGTGATTCGTTCCAAAGGTGGAAATGTTTCTTCAGTTGACAAACTCAAGGCTTTGCCGGCGGTTCCGACCATTGAAGCACTAAGCCCAACGCAAGCACCTGTAGGTGGAGCAGTTTACATTACCGGTATGAACCTTCATAAAACAACCAAAGTAATGTTGGGTGATGTGGAGATTACGGAATTCATGGAACACACCTACAAAATTGGCGAGGAAGGTAACATGAGAGACACCACCTTTTTGGAGTTCTATGTTCCTGAAGGTGCCGCTCAAGGGATGGTTAAAGTAGCTACGGATAACAACGATGATGTTGCAGAATCATCTGATCAGCTTGAGATTGATATGGAGTTCCCTGCGGTATCGATTACTGTAAGCGCAGAAGAAGGTAACGAGCAGGAAGAAACTGAGATTGATGTGATCCTCGAAGCAACAGAAAATGCTATTGATGAGACTTCATTCACCATTGTAGTGAGCGGCGAAGGCATCAACGATGATGATTATGATCTGTCTGCCGATGAATTGACGATCGCTAAAGGGGAGAAAATGTCTGATACAGCAGTATTGAAAATCTTGAACGACGGTGATGATTTGGAAGAAGAAGAGGTGTTGATCATGACTTTGGGTATGCGTATCGGTTCTGGTGCGGTAATCACTAAAGATGGTCGTCAGGCTTCTGTAACCATCACCTTACCATTGTCAATCGGTACTGAAGAGGTATTGGCAGATGATTTGGCGGTGATTGCTAAGGATGGTCAGGTGACCCTATTCACTAAAGATGGCCGAGTATTGAACAACGCTCAGGTGGGCTTGTATGATGCTTCAGGTCGTTTGAAATCTGTTCATACCGTAAACGGTTCAGAAGTGAGCCTGCCAGCAAACGCACAGGTAGGAGTTTATTTCCTAAGAGTTGTTGAAGCGAACAAAGTAAGCGTAAAACGTTTCTTGATGCAGTAATTCAGCATTGAGCATACAAATTTATTGATGAAAGCCACTCCTGTTTAGGGAGTGGCTTTTTTAGTTATACAAAGGCACACTTTTAAGCGCCGAACAATAATGTTTTAGGGCTTATGATCAGGCTATTATTGTTGCTGAAGGGAAGCACCAGATTGCTCGCCCAAATGCCATTATATTCAAGATTTTAAGGTGGATGGATGCTAAATTTGAAATAGCTGTAGCGACCTTATTCTTAACAACTCACAAATCAAAACCCGACTTTATTTAACCGCTCCAATAGGATTTCCACCCTGACCATTTTCCAAATACAATGTTATATTAACAATGCGTGTTGTCCGATGCTTAAAGGATTTAAGCCGATCTGTGCGCGACAAATTAACCATGCTGAATAGAAGAAATGTAGCAATGAAATAGTGCACCAAAGGACAATTTTCACCTTCTGTTTTAGCCCTTGAATGATCATTCATTGCATGACACACCAGCCAATGCCATGAAGCAGAAAACGGAGACGTGGCAACCATCAGCCAGCCCAATAATGATCGGTGATGACTGAAAAGTAAATTGTAATCCATGATGACGATGGCTGTTTTTGGGCCGAAAAAGGCATGAGGAGTGGCTGTGAATTCAATCGGTCACTCATGGGCCTGTGGGTGGGGGTACTGTGTGAAACGCCGTTGAGCGGTTTCTACTGCACTTTTTTTCTCAATTTTTTAAAAATCAAAGAGATTTCAGCCACGGTTTTCCTCTTGAATCTCGAAAGAGAAGGAAGCTCTGTCGGGAAATTAGGAATATAGATTACCAATCGATGCTTTCCCCTACAGGAAGGCAGATCAATTAAAGTGAAATTTTTTAATCCTATACGATGAATTATTGCTATACTTTTTTCTTCCGATGTTGCCTGGTTTTGGGGCTTTGCTTCACGCTCAGTTGTAGCCAGACCAAAGAAAATACCTCTGCGAATTCGGCACCAAAGCCGAACATTATTTTGATCCTTGCGGATGATATGGGCTTCTCGGATTTGGGGGCTTACGGAGGCGAAATCAATACCCCTTCCATTGATAAAATGGCAGACAATGGTTTGCGCATGACTCAGTTTTACAATGCTTCACGCTGTTGTCCAACACGGGCAAGTTTACTCACCGGTTTGTATCCGCACCAGGCGAATATGGGCTTTATGCAGGAGGATTGCAAACTGCCCGGCTACGGAGGGTTCATCCCGAATACGGCTGTTACGATAGCGCAAGCACTGAAGGCCAATGGCTACCAGACGGCCATGTCGGGGAAGTGGCATGTGGGCAATGATCCGCAGTATTGGCCAACGAAAAAAGGCTTTGATAAATTCTATGGCTTCCCACATCATGGCGGGGCTTATTTCTATCCATTCCCTGGCGATCAGGTGGTAGCGATTGGCGATAGCCTGTTGGCGCATCCGGGCGAAGACTATTACAGTACCGAGGCGATTAACGATTATGCAGGCAAATATGTAAGGGAGATGGCACAGCAGGAAGACCCTTTCTTCTTGTATTTGGCGCATGTAGCACCTCATTTTCCTTTGCAGGCACGGGCGGAAGACATTGCCAAGTATCGGGGAAAATACAAAGTTGGTTTTGAGAAGATCCGTCAGGCGAGATATGAAAAGCAAAAGCAATTGGGCATCATCGCTCAAGATACGCCACTTTCTGTCGTGGACGGACTGGTTCCTGAATGGGACAAACTTACCGAAGCAGAAAAAGATGATTACGATTTGAGAATGTCGATTTATGCTGCACAGATTGAATGTATGGACAGAGGCATCGGGCAGCTGGTCAATACCCTGAAAGAAATTGGGGAATATGAAAATACGATGATCATTTTTATGTCTGACAATGGTGGCACAAGGGAAGATTATTCGTGGGGCGATGCTTCGATTCCATTAGGCGAGCAGGGGTCATTTGGTTGTTACAAATTGCCATGGGCGAATGTCAGCAATACCCCTTACCGTATGTTCAAGCATTGGGGACACGAGGGCGGTATTCGCACTCCTTTTATTGTACAATATCCGAAAATGATCAAGGCGGGAACGATTGATAATCAGCCGGCACATATTGTAGATGTCATGACCACCTTCATGGAATTGGCACAGGGAGCATATCCAACAACATACAAGGGCCATGACATTCAGCCGATGGAAGGCATCAGCCTGCTGCCGGTGTTCAAAGGCGAGCAGCGTCAGGGGCACGATGGATTATTTTGGGAACATGAAGGCAATAAGGCCGCAAGAGTGGGCGACTGGAAGTGGGTGAATATTTATCCTGAAGGAACCGACGAGCTGTATAACCTGGCTGAAGACCAAGTGGAGCAGACCAATCTTGCAGCGAGCAATCCAGAAAAATTACAGGAGATGAAACAAAGATGGCAGCAGTGGGCCGACCGTGTGGGCGTGCAGCCGTGGGAGAAAGTCATCGAGGTGGAGCCGTCGCAGAAGCGCCTGCAGATTTGGTACGAGCATCCGCCACAGGCGAATAGTTAATCATTTATTTTAGTGTAGGGTCAGCCGATGTGCCTGACCTAACACGACCCATCCATGGTTCAAGCGTCCCGCTTGGACCATCATACCAGCTGCCTCAGCATGAACAAATTTCAACCCTATCGCGAGAGTCCCTCTCGTGATAGGGTACATATCTACATATCAGCTGTCACGAGACGGAGTCTCGCGACAGCTTACCCAACCCCAACGAAACAAATTTTTTAAATATAATCCAACATCAACATGAGAATGATTTACAGTTTTCATATGAGAATGCTGTGCCTGCTGATGATATTTTTTGGCACTTTCAGCCAGTCAGCGGTAGCACAGTGGCTCAATGCCAACCCCGGCCATGGGGGGCAGTTGCAGCACTTAATTTGTGATCCTAACACCGAAGGGCGTATGTACCTTTGTTCCGATATGGAGGGGTATTATGTCAGCGATGATTACGGTCAGCACTGGGCACCCTATACTTTTCAGTCACCTTTCAATAATGTATTCAATATTGCGGTCGCAAAAGGAAATTCCGACCGGATGTTGCTCGGTTCCACATATGGTGCGGCGGTCAGTCAGGATGGGGGTGAAAACTGGACAATCCTCGAGGAGCTTATCGGTACGCCGGTTTCAGCCATGACGATCGACCCTGCCGATCAGAACAATATGTACTTTGCACCTTCATGGCTGGAGGATCTGGTAAGGGGTTTCAATGAGGAAGGACCTCGTAACGTTTACCGTTCGATTGACGGGGGAACCACCTGGAGCAAGCATACCTTCGCTTCCGGCAACGGGCCACGTAATGTACTGACCATTAATGTGCACCCTGCCAATGGGGAGGTGCTGCTGGCCAGTTTCGCCGGTCTATATCAGTCCACAAATCAGGGGCAAAACTGGTCGTTGGTGGAAGCACCTACGGGTACCGGTGATTGTATGGGGGCTGATATTACCCCTGACGGTCAGTATATTTATGTTATTTACAAAAGAACGGATGGCAACACAGGGCTTTATGTGCGCCCATATGGTGGAGGCGATTGGACGGAGCTTGATGCCAATGGGGTGATGCAGGCCAAAGCACAGGTGCACTGGCGCCCGTTGGTGGACCCAAATTCCACAGGAACCACCCACCATGTCATGATGGGGACACTCCTGCGTGGTGGAAACGGAAATGAAAACGCACTGCTCGAAGGAACGTTCAATGTTGTTGGCGACAACATCAGCGGGACGGTCAGTGAGGCTTTTAAATACACGGGCACAGAAAATATTGCCGATGCCGGATGGAACAAATACCACGGTGTATCGAGAACTTATGACTACTTCCCGGCCTCCTGGAAAAATTATTCACAGCAAAGAGGCGCGCTGATCATGAATCAGCAGACCGCCATGATCGGGGACCTTACCGATAGACTTTCCTGGAAAACGGTTTCTTCCTATCGCGTGCAGACCCTCAACGGGCGAGATTTTTACCGGACCACCGGTACCGCCTCTACCTATAACTGGGATATGGCCGGCACCGATAATTATGTGGTGGCAACATTGGCAGATAACGGCCTGGTGGAAAGTTATGATGGCGGTTTTTCCTGGAATCAGCCGGCAATTGTTACGCAGGGGAACTGGAATGGCGATGCCGCAGCGGTATTGAAAAGAGAAAATCAGCCGAGCATTATGCTTGTGGCTACGGCCAACGGATTTGGTGGTGCCGTGCAGGAGTGGGAGGGTCGTCTGTTAATGAAAACCCTCAACAACCTCAATGGTCCTTCAGACACTTATACCGTTTTGATCGACGGAAAAACGGCCAACAGAAAAGGCCTTGATGCTTCCCAAAACCGAATCAGCTCTATATATGTCGATCCCAATGTTCCGGAGCGTGTTTATGTTTCTACCATTGGCGGGGCGTATGTAACAGACAATATCCATGAACTGATCGCCAACAATACGGAGCATTATTTTAGAAAAATCACCAATGGCGATGCCAATGCACAAGGCCGCGTGATCATCGGTGATCCTAACGATGCAGATGTGATTTACTACCGATGTGCAAATGGTACTTTCCGTGGAGATAGATCCAATACCGGTAATTACTCCTGGACGAAATTATTGATCAACGGCAGTAGTAATGGCATGGAAGGGCAGTGGGGATCCAATGGCGATTTAACCACCTGGGCCAATGGCGACAAAAGTTATGTGCTGATCACCAAAGGAAACTCGGGGACAGATATGAACTTTGAATTATACCTTTCTGATGATCAGGGGGCGAATTTTACTAAAGTAGTTGACCGCAGCATGGCCACGGCCTTTCATGATCCTCAATGGCTGACCACCTTCAGCGCCAAAACTTCTTTTGGTGGTTTAGTGGGGCATGGCAATGAGTTCTATTTTACCTTCCATGTGCGTCAGCACGGTGAGGCAATTTCCAAAGGAATAGCATTTTTTAAAGCCACCCTCAATGAGGATGACCTGTCGGTGAACCTGGAAGATTATACAGGAACCATTGGCGCCAATTTCATGGAGTTTCCGGTAGCTCGCCGAGCGAAAATCTGGGCGGATGAAACCGGTGAACAGCACCTTTATATTGCCACTATGGGAACGGGCTTGTGGAAGCGTGATCTAAAAAAGGCAGACGCACCGACCTCGGTAATTGAAGCTGACCGGACCGAAGCGGAAGTACCCGCCACCATTCAGTTTGATGGCACCAAATCTACGGCTGTTGATGGCCGCACGCTCGTCTCTTATGAGTGGGATTTCGGTGATGGCACCACGGCAGAAGGGCAGACGGCAAGCCATACTTATACCGAGGAAGGACAGTACACCGTGAGCCTGAAAGTTACCGATGATGCCGGTGAGGAAGACGCTTCCTCGCTACGGTTGAAGATGATCGACAACAGCGTTCGTGCAAATATTACGGTGCCATTTACCCGCGGCTTTGCTCCTTTATACATCACCCTCGATGGCTCTTCTTCAAAATCTCCTTTGAGCCCGATCACTAAATACACCTGGTATCAGGGGACAGAAGTGATAGGCAATACGGAAAAAATGACCCACTTTATGGCGGCTCCTGTGGAGGCAAAAATTAAGCTGGTCATTGAAAATGAGGCAGGGGAAACGGCCGCAAGTGAAGTTACCATTGAGGTACTGAAATTTACCGGTGAGCAGGACAACTATGTCAAACTTTTGCAGGAAGACATGGAGGGTTTTGAAATTATCGACCCCGACAATAACGGTCAGCAGTGGGGAGGCGAGCCTAAGTATGGGGAAGTGGCGGAGGACAATACAGCAAAAATTCATTACGGACGGGTATGGGGAATCCATGAGAGCTCTGGTTATAATGGCGCCTCAGGAAAGTACAGCGCACTGATTCAGCCGGGCGAAGAGATTTTCTCATTGCAGTCGCTGGATGTGTCAGGGCACGAGCATGTAAAGTTAGCCTTCGGCATGATGAAAATGTCGGTTGTTGATGGTGAGGCAGTGCCCAATAATGACAATGGCGAAGGGATGAAATTTGAATATTCTACCGATGGGGTCAATTATACTGAAATCTCACTGGTGAACCGTTTCGGCAACCCGACGGCCACAAATCCTATATGGTATTGGGTGACCCTCGAAGAGGAAATCCCTTCGGTGGAAAATCTCAGGTTGCGATGGACAAGGCAGGGCGATGCCAACGATTACAACACTTTTTGGCGGGTAGATGACCTGCTGGTAACGCACCCTTCAGGGGTAAGCATGACCAAGCCAAGCATGCTCGTGATGTCAGATAAAACTTCTGCCAATAAAAATGAGCAAGTAACCTTCTCTACGGCCATCGACGGTACCGCCTCGATGATCGAATGGGATTTTGGTACAGCGGCCACACCAAGGCATGCTTTCGGAACTGGCCCTCACGAAGTGATTTTCGGTAAAGCCGGTTTACAGAAAGTTACCGCTAAGGCCATCAATCAGGTGGGCTTTTCTCTGGCGGAATCGCAAATCGTGATTAATGAACGCACCGAAGCACTTTTCGGGGAAATTGTACCAAGTGTTGATGAAGCGGCAAAAAATCAGCAAGTCGCTTTCTCGTTCCGCACCACGGATAAAATCTATTCCTACAAATGGAATTTTGGGGAGGATGCCTCAAGTCCAACGGCCGAAGGTGCCGGCCCGCACTTTATTGCTTTTAGTGAAGAAGGCTGGAAAACCATCTCGGTAAAGGTAGTCGCTACGGACGGTACCACGGGCGAGTTCACGGCAGAAGAAC
Organism: uncultured Persicobacter sp.; assembly: GCA_947498325.1. GTDB lineage: Bacteria > Bacteroidota > Bacteroidia > Cytophagales > Cyclobacteriaceae > Persicobacter > Persicobacter psychrovividus. Next base: position 113,157 of record CANMKE010000013.1, read on the forward strand.
TGATCGAAATTCTCGCCGGCCCACTGAACAACGATCAGCAGTCGGTCATCAGTATTTATCCAAATCCGGCAACGGATCATATTCGGGTAGATACCGCACTCGAACAGGCTCAGCTGGTGATTTTCGACCTCAACGGCCGTCAGGTATTGGAGCAGAACCTCAGTTTCAATACCGAGATCAGCACCGCAAACCTGTCCTCAGGAATATATATCGTGCAAATTGTTGCTCAGGGGCAACTTGTTGAAACCCAAAAACTTTTAATCAAATGAGGAAGTTAAGTCAATCAAATTATATAGGAAAGGCACTGGCGCTTTTAGCCGCCCTGCTGATCCACGGGAGCCTTTGGGCTCAGGAAATCACGGATTTTTATCCGAAGCAGACCAAAGAAACTGGTGCCGTAACGGTTATCGGATCGGGATTGAGTGCCGCAACAGGCGTAACGATCGATGGGCAAAGCAGTCCTTACTTCAAAAAAATATCCGATACCCGGCTGACCTTTCAGGTACCAAAGGGAGTAACCACTTCCACTTTTACCATTGAAGGGATTAACCTTACCTCTTCCGAAGCGGTGAAGGTCAATGATTTTGCCGGCCGTACCTCCTTTGGTGTGGAGGCTTTCAGCAATACCACCAATAATGGCACAGACATCAGCGATTTGGGCGATGGCGCACCTTATACATTAAGTGCAGTTGCTGGCGATGGTCTGGAGAAATTCATCAATAATGGAAATGGGCATTCCAGCGACGCCTATCAGGGGGGCAGTGGCCCGAACTATTTGCGTCTGGAAAACAATGGAGGTGCATTGTTCTCAGGCATCAACACCATGGGTTATGGCGATATCCGCATTCAGTTTGGTTTTGCCTCCTGGCAGAATAGAAACATTGATGATGTGGTGGAATTATCGTTTCGGGATGCAGCAAACAATGGCGCATGGACGTCGGTGGACTTCCCAAGCTTTAATAATAATAATGCGCACCTCTGGCTTTATATTGTTGCGGGGCATGGGGTAAATATCCCGCAGACTGAGCAATTGGAGGTGAAAATCATGACCAAGAATCCAGGAAATAGCTGCGCCATGCGTATTGATGATTTTGAAGTAACGGGCAGATTATTGCCTCCTTATGTTGCTTTCAATCAATCAGAGATCGTCAGCAGCGAAGATGCCGGACAGGTGGAGATCGGCGTGAGTGTGACCAAGGCCGTTGAAGCGGATCGAACGATCAGTTTGTCGGCCAACTTCGATGAGGCCAAGTATTCACTGACCGACAAAAATGGAACGAATGCCGCCAATACCATCACCATTGCTGCAGGAGAAACTACCGGAGCAGCGATTCTTCATATTACTGATAATGATATTGCCGATGGAACGGATGAGTTCACAATTCAGATGCTATCGGCAGATGCGCCTGTTGAAATCGCGATGCCTTCAGTAGTGAAGGTAACGGTATTTGATGACGACGGCCCGGCACTGATCTATGCTCTGGAGGCGGACAAGGAACAAATTACCGAAGGCAGTGGCGAGACCATTACGATTACTGCCAAATTCACCAAAGAGGTCACCGGAGATCAGGAGATTACCTTCACTATGGGCGAGCGTACTCATGCACGTGAATATACCTTCGGTGAGGAATTTAAAATGATGGTGGCCGACGGCACCAAAGAAGCCACGGCTGTTTTTGCGGTGGTGGATGATGAGCTTTTGGAGCAACCTGAGCAGGTTACGCTTTCAGTAGAAAGTGTAACGGATGGCGTCTCTTTGGGCGAGGTTATTCCTTCGGTAGGGTTCATGGTTTATGATGATGAACTGCCAACGGTAACGATCGCTATGGATCAGGATGTGGTGCAGGAAGAAGCTTCGCCGGAAGTAACCATTACGGTTACGGCGGAGATTCCGGTAGTGGAAGACCAGATCATCAGCCTTGATATTGCGGGCGATGGCATTGATGAAAATGATTATCAGATCACTAGTACTATTGGGGAAGTGGGCGTGGCAGAGGTGTTGATCCGTGCCGGGGAGCAAAGCGGTCAGGCAGTAATGACCATTATCCGTGATAAAGTGAATGAGGGGAATGAAACCATGTTGGTGGGTATGGCCTCCGCAACTTCGGGAATTGATACCGAGCGCGAGGTTGAAGTCGCCGAGCTGTTGATTTTGGATGAGTTTGTTCTTCAATATTTTATTGGGCCAGAAACCAATGGCTGGAGAGAGAATGGATCGATTGACACCTATCGTAACAATGGGTATTTCGACCTGGATTATCAATACACCGGTACGGCAAAAATTGGCAAAGCAGCAGTTAGTGGTGGCGAGCAAGCCTATGATAGTTACGTCAAATTTACTGGTAACGATGGCAATAACGACCACTCCAACACCTTCATCATGCCGGGGGTAAATACCATGGGCCACGATGATTTGAAATTGGCATTTTTACTGAAGCCTGAAAAGGCAGGCAACTCTGTTTTGGCAGATTTCAAGGTGGAATACAGCCTCGACGGTTCCAGCTATACCGTTTTGGATCTGGCTTATGACCATAGTGGTGATCAGGTTTATGAGCAGATGCAGATCGAAGGCTTCTTGCCGCAGGCAGAGAACATGACCTTGCGCTTTACCAATTTGGAAGATAACAACAAAAATGGCTGGTGGATGGACGACCTTTCGATCTACCATCATGTGGAACGTCCGTCGGTGGTATTCAGCGTGGACAAAACGATGGTCAATGAGGCAGATAATCCAACCGTAACCATCTCAGCAACTTTACAAGAGGCTTTGGAATCAGATGAATATGTGTTTCTGAAAGCACCGGTGGGTTATCATTTCAGGACGGAGATCAATCTGACAACAGGTGCGGGGACAGTGATCAAGGAGGTGAGCACAGCAGAGGATTTCCAGATCAGTGGTACGGTGATTAAAATTCCAGCAGGTGAAGTGTCCGCTTCGGTTAGCTTGCAGGTATTGGATGATAATAAAAAAGAGTACGATGAAACGATCGAGTTGGAGGTTGAAGGTACTTCGGCAGGTTTGTCGGATATCGTTCGCCCTTCAAGATTGAGCGTGCAAGTTTATGATAACGATTGGGGTGGAGTAGTTGATTACTTTTTTAAAGAGACCCTGAATAACCCATTCAATAGGGAGCGCTTCAATAATGGTAATCAATTCTATCTGAATAGAGACAACAGACCATGGTCCAACATGAGGGATCATGCTTTGCGTGAACATTTCTGGAATACCGGAACGTATATTGATGGCAAAGCATTTCAGCCTCATTATATTACTGGTAATGCTAAGATCAGTTGTGAGGCATTCCTTGGTGGAATGTCGAGAGAGGAGCATTCCGGTTGGAACTTGGGAGCGGAAAAATACGAAGGAGCCTCTGGCTCGCATTATTTCTTCTTTGATCATGAGAATGATTATGTGCAGATCGATTTGTTGAGGAACTTCAAAGCTAATGCAACCTTACAGTTTGGCTTGTACCGATTCGAGAACTGGGCGTCGGATGGAACAGAGATGAAGGTGGAATATCAGGTGAATCATGATGGACAATGGCGAGAAATGACTTTCGATCCGCTGCCAAATCAACCAACTTGGTTTTTGGTAACGATGAACGAAGACCTGCCCCGCAGTGGAACAGATATCCTGACTGTTCGCTTTCAAGTACGTGGACTGAAAGGGAGTAACATCTTTAAAATAGATGATATTGAGCTGGTTGAACGGAAAATTGAAGTTACCGGACTCGACAGTGATTATAAAAAAGTTGGTGAGCAGTTTGTGATTCAGGGGCGTAACTTCCTGAACATTTCTTCAGTGAAGATTGGCGATTATACTTTGGCCGCGGAGGATTACCGCACGTTGGACAGCAAGCGCATTCAGGTAACGGTGCCTGAGGGATTGACCGTCGGTGGCGAGGTGAAAGTCTATGCTCCTCATGGGGTAGGTATTGGGCCGGAGTTCAAGTTGGATGATCGTGCCTTAATGACGATCAAGGTGACTAAAGACGAATTGCATGAGGCTACGGAAGAAGAAGCCGTGATTACCGTGGAAACCGACAAACCGGTGGAGGAAGACAGCTATGTGGCCATCGGAATTTTAGGCAATGCGGCGGATGTTCGTCTGTCTGCCAATGAAGCCTTCATTCCTAAAGGAGCTTCGGTTTCTGAGCCGGTAACCATCAATGCCATTTATGACGATCATATTTTTGAGCTCGACAACACCATTACCGTGCAGTTGGCTGGCGTGATTGAGGGGCCAGTGGATTTGGGAGAATTAACCACCCATGCCATCACGATCATCAATGAAGAAAAAGTGCGGATGCGCCTCCGGATCACCGGGCAAGAGTACCTGTATGAGGATACCCGCGATGAGCTGCTGGTGTTTGCCACCGTGCCTTTTGCCATGGTAGAGGACTTCTCTTTTGAGGTCGAACTGACAGGAGAAGCGGTTGCCCTCGAAGATTATGTGTGGATTTCCGGATCGCCTGAATTGATGATTCCTGCCGGAGAAATGTTCTCTGACACGCTTCATATCAAGGTCATCAATGACGGTGTGGAGGAAGAAGAATTCGAGTCGCTGGTGGTCGGAACGGCCTTTGAAGATATGGGCGAGGTGAATATCGTTGCGGAAACCTTTACCCATTATATTGTTGATGGCACCACCCCTGAGCCTGTAGAACCACCGTTGGATGCAGAAAAACTTTCTCATACTTTACAGATCAGCAAACAGGGGAATCAGCTGCAAATCAGTGCAAATACAGCCTTGCAACAACTGAAGATTTTCGGTCTCAGTGGTCAGCTTTTACATCAGTCGAAGCCTCAGCAAAAAGCGGTAACGATACCGTGGACAGCAACAGGTGTATTTGTTATTCATGGCTTTACAGCCGATGGCGTAATGACCAAACGTGTTTTTCTACAGTAAAAATTCATCAGCAAATTTCAACCTTATAAAAACAAAAACAGCCACCCGATTATGGGTGGCTGTTTTGCGTTGATATCATTACAGTAGGAGGGAAAGTACCTTATCACTATCGCGAGCGTCTCTCTCGTGAAAACGCTTACCCGAGCTTTCCAATCACGAGACATCGTCTTGCGAAAGATTACCGGAAATGCGGTTAAACACCTTATCACTATCGGGGGCTGTCGCACAACCATAATCTGATTTTATATCACGAAATTTTATTTGGTCACTGTACGGGCAGACCCAATGTCATTAAGTTAAGAAACAGTCGATCATTTGCTCGAAATTATGACTTTAAAGCAGATTAAACCAAAGGGTATTCAGAGAGGTATGAATTGAAAGGTTATTTAATGTATATTTAAAATTTCTGTTTTTATATCCCGAAGGGATTACATACCATAGCGAGGGGTGAAACCCCTCGAAATCTCCCTCCCCTAAAACCTATAACCCTGAAAGGGTGCAACTCTTTATTTGTATAGAAATTTATATTACGCCCTTTCAGGGCTCAGTATTTTGTCGGTTATTATCCCGGGGTTTCACCCCGGGCTATGATATATCATCCCTTCGGGATTTTCATTTCATTATTCAAAGAATTGCTCAAATTAATACATACCTTCAAGCAATATGCCCTTAACTTAATGACATTGCGGGCAGACCTGTGTGTCTGCCCAAATCATCATAAATTTTGTTTGGTTTGGATACACACACAGGTGCATCCGTACAGCTCACGAAATAATCTTTTGTGCTAAATTCATAGAACTGAGTAGTGCAACAGCCCCTGAAAACGCTTACCCGAGTATTCTGCCACACGATAGATTACCGGAAATGCGGTTAAACACCTTATCACTATCGCGAGCGTCCCTCTCGTGAAAACCCTTACCCAAGCTTCCCAATTACGAGACATCGTCTTGCGATAGATTATCAGAAAGGTATAATACACGCTATTAATTTCACCTAACAGTGGACAATATCAAATTTCTGCCGCGTAAGGCTGCGCCACTATAGCCCCCCAGAGATCAGCGATACAATCACCAGTATAATGAAAATGAAGAAAATAATACGGGCGATACTTGCTGCCCCACGGGCAATACCAGTAAAGCCAAGAACGCCAGCGATTACGGCAATAACGACAAATGCGATGGTCCAAGATAACATAGTAGAGTAGTTTAAATTTTTATAAATCATCAGGGAAACTGCGGGCCCTGCTTATCCAAAAACCCTTGAAGGGTCAGGCCGCAATTTTCTGAAAACTGAAAATAGGCGTGATGCTCAAACTGCCATAGTTAATTAATCATGCGGATAAAATTCGTGGTCGAAAAATTTATCATGTCTGTAAATCAGACTGTTGATCCATTTTGTTATAGCGCATAATTAAAACTTTATCTTTTAGGAAAGGCAGGTGCTGAAGGAGGCCAATTGACTTGACCGTTTCAATTAGGCGTCAAAAGCATCTTCAATATCATCGCCAATTTCTTCGATTTTGGCCTGCATATCTTCAAAGTTATCTTCTACTTCATCTTTAAAATCAGCCCAGCCGTCTTCAGTATGGTCTTCAATTTTATCGAGTGTTTTCTCCAGTTCCGAACGGTTACCCTTTAAAGTGGCAATGGTTTCCTTCCACTCTTCCTTGGTCTCTGCTTTGGCATCTTTCAAATTGCCCTGAATGTCCTCAAGTTCTTCGTCAATTTCATGAATCATCTCATTAACTTCATGCTTCATTTCCTTTTTCTCCTCTTTCCATTCGTTTGCCATGCGCTCTGCTGATGAGGTGTTTTTGCTTTCACACTGAACAAAAAACAGGCTGGTAGCCAATAGCATAAAAGGAATTGCGAAGGTGGTTTTTGTGTTGATCGTTTTCATAGTGTTTGAAGGTTATGTTTAAAAATTTAGGTAGAAAATTGCGAATCAATTGATCGTCAGATCGTATTTCGCAAGTATTAAGGCTGACTTGTTTCACTTTCCATACTGCTGATATTGATCAGCGGGGATTCGGACTGTTTGTTGAATTCGATGGTCCTTATTGGGAAAGGAATAGTGATATTATGGTCATCGAAAGCCGCCTTAATGGCCATGATCGCATTTTTTTTGACCGTAAGATAGCCCAGTTCTGGGGGGCCGGGGAAGTCGATCCAGAAGCGAATCATAAAATTAATGGAGCTGTCGCCAAATTCATAATAGTCAAAAATGAGGTCATCGGGCGCAATTACTCCCTTCAGCTCACGGATGCAGGCGGTTACAATCGCCTCCACCTTGCTCAGGTCGTCGGCATAAGAAATCCCGACAGGTAAGTCGATCCGCCGTTTGCCCAGCTTGCTGAAGTTGTAAATAGGGTTTTGCATTACATCCTTATTGGGAATATGGACTTCCTGCCCCTGAAAGGTGTGCACGACCGTTACTCGGATCACTGTTTCCTTCACCGTTCCCATAATGCCGTTCAGTTCCACCACATCCCCTATTCGGAAGGGCGTTTTAAAGGCCAAAATGATCCCGGAGATAAAATTTGCAGAAATGTCCTGAAAGGCGAAACCGAGAGCGATACCAATGACACCTACTCCAGCGAGCAGGGAGGTGACGGTTTTCTCAAGGCCAAGCACACTCAGCACTATAAAAAGGCCGAGCCCCAGTACGGTATAGTAGAAAATGGTTCCCGAAAGATTTTGGAGCACCTGATTATCAGTGGTCTTGCTCAGCAGCTTACTGAAAATCCGTTTGGAGGACTTAGCTAAAACAATGAATAGCATCATGAGAAGGATGGCGATGGCCATATTGGGCAACATGGTGATGAAGGCCTCAATCCATCCTTCTATTTTGGTCAGTACTTGATCTATAGGTTGTTGAATATTTATTTCTGGCATAAAAAATTAAGGGGTTTATGATGAAAAAAGCTTGTTCATTTCTTCTTTAATAGCTTCTTTCGTTTTGCCTGTTTTCTCCTGAAGGGCACCGATCAACCGATCGAGGGAGCCTTCGGCATACATGGAATCATCGTCCACAAACTCGCCATACTGTTGCTTCAATTTTCCCTTTGCATCGTTCCAGTTTCCTTTAAATTGTAAGTCGTTCATATTTTTAATAATTTTGGTTTAACAAGTTATTCTGATCCATTAAGTAGAAATATTGTACCAGTAAAATCAGAAAATTTGAAAAAAGCCTCTCAGCGGCTCAGAGCCCCATTTTTGCCTAAATTGAAGCTGAGCCGTTCAGCAATAGCAAAGAAACGATGGGGAATATTTACACACTATGAGGACTGCTGACCTCATTTCGTTCCCCACTTTGACTGATTTCAACAGTTGTGGAGGGACCATTTTTTTGTGGCAGGCAACTGAGCGGCATGAAATCAGGAGGATGAACCTCTTTTTATTTGTGTAAATAATCTTAAATACCCAATTTGGTATGATCTACCATAACAGCGACCAAATCAAATGACCATCTCTATTCACAAGACCTTTCACCTGTTGGGCACCATACTGATCGTGTTTATCGGACTGTATTTTGGAAAGCCCGTGCTTTCAATCGGCCTGTCGGCATTACTTTTATCATTCATGATATACCCTTTGGCTTCAAAGATCGAATCCTGGGGGGTGGGCAGGATCACCGCAGCCATATTGGCCATGGGCGGACTGTTCACGTTGATCAATGGCTGTATTTACCTGTTTTCCAATCAGATCCTGAACCTGTTGGGGGATTTTGATCAGTTTCAGCTCAAGCTATCGATGCTCCTTCAGAATGTGGTGGACTTTTTCAATCACAAAATAGAGATCATTCCGACTTTCAAGCAACAGGAAATTGTGGATGCAGGGCAGGCACTGATGAAAGACTCTGGCCTGAACATGATGTCGGTAACGGTGAACAACCTGTTTGGGGTCTTTTCAGGCGGCGTGATGATTTTTGTATGCTGTTTTCTGTTGCTGATATACAGGGGAGGGCTGCGGAAAATTCTGGTGCTGATGGCCGAGGAAGGCAACCGAAAGCAAATGTCGGCCATGATTGGTGAAATTCAGCAGGTAGGGCAACAGTATTTATTGGGCATGGGCATCGTGGTGGTTATTCTGGGGGTCGCCAACAGCGTGATTCTGCTATTGTTTGGGCTGGAGCACGCCATTCTTTTTGGGCTGCTTGCCGCCGTACTGGCCATTATTCCCTACGTCGGGACGGCACTTGGGGCGGCAATCCCTGTGTTGTTTGCTTTCTTTACAAAAGACTCGATCTGGATTCCGCTGGGCATCGCAGGTTGTTTTTGGTGCGTGCAGCTTGCAGAAAGCAATGTGCTGAGCCCAAAAATTGTAGGCGCACAGCTGAAGATTAATGCCCTGACGGCCATCGTAACGTTGTTCATTGGCGGTTACCTCTGGGGTGTTGCAGGCATGATTCTTTTCCTGCCATTAACGGCGATTTTCAGAGTGATGTGCAACTATATTGAGCCCCTCAAACCGATCGGCCTGCTGATGAGCGATGATCTATACCAAATCCGCAGAAAATAAATGCAGCAGCATTTGGGGCAAACCCTAATTATTGCGCGATTTTGTATTGTCCACAGATGACACAGATTTCCACAGATTTTGTTTATATGGAAATTTACAATTAACTGGCGCGAGCGTCCCGCTCGTGACCACGTCCTGAATATCATCAGTGGGTTGGTGTTTTGATATTGTCCACAGATTACACAGATTTCCACAGATTTTGTTTATATGGAAATTTATATTTAACTGGCGCGAGCGTCCCGCTCGTGACCACGTTCTGAATATCATCAGTGGGTTGGTGTTTTGGTATTGTCCACAGATGCCACAGATTTTGTTTATATGGAAATTTATATTTAACTGGCGCGAGCGTCTCGCTCGTGACCACGTTCTGAAAATCATCAGTGGGTTGGTGTTTTGGTATTGTCCACAGATGCCACAGATTTTGTTTGTATAGAAATTTATATTGCTCCCTTTTGGAGGGCTGTATTTTCTGGATTATTTTTCCCGTTTATGTACTTCGGGTTAAAACCCGAAGCTGTTACAAAATGTACCTTCGGCACATCAGTCCTGAAGGGCATGCGCGTAAACTTTTGGGCT
>CANMKE010000014.1 GCA_947498325.1 uncultured Persicobacter sp.
CGTGGCAAAAGCAATGATGAGCGTTCAAATGGCTGCTTAACTCGTGTACATGTTTTTTGAAAATATTCGACAGGCTACAGTAAGCCCCCAACCACGAGCATCTACCATTTCCCAAAGTCAACGCTTACCTTCCCGCTGAATCAAATCAAAAACCATAAGAAGATACAGCAAAACGTTTGTTGAGGAAATTATAAGATTTACTGAGAATCAATTACAAGGCGCTTATTTTCAGTACAAAGCAGATGTGAATTGTTTAGATATTGAAATGTATGAAGTTGCAAGTTCAAATTTGGCAGATGATCTACCAGCCATCTCAATAAATAGAAGCAACAACCATATTGGCATGGATACAACTACCCGAGGCATTTCAAATTCAGACCCAAGTTTCCTCAAAACGCCTCGCTTAATGATTTTTCGGCCCCACCTATGGGTATCCAGACTACTCAAAAATTTCATTAATTCGGGCATATTCAGGACAGCTCATAATAGCACTCAGGTTAAAACTCGCAGTGGTCATTGCAGAATTTGGCGATAAAAAAGCCCACTACTTTTGCAGTGGGCTTTTCAGTATTTTAGCACAGGAGCAGCCTACTTTTTCAGGTCAAAACGATCAAGCTCCATCACTTTCGTCCATGCTTTTACAAAATCGCGGCTGAATTTCTCTTTGGCATCTGCAGAGGCGTATACTTCAGCAACAGCCCTCAATTCACTGTTGGAACCGAAAATCAGGTCGAATCTTGTGGCAGTCCATCGTTTTTCCCCTGTTGCTCTGCCTTTGCCTTCAAACTGTTCGGCGGTGTCGTCGGTGGCAGTCCATTTGGTGCTGATGTCCAGCAGGTTAATAAAGAAGTCGTTGGTCAGCTGTTCTGGTCTTTTGGTCAGTACCCCATGCGTAGAGCCATCGTAATTGGTGTTTAGCACCCGCATGCCTCCCAGCAGTACCGTCATTTCCGAAGGAGTTAAACTCAAAAGTTGTGCTTTATCAATGAGCATCTCTTCGGTCATCATCGGGATTTTCTCTGCGCGGTAATTCCTGAATCCGTCAGCGAGTGGTCGTAACGACTCAAAAGAAGCCACATCGGTTTGTTCCTCCTTAGCGTCTCCGCGCCCAGCATGAAATGGTACAGAAAGGTCAGTGCCCGCATCTTTGGCAGCTTTTTCTATGGCAGTGTTTCCCGCAAGTACGATCAGATCAGCCATAGAGAGCTCCTTTTTGTCAGATTGTTGCTGGTTGAAGTCCGCTTGTATTTGACTCAATTTGTCCAGAACTTTTTTCAGTTGTGCAGGCTGATTCACCTCCCATTGGTTTTGAGGAGCAAAGCGTATTCTTGCACCATTGGCTCCACCCCGGCGATCAGACTGTCGGAAAGAGGAGGCGGACGCCCAGGCAGTGGAAACCATTTCACCGACGCTGAGCCCACTGTTGAGCAGTTGTTCTTTCAGCAGGTTAATATCTTGCTGATCGATCTGCGGACCTGCAGGTGTAGGGATGGGATCCTGCCAGATGAAATCCTCCTGTGGCGCTTCCTGTCCCACATAACAGGTTTTTGGCCCCATATCTCTGTGGGTAAGTTTGAACCAGGCTTGGGCAAATGCTTTGGCGAGCTCGTCAGGGTGCTGATGAAATCTTCTCGATATTTTTTCATAGGCAGGATCCTGACGTAAAGCCAGATCGGCGGTGGTCATCATTGGGGCGTGTCGCTTGTTGTGATCATGGGCGTCGGGCACCAAATTTTGCGCTTCCTCCCCTTCCGCTTCCCATTGCCATGCGCCGGCAGGACTCTTAACCAGCTTCCATTCGTAATTGAACAGGGTGTCGAAGTAGCTGTTATCCCACTTTGTAGGCGTGGGGGTCCATGCGCCTTCAATGCCGCTGGTGGTGGCGTGTATGCCCACGCCAGATTCAAAGGTGCTGCGCCAGCCGAGCCCTTGCTCTTCAATCTTGGCTCCTTCAGGCTCCCGGTCAAGCAGGTCGGCATCGCCAGCGCCGTGGGCCTTCCCGAAGGTGTGGCCGCCAGCCACCAAAGCCACGGTTTCTTCATCATTCATCGCCATTCGGGCAAATGTTTCGCGGATATCCTTAGCGGATTTCAGTGGGTCAGGCTCTCCGTTGGGTCCTTCAGGATTAACATAAATAAGGCCCATTTGTACTGCCGCAAGTGGGTTGGCCAGCTCCCGATCCCCGGTGTAGCGCTCATCATCAAGCCATTCTTTTTCATACCCCCAGTTGATATCATCTTCAGGTTGCCAAATATCCTCTCGACCACCACTGAAGCCATAAGTCTTGAAGCCCATAGACTCCAGGGCGCAATTTCCCGCAAGAATCAGCAGGTCGCCCCAGGAAAGCGACTGCCCATATTTTTGCTTGATGGGCCACAGCAGCATCCGTGCTTTGTCGAGGTTGCCATTATCTGGCCAGCTGTTGATCGGGGCGAAGCGTTGATTTCCCGTAGCGGCACCGCCTCGGCCATCCTGAATGCGGTAAGTTCCTGCACTGTGCCAGGCCATTCGAATAAAAAATGGGCCATAATGGCCATAATCTGCGGGCCACCAATCCTGGGAGTCGGTCATCAGGTCGAAGAGGTCCTGCTTCAGTGCCTGATAATCCAATTTCGCAAAAGCCTCCGCATAATTGAAATCCTTGTCAATGGGGCTGAAGTCTGAGGCATGCAGGCGCAGGATGTCGATATTCAGCCTGTTGGGCCACCAGTCTTTGTTGGAAGTGCCGAGGGAAGATTTCTTGGGGAGCCCATCGTGATTGAAAGGGCATTTGCCTTCATTTGATTGATCCATATTTGTATGTTTTTGAGTAAAATACCAATGGGTACGGACTGATCGCATGTAGTTCCCATTGACAGTTAATCGGAAAAAATGATGCGCTCAATTTTTTGGTGGCGCAGCGTGGTTTTTTATGCTGAACTTCAGCAAGCCAACCTTTATTTATAACTTGTTATTTGGCCGTCATGTTATTATCACCGATGGATTTAATCCCCTCAAGATGATTGATTTTATTGATCAGTCATCAATTTGGCACAGGAAGAAAAGGCATTGTGCTAATGGTGATGTAGGTAAGAGAAAGATCGCCTTTCAGGTTTGTCAGTAGCGGTGGAACTCCTAATTATTACCCGATTTGATATTGTCCGCAGATCATACAGATTTCCACAGATATTTTTGTTTCGTCAAGCGGATATCGCAAATCCAAAATCACTTTCTATTCTTTTGAATGAAGGTGCCTTTTTTGCGGGTTGTAGCGCGGAGTAGCCCTTGCTTTTCAATTTAAAAAATTCCTTTACGCTCATCAATCTTTGGACAATAAAAAATCAGGGAGTTTTCGTGGGCTCCACCATCCTGAAGCATTCTCAAAATTGACCTCCTCCTGCAAGGGACTTTTATAACAGACCACCTGTTTATTCCATGGCAAAAGGCAAAGTGTTCACAGGTATTTTAGGATTTTCAGCAGAAGATGAAACGGGCTCAAGGCTATTATATCAGCATTGAATTCGAAAAAAACAAGGCAAAAAGGATTTGTAAATCAGGAGATAATGTATATAACTTGCTGATTAAAAAAGCATTACGATTGCATGAGCTCAATATTGGTATGGGGCGATGCCGCCAGGGTGCCTTCCGACTTTGAATTGGTTAAAAAGTAGGGGGGGACACGATATTTTTCGGAACATTAGTTAAGATTTTTTTAGCTCAGGGAGCACAAATAATTTTAATGATCTAATTCGATGAACAGAATTTTTAACCGACTCAATCTATTTTTTGCGATAGTCTTTTTTGGAATACTGCCTTCGGCAGGACTTTTCGGACAGTCGCTGACCATCACTGGGGTGGTCACCTCCAAAACCGATGGGGAACCCCTACCTGGGGCGATGATCCTGGAGAAAGGAACCAACAATGGGGTAGTGAGCAGTTTCGATGGCCGTTATCAGCTTGAGGTCAGCAGTAGCGAGGCTTCGCTTGAATTCTCTTTCATGGGTTTTCTTGCGGAAACCGTGAAAGTGGGCTCGCAGCGGTCGATTAATGTGGGGTTGAAGGAGGATGTGCAATCGCTTGAAGAAGTGGTTGTGGTAGGTTACGGAACCGCCTCCAAAAAGCTGGCAACGGGAAATTACAATACGATCAAACCTCAAAACCTTGGGGATAAAATCAATACGAGTTTTCAGGAAGGATTGCAGGGAATGGCCGCAGGGGTGAATGTTACTGGATCGAGTGGTGCAGTAGGGGGCGCTGTTAATATCCGTGTGCGGGGAACGGGCTCGCTCAGTAGTAGTTCCAATCCGTTATATGTGATCGACGGGCTGCCGTTTACTTCCTATCCTACTGATGGTACGGGAAATTTTGGTACGGCCTACAATCCGATGACCAATATTAACCCAGATGATATTGAGAGCCTGACAGTGCTAAAAGATGCCGAAGCTACGGCCATTTATGGTTCCCGTGGGGCAAATGGGGTAATTTTGATAAAAACCAAATCAGGGAAAAAAGGCAAAGCCAGCTGGACGCTGAACTATTCCGAGGGGGTGAAGCGGCCGACACACCGCATGCAGCACCTCAATGCCACAGACTGGATTAATTATACTGAAGAAGCATGGGAGAACTCCAGCGTGCCAGCCAATAAGCGGGTGTTGCCTTACACCGACCCGAATAGTTGGTACACTGAAGCGGAAGCACGAAATACCGATATCGATAAATATGACATGGTGCTGCGACAGGCACGCATGAGAACAGCTTCTTTGGCGGTTTCTGGAGGTACGGATGGTTTTGTTTACCGCCTCAATGGTAGTTATGACATGAATGAGGGGATTCTTCAGCAAAATGACAACGACCGCCTGGCGTTCAGTGCCAATGTGGGAATGAAAATCAGTGAGCGCATGAAGTTCAACCTCAATACCAAGATTTCCAACGTTAAAAACACCCAATACCCTACGAACAGCTACTTTCTGAATATTCGGGGCCACGGGAATGCTTTTACCAGTTACAGCAACCCGACGGGCTTTAATTTTATCAGGAATGGCTTGCCACAACTGCCCACACACAATCCCGACGGCACATTCTTCAAGCCGACGGCCTTGTTCAATGTAGCGACCACCCTCGACGAGGAGTATTTCTACCATAAGTCGAATAACTTTACGGCCATCAATTCCGGGCAATTGATCTTCGATATTAACTCCAATTTCAGGGCAGAAGCCAACCTCAGCCTTAACTACACCGGGTATGAGCGCGAGGTTTGGTTTTCGCCACTGATTACCACCAAAGCGCAGGTTGGCCGAACGCAGGATAATTATGGCTATGCCGATGCCATTAAGCAGGCGCGTTTCTATACCAACATGAATGCCTTTGTGGAATACAATAAAGAGCTGGGCAAGCATGCATTTGCTACCACCGTCGGGACGGAATCCTACCTTGAAAATCAGCGATTCCTGAGCAATAAAGGGGTGGGCTTTCCGCAGACCAACTCCCTGAAGAATGTCGGCAGTGCCAACGAAATTGTGGAGTGGCGCGAGCGTGCTCAGGGAGCGGTATTTTATTCTGGGTTTGCACGGTTTAAGTATGGTTACGACAACCGCTATTTGTTCGGAATGAGCGTCCGTACCGATGGATCGAGCCGTTTCGGTGCACAAAACCGATGGGGAACATTCCCTTCTGCGTCGGTGGGCTGGAACATTTCCGAAGAGGCTTTTATGGCCAACAATAAGGTGGTCAATTACCTGAAGCTGCGCTCTTCTTATGGAATTTCCGGTAATGCTGAAATTGAACAAAATGCCGCTTTCTACAGCTGGCAGTTCATCAATTATTCTTATGCCGGATCGCAAGGCCTGTCGCCATTAAGGCTGAAAGGTTCTACCGATAATATCGGCTGGGAAAAAGCCTATGCCTTTGATCTTGGAATGGATTTCGAACTGTTCGAAGGCGTGCTGAAAGGGGATATCGCCTATTACAGCCGGACCAATTCCGACCTGTTGGCGAACCTGAGTTTGCCACCAACCGCCGGTGGAGGAAACTACATTACCAATAGCGGAAAACTTAGAAATTCTGGGCTGGAATTCTCACTCAATGCGCTGGTATTGCAAAATACCGACTGGAGCTGGAATGTCGGGCTGAATGGTGCCTTTCTGAAAAATGAGGTGGTGGAGCTGAGTGTTGATCCTAACATTCTGGCGCAGGAGGGAGGCGTTGCCCTGCCGAGCATCGGTGGAAGCGTGGCTTCTTACCGCATGGTAAAATGGCTGGGGGCGGATCCTGAAACGGGCAATGAACTTTTTGAGGACCCTGCCACTGGCGCACCTTTCCAATTCGAGGATCCTGCCCGCCCTTCGAAAAAAGAAATGGAAGGACTCGTGCAGGATATCGACGGAAAAACAGGCTTGCCGACTTTCACGGGGGCCTTTAATAACAGTGTCAGCTATAAAGGACTGAGCCTGTCTTTTAACTTCTATATCAATTATGGCAATTGGCTGTTTGATGAAGAAATTATGCGCACTTCCTATATGGCCACCGGCAACCGGGTAACCAATGTGCCGCAGTTTGTTTATGATCAGCGATGGCAACAGCCCGGCAATCAGACTGATGTGCCTCGGGTTATTTACGACCACCCTTTTGCCGTAGGAACGCCGGACCTCGGAAGCCGATCCACCAGGTTTCTCTACGACGGTTCGTTTATCAGGCTGCAAAATGTGACCCTCGGCTATACTTTGCCGAAAGCACTTACTAGCCGCATAAAAATGAAGGAAATCAGGGTGTTTGCCAGTGGTTCCAACCTATGGACCATCACCAAATACCCGGGCTGGGATCCGGAGTCGGTGAACTCTAAAGCCAACTTCAGCTATATGGCAGGAAATATCGCCCCGGGGGTTATTCGTGGCAATCCGCCACAGGCGATGTCGCTCAAACTCGGGGTAAATCTTAAGTTCTAATTTTTTGACGATCATGAAAATTTTTAATATATCCATTCTTTTTTGCCTGCTGCTGACAGTCAGTAGCTGCGTGAAGTTCGATGAGTTTTACTCCTCAGAGGATTTTCCCGGGGATGAAATTGGCAGCAGCACTTATAACCTTGAACTGGTACTTTCGGAGGGTTACCGGTTCTGGTCGCAGGCCGTGGTGAAAGAACACCTTGCCGATGCCAATGTGATCTGTGATATTACCGAAGCGAACCTCGAAGGGGATTTCGTGGGGGCTTATCGTGCGAAATATGATTATTCACGCCTTGATTTCAAGAATGATAACATGTGGGAAGATGCCTACAAGTCCATTAATCAGGCCAACCATATTTTGGCCATTACAGATGCCGACAACCAAATTGATAATATCTTTGAAAGCCAGCGTGCCCGAATGCGTGGTGAGGCGACATTTTTAAGGGCCTACAATCATTTCATGTTGTTGCGCTATTATGCCAAGCAATATACCGCTTCGACGGCCAACACTGATGCCGGAATTATTCTGCGGACAACGCCCGCCGAGGATTTTTCCACGGGTGGCCGAAGCTCCGTTGCGGAAGGTTATGCGCTGGTCCTCGAGGATTTGGAGCTTGCAATAGCCTCTTTGCCTGAAAATTTCTCCAGCAATGATCACGGCACTTTTCCTGCCTATCAGTTTCGGGCCAATAAATTTGACGCCGTTTCGCTCAAAGCACGGGTGCTCCTGCAAATGAACGACATCGATGAGGCCCTTGAGGTAGTTTCTTCCCTGATCGGAAAGCCCAATACTGCTCCGGAATTTCCGGCATGGGCGCCGGCGGGCTTGAAAATGGCCACCGGCGACGGGGTGCTTGACCTGTTCCGCTCCGAAAGCCTGGCAGCAGGCAGTGAATTACGGACGTATGTCGCGAATTATGCGATTTCTGAGCCTTTCACCCTCATGGAAAGAATCAAACTGATGGCCAACGGTGTGCAATCGTCCATTTATCTGAAGGATTCTTTTTCGGAAATGTACCTCGATGATAAAGGGGATTTCCTGAACAGCGATACCCTGCGCCTTCGCAATTTTATTAAAGAAGTGGTGGTGGAAAATGAGGCAGGCGTAGCGACCGATACGACCTTCATTTATCAGAAATTTTCCCTGACCACCGGCATCAACACCAACTGGCCAACCATCAGGCTTGCGGAACTGTTGCTGATGCGCGCAGAGCTGTTGGCGGTCCGTGGGGGGAGCTCCGCAGCACTAAAAGACCTCAACCTTTTGCGGTCATTAAGAGGAGCGCAAACTGTTGCGGGTGCGCCAAATCCAGCAGAGGTATTGGAGTTGGTGATCCGTGAACGCATGTTGGAGCTGGTGGGTGAAGGAGAACGATTTTTCCACTGGAAACGAATGGGCGCCTACAATGCTACCGTGTCTGATATTTACCCTGAGAGTGTATATGCACCGTTTTCAAGAACTGATCAGGCCGATATCCGCTGGGACAGCCCTCAAACGCTTTTCCGCTTGCCGGTCAATGAAATCAACCGTAATCCTGACCTTTCTGAGGCAGATCAAAACCCTTAACAACAGGGTGCCTGGCGAATGGTGAACAACCCACAAGGGAAAGCCCCGCCAGCCACCTTCGGCTTTTGAGCGGCCATTTTACTGCACAACCAATAACGAAATAAACCGATACTTTTTAATTTTTTTTACTATGACAAATAATACACTTAAACCAAAAGGCCTGTGCCTATGGATGATGGCTTTCCTTTGGGTGGCCACTTTTGCAAACTTGCCACAGGCTAAAGCGCAAACGATCACAGAGATGACCCCGGCGCTATTGCCTGGGGCAACAGGTAACCTGATGGGTACCGACCTGGACCAGTTGACCGGTCTGAAGCTGAACGATGTTGCGCTGACCATTACCGCACAATCGGCTACGGAAGTTACCTTCGAGGTGCCCGAAACTTTCACCCCTGGCGGCGGAAAGCTGATGGTGCAGTTTAACGATGGCGATTATTCAGAAATTGATGAAGGTAATAAAGGGAAGCTCTATGTAGTCGACCGTGTTTCTCCTGCGGAGGTGCTGGTTTTTTATGAGCCATTCGTCCACCCAATTTTAGGAAATACACCTAACGGTGAGCCGATTGACGGAAACTTTATCTTTGCCAACAATGGCACCCTGACAGCCACGGGAAGTGGTGCGGTACAGGTAGGTTTTACCCCTGCCGCGCAAGTGGGGGAGTATGGCGGCTTCTCTGGGCAACAATGTGTGCAGTTTAATATGCAGGGGGGCGAATCTGGTGAGTTTGTGCTTTCGGGCATTAATACTGAAGGGCTGGAAAATATCCGTCTGACTTACTCTTTAACAGGCCACAGTGGTGGCGCCCAGATTGGGGCAGCTGGCTTTACGGTTTCATACAAAGATGGAGATGGTGATTGGGTAAATATTGGTGGGATTGCTGGAGTTGCGGCTGTTTTCAAAAAAGTGAAACAGTGGAGAAATGCAAACCCACTGCCTGCAACGGATAACCTGAGTATTAAATTTGAGTTTACTGCGCGTGCGTCAGGGCGCCCAGCTTTATTGGATGATATCAATATTACGGGTTACCCGGAAGGTTCTGCGAACATTTCGCATTTTGAGCCTGAAGCGCAGGTGGTCGGAAAGCAGGTAACTGTTTACGGTTCCCGCCTCGATAATGTCACTGGGGTGAAAATTGGTGAGGTAGATATTACAGAATATTCAGTAGCGGAAAATAATAAGTTTATCACCCTTACGGTGCCTAAAGGGGCGGAGTTAATCAATGAGGGCGTGAAGAATCAGGAAGGTCTTGGCCGTATCGAGGTTATCCGTTCACAGGGCGGAAATGTGTATGCTGCCACACCGCTGAAAGCGATGAGCGCAGATCCTGGCGTGCTTGGTTTGTCGCCAGTGGTGGCGCCTGCCTTGTCTTATATTTACATTTATGGTAGCAACCTGCACAATGCCACAGCGGTGAAATTCAATGGTGTGGAGGCTACGGATTTTATGGAGGTAAAAGAAGATACTTTGGAGGTGCTGGTACCTGAAGGCGTAACTGACGGCCCAATTTCCATCGCGACAGCCAATACGGATTCTGTAGCGGTATCAGATTTGACTTTCATGGTGGATGAGGACTTTCCATTGTTCGGCCTCGAATTGAGTGCTGAAGAAGGTAATGAACTTGAGGAAACCGAAATTGATGTTTACCTGCAAGCCAATGCGGCAGCAGAATCAGCAACTTCTGTAGACATTGAAGTGAGCGGGGAAAATATTAATGATGCGGACTATTCGCTGAGTAAATCAATGCTGACACTCGCAGAGGGTGAAACAATGTCGGAGATGGCAATGCTGAAAATTTTGAATGATGATGATGATTACGAGGAGGAGGAAACGCTGATCATGACACTGACGAACCGTGATGGTGAAGGGGCTGTTTATGGACAAGGGCGCACTGCCGAGGTTCGTATTGTTCTTAAAACACCTCTTGATGCCCTTGAAGGAATCGCGAAAGATTTGTTGATTTATCAGCAGGCAGACCAGTTGGTGATCAACAGCGAGACCACTGATTTTACCAATGCTGCTGTGGCGTTGTACAATTCAGCAGGTCGATTGGTACGCTTCAAGCAGGTGGCGTCTTCAGCTTCAACGGTTCGCCTTTCGACAGCCAATTGCACCACAGGCGTTTATTTTGTACGTATTGCTGACCGAAATGGGGTAAGTGCGAAAAAAGTCATGATTGTAAAATAAATTGCTGACAATCATTTAGGGCGTGTTTAAAACAAGCCAATCCTGTGGCCAATGCAGGTTCGTTAGGGGGCTATCTTTTAAACACGCGCTTTGTTACTGAATTTGTGAGGTCTGCCTTGCAATTTGATAGATTCCCCCTTTTTGTGCTGTTAAATCAATAGGGTTATTTGAGACACTGTTCAATGGTAAAGGTGAGTTTCGGCTCACCTTTTACTGTTTATGAGCAAAAAAAGCGCATTTTTTATCCGATGTTTATCTATATTTTTAGGCTATCGATAAATATTTTGTATTTTAGGTTAACTTTTTCAATAGACATAATCAATCCTATTATCAACTAAATGACGACTATATTTTTTATCTGGTCTTCGGTTCAGAGTTTAATCACCGGCCTTTTGGTGCTCTTCATCAAGAAGTCGAAACTCAACTGGACACTTGCCGCCACTTTTTTTGTTTCAGCCATTAATATTTATCATCAATATTTATTTCGGTTTACGGAAGCCAAATTCACCATGTCGCGCTTTATCGCTTTGCCCGACCTTTTTGACTTTGCCCTGCCCGCACTGATTTTCCTGTATGTCAAGTCTTACCTCGGCAAAAACAGCCCCAAAGACAAAGATTACCTGTATTTTGCCCCTGCGGCGATTTTCCTGGCATCGGCAGTCGCTTATGTCCTTTCCTTTGAGCATTTTACTTTCAATAATTATATCCGATCGACCTTTCACAGCGTCGTGTTAATTGCGCTGGTATTTTGGAAAGGCTATATTTTTACCCAACTTTCCTATTTAATCAAGGAGGTGAAGCAAGCCATTCCCGAGAAGCAACAGCAGCAGCTGGACTGGCCAAAAATTTTACACTATTTTGTAGGCGTGATCCTCTATACAGCAATTGTGCAGGCTATTTTCTTGCTGGTCATTATGGAACACTGGTCCTATGAGGTGATCAATGATATTCGTGTGATTTTCAACCTGAATTATATAATTTTTAATTCAAGTCTCATCATTGTTTCTCTATTTTTTGTGATTAAATATCCGAAAATACTGGCAGGGAAATTATCGATAAAACAGGCGAGCAACCCACTTTCTGTAGCCATGAGTTCTTCCCTGCAACGGAAAATTGACAAACTGTTCAATGTTGATAAAATTCATACCAATACGGAGCTCAATGAAGTGAAACTGGCCGAAGAGCTGGGTATTCAAAAGTATATGCTTTCCAAATATTTGAACGACCAGGTGGGAGTTACTTTTAATGAATTGCTGAATCAGAAACGGGTCGAGGAAGCACAGCGCATCTTCAAGGAATCCATTGATGAGGAAGTGAAGAATTTTGGAGTCGCCATTGACAGCGGATTTAAAACAGAGTCGGTCTTTTATGTCAATTTCAAAAAAATTACAGGCATGACACCCAATCAGTATAAAAAGCAGCTGCGTGATGAACGAGAAGGCGTGAAAGCCTAAACGTAATTCACCGGGAGGAATGTTGATGTCATTAAGTTGTCAGTAATTAAAAGTTGACCTTATGATATGAAGTATGCCATCTTAATTATAACTATGAGCATATTCAGCTATTTTTCAAAAAAGAATAATAAAACAGAATCTACAACTGCGAAATCTAAACTTGAAATTTTTCCTCCGAATTTAAGTTATGATGAGCAAATTAAAGTTTTTAAATCTTTAGGTTACGACTTTGCCAAAGGAGTAACTAAGGAGATGATTTTAAGGGATGCTTACGAAATGACCTGGGAAGAGGAAACTGAACAACATCTTGAAAACAACCCTTTTTCTGTACTTTACTATTTTTATGGATGGAGAGATTCAGCTGTATCAGGTTATAATTACACAGATGAGTGCATTTGGTTTGATTTAGAATTCTTCGACCCAAATTCACAATATAAATGGTTCATGGAACGTATGGGGGTAATAACAAAAGGAGAACTATACTATTCGGAAATCGAAATAAGTGCAGACGATGAAAATTACGAATGGATTTCGTTTAAAGTCAATGGGCAATTAAAAAAATGGAAATTAGAAAAAGTTGGTTTTATTGATGATTCATTTGTTCAAAGATTTTCTTATTTACCTAAAGAGTTTGATACGAAGGGAAGGTATACATATTTTGATAATGGCGGACAACAGAACTCAAAGATGGACATATACTTGGGATAATGGCTATTGAATACTTCATAATTCACTCGCTCGGATTTTATATTTATTGGGCGACGTCACTTAATTTCAGAAGTGACGGACAACTAATATTTGGTGCTGTGACAAGTTTTCCAGCAAGTAGCTCCGGATTTGTAACCTTAGGAATATTAATTGATTCAGTAAAAGAAAAACCTGTTGACAGGGGCAGAAATGAATAAAGAAAAAAAGAACGATTTAGCAATACGGTATATAGCAAATAAGGCGATCGGTGGTTTACGAAAGTTCAGAACTATTTACAAACACCGCCAAATCGTTGATGTGGTTTTTACAATGAATAATTTAAAAACAAAATACAACGACTTGGCTCAGTGCAAATTGGAAAGCTTATCGCTTTCTACTGCCCTTTTTGCCATATATTAAACGTTAGCATTCTTGAAGTGTGTGAGTTAAGCAAGATTTAAATGAATCAAATCGAAAAACCAATACATAGAAGTTCTTTACGAAGAAAAATAGGACGAGAGTATTATATATTAAAAAGGAAAGTTGAATGGATTTTGGGAGATAAAATATATTCAAAAACAAAAAGTGACTTTAAATATAAAAATATCGTCTTTTCTCATAAGTCAGTAATTTTACGAAAACTTAAGGATGTTGATATGTATTTGCAAGATAATAAACGTAAAAATTTAGATATTGCTATAAATCATATTAATAAAATAATAATCAAGCCAGGTGAGACATTTTCAATATGGAGGCTAGTAGGACGTCCGACTAAAGCAAAAGGCTACCAAGATGGGCTTGTTCTTATTCAAGGAGGAATTGGGAAAGATGTTGGAGGAGGATTGTGCCAATTAGGGAATCTGTTGTTTTGGATTTTTGCTCATTCTCCATTAGTAATAAAAGAACGATATAGACACGGATTTGATGTTTTCCCTGACGTAAATAGAAAAGTTCCATTTGGTGCAGGAGCAACCTTGTCTTATAATTATATTGATTTACAAGTCAAAAATGAAACTGAGAATGTTTTTCAAATAAATCTTTGGCTTGATGATAAATATTTAAATGGGGAATTATTGAGTAAGGAAAAGATTAAAAGTAAATATCGGATAGAGGAACGAAATCATTCAATGAAACAACAATTTTGGGGAGGATATTCTCGACATAACCAGATTTTTCAAATAGAAGATAATGAAGATGGAGAAAAAGAAAAACTTTTGGTTGAAAACCATGCAATAATGATGTATAATCCTTTCATCGAGAGCAAGAAGTTATAGCGAAATGCTAACTAATTATAAACGTTATGCGGGGTGAAGTGATTAATTTAGTTGAAAGTGAAATATACAACGATAGTGATAACTTGAAAGGAAAGTGGGTTGATACATGCCACTAATCATATACAAACACGCTGGCCCCAATTGCTGATAAATACACTTTGAAATAGAAATCCCTCATTGTATTTGACATCGATGGAACATTAACTGATAGTGTAAATCAACAGCAGCAAGCCTTTTCTAAAACTTTGTTTGAAATCAGAGTTAGTGAAATATTTTCTGAAATTAAAAACATTCAAGCATCAAACAGATAGCTTCATTTCAAGTGAAATCTATGAGAATAATCTTGAGAGATCTTTCTGTAATTCTTTACGTCTAACACAATGCTGATTTCACAGGTTGTTCCCCTTGAAATATTTAAATTGTTATGGGATTAGTTAGGGGTGATACCTCTTCAAGTATCCCAAAATCAGCGCAATGCTACCTTTAATCCTTGACTAAATTGGATCGGGAGTGTGCCATCTGTGCTTTTTCTTTGGCGTTTGATCCACAAAAAAATAGGCCATAGCATTAGCTATGGCCTATTTTTAAACGGTCAACTTATTTTTAGGAGGTATCAGTTGAGTAAGGGATTCATTTTTTTGCCATAATATGGGTAAGTGTCGAAAAGATGTTCGCCTTTATGGAGGGTCGGATCTTTTGTTTTTTCCCGCCAGTGGAGGAGTTGTTTGGCCATTGCTTTCACCGTCTTTTTGTAGGCGGGCAGATCTGCCAGATTATTGACCTGGTCGGGGTCGTCGGAAATATGGTAAAGCTCATATTTTGGACGTTTGCCCACGGCCCATTGGTAAATTTTGCGACTCGGTTCCATGTTCAGGAGCAGGTCTTTGGTGGGGCTGGCATCAATATCTCCGAAGCGGTTGCCATCCGTTAGGGGGGCGCCTGCGGGATAGCGGTCAGGGAACAGGTTTTCGATCAGCAAAAACGAGTGATTTCTGATGGCCCGCATTGGGTAGGCCAGGTTATGGTTCCGCACATAGGCGTGTCTTTCACGTTCAAGATAAATTTCCTCCCTCCGCTCAAAAGCCGTATTTTTTATCAGTGGCAAAAGGCTCTTCCCCTGGTAGCTCGCTGGAATATCAAGCCCTGCAAGTTCAAGAAAGGTTGGGGCAAGGTCAATCAGGTTAATAAAGCTATGCTCTGTTTTTCCTGCTGAATGGAGGTCGCTGCCCATCGCCATGGCCAAGGGGACTTTCGTGCCACTATCGTAGCAATTGGCTTTACTCCGTGGAAAGGGCATGCCGTTGTCGCTGGTGATGACAATCAGGGTGTTGTCGAGTAATTTCTTGCGCTGCAGCACTTCAAGGATACTGCCGATATCGTAATCAAACCGCTGGACTTCATAATAATAATCTGCCAGGTCACTTTTTACAATATCATCGTCAGGCAAAAAAGCGGGGACAGTAATGTCGGAAATGTTCATGCCAGCACGTTTGCCCATACCTTCGGTATAAGGCCGATGCGGATCACGGCTCCCGTACCAGAAACAAAAGGGCTGATTTTCGGGGAGATTTTCAAAGAAAGGTTTGAAATGATCTACCCGATGCCCAGCAGGGTTATGGGTATATCCCCCCTGGGTATGGTCGCCAGGAGCCCATCCTTTTTCTTGATAGGCGACGGCATAACCGGCCTGTTCAAGCAGGGCAGTGTAGGTTACGAATGATTTGTTCAGGCTGCCCCACAAATTGGCACCTTCTTCCAGCCCGTGAACGTAGCGGCCAGTGAGGATTCCCGCTCGGGAGGGCGTGCAGGAAGGTGCCGCCACATAGGCTTCGCTGAAGAGTACTCCTGAGGAAGCTACACGGTCGAAATTTGGGGTTTTTACAGTTAGGTCGCCATAAATTCCCGCATGTGGAAACGACCAGTCATCTGCGAGGATCAGCAGGATGTTCGGCCGTTTGTTTTGTGGCTGTGCCTGTCCAAAATGGGGGAACAGCCACAGTGCAAGGGAAGCGAGCAACAGCCGCTGCAAGCTCCCTATTTTTGTGGAATGATTCATAGGTTTAATTCTTGGCAATAGAACGGTTAGCTGGGGATACAATGGCCGTGAATCCGCCTCCTTTCTTCATGGTGATGGAAAGGGGCGCTTCCTGGTTCATTGATCGGTTAGAAACGTGGCATTTTTCTGGCGACGAATCATAGTCGGTATCCTCGGCATCGGCAAAAATATCGAGGTTCATCTTTTCTATGCCCAGTTCGGCAAGGGAAAGTTCCACGGTACGCTCCTGCTGGCTGTTGATTCCTCCGATAAACCATTGGTCACCATGTTTTCGTGCCATCACAATATATTCCCCAAATTTAGCATCCAGCACTTTAACGTCCTCCCAAACAGTAGGAACTTTATTCAAAAATTCAAAGGCAGGGTTTCCTTCATAGTTCTCTGGCAGGTCGGCCAACATTTGCCACGGGCTGAAAAGCACCACGTACAAGGCCAGCTGATGGGACAGGGTGCTGTGAACACGTCGGTTTCTGCCATCATCCTTAGGGTGCCAGGGCGTCAGGTTTGGACGGTGCTTGTCGAGTTTGATATCAAAAATTCCCGGCGTATAATCCATAGGGCCTGAAAGCATACGTGTGTAAGCGACATCTACGGCATGGCCTACCGGCAAACCTTCCGACCAGGCTTCCATCTCCATTCCGCGTACCGCTTCAGCAGTAATATAGTTTGGATAGGTCCGTTCGGTACCCGAGGGCATAACGGGCTCATGAATATTGATCATGATTTGGTGCTTTTCCGCTTCCTCGAGCACCTTTACGTGGTGTTGTGAAAGTCGCTGGCCATGTCGCCATTCTGTCATGGGGCCTGAATAGCCCGTTTTTATCGAACGGATGCCGAGGTCCTCACACTGTTGCATGGCTACGGCCATTTCCCGCTCATAGCGTTCATACATTCCAGCGGTTTCGTGGTGCATCATCAGTTCCACCCCACGATCCTGGGCATATTTCGCCACCGCCTTCAGGTCATAATCACTTGCTTGCTGAACAAAACTGTAGGCTTCAGCAAAGCCGTCTTTGCCATAGTGGTCCCAGCCCGTGTTCCAGCCTTCCACCAAAACGCCTTCAATGCCATTGTCAGCGGCAAAATCGATCAGTGCTTTGGTGCGCTCAGTAGTGGCGGCATGTCGGTCGCCCTCATACCAGGTCAGGTAGCCAATATGCATCTCCCACCAGATCCCGAGGTAGCGCATGGGCTTAATCCAGTCGGTATTTTTTATTCTCGAAGGCTCATTCAGGTTCAGTACCAGATGGGAGTCGAACAATTGCTGTTCATCTTCGGCAATCAAGATCACCCGCCAGGGAGAAGAGAAAGGGAGCTGGTCCACTTTCACTTCACTGCCGTCCGCCCATGGCACAAGGTAGCCCTCGAGCAGTTCGTCGCCTGTTTTGCGGAGTTTCATGTCTGGGTAATTCAGGATACCGGCCTGCAGGATCGATACCAGTGGCCCATTTTGTGATTTCATGGTCACGGGAATATGGGCAGAATCCATCTCGTTGATCGAGGTATGGTGGTATGTTTTCTGATATTGTTTATTATGTGCCTGCGTCCATAGCGTGGGCATATTTTCGGCAAAGTGAAAAGTCGCTTTCTCCGTGAGGTTGAAAGGCGTTTTTTCCTGCCATTGCTGAATGGTGTATTGGTAGGCAGCGCCGTCGTTGTAGACTTTAAAGGTAACGGCAACCTCGGACTGGTTGCTTAGCGTGTAGGTCAGTTTTACGGCATTGAAATGGTCCGTAACCAACGATTTACGACCCAATACGGGTTTCCATTCTTGGTTTTTGCTGAAATTTTCAACCTTCTTAAGCTTCCATTGCAAGTGTTGAGCCTCATTGATGTCGAAGGCCGAAGAATCCATCAGCAGGCTATTCTTCTTGTAAATTTTGTAAAACGGCTTCCCCTCTTTGTTGAGGTTGACCGATAGCTGTATGCTATTGTCTGGCGAGGCAAGATCCACGGCGGCATCATTTGGCGCATGAACAATACTGCAACCGCCAATGCTTAAGATTGCAAAAATAAGCAACAGGTATTTGCTGGTGTATTTCATAGTTGAAAAAAGTGAATTGATAAAGTTTTTGAGTCAGCATGGATGGCCTTCAACCATTGGAGTGCTTTGCAGGCAGTTGAACAGTTCTTCATACTGATAGAAGCCACTTTAGCTTGGTGCGCTTCATTTACATTAGCGATGTTAAGAAAATAAGCCACGAAAGCACGACGGATCGTGGCATTTCGACTTCTTATAGGTTAATCAGAAGGTTTAGGGGTTTGGTTTTTTAGTTAAGTTCCTGAAATTTAGCGGGTTTGTGGGTCGGGCTGAAAAGGAGCATGACGGTACTTTTGTCGGTTACTGAGCAAGTTTCCCCCTCTTTGAATTGTTCATATTTTCTTTGATTCGACAAAAATTGACAAAAATAAAGGGCTTTCCATCGACTTTTTATTTTTTGGGATGATCCCACAGAAGGGGCTTGCGCTTATGGATTCGCAAATTCAGTGGGAGAAATCCAGGAAGAGAAGCATTCTAAACGGTGTGGGCATTAGTTTGAGTTAGCGATGCGCCGGCCTGCCTTCACTCTTGACCATTTGGTGATTGCGAAGGTTTGGAGGCTGCACTATTTTCAATTCAAAGATTTTTTAATATGCGAAAATTGAACCCATTAATTTTGCTTGTGCTCTTACTTTGCCTTTGTACACAAGCGTTTTCTCAGGCTTGGCAAAGCATGAACCCTGGCGGTGGAGGGCAGATTCAGGACCTCTATTTTGACCCTGAACACGAGGGCTGGATTTGGTTCAGCAGTGATATGGAAGGGACGTATCTTTCGAAAGATTACGGCGAAAGTTGGCAGTTCAACGGGCGGGAGCTGGCCCATGGAATGGCCTTTACGGTCTGTAAGGAACATGCCTCAGCGCAAGCCCGTCGGCGCCTGTACCAGGGGGGGCTTTTTGGGGCACATTACACCGACGACGATGGTGCGCATTGGCGCCTGATCAACGAAACCAAGGGAGTGGCCATTGCTTCCATTGCCATATCCGCAGATAACCAAACCGTTTTGCTCGGGCCGGGTTGGCAAAATAAAGACCCACAGAAAGGGCAATATGCGATCATCGATCCTGTTCAACCCCTGACGGGCCCACGGACGGTTTTTATCTCCCATGATGCGGGGGCTTCCTGGCAGGAGGTGGGTTATGAGTCCACCGATGGTTACCATCAAATTTATGCCATGAACATCAACCCCGTTTCGGGGGATATTTACATCGCTGCTGCCGCAGGACTTTACATTTCCCGTGACCAGGGGCATAGCTTTAGTAGGATCAGTAACCCCGCCGGTACCTCAGCTGTAGCCAACGGAGGGATTGCCGCTACCAGCAGGGAAGAGGGGGCCTGTCATGGTGTAGCCATTTCGCCCGATGGTCAGCAGCTTTATGCCATCTACCGGTTGGATGCCAACCATACCGCATTGCTGACTGTGGCCACGGAGGAAGCCAATGATCCCAATGCGTGGCGTAGCCTGATGGATGACAACATTTCGACACAGGCGGAATGGTATGATGTGAAGGTTGATCCACGCTCGTCCGCAACAAATGTAAAATTACTCATCGGCACTGGCCGCACAAGTGCCGACGACCGCAAGGGATTATGGGAAGCAACGGTCGCCTATGCGTCGGGAGAATACCAGTCGCATCAATGGCAGCTGATTGCCGACAGGTCGGGATTTGATATGGAAGTGGGCTGGCAGGCGATACCTTTCGTTTCCCGCGCTTTTGACTATTCGCCACTGAGCTGGAGCGAACGGAAAATTGTAACCATGGGCGGGATGAACGTCTTTCTCGGCCATCCTGATGCCGCTGGCTGGCCGACTTCCGCAGAAAGCTGGACGAACATTTATTGTGACCCTTCGGAAGATAATTTTGGGCATCATACCACCTGGAGCCATAAGGGTTTTGCAAGTCCGTTCACCAACGACGTCTGGGCTTATAAAAACTATGTAATTCAGGGTGGCGCTGACCACGGGGTGTTGGAAAGCTGGGATTATGGTAAAAGCTGGACTGACGAAACAGGGCCCGAAGGCAGTACCAATTCACAGGCGGTAGCCGTTGTGCCCACCTCACCAGCCATTATTTTGGCAGACAGCCGTGGGGGCTATGGCGCTGCGGCACCTGATAAAGGGAAGTTGTATGCGAAAGTGATAGAAAATGATGCGCAGCAGAGCGAGAAATGGTTTCAGATTGGTGGTGGAGGAGAGCAGTTCAAAGGGATGCTGCCACGGCAGTTCCGCGCCATCGCTGTGGATCCACAGAATCCCGAGCGGGTGTATGTAGGAGCAAGGACAGTTTATGATATTGGCGGGATATGGACCACCGAGCAATTTACTGAACTGGTATTTGGCGATGGACAATGGACCAACATTGCCAACAGTGAACTGAATCAGCTTACGGTTGCGGATGTATGGGTCGATCCCAACGATTCACAGGTGATCTGGGTGCTCGCAGGCGGGAAAGTTTTCCGTGGGCAGGAGCAGGAACCCATGGTGTGGTCATGGCGTGTGGTGGACCTTGACGCAAGAGATTTTTATGTCTGGGATAGAAATGGCCAAACGGCCCTCGTGGCGGCGGCGACCATCAATGGGGTCAATGCGATCTATTGGTTTGAAGCGGCAGCGGGAAAAAGCTGGGAGCAACTCAGTGATTGGCGCAATACAGGACTGACGATCGAACAAACCCTGGCTATTGATCCTCAGGAATGGGTGCAGGGGCTTGGCACGCATAAACTGGCCTTTAATGGTCTGGCGGCCCATGGCGATCATATTGTTGTGGGGACCGAACTGTTAAGACACAAAAAAGGCGTGGGCATCTTCCGTGCCACCATCTCTGGCACCGATGTTTCCTGGGAGAACTGGGCCACTGATCCCACAGGGCAGCGGATGATCTATCCACGGGCAAGACAGGCACGTGTTCAGCTTGATGAGTCCGGGAACCCATATTATTATATGGCCACCACCGGTACCGGCCCATGGAAGCGTTTACTGACCGCTACTGAGCAGCAAAATCCAATACAAACCGGCAGCACTTCGATCACCGATATTTGCCTGACGGAAAACAGCGCAGCAAACGTCGCACTGCCTTTTACCTATGAGGCTTCCATATTCTCTTCGGAAACGGTTTTTTCGGTAGAAATCTCTGACCCTCATGGGTTATTCGGCAATTCGACGATCGTCGGGACACTAACAAGCGATGGCAGCGGGCAGCAGGAAGCCGCAGTGAGCCTGCCGACCGATCTGCTTTCAGGAACCAACTATCGGCTCCGTGTGGTGGACCTGGAACAGCAAATTTTTGGAACAGAAAATGCCAATGGCGGATTGACGATCATAAAAAATTCCGCAGAGGTTAAGGAAGTATCCGCAGAAATCACCGAAGGGGAAGTCCTCTTGCAATGGCAATTGCCCCAAGGATGTTTCGAGGAAGTTTGGGTAGTGGTGGCCGAAGAACAGCCGGTGGGCGCGAGCTCGGAACTTACAGGGATCGGCGAGGGATTTACAGCAAGTCCGATTTTTGGGGAAGGAACGACCCTGCTGAACGGTTTTCTTGCTTATAAAGGGTTGGGCACTTCGGTAAAGGTGGAAAACCTCAGCCCTTTGAAAACCTACCACTTTCGGATATTCACCCGCAATGGTTCTTTTTATGCGGAAGGAATTGAAACCAGCAGCCTGTTTATCTTTCCGCCACAGGTGCAGCATTTTGTGCCGGCAACTGCGGCGGTGGGTGAGGTGGTGCGTGTGGAGGGGAAGTATCTTACCGACCTCACGGGCGTGAGCGTGAATGGTAAATCAGTGGAGTATCGCCTGCTGAACGATCAACAGCTGGAATTGATCATCATGCCTGCGCATACCTCGGGCCCTGTACAGATAAGTGGGGCGCACGGCAGTACCCTTTCCGAGGTATTGCTTTACATAAACCCCAAGCCACAGTATCCTCTTATTTTTTCGGTGGAACAAATGGATGGTGCAGATGCCTTTGCGGAACAGTCCATTACCGCCCATGCGCAACAAGGTGGTTTTGTCAATGATTTTTTATTTGACGGTACAGCCTCCGTCATTAATAATGCCATCTCGGAGGGCTACGAAGGCGCCTCAGGAGCCAATAATGTGATGTTTGATGCCCCTGAGGAAACCTTTGTTATCAATAATATTCCTGTCGCTGATTTTCTGAATGTCAGCTTGCAGATGGGGCTTCGGAAAAATAATATTACAGACAATGGCGAGGGGATGCTGGTGGAATTTAAAACCGGGGCGGATGACTGGCAGCCGCTGTTTACGCCTATGGTTACCGGACAGGGAACCGCCGACTGGCATGTGGTGGATGCCTACGGTGAAATTCCCGAAGCGGAAAATTTGCAGATTCGCTTTCAGAAAAAAAATGAAACCAACTGGCGGCTGGATGATCTTCAGTTTCGGGGGCTGCCGAAAAACACCGGCGTGATCGACTTGCGGTCTTTCAGCCCTCAACAGGGGGCCAACCTCGATACCGTCCTGCTGCGTGGGCGCGGTTTCAGCAATGTGCATTCGGTGGCTTTTGGTGAGCGTTATGCTGAATTTATTAAAATTTCAGATACCGATTTGCAGGTGATTGTTCCTGAATATCTGACTCAAAATGCCTACATCCGTTTGCTTTCTGTGCAGGAAACGGTGTCGGAATCCCCCTTTTTGCTTCAGCAGCGAAAGCCCGTGATTTACAAAGAATCGCTGGAGGGGGGATATTCAGCAAAAGTGAATGTGCCCTTGCAGGAATTTGTGCAGGGTGGTGGCTTGGTGAACGACTGGCTGGCAGTTTCTGGGGAGGCGGTGGTCAGGAATAATTCTCAGCCAAGCGAAGGCTATCGGGGTGTAAGTGGCAATTATTGTTTGCTGATGGATCAGATGGGGCATTATTTTCAGGTGGATGGTATCGATAGCCGTGGCTTCACCGATATGAAACTCCGCTTTGGTTTACGGAAAAATTTTGCTGTGGAAGATGGCAGTGGCTTACGGGTGGAGGTAAAATCTGCCGACGGGCCGTGGCAGGCATTACAGATGCCCCTGCCGACGGATAAATCATCGAATGAAGGCTGGCTGGTCGCTTATACTTATGGCGACATTCCAGCGACGGATCAGCTTGCTATCCGCATGACCAAAACCAATGATACCAATTGGCGGATTGATGATCTTCAGCTGCTGGGCATCAGTGGCGGTCAGGCGCCTGTAGTTAATGCTGTAAGTCATCAGCAAATCTCTGCAGGCGATACCGTAACTGTTTCGGGGAATCACCTCACCACAGCTTCGGTCTATTTTGGCACTGTTCCCGCACCGGTACTCTTCAATAATAGTGAAACCGTTTCGGTGCTTGTGCCTGCTGGCGTGGAAACTGCCGAGGGGGTGCTGATTGCCAACGACGGACAAGTGAATCTTGGCCTTTTCGAAGTGCCACAGCAAGGGTTTGTACGGGAAACCTTTGATGGCAATTGTTCAGGAAACAGCAATATTTCGGATTATACCTGTTTTCAAAATGCGCTGAATTTTTCAGGAAGTGGACAAATCAACTATAATTTTCGGCAGGAAAGTGATTATGAAGGCGCTTCAGCAGGCTATAATGCGTATTTGCGTGCGAGTGGGGAAGATTTTGTGATGCAAGGGGTGGACCTGTCGAACACCATCGATCCGCTGTTGCAGTTTGCGGTGCGTAAAACGGATACGGAAGAAACGGGTACCCAACTTAAAGTTGAATTCAAAAGCGAGGGGGCCGACTGGCAGGCGTTGCCTTACACCCTCCCGTCTGGCAAGGGGTGGTTCCTGACCGACAGTATCGCTGGGCTTCCTTCAGAATTAATTGACCTGAGGTTTACCGCCCTTTCCGCTCATAAATGGCGCATTGATGATATCAATATTATTGGTGAGCAGCGGGTGTCCGATCAAGCGCAGATGACCGCCTTTCTGCTCCCTTCCCTCGGGCTGTCGCTGGAGATTGATCAGGAATCAGGCTTAATTAGCGGGGAAGTGGCACACGACACCGATTTAAGTTCACTGACGGCAGAAATCAAAATGACCGCAGGTGCATATGCGAGCCCAAATCCACTTTTGCCACAAAATTTCGATCAGGAGGTGGTTTATGCCATTGTGGCTCCTTCGGGAAACACCAAAGAATACCGGGTGCTCCTCAGCAGACTCCCCGCTCCCGAGCCTGAACCTAAGCCGGAGCCAGAGATCCTTCAGAACTTCCGTGCCGTGGAAACTTTTGACCATCCCGAAGCACTGGATTCCCTTGCGGGAAATATCGATCACCCCTATTTTGTGAATGAAGATATTCATTTTAATGGAACGGTATCGGTCGTCAAGCAATCGAGCTGGGAGAGTGATTACCTGCATGCAAGTGGAGGCTATGCAGTGAAATTTTCTTCCGCAGGAGATTATCTTGAGCTGGGCAATATCAATATTTCAGAAATGGAAGACCCCATTTTATACTTTGGCATTTATAAAAACACCATCACAGAGGATGGGTCAAATTTCGGGGTGGAAATCAGCGATGATCAGGGCGAGAGCTGGTTGTCGTATGCGGTAGATTTACCCGTGGGCAGTGGCAGCAGCAAGTGGTATTATTATCATTTGGAAGATACCCTGCCTGCCCGGGATCAACTGTTGCTTCGCTTTACGGCAAAAAACAGCAATAAGTGGCGACTTGATGACCTGATGATCAGTGAGGGGCTTGATGAAAATCACCGTAGTTTAAAGGCCGATGAAAGCCTTTCGCTGGTCCGTATTTTCCCCAACCCTGCCAAGGGTAGGGTAACGGTGAAATCCAATTTTGCCATCACGCACCTTTCGGTGCTGGACATGGCCGGAAGAACGGCATTAGACCTTCAGCAAGGGGTAGGAAAACAGGTTAAGGTGAATTTGAAAACGCTCTTGCCGGGAATGTATTTGCTGAAAATTGTTACCGATCAGCAGACTTTCTATCAGCGTTTGCTGGTCCAATAGCCTTCTCATTTTTGCAGAAAGCGACAGGCTGCCGTCCTTTTTGTATCCTAATAATTTGGCCACTTCATCGGTATGGAGTGGCCTTTTCTTTGCTGAGATTACCATTTGCAATAAAATTTCAGCATTCAGCGGAAAGGCCAAAAGCGATGCAATACATTTACCTGAACATCCGTTAGGATAAAAATGGAATTAGCAAAAAATCATATCCATCGGCCATTTTTGTATTTATCTGCGGGCCTGTTAATACTTATCAGCTACACTTCCCTGACAAGTATGCACATCCCTGCCGAAGATAATATCACCCTTTACCTGATGGTTTCGGATGCCGTCCTGACGATCCCCACCACTTTACTGACCATCCTCTTTTGGGTGATTACAGCTTATAAATTCAAAAAACCGAAATTATTGTGGGGCATACCGCTGATGCTGTTCTTCTATGTGTCGGCCACTTACCTGAATGAACTTTTCCTCAAAGAACAAATCGCTTCCCCACGCCCAAATATGGTTTGGATGATGGAACACCATTATCTCAATATGGAAGAATTCTACGAGCAACATCCCACCAAAATTCTTCGACGTCAGGCTTTGGAGCCTGTGGTTAATCAAATAGATTCTAATATTGTCCCCTTGGCGCTGAAGTCACATTGGATTCATGAAACCGGCTATTCCTTTCCTTCGGGCCACAGCGAACATGCCTGGATCCTTTGCAGCTCGCTCATTTTCCTTTTGTCTTATTTTTATAAAAGGGTCATGCTGTTCAATCTACTGTTGGTGGCCCTGGCGGTCGCCGTGAGCCTTTCGCGGGTACTCCTTTATGTGCACCGACCCATTGATGTTATCGTTGGCGCTTTGATGGGCGTTGTGCTCGGCTATGTGCTATTCCTGATCTTACAGGCCATCTTCCCCCATGAGCACCGAAAGGCCTGAAAGTGAATGATAAACACACCTATTTAACATAATGCTATTTGTTGAAGCTGATATCGTGTTAATGTGGAGGTAGAATGAGGGGGCGATAAGTTGTGCTCAAGGGTCAAAATGGTGCGCCTGATTTATCACTTCGGAAAAGGCCAACGCTTTCCTGTTCATTTGCTGAGGTGCCTAAGAGCAGCGGTATGGATAGCGCAAAATTCAAAATCAATTTCAATAATCCGAACTTGCAGTAGGATGGTAAGTTTGTAAACACGGGTTTAAGTGTGGAGGATTTTAGACTTGTCCATTTCTTACAAAAAGGGGGATATATCGTTCTGAGCGCCGTTTTGTATGATTTTGACAACCATTTGTAATGCATATCAAACTGTATTGGGGAGAGAATGCGCTAATTGGGGGTATCATTTTTATATTTCAATAGCGCATTAGATGAGAAGACTTTTTTTACTTTTTGGAACATTGCTTTTTGTTTGTCCTCTGATTCAGGCATGCAATAAAGTAGTCGAGAACGGGCCTTCAAGACCCAAAGATCAGTCAAAATATTATAAGGCTGAAGATTTTATTATGGGGGTTGATTTATCCTATGTTGATCAGATTTTAGACCATGGCGGTCAATATTTGGCGGGCGGGAAAACGGTCGATCCTTATGAGATATTTAAAGAAAAAGGCGCCAATATGGTTCGCCTTCGTTTGTGGCACAATCCGGATTGGGTGCAGGAGATCAATGGTGCAGACTCCAAATTGTACAGTGGATTCGAGCAGGTGAAAAGCGACATTGAAAAAGCCAAAGCCCACCAGTATGAGGTGAATTTGGATTTGCATTATTCTGATAACTGGGCAGATCCAGAAAAGCAGGACCCGCCAAAAGCATGGCAAAATATCACGGATTTGAAGGTGTTGGTAGATTCGGTTTACAATTACACCTATGCTGTGTTGGACCAGCTCGGACAAGAAGATTTACTTCCTGAAATGGTGCAGGTGGGCAATGAGATTAATTGCGGAATGCTATCCACCAACGTGCCAGCAGGTTTCCCTGCGATGAAAATCTGTGATCAGGAAAACTGGGAAAATGCAGGAAAGGTAATCAATGCGGGTTTGCAGGCCGTGAGCGATATTGAGGCCAAATACAAGGTGTCGATTGAAACGATGCTTCATGTAGCAGATCCAAAAAACCTGGACTGGTGGTTTGGCAACATGATGACCAAAGGAAAAGTAACAGATTTTGATTTGATCGGGCTGAGTTATTATCCTTTATGGCATAACAGTATTCCTTTTGAAAACATGGGGCAAACCCTTGCCGACCTGAAAACCAAATATAAAAAGCAGGTGGTTATTGCCGAGGTAGGTTACCCTTTTACCACTGAAACCAATGATGATTACCATAACCTTTTTGGCAGTCAGGAACCGGTGAAGAACTATCCATTTACCGTTAATGGCCAGCACCAGTTTATGCAGGATTTAACAAAACAAATGCGCGAACACCAGCTTCGTGGGGTGATGTACTGGGAGCCGGCATGGATTACTTCCGAGATGAAAGACCAGTGGGGGCAGGGCTCTGCCTATGAAAACTGTGCATTTTTTGGCTACGATGGCCAGCTATTGCCGACAGTAAATTATATGCATTTTAATTACGACAAATAACAAGGGAGCAATGAGGGGGATTTTTTACGTCTTGCTGATGGCGCTGTGTGCATGTACCACAGCACGGACATCAGAGGGGTTTCAACCAGATATTTTATTCAATGATGGCTGGCAGTTTCAGCGGCTGCCCGATGGGGAGTCCGCTCTTTCGGCCATCAACGAGCAGGCTTGGGAGCAGGTGAGTCTTCCGCATACGGCCAAGCAAGAACCGATGGTAATTACGGGTAAGCAGTGGCAGGGCAATGCGGTATATCACAAAACTTTCCACTTGCCAAAGGTCAGTACAAAGGAGATCATCAACCTTCATTTCGAAGGGGCGATGCAAACGGCAGATGTTTACCTGAATGGTCAGCACCTGGCACAGCACAAAGGCGGGTATTTACCTTTCGATGTGGTGCTGAACCCTGCCTTGAAATATGGGGCCGCCAATGAGCTGTTGGTCATGGTGAACAATGAGGATGATGCTTCTATTGCTCCGGGAAAGCCGATTGCAGATCTTGATTTCAATATTTTCAGTGGAATCTACAGAAATGTTTGGCTGCAAATAAAAAAGCCGGTACACATCACCTCGCCACTGCACAGCGGAGTGGCCAAAGGGGGATTGTTTGTTACTTTTCCTGAAGTTACAGCACAACAGGCCACGGTCAGCACACAGGTAGAACTGGAAAATTCGGCGAATGAAAGTGCTGAAGTTTCCCTTGAAACGGTGCTGAGCCATGAGGGCAAAGTGGTGAGCAGAAACAGTAAAAAATTACAGGTTAAGGCAGGGGACAAACCGACATCGGTATTGAAAATGCAGGTCGAAAAACCTATGCTGTGGTCGCCGGATGCACCGAATTTATATCAGCTTACAGTATTGGTGCGTAACGCCAAAGGGCAGGTGCTCGATCGTCAGGAAACCAAGGTGGGAATCAGAACTTTCGAGATTAACAAAGATGGCGTTCTTCTGAATGGGAAATTGGTGCGTTTGCGCGGAACCAACCGCCACCAGTCGTACCCTTATATTGGTTATGCGATTTCCGACAATGCCAACTATCGTGACGCCTATAAAATTAAGGCGGCAGGTTTTAACTTTGTCAGACTCTCACATTATCCACAAACCACTTCATTCCTTAAAGCCTGTGATGAACTCGGGCTGATCGTGATGGATTGTATTCCAGGATGGCAATTTTTTGGGGATGCTGAGTTCGAAAAAAATACCATTAACGATGTTCGCCAAATGGTGCGCCGTGACCGCAATCACCCTTCGGTAATGATTTGGGAGGCCTCTTTGAATGAATCGGGCATGACAGAGGCGTTTATGAAAAAAGCCCATCAGGCTGTTCATCAGGAATTCCCTGGGGATCATGTTTATACTTCTGGCTGGCTCGAAGGTATTTATGATATTTACTGCCCGGCACGTCAGCACGCCAAAGCACCAGATTACTGGAAGAAATACGACGGTTCGTCGCCAATTCTTATTGCCGAATATGGTGACTGGGAGTATTATGCACAAAATGCGGGCTTCAATCAAAAGGCCTATTCGGACCTGTCTGCCGAGGAAAGAACCTCAAGACAGCTCCGCAGTGATGGGCAGACGAGATTGCAGCAACAGGCGATGAATTTTCAGGAAGCCCACAACGATAACCTTTATGGTCGTGCGGTTGGGGATGCCAACTGGCTGATGTTCGATTACAACAGAGGCTATGCTCCTGACCTGGAATCGAGTGGTATTATGGATATCTGCCGATTGCCTAAACTGGCGTTCTATTTTTATCAGAGTCAGCATAATATCCTCAAAAATCGCGATCAGCAACTGTACGGACCGATGATCAAAATTGGGACTTACCTGACGGACCCTACTGAACGACAAATCAAAATATACAGCAACTGCGAAGTGGTGGAGCTTTTTGAAGGGAGCCACAGTCTTGGCAAGCAATACCCTACCAAAAATGCCGTGGCCAACCAGCTCGAACATGCGCCTTTTATTTTCACTGTCAGTCAGTACCCTTCCACTTTGCGTGCCGTCGGGATGGTCGATGGGAAAGTGGTTTGTGAAGATGTGGTGAATAGGCCAACCGTTGCAAGCAAGTTGAAATTAGAGGTAGATCAGCAGGGAAAAGCTTTGGAGGCTGGCGTAAACGATGTCGTTTTTGTTCATGCCTACCTGACCGACGCCCGTGGCACAACCAATGTCCATAGCTCAAAAACCATTCAGTTTAAAGTCAGTGGCGATGCGCAAATTATTGGCGACAATCCAGTAAAAGCGGAGGCCGGAATAGCTTCTGTACTTTTAAGAGCAGGATCGAAAGGTGGAATCATTAAAATTACGGCTGAGTGCAAAGGCTTGGCACCAACAACGATTGAAGTAACTCCTAAATAATTTTTTTATTTTTAATACGTAGAACATGTCAAATTTTTATGACCTACTTAGGTATGCCTTTACCTTGGTATTAATGCTGTGCTTTTCTCTCAGTATTCAGGCACAGAGTCTGATTAAAGGCGTCGTAACTTCTGGGGCTGATGGCGAAACACTGCCAGGGGTGAATGTGCTCATTAAAGGAATGAGTACGGGAACGGTTACCTCTATTGATGGAAGCTTTGCTTTACAAGCGGCTCCGGAAGATATTCTTGATGTGAGTTTTGTGGGTTTTAAGTCTCAGCAAATCAAGGTGGGGGCGCAAACGAACATTAAAGTGGTACTGAAAAATGATGTTACGGCCCTGAAGGAAGTCGTCGTGATTGGATACGGTACCTCAAAAAAATCTGACCTTACGGGTGCGGTAACGGCCATTAATGCCTCAGATTTTAATCAGGGGGCCATTGCCTCTCCGCAGGAATTGCTGAACGGTAAAGTTTCGGGGGTGCGCATTACCACGGATGGTGGTGCCCCAGGTGCTGGCGCTTCTATCCGGATTCGTGGGGGATCGTCCCTGTCGGCTTCAAACTCCCCATTGATCATTGTGGATGGTTTGCCGCTCGATTCCAAAGGGGTATCCGGTATGCCTAACGGCCTGAGCTCGATCAACCCCAACGACATTGAAACCTTTACAGTGCTTAAAGATGCCTCGGCAACCGCAATTTATGGGTCAAGAGCCTCGAATGGTGTGATTATTATCACGACAAAAAAAGGGGGGAATGATTTTCAGTTGAGCTATACGGGCAATGTTTCGGTGGCGACACCCGCTTCAAGAATTACTAACCTGAACAGCTTTGAGTATGAAAACCTGATCAATGAACGCTTTGGAGCCGACAGCGCCCCAGGCAGATTGATGGGCTATAATAATGCGCTTTATGATACCGATTGGCAGGATATGATCTTCAGAAATGCCATTTCTACGGAGCATAATATCTCCGTAGGAGGTAAAGTAATGAAGGTTTTGCCTTACCGTGCTTCGGTGGGTTATAACGATAATCAGGGTATTTTGAAAGGCTCGGGAATGCAGCGAACCACCGCAAGCCTGAACCTGTCGCCAAAATTCTTCGACGATCATCTTTCGGTGAATGTGAACAGTAAGTTTATGCACATGAAAAATGAGTTTGCCGACCAGAGTGCGATTGGTTCTGCAGTGGCTTTCGATCCTACCAAACCGGTTTTTATGGACAACCAGAAATACGGTGGCTATTACACCTGGCTCGATCAGTCGGGGAGTAAGATTATGCAGGCACCGGCCAATCCGCTGGCAATCCTTAATCAGCAAACCATTGGCTCGAATGTTAATCGTTTTATCGGAAATATTCAGCTTGATTATAAGTTTCATGCCATTCCGAACCTGAAGGCCAACCTTAACCTCGGTCTTGATCAGTCAGTAGGAAATGGCGAAGCCAACACCCATGCGGGTTCAGGGATTAACAATGAAATTTATGACCGCCAGGGGAAATTCTATAACTACCGCCAGGACAAGAAAAATGAGCTACTGGATTTTTACCTGCAATACAACAAAGATTTGCCGGCACTGAAATCGCGTTTCGATGTGATGACGGGGTATTCGTGGCAACACTTCTGGTATAGCGAGTCGAATCATACCTCTTTTGGCGATGGCAATGAAAATGGCAAGACAGACATTGAGGTAAGATCAGAAAACTATCTGGTATCATTCTTCGGCAGGGCCAATTACAGTTTTATGGAGCGCCTGAACTTAACGGCCACTTTGCGTTATGACGGTTCTTCCCGCTTCAGTGAAAATAACCGATGGGGCGTTTTCCCTTCATTTGCCGGTGCATACAATTTCAAAAAAGAGGCCTTCCTGAAAAACAGCGAGGTGGTTTCTACGCTGAAATTACGTGTGGGGTGGGGACTTACCGGCCAGCAGGATGTTGGCAATGACTACCCTTCGCAGGGTATTTATAAATTCAGTAATGAGCCGGCTTCTTTTGTCTATTATCGACAAGACGGCAGTATGGTGCATGTGCCTACTGTACGCCCAGAAGCTTATGACGAAACCCTGAAATGGGAAAGTACCGCCACCACCAACATTGGTATCGATTTTGGTTTTAAGGATGACAGAATTAATGGTAGCCTGGAACTGTATGAACGCAAAACCAACGATCTGCTGAATACCATTCCGGTTCCGGCAGGTTCAAATTTCCGAAATCATGTACTGACCAACGTAGGCTCACTTTCCAATAAAGGGATTGAACTTACCCTTAACGGCAAGGTAGTACAGACTTCTGCTTTCAACTGGAATTTGGCTTTTAATGCTTCAAGGAACTGGT
The DNA here is from genome assembly GCA_947498325.1 of uncultured Persicobacter sp. Classification (GTDB taxonomy): domain Bacteria; phylum Bacteroidota; class Bacteroidia; order Cytophagales; family Cyclobacteriaceae; genus Persicobacter; species Persicobacter psychrovividus. Next base: position 32,406 of record CANMKE010000014.1, read on the forward strand.
CGAAAATTACCAAACTGACCGCAGTGGATAATCCTGATTACCGTGGGGTATTGACGGGCAGCATTGGTGGCGGAACGGGAAACAACGTTCAGATCCACGCCGTAAATCATTCAGCCTTCTCTTACTTCTTGTATCAGCAAGTTTACGACCACGAAGGCAAGCCTGTTGAGGGGCAGTATGTGGACAGGAATGGCGACGGGATTGTCAATGATGATGACCGTTATATTATGGATAAAAATGCGATTCCTGACTGGACGCTCGGCCTTTCGAGTAATATGACCTACAAAAACTGGGATATGTCCATGTCTTTCAGAGCCAATATCGGAGTGTACAATTACAATGCTTCCGCTTCTGGATCCGGAACCTTCAATGAGATTATCACTGGTGGTGATTATATCAACAACGTGCATTCGGACGTGCTCAACACGCATTTCTCGAAATACAATCAGCTTTCAGATTATTACGTGCAACGTGCAGACTTCCTGCGCCTTGACAACATTATGCTGGGCTACAATTTCAAGAACATCACCAAAAGCCACATGAGCGCAAGGGTGTATGCTTCCGTAAACAACCTGTTTGTCCTGACCCCATACAAAGGCATGGACCCTGAAGTTTTCAATGGGATTGATTCGGACTTTTATCCAAGACCACGCACATTTCTGATGGGCGTAAACCTCACTTTTTAATTGATGGAGATGAAAAATTATTTTGCTAAGTGCCTGATCTTTTGTTGCCTGATGAGCATGGCGGGCTGTATCAACGACTTGAACGTAACCCCAATTGACCCCAATAAGCACACCGCGGAGAAGGTCTACAAATCTGAGGAAGATTTGATGTCGGGGCTGGGGAAACTTTATAACGGATTGTCGCATACTGGGCAGTATGGCCCTGCTGGGGATCAGGACCTTGACGATGTGGATGAAGGGACTTCGAACTACTGGCGGACCTATTGGAATATTCAGGAATTGAGTACGGATGAAGCCATTAACGGCTGGAATGACAACGGCCTCGATGAGCTGAACTATGGACTGGTGAATGCCTCCAACCTGATTACCCGAGCGATGTACTATCGACTGGTTTATGAGGTGGTCCTGACCAACGAGTTCATCCGCAAAGCGGAAGAGGTGCGCAAGCCCTCATGGAAAAACGTTCCACAGATGATCGCCGAGGCGCGTTTCCTTCGGGCATTGTCTTATTATAATTGCCTGGAATTATTCGGAAATGGGGTGCCGTTTGTTACGGAGGCGGATCCTATCGGTTCATTTCTGCCCAAGCCTGCCGGCAAACAGTTCGGTCACGAGTTGTTTGATTATATCGAAAAAGAGTTGCGAGCGATTAGCGGTTTGGACGATAGCGATGCACAGCTTGCCGATGCCCGTCAGGGGTATATTGGCCGTGCTGACAAGGGAGCAGCCCTGGCGTTGCTGGCTAAATTATACCTGAACCATAAATCCTTCTTCTCTGAAGATGGGCAGGTGGAAAATGCTGATTATTACCAAAAAGGAGCGCAGGTGATTGATTTGCTCACCAATGCCGGTTATGGCGTCGTAGCGAAAGCGGATTTGCCTGCCAATGCTAAATTCTCCGCTTATCAGTCTTTGTTTTTAGCAGACAACCAAAATCAGCAGAAAGAAATCATGTTTCAGCTCAGCTACGATGGTCGCTACATGCAATCGTGGGGTGGGGCGACATTCCTTACCTGTGGCGCGATTCTGAATAATATGAATGCGGCGTATTTTGGCGTGAATGAAGGATGGAACGGTACACGCGGATTATGGAATTTGTACCATAATTTTCATCAGAAAACAGACCTTAGAGCGCAGGCAGACAGCATCTTCTATACACAGGGACGACAAATTGACGGCCCGATAGACCTGAAAGATGCCAACACCGGATTTGGCGTGGGTAAATTCAGAAATGTAAACATCGATGGGACACTGGCCACCAACGATGGCAAAAATGTGATGGTGGATGTCAATATTCCTGTCTTCAGATATGCTGACGTCATTTTAATGGCTGCGGAGTTTGACCTTCGACTGGGGAAATCGGTTTCCGCGAATCACCTTGCCCTGATCAACGAATTGCAAAAACGTGCCGGAAATCGCGAGATCAGCAGCAGTTCAGCCATTGACCTGGACTGGATTCTTCAGGAACGTGGCCGTGAATTGTACTGGGAGGGCTGTCGCCGTACAGACCTGATCAGGTTCAACAAATACACCTCTGGCACCGCACCTTATGTATGGGCCTATAAAGGCGGGCAGGTAAATGGCCGCGCGTTGCCAATGCAGGCACGTTGGTTGCCTATTCCGGCATCGGACATTTCGGCCAATCCGAATATTATTCAAAATAAAGGCTATTAAGCTATTTGATGCGGGCGTGTCGTGTCCAAAAGGCATGCCCCATTTTTTCTTCTAAAACGATCTTTATATGAAAACATTTTTTAACATTCTATGCGTTTTCTTTGTCCTTGCGACCACCTCGTGCCAACAAGAGGACAACCTGCAGCAACTCGCTGAAAATCCGTCGCCTGCCATTCTGAAAAATGAATTTCAGCAAGGATACACCCTTAATAAATCCGAGGCTGAAACGCCTTTTGAAACCCTCAGCTGGTCGAAAGCGGATTATGGGGTGCCTACGGAAGTGAGCTATACGGTGGAAGTAGCGACGAATGAGCGCTTTGAAAATCCTCAGCCCTTGCTCACGGTAAGTGGGGAAACTTCGGTAGTCGTTACCGTCGGTACACTGAATACTGTCGCCTTGGCATCGGGAATTTCGATGGACGGCGGTCAGCTGTTCTTTCAGCTGAAAAGCGAAATGCTTGATGATACAGGCATGCCTCAGGAATCTTCTTTGCAACTTGACCCCAACATCCACCAATGCTTTGTGAAGCCATATGCATCACAGAAAAAAGTGATTTATAAAGTGGGTGACAGCAATGGATGGGATGATTATTCGCTGACATTGAGTGAAGAAGAGCCGGGTATTTTTGAAGGGGAATTTGATCTTCAGCAAGGCAAGAAGTTCAAATTATTGCCTGAAAAAGGGGACTGGGACAACGAGATTAGCACGGAAAACACGACAATCACAAGCCCGGATCTGCTGGTGGATAATGAATCCAATTTTGATCTTGCTGGCGAGAATGGCCGCTACAAAATGGTGTATAACCAAAAAGAACAAAGCATTGGCATTACCTTAATTTCGGCGACGGACCCTACGATCACTAAATTATTCAAAGTAGGGGATAAGCTTGGGGAAGATGATCGGTCTGAAGTTTTGCTTCCGGCTACCGATCAGGTGTTTCAAGGAGAATTCACGATGAAGCAAGGGGAGCAATTTAGCTTTGAAGCAGATTTGGAAGGCACCGACATTATTGATGCCACCAAACTGACCATCCTTGCCAACAGTCCTTTGGTGAAATCGGCCAATAATCATTTCGAATACACGGGGGCTGAGGGCGCTATCTATAAATTTACCGTAGATTTGAAGGCCAATACCATTCAGCTGGAGGAAAAAGAAGTGGTAGTGTCCAAAGTGCTGTATCTGGTCGGCGACCGAAACAGCTGGACACCTGACCCGAATGGCGCCATTGCTGAAACCGAAAATGGCCTGTTTGAATTTTCTGTGGATTTTACTGCATGGGAAAAATTCAAATTTCTGAAAGTGCTGGATAACTGGGATGATCTCGTGGATGCCAATAGCTTCACGATCGTCGGTACCGATCTTTTAAAGGATTATCAGGACAATGGGAATTTCACCTATGCTTCTGATGATGCCTCCACGCAAACGGTTATTATTAATACCACTGAAAAAACCATCACGCTGAAGCAATAATTGCAGCGCAGAAAACCGAAGGGCAAACCGATTGCCCTTCGATGCTACGGCCTTTTGCCATAAGGTAATGAACGCAAAAAATATTGATCAAGAAGCACGATTTCACTTACCGTCAGCAAGGAATGGCTTGCTGAACGGAAGATCATGAGGTCTAAATTGATGAATATGAATACCAAAAACCTGCCTTATATAGGGGCGGGTTTTTGTATGATATAAAACAGTGGTAATACCACTTTATTAGGCTAATTTTGCCCTCCCTCGGAACGGATATATTATGAGAAAATTACTGATTATTTTGACCTGTATTTTGTCCTGTATTTTGAATACGGCCGCACCAATTGCTGCTCAGCAACGGATGCGGGTCAATATCAGTCAGCTTAATGTAAGTGCTTTTCCCTCGGCCATTACCAATTCTATTGTGCAGGATGAGCAAGGCTTTATCTGGGTGGGTACCGATCAGGGGCTGTGCCAATTCGATGGTTACTCGGTGCGCACCTTCAGCAAAAGCCAATACCCACAACTGGCGAGCAACCGCATCAGTGCCCTCAACTACGACCGCAGCCGCAATATCCTGTGGATTGGAACCTGGCGCGGCCTTTCTTACCTCGACCTGAAACAGGAAAAAATTTGCAGGGTTGAAGCCTCCAAACAAGCGGCGGTGCGAAGCCTGATGCTGGATCAGCAAGGCCAACTGTGGGTCGGTAGCAATACAGGACTCGCCACCTATCAGTTTCAAAAGGGCCAACTTCTCCGAAACAACCTGACCCAAAACCTGCCACATCATACCGTGCGATGTGTGGCTAACATCGATCAGAATAGCGTCTGGGTTGGTACATATGATGGTCTTTCTATTTATCATAATGCATTGTGGGAAAAAGTAGAATTCCCGAAGGAAACCCTGAAAAATGCTATGACTATCGGCAATGACCTTATTTTGAGCATTTTGCCGATTATTTACAAAAAACAACAAGCCGTAGCGGTCGGTACACAGACGGGCCTCCGTATTCTCGATGAAGCGGGGCATGAGCTGGCCTACTACAATCAGAAAAATTCGGCTTTAAGCAATGAGGTGATAAAATCCATGCTTCCGCTGGAGAACAAGCTTTTGCTGGGCACAGATTTTGGGCTGAATATATTAGACCTGAACAGCGGTCAGGTGCAATCCTTCTATCATGATCCTGAGCAATTACACAGCCTGCCAAGCAATATTATCCGTGCCCTTTTTCAGGACAAATATGGGATGATCTGGCTGATGACTGACGACGGCATCGGCTTGCTTCAACAACAGGATCCGGCCATTCGGTTTCATCCGGTATTGTATTCCGACCACGGGATTAAAAGTGGTAACCACATCAAAAGCATGGCCCTGATGAGTGGTAAATTGTGGATGGCCACAGAACACGGGCTCATCAGTGAAACCCTTGCCACCCACGAGCACCAATACCTCACGGCGGAGAAGGACAGCAGGGCACGGCTGAATCTCGATCAGGTTAATGTGGTCAGGAAGTCGCCAGCTGATCAACTGTGGATCGGCACCTCTGCCGGCATCAATATCTGGGATCCTGCCACAGAACATATGCAATCCATTCGGGCAGGAAAGGAAAACGGCTTGCAGTCCAATTACATTGCCGACCTGATGATCACGGCACAGGAACAGCTCGTCAGTGCGTGGGAGGGAGGGGTATTTTCCGCTCAAAAGGGGCAGAGGCACCTTTTTAAAAAGATCGGAGATTATTCCGGCGCGCAGTTCATTGCAACGCCATCATCAAAATTGATTTTTCATGATCATGCCTATTACCAATATATTGATGGGCAGATTCAGCCGCTTGAATGGCTGAACAAATTACTGGCCGATGTTCCGGTAACCTTTGCCGGAATTGCCCATAAAAATTGCCTTTATATTGGCAGCGAAGGGAAGGTTTACCAGTTTGACCTCCACCAAAAGCGCCTGTTGAAAATTATTCATTACCCTTTGCCACAGCCCATGCCGATCATCAATTTGGCGATAGACCGACAGGGAGGACTCTGGGGGACCACCGCCCATGTTTTTTTCAAAGTGGAAGCCGACCATTGTGTGATTTTTCCTTTGGTGCAGGTGTATTCGGCGGTACATCTTCATGCCAATTGTGCGTTTATCAGCCCCGATAATATGATGTATATCGGTGGGAAAAATGGTTACCTTTCCATTGATATCGACCAACTGAATTATCCCAACAAAATTCCGCAGCTGAAAATTAGCCGGCTGAAAATTAATGGTAAAATGGACCATGCCCGAACCACGGAAATCAATGATCACCGGAACATCACCTTACACCACGACGCGTCTTCCGTTAAAATTGAGCTGAGTAACTTTATGTTTGCCAATCCGGCAAATCAGACTTTTACTTATCAGCTTGCCCCTCTTGACCAGCGGGCACATATTCTCAAGGATGGAGATAATGCCATTGCATACAGCCACCTGCCGGCGGGGAAATACCAGCTGAGCATCAATAGCTATAATCAATATGGGATTACCAACACCAAACCGATGGTCATCCAGCTGAGTATTTTGCCTCCCTGGTGGAAGTCCGTACCTGCATTGGCGGGATATTTCCTCCTTTTTCTGTTGTTGGCAGGAACAGGAATTTACATCTATCTGCGGGAAGAAAGGCTGAAAAATGCCATGAAAATTGCGCAGCTAAATCAGCAACATATCCGGCAGGACCTTGAAAACCGGCAGACCTTTATGGTCAATATTTCCCATGAACTTAAAACTCCTTTGAGCCTCATTGGCCCTCCTTTGCGCAGTATTGTGCATGAATTGCCCCTGAATGATCAACAGCGAGAGTTGTTCAATATCAGTTTTAAAAACATTGACCGGCTGCAAAGTTTAAGCTCGCAAATTTTGGAGTATCAGATGGTTGAAAGTGGCGTTGCGCAATTAACACCCGTTCCTGTAGAGCTGGTGGCTTTTTTACAGACCCTCTTGCAGGCCTTCACCCATTTGGCCGATCGTAAGCAAATTCAGCTGAAACTCGACACAAACCTGCCGACCTTCTTTTGCGCCCTCGACACCCAAAAGCTCGAAACTATCCTGCTGAACTTATTGGGGAACGCAATGAAATTCACCCCACAGGGGGGAGCGGTTGTTTTGGGGCTTTCTGCCCAGCCCGCGGACCAACAAATTACCCTGACCGTTACGGATAATGGCATCGGGATTGGGGAAGCACAGAAGGCAAAAATTTTCGACCTCTTTTACCAGACAGAAAAGGGGAAAAGTGTTGCGGAAGGTACCGGTATAGGCCTGGCGATGGTTCGGCAGTTCGTCCAATTGATGCAGGGCAGCGTGACCGTTACCTCTGAACAGGGGCAAGGGAGTTGTTTTAGTCTCCGTCTGCCCGTGGAGCTTAGCAAGCAGACGCACACTCGCACCGACAAGCCCGCAGGCACTTCGGTAATGCCAAATACTGAAAAACCAATGGGGCAAAAGATATTGCTGGTCGATGATAATGAGGACATTCTTTCGTTTTTGTCCCTTTCCCTGAAGGCGGACTATGAACTGCATTTTGCATACGATGGGCTGTCGGCGGTGGAGCAGGCCAAAACAATTCTGCCTGACCTTATTCTGATGGATGTAATGATGCCAATTATGGACGGCTTTGAAGCATGCGAAAAAATGCGGAACATCGCCGAATTACAGGCGGTTCCTATTGTGTTTCTCACGGCTAAGGGAGCCCCGGAGGACCAACTGAAAAGTGTGCTTGTGGGTGGCGACAGCTTTATTGCCAAACCCTTTGATTTACAGTTCCTGAAAGAGAAAATCAAGCGGATTTTACGGAAAGATCAGGCCGTGCGTGATTTTATGCAATCGCAATCCCAATCGCCCATACCAACCGTAGACCCTGCAAATAATCAGGATTATGAATTCATGCATACGGTTTTACATTTTATAGAGGAACATCTCAGCGAGGAAACCTTAAATGTACAGTTGGTCGCCGATAAAATGAACATCAGCAGTACGCACCTCTACCGCAAGGTGAAGGACATTGACGGAAGAACACCCAAGGAGCTGATTACTGTTTATCGTATGGAAAAGGCAGGCGCGATGATTCGCAATAATGAAGGCAATATCACCGACATTATGTATGCGGTGGGTTTTTCTTCCCGATCCACTTTCTCAAAAAGCTTTAAAGCCTACTTCGGCCTTGCGCCATCAAAATACAAACAAGGGGAGTAAGGGCGTTCAACCGGCGCTACTGAATCGATAACCATAAAGCCAGTGCAAAACCGGCAATCAGCAGGCCGATCATCCTGCCCAAAGTTACCGAATAGCCACGGATCGTCAGTTGATGCTGCCGGTCCATTTGGCGGATCATCGGATACATTCGCCAAAAGAAAGTAGTGATGGTGATGATCAATGCTGCCATGCTGAGCAGTTTTAGTTCCGAATCACCGGCAATGAGAATCACGAGCAACAGCACCACAAAAATTAATTTTGTGCCCGCCACCCAATTGATCAGGTAACGAATAAGCCAGTGCAGTTCCGGATGTTGTTTCGATGCCTCATAGGCCTTGAATACCCCCAAAGCATTGCCTTTGGTAGAACCTGGGAAAAAATACAACAGGATAATATTGAGGGTTTCAAAAATTAAAAATACCCCAAGTGCGATGGTCAAAACAGTCATTGTCAAAAGGTGGTGGTTAACAACCCCAATATAGATTACTTAAAGATGATCTCATAGGCAGGCCAGCTGTTTTTAATGGTTTCAAGGTGCTGCGAGTTCATGAATCACACCTCAAAATTTACTTGATTTTCTGTGGTTCACAGCAGGCAGAAATTCAAACAGGTTTTGCGGGGAGTGTAAATCGGTTATCGCGCTATGAAGTTGGCTGGGCGGTAAAACAAATCAGCCTTTTGCGGTGTGCAAAAGGCTGATGCTTATTTTTCTCCCTTTTCAGGGAAGGAAATACTATTTAATATATTACCGACTGAATGCCGTGTGCAGGGATGCTAAGATCAATGGCCTGGTTTTCAATATACAAATGATAATCGATATCCATGTCGGATTGGTTCATTACCACGGTAACCATTTGCTCATCCTTGTTCAGGAAGGACGTACTCAGCAGGTGGCTTCTGCTGGAAACGGTACTGATTCGTTTGGCGCCTGGTCGGATAAATTTAGAAAAATGACCGATATAGTAATAGGAAGGGGTGAAGATCAGGCTTCCTTTTTGGGTGTCTGCGTGAACGGGGGCAAAGCAGAAGTTACCTACATGGTTTGGCCCACCATTTTCATCCAAAAGAATATTCCAGTCGGTCCATCCCGCAGTTCCACGGTTGAAATCATTGATCATCGATTTTCCATAGCGTTCAGCATTGCCCCAGAACTGGTATTTTTGAGGGTCAAAAGCTTCGTTACAGCCTTCCGTAAAGAGCAATTTCTTATCAGGAAAAGATTCCGACAGGTTGGTCAGGTTGCCCCACATCGGTTCTCCACCTGCCCAGTTTTCATACCAATGGAAACCTGTTCCCCAGGCATATTTCGCCGCTTCGGGATCTTCAAAGATGGTATTGGCCCGTTGGTTGATCAGGTCCCGGTTATGGTCCCAAACCACGATATTTTTATCTCCAAGTCCTTCATTTTCAAGGACCGGCCCGAGGTGATTTTTCAGGAAGTCTCTTTCTTGTTCAGCGGTATAAATACAAGACTCCCATCGCTGTACGGCCATCGGTTCATTCTGAATGGTAATTCCCCAAAGTGGGATGCCTTCCGCTTCGTAGGCTTTGATAAATTTGGCATAATATTTTGCCCAGCTATCGTAATATTCCGGCAACAGGTGCCCGCCTTGCAGCATGTTTTTATTGTCTTTCATGAAAGCAGGAGGTGACCACGGGCTCGCGTAGATCATCAGTGGTTCTTTGGCAGTGGCCATTGCCCGCTTGATGGTCGGCAATCGTAATTGCTTGTCTTTTTCAATGCTGAAAGTTTTCAGTTCTTTGTCCCCCTCCTGAATATAGGTATAGCTGTTGGAGCTGAAATCACAACTGTGGATTGTGGTTCGCAACAGGGAATACCGGATACCATCTTCAGAATAATAGGCGTTGAGTAACTCTTGCTGCTTGTCTTCAGGGAGTTTGGCCAGTACTTCTGCAGAGGCATCGGTAATTGCGCCACCAATACCGATAAACTCCTGAAATTGCTTTTGGGGGTTTACAAAAATATTGACACTCGCCTCGAGCGGTTGCGGCTCGGTATTGAAGGTCCGTTCGCCTTCAAAAGCCAATCGCTGATCGGACTTTTGAGCGGTGGTATAAACTTTGGCCGTTTTGCCTGCCACCTTGAATTTGATGGCAGCATTAAGGGTCGCTTTATTTTCTTTGGGCTGGCAGCCAATCACTGCTGAACACAGCAACAGGGCAGCCCATAATTTAGGATATTTCATGTTAAATCGTTTAAGTTGAATGAGCATTTTGTCTGGATCATTTAAAAGACATAAGTGGCTACTGCACCGGGCAGCAGGCTGGTAACATAGGATTCGCCACCTACTGCTACATTAAAGTGTGTCTCTTCCTGGCTGTTGTTCATCACTAATAGGACCACGCTTCCATCTTCATTTTCGAAAGCCACATTGGGCAGCTTATTCGAGGTGTTGGAGTTGATGCGGTAAGCCCCGGGACGCACAAATTTTGATAAATGTGCAATGATATAGTAGGCGGGATTTCTGCTGACCTGATCGCCATTGATGGTCAGTGCACCAAGGCACTGATCGCAACCGCCTTCAGTGTGGGGTTCCAGGTTGGCATCGGCGGCCAGGTTCCATTCCAGGATCACCTCACACCAGTTTCTGCTTGCCCCGATGGTCACATTTTGGGTGTGCCATTGCAAATCTGCTGCAAAATCGCCCGGAGCACCCACCCATTGTTCTGTAAAATAGAGTGACTTTTGAGGAAAGGCAGCATGCAAACCTTCCAGCGCATTGATGTCGCCGGCGTACAAGTGGAATGCACTTCCTGCAACATATTTATTGGCCTCAGTATCTTTAAGAATATCCATTGGATAATCCATACGGTCGGCATTATGGTCATAGACAATCAGTTTGGTTTTCAGTCCGGCGCGTTCAAAGGCAGGGCCGAGGCTTTGCTTAACAAAGGCTGCCTGATCTTCCGCCTCCATATACATACTTGGATTATTTCCAGGATGCAACGGTTCGTTTTGAATCGTGATGGCGTCAATGTCAATACCATTTTCTGCCATTTCTTCCACATATCTTTGCAGGTACAGCGCATAGGCATCGTAAAAAACGGGCAGCAGGCTACCGCCTTTGGAGGCTTTGTTGGTTTTCATCCATACCGGCGCCGACCACGGAGAGCTGAGAAACTTGATCTCTGGGTTGATCTCCAGAATTTCTTTAAGCACTGGAATCAGGTATCGCTGGTCTTCCTTGAGGCTGAAATGACTCATGGATTCATCGGTTTGCCCTTCGGGGAGGTCATTGTAGGAGAATACTTTCTCGTCCAAATCCGATGCGGCAATACTCAGGCGCAGGTAACTAACACCTATGGCATTTTCTTCCTGTGGATCGAAAAGTTCCGTTAAAATGGCTTTTCTTTTTCCTGCCGACATTTTCATCAGGTGCATCGCACTCCCCCCGGTCATGGTATAGCCGAAGCCTTGCATTTGCTGATAGCGCTCCTCTGCATGAATGTTGATGGTCTGAAAATTATTGTCTTTGGCAATATCAATCCCTGTTTCCTGTGGGCTGAACTGATTGGTTTGGTCAGGGGTGCTGAGGTAAAATTTTACCGACAAGGTTTCTGGTGGTGGCGGCAATATTATTGGCTCATCCTTCTGGCAGCCAAAATTGCCATAGCTTAAACAGCTGAACAATAAAAAACTTAAAAACAAATTCATCTTTCTCCTCTTCATATCATTAAAAATTGGGGTAGTGCAGGGATATTTTCAGTGGCCGCCAGTGTTGGGTTTTGTCAAAATTGATTTAAAAAACTATCACGAGAGAACCCCTCGCGATAGTTCTGATCTTGCATGGTCGTGCCAGCGAAAATACTTTACACCTTATTGTTCTGTGAATGCGTATTGACCTGTTTGGTAATCTTCAGCCACTACAATACTTACTTCGTAACTGCCATCTTTGGTAATGTTAAGGAAGTTGTTCCCCCCATTCACCGCTGTACCAGAAAGCTCGCCTTCCTTCCCATCCTGAGCACCAAACTGAATGGCCCATGGGGAGTTGATTTTAGAATCGAAATTGGCACTCAGGTCAGTTGTTACCCTAAAAGTGAAAGGGTGGGAGTAGGTCATCACGGCTTCAATACGGTCGTCCCATCCGCTGTTGGCATCATCCCAGTGGAACAGTTTGAGGTTGTAATAAGACCAATTGAATTTGGATACCGAGAAGTCCAGCTCGAGCATATATGCCTGATCTCTTGCGACAGTCATGTTGGCTTCATCAGGAATCAGCGTGATGCCCTTATTCACCCAGTCCGCCTCGGGCGTTTGCGTTTCGCCGATCATTTCCAGGATAGAATAGCCGTCGCCACTGCCATCTTCGGCAGCATTGATGGTGTAATTCACCCCTGTTTGCATTGCAATATATTGTGGTGCGGTGAAGGTGTTTTCGTCTTTGGTAAATTCAAATACTTTCACACCATCCGCAAAGAAATACAAATTGTCTGGTGCAGGCATTGGGTCTCCGCCGTTAGGGTCACGTTCATAAGTATAGGTGAATCCGTCCCCCGAAAGATCTACCGTAAATATAAACGCGCCCTTAGCATCGAATGGAATATCCATAAATTCAAGACCCTGGCCCTCTGCGTCATTTTCCATGACCAGCTCATTCGCTGTACCGACCACCTGCTTTATCAGGTAATCCCAGTCGCCATTCAGACGGAACACAAAACCTGCTTTCTGTAAGATGTTTATTTTGCCTTTGAAAACGCCATTTCCTTCATAGGCGATCGGTTCGTCTCCGCCCCATCCGCCTTCGATCGCATCACCAACCACCGAGAGGTGCTCGACTTTCATCAAATCGTAAGTCATGCTTTCAAGGTCTACTTTTATGCGGTACACGCCGCTTTCTGCCACCGTAATGCCGTTGCCCCCTTTTTCAAGCGTGCCATCAGCACCACCGAATGCTACGGCAGGCGCGGAATTTCTATTGTAAAAGAAGAAGGCTCCATCGGCATTGAGTTGATGATAAACCTCAAATTGATAACCAGGATTTCCGTCTGCTTCCTGCAGTCTTTTCAGGCTTGCTGCATTGGCCAATTTTTCTCCAACTTCTGTTGCTGTACCACCGATAAATAATTCGGTAGGCAGTTCTTCACTCACGAATCGCGTAAAGGTGATGGCCTTGCTGTCCATACTGTTTTTGGACAGGGAAGAAGCTACGGCATACCAGGCAATTTTGGCTTCAGCTGCTACCGGAAATCCTGCAAGAGCGAGGGCATCGTCAATTTCCTTATGGGTTAATTTCAGGGAAAGGTCCGTGCCGGCATTGCCAGATTTCACGGCCAAAATTGGGTGGGATAAATCGCTACTTCCTGCGGTGTCGAGCACTACGCTGTAAGTGATGCCGTAGCCAGCGGTATTGCTTGCGGGTTCCCAGCTGAAATTGATCGCCGTGTTTGGGGTCTCCTCATTAAGGACAATTTTACTGTCGGCTTTTGGGCTGGAAGCCACAGGCTTGCTGAGGTCCCAGTTACCTACCGGATCCATGGTTTCTGTCGTACATGACAGCATCATGGTCATGGCGAGGAAATAAATATATATGATATGATTTCTCATGATTGAAAATCTTGGGTTGTGAAAAGGGCAGGGCGGTTCTTTGGTTCAGGCGGGAGGCTTGAACCAGAGAAAAGATGAATATAAATCATGCCCTGCCTGAAAATTATTAAAGCGGATTTTGCTCCAAAGCGGCATTTCTGTCCAATTCATTTTGCGGAATTGGCAGTAATACTTTGGCTTCGGTCATGTTGTAAGCAGTAGGTTTTCCTGTGCGAAGATCGATCTCCACCAAATTATTCATGGTAGAAACCAATTTCCCGAATCTCTGCAAATCGTACCAACGCTGACCTTCATGCGCAAATTCCAGTCTTCTTTCCAGCAAGATTGCCGCATTCATATTTTCCTTGCTCGACATATCATCAGCGGTAAGTTCGGGCAGATTTACCCTCGCACGTACTTGGTTGATCTCCGCAGCGGCAGCACTGATGTTGCCCAGCGCATTGAAGGCTTCGGCTTTCAGCAGGATCACGTCCGCGTAGCGTAAAATATACTGACGGTCAGCACTTGCCCAGCCACTGGCATTTTTTCTGCGGTAAGCAAAGGGAATGCTGCTGTTTGGGGTGTTGAACCAGTATTCATCCGACCAGCTGACTTCCTCGAAAAGTACCGTGTTGTTCTTGCGGATATCATCTCCCTGGGCATCATAGGCATTGATCAAATCATGGGATGGGGTTACAAACTTGCGCCAGTCGTCGCCAGAGATTGATTTCGGCAGGTTCATTTGTGGCTCCCAGTTTCCGTCGGTTCCTTCAATAAACTGCACCTCCATAATGGACTCCTCATTGTTGAAATGCCCACCATCAAACAGGTGGTTAAAGTCGATAAGCTTATAGGCTGCTGCGCTGTTTTCTACCGTTTCGATGTACTTCAGCACCTTGTTGTAATCGCGGTTTGGGCTTTGTGCTTCGGCCTTTGCCGCAAGCGCTGCCGCCGCCCCTTTTGTCGCACGTGCTTTATCAATCATGGCACTTTCATAACGCTCAGGGAGCATATCAATGGCCATTTGTAAATCTGTCGCAATCTGTGCATAAACGTCTTCGGCAGAGGCACGTGGCAGGTTGGTCTTTTCCGGATCAGCGGATTTCGTCATCTCCAAAACCAAAGGTACGCCACCGTATAACCTCACCAAATTAAAGTAATGATAAGCACGGAGAAAGTAGGCTTCGCCCAAAATCTGATTTTTACGCTCCTCGGATAATTTTGGATCCTCCACCTTTGGGGCATATTCCAAAACCACATTGGCTTTCAGAATGGCATTGTAGATTTCACTCCAGGCTTTGTTTACCCGCCCGTTGGTTGGGGAGGTCGTGAGCAGGTCGTATTCGAATACTTCAGGGTTGTCGCCTCCGGCATAGAAATTATCCGACCGAACATCACCCAAAAGGATGTTGTCCCATACGTAGTAATCGGTGGTCTGAAACGACTCGTAAGCACCGTTGAGTGCCGCCTCAATTTGCGGAGCGGAATTGTACCCGTTCTCTACGGTATCTTCGGAGATTGGAGTGAGCTCCAGGAAATCGTTACAAGAGGATGCTGAAAAAGCGATCAACAATCCTAAAAGATATGATTTAATAGGTTTCAAGTTCATCATCAGGAAGTTTAAAAAGTTACATTAAGACCAATGATCAGGCTTCGCGATTGTGGGAAAGTTCCGTAATCGATGCCCTGAACGGTATTGCTTCCGCCAAAGGCGTTCACCTCAGGGTCAAAGCCCGAGTAGTTTGTCCAGGTGAACAAGTTCTCTCCGGTAACATAGACTCTCAGTCCTGAGATACTTGCAGGGTCGAGCCATGATGCTGGGAAGTTGTAGCCTAAAGTCAGGGCTTTAATTCTCAGGTAAGAGGCGTCCTCCACAAAGCGGTCGGAAATTCTTGAATTGTCACGATTTCCCCATGATGCTTTCGGGATGTCTGTAATGTCGCCTTCTTTTCTCCAACGTCTTAATACCGCTGCGGTCTGGTTTTTAGGGTCCGTCATACCTTCGGTATCAAATCGGGTAGCGTTGAGCATATCGCGTCCCTGCGCCCCTTCAATGAACATCATCAAACTCCAGCCCTTGTAGCTAACCGTGTTGGTCATCCCGTAGATGAAATTAGGGTTGGCATCACCAATAATCTCCCGGTCTTCGGGGGTAGGGGTGAAGGTCGTTTCACCTTCTTTGGTGAGGTAATAGGCGTTTCCTGTTTTTGGATCTACGCCCGCATAGCGATAGCCATAAATGCTACCAAGCGGCAAACCTTCCTGTACAAGAATTGCGGCACCACGACCGGCAATTTGTCCTTCGTACATGTCATCGACCAGGGAGATGACTTCATTTCTGTTGAAAGAGATATTGAAATCAGTATTCCATCTTACAGCTTTGTCGATGTTCAGTGTACCGATGTTAAACTCAATACCCCTGTTTTGCAGTTGCCCAACATTGCGCCATGCGCTGTTGAAACCGGTACTGGTAGGCAGAGGACTTTGTAGCAACAGGTCGCGGGTGTCTTTCTGGTAAGCGTCTGCTGTAACTCTCAGGCGGCCATTGTAAAGGGCCAGGTCAAGTCCAACATTTATCTGCTCAGATTCTTCCCATTTCAGGGATCGATTTTCCAGCGATGAAGGGTAGGTACCCGGCTGTGAGCTTCCGCCAATAGGATAGCCATTGTTGGAAGAACCGATCAGTCCGCGAGATGCATAAGGGCTACCAATTTGGTCATTTCCTACAATACCCCAACCTGCACGAAGTTTTAGGTCAGAGATGACCTGTACATCTTTAAGAAAGGCCTCTTCGGAAATTCGCCAGCCTGCCGAGGCAGAAGGAAAATACCCCCAACGTTGGTCCTGACCGAAAATGCTTGATGCATCAGCTCTAAAGTTGACCGTTAGCAGGTAGCGGTCGGCAAAGCTGTAGTTTACCCGGCTCATCAAGGAGACATTGGATTTTTCAGATTTGCGGGCATCGGCAGCAGTAATGACGGCACCTGCGTTTGGCGTCTGGATGTTTCCTCCCGAGAATTTACGTCGTTCGATATGGGTGCTTTCCCAGTTCCATTTCTGAATGACTGAACCGGCAAGGAAGTCGAGCTGATGTTTCTTGATGGAAGTGTTGTACTTCAGGATATTTTCAAAAGTGAAGTAACCATTATTGTTTGTTGAGTTAATCCCCTGACCTTCGAGTGCACGGCCATAGCTGGTGCTGAAGGGATCCAGGAAGTAATCGTAAACATCGTTATTATTGTCGATACCAAAATTCGTACGGAAGCTCAGCCCTTTTACCAACTGCAATTCGGCATACACATTGGCCAGCATGCGCTGATTACTGTAACCACGAACTGGCGCGTCGGTATGTGCCAACGGATTTTCCCAGTTCTGAAGGGGGTTACTGGTATAAGTGCCATCGGGATTTTTCACACCGATGATGGGCGGCGTAGAAAGGCTCCCCAGAATGACCCCTCCCTGATTAACATCGAGGTTGTCCTTGACATCCACATCTGAATAGCTCGTATAGGCCATTCTTGTACCGACCTTCAGCCATGAGGTAACTTCCTGATCGAGGTTGATTTTGAAGTTGGCCCGTTGCATTTCGGAGGTGCGCACCACACCGGTCTGATCGAGGTAACCGCCAGAAAAGTAATAGTTGGTTTTATTGCTTTTTCCTGAAACCGATACCTGGTAGTTTTGGCTGTAACCTTTTTGAAAAACTTTGTTTTGCCAGTCGGTATTTTCCTGATATTTATCCCATTCGGTATTCTGCCCCATCTCCGTCATCAGGTCGCGGTATTGCTCACCGTTAAGCACTTTCTGCATTTTCCACACTTCCGCCACACCGGCGTAGGTGTCAAATGTAACTTGCGGACGGTCGGTATTTCCTCTTTTTGTAGTGATTAAAACCACCCCGTTAGAGCCTTGCGAACCATAAATTGCTGCTGAAGAAGCATCTTTCAGTACCGTAACATTTTCGATATCTGCCGGATTCAGCGCGCGGGTGTCCTGTGTGGGTACACCATCTACTACATACAATGGCTCACTGCCAGCGTTAATCGAGTTCGTCCCACGAATACGAATACGGAAACCTTCAGAAGGCTTTCCCGAGCTGGACAACACCTGAACACCAGGTGCTTTTCCCTGAATAAGGGCACCAATCTGGGTATTGGCACGGGCCTTCATATCCTCGGCGCCAACCATGGCAACCGCGCCCGTTACATCTTTTTTCGCCTGTGTGCCATAACCTACAACCACCACCTCGTTGAGTCCGATGACGCTGGTTTCCATTTTCACTTTTAATGAAAGCTGACCCGTGTAAGCTACTGTTTTTGTCTTCATCCCGATGGATGAAAAACGAAGACTGTCCCCCACTTCAAGCACTACAGGGAAGGTGAACTTCCCGTTCATGTCAGTGATGGTCCCTTCCGTATCGCCAATTTTCTGGATTGTAACGCCGGGTAATGCTTCCCCATTATTGTCGGTAACTTCTCCGTTTAATTTCGATTGAGCCCTAAGTAAAGAAGGCGCAAATAAAAGCGTAAGAAATAAATACGCCGCTATGCACCGCAAAAAATTTGGTGCTTTTATGGTAATCATCTCCATAAGATATAATAGGTTTAGTAAAGCTTCAATGCAAAGTGTGTGCACAGTCACGCCGCATTGAAATTAAAAAATGAAGCAGGTCGAAGCGCGCTATGCTTCTTCTGCATTCGTCATGATCGAAGGTAAAAGACTTTTACAGGCCAAATGGAGATGATGAACAAAAAAGTGGATAAATATTGAGCGTGTTAAATGTTAAGTGACTGAAAATAAATAGGTTAGTGAAATGTTGCTCTGGTGTAAAAGTGGATGTCTTTCATCAAAAAACAGCCACTTCTTTTTCCTTTTCGAGCGTGTTCGATGATTTTTTCGTGCCGATTTTCATAATTTCATCCTCAAAATTTTCTTTGGGCACCATGGTTTTCTTCTTGACCTTTGCGCGGTAGTTGTAAATCGTGTGAACGGAGTAGCGTAACAGCTTGGCGATTTTTCCGCTGTCCTGAATACCGAGGCGGATCAGGGCAAAAATGCGCAGCTCACTGTTGAGCTGCTCACCTTGCTTTGGTTCAAACTGATTTTCCGGAAGCATCAGTGCATTAAACTCGGTCACAAAATTGGGGTAAATCTTCAGGAAGGTGCGGTCAAAATTCTCATAAAAAGCTTTGATCTCTTCCTCAAGAAAATCCGGGTCGGAAAGCTCCCTCACAAGCTGGGCTCCTTTTTTATTGCTGACCAGTTTTTTGGCGTACTTGCGCTGTTCATCGAGCTTATCAATGTAGTCGGAGCAAATTTTGAAAAAGTTGCCAATATACTGCTCTTTGATATGGTCAGATTCTGAAAGCGCTTCGAAAAGTTGGTTCAGGTGTTCGTTACTTGCCGCCAAATCGTGGTTAAGCTGTTGCAGTCGTGCATTGGACCGCTCCAGTTTTTTCTTTGTCAGCCGAACTTTCCGAACCTGATAATAGAGCAACATCAAAGCCGCACAGATGAGGGCGATCAAAAATATGGTGAGGTATAACATTTGGCGCAAGTGCTGCTTTTGCCGTTCAGTTTCGAGCTGATAGGCGGCAGAAATCAAAGGCTCAATATTGGATACCTCCACCTGACGAAGCTTGGAATTAAAATATTCGGCATCTTTCAGGGAGCATTTAATCAGCTGATAGGCGAGTTCCACGCGGCCTTCATTGAAATACAGGCCCGCCAGTGTAGCCATGGCGGCATTGTCCTTTACTGCTCCTTTAAGGTCTGAAATTGCCGACGCTATCAGGAAACACTTTTGCTTTTCAGTATTCTGTTCCAGTTCATAACTCTGCGATCGCGTAAAAGCCGCCTTGGAATAGGCCCGACTGCCAGAATCAAACATTTTTAAAATCTGTGTATTGATCCTGCGGCAGTCCATGAGTTGGCGCGCATCGAGGTATTGTCCTTCTTGCACCACAAGGTAATCGTAGGAGGAAGGGCTCGCAAGTTGTTTCACACTGTCACCATACTGCAAATGCAGGGCTTCATAACGCTTTTTCTCTTCGGGCAGGTAGCCATAGAACCACAGGTCACCATAAATTTTATGGCAAACTTTCAGATATTGAAGCCTGATCTCGGGATTGTCGGTTTGGCTATGGGTTCTTTTTACCACATTAAGGGCCTCCTGCGGACGGCCAGAAACGGCCAAAAGCATGGCCAAATCGAGCTGTGCTTCTAAAATGCTGTTAGGGTCTTTGATCTGACTGGCCATGCGGTTGGCTTGCTGAACATAAACCATGGCCGAATCAAAAACAAACGCTTCATAGGCCAAACCGATTTCTCGGTACAGCCAATATTGCTTCATGGGATGGTTGGTCCGCTCAAGACGCTGCTTGAGCAGGCCGATTTCACTGAGCTTCTGCAGCTCATATTTGGGCTGCTGATCCATGACTTCCAAAAGCTTGGGGAGCAGCTCTTCAGAGGATTGTGCCTGAACGGGAGAAAACATCAATACAGGACACAGGAGTAAAAAAAATAATTGTAGTTGCTTATTCATAGGCGAAAAAATGAATTTGTATTTAAAAATAGTCTATTTTGATTAATCTCAAAGGATATAATAAAAAAAGGCCATAAATCGCTGGATGCAAATTTATGACCTTTACATAAAAATTAAACGATGTCGCAGGATTTATATTGCAATTAGTTTTAAGGTGATTACGCTTCTTTTGTGGTGAATTTGAAGGTAGTACATTCCTGCTGCCAAAGGCGAGCGCAAGAAAATTTCCCGTTCTCCAGTAAGCAAGCATCCCTGGGTAACCTCCCGGCCGTGCTGGTCAAACAAAATATATTGGTTAAGCCCATGCGATAAATTGGTCAGTGTAATTTTTTGACCACGTATAGGGTTTGGGCTAATCACCACAGGGTTACTTTCAGCGAGGCCTATTCTTAGGTTCTCCTCAACAGGCACGAGGGTAAATAATACCTGATCTGAAATGGTTGCTGGGCCAAGAATGATGTTCGCGCCATTCTCATTGGCTTGCGGACCGATAAATCGGCCACTCTTGACGGCCAACAAAGTTACGAAATCACCTTCGGCCTGAATATCCCACTGCTGATTTTCATTATAGGAATCTGCCCATTGCTGAAGTTGATTCCCATATCCAATGCCTCCGTCTCGTACATCCAATGCCTTTCCGCTGTGGTGGGCAATGATTTTGTAATGGCCGTCTGCCTGTTGGCTGACTTCCCACTGCTGGTTAGAATTTTGGCTATATTCCCATTGCTGAATACCAGCACCATCTTGAAGGGACCTATCGCTAACATCAATTGCCTTGCCACTTTGTTTGCTGATAAAGGCATACAAACCATCTGGAATAGTGCCCGCAACGGGAGCCTGCAGGGTGCTTGCCTGAATTTGGGGAGCCCAAGCGGAGTTCAGGCCATTGCGTTCAGTCCTTATTCTGAGTTCATAGGTGGTGGAGTGGGGGAGGCCGTTAATTTTGTGCGTGCTCAAACTCCCGCCAAGGTCAACACTTTGCCAACTGCCGCCCAATTCCCGATACTGAAGCAGGAAAGCATCTGCCTGGGTATGATCCCATACAAGGGAAAGGGAAGAAGAGGTTTGGCTCACTACCTGAAAATTTGAAGGGCTAATGGGGGCAGGAATAGTAACCTCAGAGGTGTGGAACTGAAACCAATTGAGATTTCCTATACTGCTGCCACCTCGGAAAGTAAGGTAGAGGTCCTGCACTCCTTCGACCACCACGGAAGCTTCTACGGTTTGCCAGCTCTGCCAACTGCCCGTAGGCTTGAGCTCCACACTGCCAACTACTGGCCCATGGTCGCTGCCTGTTCTAAAATCCACCCATTTTCCATCCTCACTATTATTGGCATACCTTAAAGCAACTGAGGCAGCCCCATTGGCAAAATCCATTTTTTTATAATACAGAAAATCTCCCTCATCAAGGTACCCAACATTTTGGCCGCCGCCGACATCGGAGCAGGCTTCCAGTTGGGTCCCTTGCTGCTGGTCATACTGTTCAGACTCATTTTGCACAAAAGCATCCCTGATGATTTCCTCCTGATCCGTATCGCCGTCCCATTTGAAGCTGGCCACAGAATTGCCTTCGAGAATGTAACTGAAGTGTTTGTTGCCCCAAACGACCCGAATTGTTTTTGCCTGACTATGCCCATTATGCACCAGCAGCGCCTTGGTGCCATCGGGGTTTATCGCCCCAACGTTACTCAGTTGGCTGTCTTGTGATGACGAGTGAACGATTCTTGCCCCAGCATTCACCATCGTGGATATTTGGTGGATGATATAATAAGAAACATTTCGTTGGTATTGACCATCCTGGATCGTAACTGCACCGAGGCATTCTGTGCAACCTCCAGGGGTCCGGGGACCGTGATCAGCAAAAGATGCCAAATTCCATTCGATAACCGTTTTGGCATAATTTCGCAGCGAACCAACGACAATATTCTGGGTATGCCATTTTAAATCTGCGGAAAAATCCCCTGCAACATCCGTATATTGCTCGGTAAAATACACATTCTTATTGGTGGCATTGTGCACCGTCGACATGGCCGAGATATCCCCGCCATAAAGGTGAAAAGCCGCACCATCGACATAGCTGCTGCCATTAAGCACTGATATAGGGTAACTGGTGTTATCGCAATTATGATCAAAAGCAATAATCTTGGTATCGAGTTGATGAGCTGCCAGTTTTGGTCCCAAGTGGTGATCAATAAAATCAAGCTGTTGCTGTGCATTCATCAGCATGCTGGGCTCGTTCCACGGGTTTTCAGGCTCATTTTGTGGCGTAATAGCCCAAACTTCTAAACCTTCCTGCTTCATCAACTGAAGGTACTTGACGAAATAATTTGCATAGGCGGCATAGTAATTTGATGCCAGTGAACCACCAATCCAGGCGCGATTGGTTTTCATCCAGGTGGGTGCGGTCCATGGCGTTGCTAATAGCTTTACAGAGGGCTGAATCAGCTTTATTTTTTTAAGAACAGGAAGCAGATACTGGGCATCAGGGCCTTGAAAACTGAAGTGATCCATATTGACATCACCATCTATTTCATTGTAAGAATAGGTAGAGTTGCTTAAATCAGAGGCGCCAATACTGATTCTGACCACCGTGTTGTTGCCCTGCTCAGGGCCGAAAAATTCCTCAAGTAAAGTCAATTGTTTATTCTCAGGAAGGCTCATGATCGCCTCTGCGC
This sequence comes from uncultured Persicobacter sp., assembly GCA_947498325.1. Lineage (GTDB taxonomy): Bacteria > Bacteroidota > Bacteroidia > Cytophagales > Cyclobacteriaceae > Persicobacter > Persicobacter psychrovividus. Next base: position 55,220 of record CANMKE010000014.1, read on the forward strand.
TTCCCTGGGTAAGCGCAAAGCCAAAACCATCAATCACCTGCTCCTGCTGTTGATCATTAACAGTAATGAGCTCATTTCCACTTCCTTGTCCATCTTGAAAAGCAAGACTGAAATCAGCAAGTTCATGACTTCGGTTACCCGTGGTAAGGATACCCTGAACATTTTGAGCGAAACTGCGATGAGTGAGACAGCCAAGGAATGACAACGTGCAAAGCAGGTATAAGTAGAGATTTGTTAAAAAGTGTTTCATGAAAATTATTTTGGGTGAAAAAAATGTTTACTGAAGATAGATGGATCCCTTTAAGGTATCAATGAGAGGTTGATACCGCTAAATAAATGGTGAACACTAAAGGCGGATTTTAAGGCGTGTTGAGCGATTTTCCACAAAAAAAAGTGGATCAAAAGTGGATTTGAAGTTTAGCCTATCAGCAGTCTGTTGGCCAAAATAAAGGGACGAGCTGATTCCCGCTCAAGTCATGCTCCGAGGTAGCCTGTCAAAAATACGCCATCACCCCAATCAAAAACATAATTTCTACCTCCGTAGGGAAGTTGCATGCAACGCCCGTACAGACTAAGCACAAGTTTACATCATCGGCATGTGCCACGATGGCTGATTTAAGAACGCCATAGCGGAAATCGCGGGTGGATGCTATATTAATGGAGAAGTACTTTTCATTGAGTGATAAAAAGCTATATTGCAATTGCTATTATTTTTCCGAAATACATTTAAATTTTTTCACTTTACAAGTTTTTTCTTTCCTATGGCTACAACCTATAATATATCGGCAGATCAGGTTTCGAACTTTCTGCAACGAACCGGCAAGTTTCCAAAAATACTGATAGTATTGCTTGTTTCAGTGCTCTTGCTGGTTAATGGACAAATGTACCTGATGCTTTCTGAATCAACGCCACCTTTGTTTTTAGCCTGTATGTTGAGCACCACCTCATTGCTGTCGATAGGCGTAGTGTGGGGCATCCACTTGAAGAAACGTGCAGCCTTGAGCCGTGTGGCAGCTGGTTTTTATGTGAAAATGACGGAAGATAAAATCATGACAGATTTTAGGGTTGAGGATGGTGAAGGTGGTTTCTATGCGGTAAATAATCGCAGTGCGCCCTTCGTTTCAAAAATTATCCCTTTGGATCGAATCAGTAAAGCCTCCATGAAGGATGGTAACCTCGTGTTGTCTGTAGATGGGGATTTAACCAGCAAAATGGTTATTCCGCAGGAAGTAACCGGCTTTGAGGAACTTGAAAAAATCCTGAAAAATGCAGCATTGCAAACGGCCTGATCTTGCAGGCGGGCAGTAAATCAAACTGAAAATAAGATGAACAGAATATTCTTGACTTTGGCGGTAATTTTCACCTGTCAGTTAGCGAATGGGCAATCAAAAAATTTTATTGATCAGCCTTATTTAGAAACAACAGCAAAGGTGGATTCACTGGTTAAGCCTGACATCATATATTTAGATATATTATTAGATGAAAAGGATAGTAAAAACAGAACTTCTGTAGAGGCACTTGAAAATTCAATGGCGGCAAAGTTATCGGATTTAGGCATTGACTTAGAGACGCAATTAACGCTATCTGATTTGGCAAGTAATTTCAAAAAGCATTTTTTAATGCAAAAGGATGTTTTAAAAAGTAAGGCCTATAAGCTTAAAGTTTTTGATGCTCAAACGGCTGGGAAAGTCATCGTCGAACTTGAAAATATTGGCATCTCAAATGTATCACTCGACAAAACAGAATTTTCTAAAATTGAAGCATTGAAACTGGCCTTAAAATCAAAGGCAGTGCGTAAGGCTAAGCTTCAAGCCGAATACCTGGTAGCACCATTAAATCAAAAAATTGGTGGGGCTTTATTCATCACTGATAAATACGACTTAGATTATCAACGCACTTTGAACGAGGTTGTAGTAGTGGGATATAGTCCGAAGGGTAGACCCCAAAAAACACCGAAACCCGTAGCGATTGAATTTAAACCCATGAGAGTGGTAACAGAAGTAACCATTAAATTTAGAATTGATTAAAATACGCTTTACTATTTCCGTAAGCACAAAAAAAACTTAACCCCTGCATTTTGAGGGGTTAATTTTTTTGTTCAGCGGGTAGAGATGGAAAAAACTTCCTGTCTTCGCCAATTCAATATTCTTAACTTAAATTAAAGCTGAAAGCGTGTTTTAATCTTACTGCATATTCAGGCGATAGGAGTTGATTTTGAATTTTCATCATTCAACATACCCCTGCATCTGGGCTGTCGAATATTTCCGTCCCTACGGCGGTAGAAATCCTGTTTTTGATTAGCGTGATGGTATATTTCCGTCAGGCTTCATCTCTGCTACCATATGCCAAATTTTCGTTGTGAGTTTTAAGCGTGATTTGCATCCTGATAGAAATAATAGGCGTTGCCATTTTTCATTATTTCGCATGCTGAATTTACTGAATGAGGGCTGCTAACGGTCGTATTGCCCATTTTTTGTCATCTGTTGTTCAATAGTTGAACAGCTTGCGCTAAGCAACACTTCGCCTTCCCTGATCAATTGAAACTGTTCCTGATCAGTCATTCGCATTTCTACCTCCTGACGGTCAGGGGCGGTGGTTTCTACCAGAAAATGTACAGGGGAAAGGGTCAGTAAATGATAATTCTGTATTTGAAGATTCAACTTTTCTTCGATCAAATATTGCAGGTATGTTTTTAAAGGGAAAATCATTTGGTATCCTATTTTTGTTTCGATACAAATGTATTCTACCTAAGGGAAGTGTAATTGCACTGAGCCTTATCAAACCCATAAAACCACCACCTTCAAAAAAAAGTGGCTGAGGATCAGACATCCTCAGCCACTTTTTTTAATTGATGTTGGTTATCCCTCCACGGTATCAGATTGTTGTTGGCTGATCAGTGAAATAGGCTCCCGTTTTTCAAGGTAAATCATCAGGTTTTCTGGGAAAACCGTGAAAGCAAAACGTTCGGTTACCGCCTCGGCAGGCACGGCCAAACCAATCTCAAAATTTTTGAGAATTGCCACGAGCGCCATACCAATTTCATAAATGGCGAGCTGTTTGCCAGGGCAGAATCTCGCCCCAGCGCCAAAGGTTTTGATCACCGAAGGGTCGTGCGTGCTGTGGTACGGACAGGTGCCGAGCCAGCGCACAGGACGAAATGCCTTCGCATCTGTAAAGTAAGTATCCGAAGTGTTGGCGACCTTGTTTTGCATCATTACGGTCATTCCTTTTGGGATAGTCAAGCCCTCGACCGTTACTTCCTCAAGCGCTTCCATATACAGGTTCGGAGTCACAGGCATCACCCGCAACGATTCCTGAATCACGGCATTCAGGTAGGGCATCTGATCGATTTGCTCCATGCTCACGGGCTGAGTTTCTTTGCCAAGGGTTTGGTCTATTTCATGAACGAGCTTCTGGAGATCATCAGGAGATTTCAGTAACTCAAAAATCGTCCATGAAATGGTGTTTGAGGTCGTGTCTTCGCCAGCCAGAAGCATGGTAAATACATTCCCGAAAACCTCTTCTTCAGTCATTTCAGCCTTGACCATCTGTTGGGCAATGAGGTTTTCCAGAAAATTTTGAGGATGCTCACAACGTTCTGGCTCATGCTCCATCAGGTGCTTTGTTTTACGGATCAGGCCATCGATATAAATTTTGAGTTCTTTTACAGCCTTATCAAGCTGTCGGTCTTTGCCCTGCTTGTAAATTTTCCAGAAGGGTAACGGACTGGTAATACGCTCATTGATCATCGGGAAGATGTGTTGCAAATATTGCTGAATCACATCATCGGTATCTTCGAGGGTATTGCTGTCGTGGCCAAAAGCAATAATGGTGGTGATGTCAATGGTAAAACGCATCATCTCTTTTTGCAGATCGATGGGTTTCTGAGGGTCCTGCTTTGCCCATCGGTCCATGAGTCTTTGGGTGATTTTTTCCAACACAGGAAAATAACTTTTCACCGATTTCATGTTCAGTGCCTGAACCGTCAGCCGCCTTTGCTTCCGCCACGGTTCGCCCTCAGCGGTGAATACCCCCGTAAGCCCCATTTCACCTACCACCTGGTCAATTTTATGGAATCTTCTGAAAAACCGAGGCCTGAGCTTCAGGATTTCGGCATTCATTTTTTCATTTGTACTGACGATAAACCACTGGTTGACGAGCCTTATCTTAAAGCATTCGCCACTTTCAGCAGCCCATTGCTCAAGAATGAGGTGTTTATTTTCATCCTGAAATTCGGACATATTGCCCGTGAGCCAGTTGGATTTGGGCTGAGGAAGGTCCTTCCAAAAAATGGGGCTTGACATACTGTTATTATTTTAGGTTGGTGTTTAGTTGTTTGAATTTAGTCAAAATAAAAGCAAGTTCTATATAATTTTATTTTTTAGCCGCCAGCGGTACTTTCAGGGGGGAAAGGAAAAAATATCAAAAATTATTTCACAGAATCAAAAAAAATGCCCTACTTACCATAGTACTACATAGTGGTTGGGTAATGGAATATATCGAAGTAGCAGAAAATAGCGATCTGCCCAAGTATGCGCAGATCAAAAACAGTATAAAGCACGCCATTTATAAGGGGGAGCTGCAGCAGGGGGCAAAATTGCCTTCGCTGAATGCCATAAAAAAGGCACATGGAGTATCTCAGGATACTATATTGTTGGCTTACCGCCAGCTGATGAACGAGGGGCTGGTGGTGTCCACTTATGGAAAAGGCTACTTTGTAGCGCAGGACCACCGCCTTGGTCGAAAGATTTGTTTGATCTTCGACAAGCTGACACTCTACAAGGAGGAATTGTATGAATCGATCGTTACGCAGTTTGAAAGTCAGGATCAGGTGGATATCTTTTTTCATCACAACCAGCCATTGGCCTTTCAGTCTTTACTTGAAAAAATACATGGACAGTACACTGATTACCTGATTATTCCTTTCGATGATCCAGCTTTTGAATCGAGTATCGAACGACTCCCCCAAAAACGGGTGTTTCTGCTCGATCGCTTGCCGGGCAATCTGCAGCATCAGTATGGGGGGGTATTTCAGGACTTTCAGCAAGACACTCTCAATGCCTTGAACAGTATTGCCGATCCTATAAAAAAATACCAGCGGCTGGTTTTATTACTACCGCATCGTCAGTTGCAAATGGCGCAGATTATGGAGGGCGCACAAGCTTTTGCGCAGCAGGCCGACCTTAAATTTAAGGTGGTCAGTTCAGCGGCTAAATACAAATTACAGGCAGGGGATCTGGTGATTGCCATTTATGACAAAGACCTGGCCGCTGTTATGCAACAAATTCATTCCGAGGGCTTTACCCTGGCTCAGCAGGTAGGCGTGATCTCCTATAATGATACGCCACTGAAAGCCGTGATAGGTCAGGGAATTACCTGCATATCCACGGATTTCGCCGCTATGGGTCAAAAGGTCAGCCAGTTGGTGAAGGAACAAAATCAAATACAACTCAAGAATATAGCTCAACTAATCATAAGAAAATCTGTATAATTATGGCACTTTTTAATCCGAAAGTATTTTTAACCTTGACCGAAGGAAAGTTAGAGGGGACGGAAATCAAGCAATCCTATAAGTATCTCAATGCGCTTGCGGGTGTATTTAAAAATGAAACGGCACGTGCCGAGATGGATCAGGATGCCCTGATTTACGAAGTGCAGGCTTACATGCCTGTTGAGGAGGGGAAATCGGGCGGCCTGTTTTTCGGCAACTCTACCATTTACCCTGGGAAGGTGGATCAGGAGTATTTTATGACCCGTGGGCACTTTCACAGTAATTTCGATACCGCCGAATATTATTGGGGAGTTAAAGGGGAAGGATACCTGATTTTGATGGATGAAAATCGTAAAATCTGGGCCGAGAAGATGACCCCAGGTTCTGTTCATTATATCCCTGGAAAGGTGGCTCACCGAGTGGCGAATACAGGAAACGAGCCATTGGTTTTTAATGCCTGCTGGCCCTCTGATGCGGGGCACGATTATGAGTCTATTGCCGAACATGGCTTTTCTGCCCGACTGCTTGAGGTAGACGGCGAGCCAAAACTGGTAGAAGAATGAGCGCGGTAATTGCCGCTGATTTGGGCGGCACCTTTGTGAAATTGTCCCTGGTAATCGGGGATCAGGTGAAGGAGGAAACCACTTTCCCTTCCAATTCAAAAGGGGACTTTACCGAGTTGATGTCGGCTGTAGCTACGGCGTGCCAGCAGCTATTATCAGCTAACCAATTGACCTTTTCCGATATTTTGGGAATAGGTTTTTCCATTCCTGGCATTGTGGATGTGGTGCAGGAGCGGGTCTTGTCAATCAATGAAAAACATGCCGGGGCGGTGGATTTTGATTTCCGTAGCTGGGCAGTGGCATTGGGGGTGAACCATATTGTGATGGAAAATGACGCCCGGGCAGCGCTTATTGGCGAGTGGCAATTTGGTGCTGCAAAAGGCTTTTCAGAAGTCAATATGATAACCCTCGGCACGGGGATTGGCGGGGCAGCGATGATCAACAATCAACTACTCTACGGAAAGCACTATCAGGCAGGTTGCCTCGGTGGGCATTTCGTCGTGGATCATCAGGGGGACCGTTGTTCCTGTGGGAATGTGGGATGTGTTGAGGCTGTTGCTTCGAGCTGGAAGTTGCCAGACATTATTAAGGGTCACCGATTATTTGAACAATCGACCCTTCAGCAGGCCGAGCAACTGGATTTCTACCACCTCTTTGAGGCCTACCGCACAAAAGATGTGGTCGCCATTGATTTGGTAGAACAATGCCTTTCGGCATGGAGTGCTGGGGTAATCACGATGATCCATGCCTACGACCCTGAAGTGGTGGTGATTGGCGGAGGAGTGATGAAAAGTCAGGACATCATCCTGCCCTATATTCAAAAACAGGTGGACCAGAGAGCCTGGACGCCCTGTGCAAAAGTATCAGTACGTGCAGCCGCCCTTGAAAATCTTGCCGGCTGCCTTGGAATCAATTATTTACTAAAAGAAAAGATAAAAAATGTCGAGCCAACAGTTTAACCTTCAACCTGCCATCAAGCTGAAAAATCCATATGATGTGGCGATAGGATGGACGGCGATTTTTGAACAGCTCAAAGCTGCCAATGCCAAAACGGTAGTCATCGAATGCTACAATGGGGTGTCGATGGACAGCCTGAAATCGGCCATCACCGAGCACCTTCAGCCTGCATTGCTGATTGATGCCAAAAGTGGGATGAAATCCGAGGAAGACATTAAAGCGATGGTTCAGCCTGATGTAACTGACGACAGGATTTTTGGGTACCTGAGCCGATTGAAGATTGATGCCTATTTTGATGGTGAAAAGGTAGATGCCTTACAGCAAAAAATTGAAGCTGCCGAAGGTTTGGTTGTGGTATATGGCAGTGGGGCGAGCGTCATTTGTGAATCGCCTGCTTTGCTGGTTTATGCGGATATGGCCCGCTGGGAAATTCAGCAAAGAATGCGCAGAAATGAGGTGGATAGCCTGGGACTGAGTAACCGCAATACGCCCGACTGGATGTTGCTTTACAAGCAGGGATTTTTTGTAGACTGGCGTGTGTTGGACCGACTGAAAAAAACGCTCTTCGATAAAATTGATTTTCTGCTGGATACCAATAAGGAGGATCAGCCGAAACTGATCGCACATCAGGCGATTTTGGAGGCTTATGATCAGTCGGTAAAACAGCCGTTCAGCGTGGTGCCATTTTTCGATCCAGGGCCATGGGGTGGACAATGGATGAAAGAGGTCTGCGGACTTGATCCAGCACAGAAAAATTACGCCTGGTGTTTCAATGGGGTTCCCGAAGAAAACAGCTTGCTTGTGCAGGCAGGTGAGGAACTGATTGAGGTGCCGTCGATCAATGTGGTTTTCAGACACCCTGAAGCCCTTTTGGGATCGCCTGTTTATGGTCGATTTGGTGACGAATTCCCTATTCGTTTTGATTTCCTTGACACCATGGGCGGTGGAAATCTCAGTTTGCAGGTACACCCACTTACGCAGTACATTCAGCAAGAGTTTGGCATGCATTATACGCAGGACGAAAGCTATTATATTATGGATGCCAAGCCTGATGCGGAGGTTTACCTTGGCCTGAAAGAAGGCGTGGACCCTGAAGAATTTTTGGGAGATCTTAACCACGCGCAAGCGACCGGGGAGGCTTTCGATGACACCAAGCATGTTCAACGATTCCCCGCCAATAAACATGATCATTTCCTGATTCCTGCAGGTACGGTGCATTGTCAGGGGGCAGATTCTATGGTTTTGGAAATCAGTGCGACGCCTTATATTTTCACTTTTAAACTCTATGACTGGGGTCGTGTTGGAATGGACGGAAGACCGCGCCCAATCAATATAGAGCATGGAAAGCAGGTTATTCAGTGGAACAGAACGACAGAATGGACCAAAAATAATCTCGTTAATCAGGTAACCGTTGTGGGTGAAGGCGACGGCTGGGTAGAAGAGCGCACTGGTTTGCATGAGGCCGAGTTTATTGAAACCCGTCGCCACTGGTTCACAAAAACCACCACGCATGATACCCAAAATTCCGTGAACGTGATTTCTTTGGTGGAAGGGGCTCAGGTGGTCATTGAATCACCTACCAACGCCTTTGAACCATTCCTGCTGAATTTTGCTGAAGTGGTGATATTACCTGCAGCACTCGGACAATATACCGTCCGCCCAACAGAAAAAAGTCAGGGGAAAACCTGTGGAACCATGAAAGCATTTGTAAGAACACAACCATGAAAACAGCAGTAAGCACTTTTGATAGCGGGCTGGATATTCAGCCGGCAGATATGGTGACAGGCTTCACCTATGGAGATGGTCATTTCGGACCAACTGTTGAGCACCGAAAGCTTGATGCGATACGCCCAAGTTTACGTAAGCCAGACTGTGAGGGCCCAGAAATTGTCTATTCTATTGCAATGGATGTGGGTAAAAACCACCATCTGCCATTGCTCAAAGAGATGCACCTGCTCTATGGTGCGGTGACTTATGCGGCTGGTCAGTTAGGGGAGGAGCCGATCCGAAGTCAGGGGCATATCCATAAAAAGTCGGCCTATGCCAATGGCTGGTCTACGCCTGAGGTTTATGAAATCTGGCAGGGAGAAGCCGTCATTTATATGCAGGAAACGGCCAAAGATCAACCTGGTCGTTGCTTTGCTGTACATGCCAAAGCTGGAGAAGTGGTGATCGTGCCTCCATCATGGGCACATGCGACCATTTCCGCAGACCCCAGTACGCCTTTGACATTCGGTGCCTGGTGCGACCGCGATTATGGTTTTGATTATGAGGACGTCAGGGCGCATCACGGCTTGAGCTATTTTCCTTTGGTCGATGCGGAAAACAAGGGACTGAAATGGGTGGCGAACCCTCATTATGAACCGAGTAATCTGATCATCAAAAAATCGCCGAGAAATTATACGGAATTTGGAATCGATCCTTCAAAATCCATTTATCAGCAGTTTGAAGAACAGCCTGACCGCTTTGAGTTTGTGCCCCGGCCAGACTTATATGCCGAAAAATGGGTGAATTTCGAACCTTGATTTTTAAACTATTCTACAGGCGATGGGCGTACAGATCGTACGCCCATTGGCTTGTCAAAAAAAATCTTCTGAGCACGAAGGAGTATAGCCCAATGGTGGAATCTGGCGAAACTATTGCATGACAGGCCTCTCGGCTTCCATTGCTATGCGTGTTTTTGGCAGACTCTCGGGGTAATTTTCCTGAATAAAAGTAATCATCTGTTCCCGAACCATTACCCGTAGGTCCCAGGCGGTAGGGGAGTTTTTGGCACTGACCAAAATGCGCACCTCGATATGCGTCGCTTTGGTATCCGTCACCTGAATAACCTTCACTTCACCATCCCACAGTTTATTGCCTTCCAATATTTGGTCAAGGGCTGAACGGAGCGCATCAATCGGGATGGTATAGTCGGTATATAAAAAGACCGTCCCCAGAATATCCGCCGAAGAGCGGGTCCAGTTTTGAAAAGGTTTTTCAAGAAAATAGGTAGAGGGCAGAACGAGGCGGCGTTTATCCCAGATGCGAACCACCACGTAGGTAAGGTTAATTTCTTCAATCCATCCCCATTCATTTTCCACCACCACGGCATCATCAATTCGGAAGGGCTGCGTGATGGCGATCTGTATGCCCGCAATGAGTGCACCAACGACTTTTTGCGCCGATAAACCGACAATAATTCCTGCAATTCCTGCGGAGGCGAAGATGCCCACACCAACTTTTCTGATGCTTTCAAACGACAGTAAAATCAGTCCGATACCCAGCAGGATGATGATAAAGACCATCACTTTCTCAAGGATATTGATCTGCGTGTGCAGCTTCCGTGAGCGGAGGTTGTCTTCATCAGAAAGGTCGTATTGCTTGAGGAGAAATTTCTTCAATACATTGATGAACTCTATTAACAGCCAGGCAAAGCTTGCGATGAAAAGATTATTGCGCTGTGCGATAATGATCGACTGACTGACCACCTCCTCAGAGAACACCAAGGATGCAATGGGCTTGATCAGCAGAATGACTGTAGTGAGGAGAATACTTAGGCTTAGTTTATAATATTTTTGCATAAATAGTCGAAGGAAGGATTTTCTTAAACTGAAATCCCTTCAGGTAAGGTTGATGAAGATTCAATTTATCAACTCAAAAGGGAACAGCCAAATACCGTCACCCTTAATTACCGAAGTGTCAGTGTGATGACGGAAAGCAAATAAATTATATCCTTGACTCTATTTAACATAAGCTTAATTATAAACTTTTTGTGAAATCAAGTAAAACTGATCTGTGTAGCTTCGTAAGCTATTGTATTTTAGGTTTTTACAAAATCAATCAGGCGTTTACTAATTTATCTCTGTAGAAGGAAGATTGATACAGATAAAATCAATGAGCTGAAAAATTAGGATTGGAAAATGATGACTTACTGGGGAATTTTGGTCCTCAGGCTTATTTTGTGAATTTGCCCTTCTAATTCATTTTCAGGAATAATAAAATGTGGCTGTGTTTTTTGGGAAATTATTTTTTGTAACCTGTTAAAGTTGATCAATGAGCCGGATGGTGCTGCATACGGGATGACTTTACTTGAAGTGGAATTGTTAGTGCAGTAAAGAAATGCCATGACTTCCCTATTTTGGGGTAAAAATAAAGGATTTGGTTACTACCAAATCCTTTGAAATTTATCAATAAATTATTGATAATTAAGTATATATATTGTTGCTGTTCGATTCCGTATCATTCATCGAACAGCAATCTCAAAGCTGTGCCTTAGCAGCCCCAACAGTGGAGGCTAAATGGCGATACGGTAATTTGTGCGCGCAAAATTTTGTTCCGGCATGTAGCTTACACCACCATCCCAGGGAATATCCTGCTTGTTACCATAGAGATGATCTACCAATTCAGGATGATCCACAAAAGGGTTTCTGTTTTTCTGAAACTTATATACGACATTGTTTCTTCGGATTTCATAAGGATCAACAGGGTCGATTTCATGCCATCTTAATAAATGTGAAAGTCGGCCTTGTCTATTGACGCCACTGGTGTTTGCGCTTTGGTCGTCAATAAATAATCCGTGGGAAATGCCCCATCGAACCTCCATATACATGAGCATTCGTGCAATATCTCCCCGTCCTGACGTTCTTGGTGCGTAAGAATAAGCCCCATGAACACCGGTAGCGTTTTCATCGGCCATTTCCTCAAAATCACGATTGCTTTTTCGTGAATTCTCCGCAGAATCTTCAGCACGAAGGTTATGGCCGTCGGTAGATGGACCAATGGTTGAGGTCTCTCCGAGTCCGCGAGATCGTGCCCATACATGTTCGCGATTCCATTTCCCCACACTGGAGCCACTGGATTGCTGCTCATCTTTTGACCTTGACTCCTCAAGGTAGGTCAGCCATACATTCTCTGTGTTCAGAGGATCTTCATCTGCCTCCTTTGTTAATGTCCAGATTGTCCGATAATCTACGCCATGGTATTCCGATGAAATGATTTTCGCAAGGGCAGCACGGAGTTCTTTTCCAGACTTCCCGATGGCCGACTGATAATAAGAACGTGGGCTGATGTGATGACCACTATTCAGATCATAAGCGACAGAAATCACATGAAAACGTGCGGTATCACTGTAGTCGGTAGGTTGACCCAAAACCGCTACTCGTCCTTCAGGTGTAAGTTCAGGCCAAACATAGCCATACTTTTTATTTTCTTCCTGTGGGTCGTTATCTTCGGGCTCTGTTGGGGAGGAATCGCCGGAGTCCTGCGCATCGATTTCGATTTGGTACAACACAACGGTATTGGTTCCAATAATTTCTATTTCATGAGGGGCCTCTGTTGAGGTGAAATTGGCAACAACCATATCCGTTGTAGGATCATAATCCGCTGGGCGTGGTTTGGAATCTCCACGTCCTGAAATCTCCTCATGCGCACGAAGATTCAGACTTACTTGCTGATTACCATATTTAATGCTGATGCTTCCTTCACTTGATCTGGAAGCTAATCCGTAAACTTTGACACTTTTCAGATGGGAATAGAGAGGTTTGCTTTTAATGCTGGCATTTCTTGTTCCGAGGAGCAATACGCCTTCGAACTCTAAATTTACGGCGTCAAAGCTTAACCAATATTGATTGAGCTGTTCGGCCGTGACTTTATGAAAATTGAAACTGGTTGCCCCTTGATCTTGATCTTTGTCTGGGCTGATGATGCTTTCCTGATGACACCCAAAGAATAGCAGGGTGACGAATAGGAAAAATATAGGTGATTTTTTAGTTAACATAGGTGGGGGTATGGAAAGCAAAGAGACAGTCGCATAATTTGTATTCCCGTTCGGGGATCATCATGTTTTGTTTGATGTGTGTCCGACCTAAAGGGATATTATCAAAATGATTTCGGGCGAACACCCAGGCTCGCCCGTATCCAACAGTATAAAATGTTGGAGGATCAAATCAAATGGCAGTTGTACGACATGCCTTAATTTATGTTGGAAATTTAGGTCAGGCGCATAGGCCTGACCTGACATTAGGGTAAATCCCTTCCTGTGATTAAAATCAAAGAAAGGATTATAAAGTAGCTCGTGGCTTAACTATTTTATTGTGATTGCTCTATTACTGATGTGGGTTCCAAGAAATGTCATCCAAGATGATCTGTTTAGAAGTAATGTTGCGGATCTCCATGGTGAATTCTCCTGAAACATTAATATCGTTTACCGTCCAGATCACTTCTTGCGTTTTTGGCTCATCGAATGCTGTTGATTTAGCAATAGAAACACCATTAATGAATAATTCAACCTGGCGGTCTCCTGCTCCCGTAAACCCTTTGTAAAGTTTTACTTTGAAGTTACTGATACCACCTGAGATTGTCGCACTAATGCTTGATGGTTCTGATGATCTTCTCAACATAATTGCATTTCCATCAATTCCAGCGCCATTGGCATCACCGTTTTCATCTCTTGAGGCTACATAAGACCAAGTGATATTATTCACCCCATCAAATGATCCATCTGAATAACCTGCTGCTAAATTGCTGTTATCAAAATTCTCAACATACATATAATCTGAAGGCTCACCCTCCTCAGGCTCTTCGCTATCTTCTTCCTCTTCACACTGCTTTTCGGCAGTCATATTCAGTGCTGAAGGGTCAAGTACGATCAACTGGTGATTATTATAAATGGAAGCGAGGCCCACAAAAGTTCCTCTGCCCGCAGGCAATAAGGTGGATGCAAAGCTTGCATCTGGCGCTACATTAACAATAATATCATCGGTACAATTCGATAGTTTGTTTTCTCCCCCGAAAGTTGCTTGCTCATCAGCGATAAACTCCACATCTTCGATTTTCACCATGACCGACTCATACATACCATCAATAACATCAGCTAAAGCGACTTCTTTAGGTTGTACGGTAGCTGAAGGGTCAATCACCTCGATATCATCGATGGTGAAGCCTGAAATCTGCACAAGACCATTGAAATCAGCAATTGAGTTTCTGGTGACTTCAAGTTTGATTTTACCTGCCACCTGCGACAAATCCTCGGTGTGTGATCTCAAAACAATACCTGCAGATTCATCCTGAACATAAAGGTTTCCTGAATGTGTTAGGTTGGAAGCACCATTCAAAGATACCGTGGCCTCGATATAATATGGCGTAGTGATCGGGCCTTGAGGCATGTTGCGAAGGCTGGCAATATCGATTAAAGTGGCCTCAGGACCTTCAGGGATATCTCCTTCAAAAGTTTCTACTGCAATTTTATAAATAGCGATTCGATCGTTATTGATGATCTCAATCGTTGAAGGGGTGTCTCCCACCTCAAAGTACACCTCTGCGAAGTGATTTTCCTCTGTATAATCTAAAGGGCGGCTGCCGTTGGTGCCACTGATCCCTTCATGAGGAACCAAGAAAGCGCTTTTCTCTTCGTCGTTGATCTTTACCGTAAACTCACCGGCAGAACCATTCCATCCCAATCCGTAAATGATAACTTTACGTTTTCCTGTAAATAAATCATTGGAAGTAATACTTCCTGCATCTTTGGAGGTTCCCAGTTTTACGCCGTCAAAATCAAAATAGACCTTCTCGCCTGCCGTCCATTTTCTATCAAAAAGGTCGTTATTGCTTTCTGTTTGATACAGGTCATACACAGCATTTTCAGGATCCACTACTCCTCCATTATCAATGTCACACAATTCTTCGGTCATGTCCACATCATCAAGACTGCGAACAACCATTTGTTGGGTGCCATTGAACGTGCTGTAAATACCCGTAAGCGTACCTGCGCCGTCAGGTAAAATTTCCGACTTAAAATCTGCAAAGCTTGAAGTTCTCACCACCAAAGTATTGGCAAAACAATCTGTAAAAGTGCGGTTTGTACTACTTGAAGATTCTGACCAGGTCGCCCCTTGATCGCTGGCCTCTACCTGAATATTTTTTACTGTAATTAGTGTTCCCAGCAAAGCGTCTTCAAGGTCTTCCACATTATAGGCTTCTGTCGTAATTTCTTTGGTATTACCAGTGCGCTCTATATGTCTTGAAATATCATCGGGCTGAATTCCGCCGAAGTTAGTCTCGCCGTCCGCTTCATAAACGCTTCCGAGCTGAACCATCCCAGCGTAATTGTCAGCAAACATGCCTTCAAGATAGACGATGATCTCATCGCCAACTTTGTAGGTGTCTGATAAATTGGACTGGTTGATTTTTAGCTCAATCCCCGCCGTCTCATCCTGAATGTACAATTGCTTGTAAAGGTTTCCCGAGGCATCGTTGGCAGTAACTGTAGCCACAATGATCAGGTCTTCTTTTATTTCGGATTGCGAAGCCTCGGCAAAAGTTTTCCAAAGGGCAGCAATGGTTGTGTTGGCTTCCGGCACTTCAGGATCCGGATCTGTAACAATAATTTCATCGTCTTTCTTACAAGCTGATACTAAGATCAGCATCCCGATAAGAAAACTGAGCAATCGTAAAGATAAATTTTTCATTTAAGGAAAGATGTTGGTTAATGATTCGTGTAAATTTTAATATTATCGATTTGATAGGTCGTCGAATTGTCCTCATCGCCTTCATAGTAAAAGCTGATGCGGATAGATTTTCCTGCATACTTTTCGAGAGAGATCCCTCCTACTGCCATCCAATTTGACCAGCCAATGGAGGGGATGGTCGGTAACTGTACCGGAAGATTCTCCCAGTTAACCGTCAGGATTTCAGCCTCGGTATCGACCGATTCCGTGGTAATGCGAATGCTTAGGCCATCCTGAACAAAAAATCCACCCTTCAAGCTGAAACTTAACTGGCTCGCCGCTGCTGGCAATAATACAGGAGCAGTCACCAAATGCGATTTTACCAGTTCTTTGCCGGTACCGAAAGCGGAAATTCTTGCCGAGATGTCATCGTTGAAGTTATCCACGGTGAACCTCTGTTCTCCAACTTCAGCGAAATTATACCATGCGTCGATCTCAATGATGCCATTTCCTGCCTGGGCGTCGAAGTTTTCTTCAAAGATAATTTCTCCATCACCAATATCTTCACAGCTGCGGCTGCCCTCCATATCCAGCTCCTCAGGGTCGCGAAGCAACAACTGAGGCGTTCCGTTGAAGGTAGAAACCACGGCAATAAATGACCCTTTGCCGTTGGGTACTTTTACATCTGCAAAATCCGCATAACCCGAGGTGCGTACCAAAATATCGCTTCCATAACCGCAGGCCGTAAGGTTTCTGTTGGCCGATTGTTCGTTTTCAGCATCGGCCCAGGTGCGGTTCAATTGACTTTCGACAATCATTGCATCCTGAATTTCCACTAAATAGGAATCCTTACTGCTTTGCATAATCTCCTCGATCGATAGTTGCTGTGGTTGGGTAATATTTCCACCACTTTCTTTAATCCATCGGTTGCTTAATTTAATGCCCGCAAGGCGCTCTTGCCCATTATAGTTATAGGGTGCTTCTCCGAGTTGAATAAGTCCGCCATAGTTACCCAAATACAAGCCTTTAAGGTTAATGATGATTTTTTCTCCCTGATAGCAGGCGCCAGCATTGGTAAACAGTACAACTAATCCTTCCGAGGCATCCTGAATAAATGCCTGTTTGTAAATATTGCCACCTTTATCGTCCAAAATCACCTCTCCTTCAATGGCAATATCTTCTTCAATAAGGAAGTAATCACCTTCAAATGCACGGTATTTATTTTTTAAGCTGCTGATATCAATAAGCTCAGCGGCTTCAAAACCAAGCTTTGGCTGCTCGGGCTGATTAATACAGCCAAAAAGAACACCTATCAAAAAGAGACAGATAATTGATATATTATTTTTCATAATAAGATAGGACTAAAAGCTGTAATTAAGATTGATGAAAAATGTACGTCCGTAGCTATAAAAATACACTGGAGCAAATCGATCCGGGTTGGTGGTGTCAAAGCGCAGTTGTTCGTAACCCCCTTGTTCAAATTGGGTATTCAAAATGTTCTGTACATTCACCGAAGCACGGATAAACGTTCGGTTTGGAAGTCGCCAGGATTTCCCCGCAAAAAGGTCAAAAGTTTGCGCATCTTTCAACTGAATAGGCTTTTGATGGTAGCTGTAATCAGGGCGTTCATCAGTACCGAAATTGGTTCTGGAGATGGGGTTGAAGTCCATGTAATTATGCCCGAAGTAGTTGGCATCGATCCCCAAAAACCAATATTTAGAAGAATTATATTTTGCCCCGATCGAAAGCGCTGTTTGCGGGCCATTGTTCATCCTGAAACCGTTAATGGCAGTGCGTTCATTGTCAATCAGCATTTCGCTGTTGTTGTCCTGAAAGGCCGTCACATAAGCGTTGGTTACGTATTGATGATTCCCCACAGCGGCAGCGGCATTTAAGCTGAAGCTCGGCGACAACTTTAATTCGGCGCCCATTTCAAGTCCTTTCATTTCTTGATTGATGCCACTCATGTGGTAATTTACCAGGTTATTGAACTTGTCATAATAGAAGGTCATGATTTTCGACTTGTCATAAATAAAGCCATAATAACCGCGGATGGTCGCCTTCAGATAGGTGCCTCGGTAGGTATAGGCCAGGTCAGACATCATGTGTTTTTCTGAAGTGAGATCAGTCGCCACCTCGTTGCGCGTTCGTGGAGAAAGAAAGCTGTTGCGAATTAATGGCGCCTGCGTTTTATAGGCCACATTTCCATGTACCAGATGGCGGCCGGTAATTTTGTAGGTTGCCCCTGCTTTGGCACCGTAATTAAAAAAGCTTGTTGCTGCAGATGTGCCTTCGGAGTTGTCTGGAAAACGGCCGTTCATCATATGACCTTCCCGCCAGAAGGTTTCGTACGACGCAGATGCACCGGCATAAAATTCTATCTGTCCGTAATCAAAATACAACTGACTGAAAGCACTCGTTTTATGATCGAAAATATCATAATCCCAGCCAAAACGGTCTCCCACTTCGACGGTCCTGTTCGGGTTGTTCAGGTCATTCTGAGCAGATTTCCAATCTTCGAAATCACGCTCAGCAAACTGATCAACATCCAACCAGTAATCGGCACCCAGTAAATCATCGACCACCTTAAAATGACTGCCCTTGTAAAAGCGGTAATCCACCCCGGCTGTAAGTCGTACCTGGTCATTAAAATCAGTCTGGAAGTTCGTGTTTAGGCTGATTTGTTGCTGATCATCACGGCGTTGCTCAACAATGTAGTGGGCTCTTTTTCCCGTAACATTATTGCCATTTATGCCGCCGGCATTGTAAATAGTGGTATCGACATTTTGCATTGTATTGGCAAAGTAAAGGTGATCCCATTGTACTTGTCGGAAGGCTTCGTTGTTTAAAAATTGATCTAAATAAGCGGGCTCTTCGAGATTTCTATAGTAATCCGGGCGAGGATCTGCGGCATCATACCAGTTGATAAAAGTGTTGGCGCTGCTACCAAAAATATAGCTGGCAGAGGTGGTCAATTTTGATTTCCTTGAGACCTCCCAATTGTGCGTTAAGAATATATGGGGCTTATGATATCGCGCCTCTCGAGAATTTCTCATTTCACCATTCTGGAACCCCCAGTAAGGATTATAAAGCCTGTCTAATGATTCGTGTTCGCCTGTGGCAAAGGAACCACCCGCTTTGCCTCGTGTAGTTGGAGCGCCAAAAACGGTTAAATTCAAGGCATGGTCTTTTCCAATAAATTTCTCAATCGCCGCGAAATAGGAGTAACTGTCATAGGTGGTGCCCGGTACACGTCCTTCCGTTGCCCACCGCTTGGTAATCGAACCAGTAAAAGCCCATCCATTGTCGAGTTTACCCGTAGAATGCGTCACCATAAATCGATTGTTATAGGAACGATTCGCCATAGAATAGGTCACCCGTGTGCCTGGTCGGTAATCAGAGGCGCGGGTTGAGAAGTGTGTGGCTCCACCAAGGTTTCCAAAGGCATGTTCATCCGCCGAAATTCCTTGGGTGAATTGTGCGTAACGCGTTACATCATTCAATCCCCCCCAATTCGACCAATAAACTCGGCCTCCTTCTACATCTGCCTGGTTAATATTATTGATCGTCAGTGTGCTGTAATCTGAATTTACCCCACGAACATTAAACCGAGCTGTTGATCCAAAGGTGAAATTGGCTTTTGACAGAAAGGCATCTCTCCTTGAAGATAGCATCCCGACCATATTTTGGTCACCCATATCCATGCCGTCGCCATCTGCGCCTATGGAGGCTGAGGCCATATCAAATTCTCCTGAATCTTCTACCGTCATTAGAACAGTCGGGATTTTTATAGACTGCTCCGCAGTGTTTACGCTGAAATCTAAGGTGATATCTACCGGAAAATCTTTGGCATGAAAGATCAGGTGATATTCACCCAAAGGGATATTTTCAAAGGAGTACACCCCTTCCGAAGAGGTCTTTGATTTAATTTTCAGTTCAGAGATGAGCACCTCAACACCTGCTAACGGGTCGCCAGTAGTGCCATCATAAACTTTACCACTCAATACATTGGTTTGAGCTAGAACATTTGATATACTAAATATTAAGAGTATAATATATAGAGTAATTGATTTATTCATTAAGGATGATTTTGGGAATTCGATGATTAAAATTATTGCTTTAAGTTGCTAAATCGAGTAATAATAAATTTCATACATTCTATTTCAATTCACTTTAAGATTGATTAACTATGCAAAAGTATTAATTAAATTTAGAAAAATATATAGTTAGAAATGAAAAATATATTATCAATTGTTGCACTTCAAATCACTATAATATTATCAAGTGCTCTTAATGGGCAATCACAAAGTTTACCCAAGGGGGTATTTAGTTTTTATAATGTTGAAAACCTTTTTGATACTTTAGACACTCCAAAAATTCGAGATGCTGAGTACACTCCAGAGGGAGATAAGAAATGGAACACTGAAAAATACAATGAAAAGATTAAGCACCTTAGTGTTGTGATACATCAAATTGGTAAGATGGGCGGAATGCAATCCCCTGATATACTGGGGCTTTGTGAGGTGGAGAATCGTGGAGTGGTCGAAGATCTGAGTCAACATCCTTTATTAGAAAATAGCAATTATAAGATTGTTCATTACGACTCGCCCGATAAGCGAGGTATTGATGTTGCTTTACTGTATAAACCTTCCACATTTGTTGTACAACATAGTGAAGCAATCCCTTTTACTTCACAAACACCTCCAAATAGAGAAAAACCATATTTTACCCGAGACATCTTATATGTTAAGGGAAAGTTTCATGAAAATGAAGTTCATATTTTTGTGAATCATTGGCCCTCGCGTGCTGGTGGAGAAAAACGTAGTCGTCCAGGCCGAAACCATGCCGCAAAATTACTTCGCCATAAGGTTGATTCTATTCAAACAAAAAATAATATGGCCAATATTGTGATTATGGGAGACTTTAATGATGATCCGATCAGCCCATCCATCAAGGAGTATCTTCAGGTAAAAACTAAAATGAAACAGGTAACCTCAGGTTCCTTATATAATACGACTTACCCTCATTTTAAAAATGGTATCGGTACGTTGGCCTATCAGGATAGCTGGAATCTTTTTGACCAGCTGATTATCAGTCAGCCGATGTTACAAAAAACAAATGGCCTTCATTTTTTAAAGACAGGCGTGTTTAACAAGAAATTTATTCAAAACCCTTCAGGTAATTTTAAAGGCTACCCCTATCGCAGTTATGTTGGCGACACCTACCAAGGAGGATACTCTGATCATTTTCCCGTTTATATGATTGTCGAGTTCAATAATGCGGTGAAATCGATGTAAATCCAAACTTCATTATATAGGGTGCTGAAAACGATCAGCACCCTTTTTTTAGCTGATATGGAGTTTGAAAGGCGCATAACGGGTCTTTGATGGTCATGTAATACAAGGGTGTCTAATAAAAATTATAAAAGTTTATTTATTTTTAATTGATCTAAATAAGAATAGTGATTATGTTTGTGATAACAAAGCCGCTAAAGGCTTACAATCCAAACAAAAACGAAAAGATTCATGTGCCAACATCGATCCCTCTATAAAAGCGACGGTCTACACATTGGTCAGTGTCGCCAGTGCAATAAGATCAGCATTCAATATCTCAACCTGATGTTTAACTTCAGCAAATCGGCTTATTTCCAATTTACGGAGGAAATATCGGCGCTTAATTTTAAAGATCATGCCTACCGGTTGCAGGGTCAGCAAGCGCGCATTGTGTTGCGAACTGCGGATCAAAATTTCTCCTATCATTTGACTGAAACGGAGCTTCACGATCTTCAGCAGGCTTGTCAGCAAGCCAAACTGTTAGTGGAGGCACAGACCCTTATCGCTTCTGCTTAACCTTTTTTTGCATTACTATTTATAATAAGTCTAATTAAAAATAACAATGAAATCAATCTATTTCGCACTGACCATGCTCATGCTATGGTCTTGCCAGACGAACCCCAAGAAATCTACTGTTGAAGCATCGGTATCCTCCTCAAAAATCGGTGTACTGCTGGTTAATCATGGTTCCGTATCCAAAAATTGGCGCTCAATGCTGCTTGATGTGGAAAAAAGTGTTACTGCTGATATTAAATCTGATGGCAGAGTTTCCGATGTCCGGACGGCATTTATGGAATATACCGAACCTTCGATCGCTACGCAGCTGAAAGCATTTGATGCAGAGGGATACGATGAAGTCGTGATCGTTCCTATCTTCCTGACCATCAGCTCACATACCAATTCCGATATCCCGAATATTTGTGGCCTGGCCAACAATCCGGATGTTCAGAAGGAATTGGCGGCGGAAAAAATTGAGGTTTACCGCGCCAAGGCCAAAGTTACGGTGGCGCCTTTGCTTGATTACCCTTCTGTATTAAAGAAAAATATTGCTCGCCGGGTGGCTGCCCTTTCGGATCAGTCAGGCGATGAAGGTGTTGCATTGATTGCCTATGGTGATGCCAGTTTTAATCAACAGTGGGAGGAACTTGTAGAGGATATTGGGAAATATCTGAAAGTTCAAACCGGCATCGGTTCTATCAGTTACGGTTGGTGTGGGCATCTGGTGCGTTACTCCTCTGAACCAACAAAAAAGGCGATTGAGAAAGTGCTTGAACTGGAGAAAAAGGCGATTGTCATTCCCGTGTTGGTGGCAAATGATGAATATTTTCAGGGAGAAATTATCCAAAATGGCGTCAATGCCATCGAACAGCACGAAGACCGGGTAGCCTATAAGCAGGATGCTATTCTTCCCGATGCCAACATCAACAAATGGGTAGTGAACATTACCAAAGAGATGGTCGATAAAATCAGTCCAGCAATTTAATTTATCTCATTTAACGCTTTTTAGAATGTCGGCTTGGTTAAGACTATTTCCGCTTAAAAAAGGCTTGAAAATTGATTACCTCAAGGCAGCATTAACCTTCGTTGTGCTGACCTGGGGAATCTATTTCAGCCTGAATGCACCGCTCAACCCTACCCCGGTCGTATTGAACAATACCGCTGCGACGACAACATTTTTCGACCCTAAATTTGTGGGCCAACAACGGGAGGCTGCAAAATTCGGGTTGATTTCTCAGCAGGAAAGCAAAGTCCGTTTTGCCTACGGAATAGTCAGCAGCAGGCAAAAAGAAGCTTCCTCTCATGGGTTGATCGCTCAAAAAGAGGCAGATACCAACTTATTGAATAACCATGAATGGGCCGCACAAATGCGGGAGCGGCTGGAAAAAAAATGGGGGCAGGATCGTCAGGTAACCATCAAGCTGCATGAAGATTTCTGCTATGCTGAACTTTATAAAGGGCAACACCTCGAAGCACTCTATACAGAAAATATGCTGCACAATAATGTGCAAGGCTATGCGGGGCCAATCTTTCTGGGCATGTATATTGCGCCAGGAGGCGAAATTCAGGGCATAGACTATATTGAATCTATTGAAACGGAGAGTTATTTGCGGAAAATTTTCCAGACCTCCTATCTCGAGCAATATCAGGATTTATCCTATGGCGATGCGCATGAAATTGATGCCGTATCCGGGGCAACTATTACCACCAAGGCAATGGCCGATGCGACCACCGATTTGCTGCATCAGGCGGCGCCTATGTGGCGTGCGTATTTAAGTGAATCGACGAGTGATTTTAATATTAAAGCCCTGTTGGGTTATCGGTGGATTTTCCAGGCCGTATTGATTGGCCTGCTGTTCATGATCCATTTTCAAAAGTGGTACAAATTCACCAAAAAAGGCCGTTTGATTTATGGCTGTATCACACTGCTTTTTCTCGGTTTTATCAATAACCAGTCGTTTACCTATATCAGTATATTACAGCCCTTTATCGGAACGAAGCTGTCCATGTTTATGGTCATTTATACCTCTATGGTGGTGCTGAGTGCCATTTGGGGAAAGAATACCTATTGTAAATATGTTTGCCCTTTTGGTGCCGCGCAAATGATTGCCTTGCGGTTTTCCCCTTTTAAATCCAAAAAAATCATGATCAGCAACCGACAGCTCGCAGCCATTCGTTACGCACTGACACTCGCCATTTTAACGGGAATAATTTACGGTTTCCGTGGTTGGTCCAATTTTGAACTTTTCCCAGATCTGTTCGGATATCAGCTGCAAAATTATTGGTTTTTTGTTGCAGCCCTGGTGATTGCAATTTCCATGCGTTACCCCATGATCTGGTGTAGAATGACCTGCCCTACGGGCTGTATTCTTGATACCGTCAGTGACTTATCGGAGCGCAAATGGGCGAAAAAAAGTAGCCGCGGAAAACTACCCAAAAGGACTCTTGTACACCAGCCGGCATTCAAAAAAGCCATGGCCATCGGCGTTTTGCTTTTCAGTCATTTGGCGGTTGATGCCCAAGTTTTTAAAATATTGGTCGCCGACAACGAAAACGCCACCCCTATTGCTGGTGCAAGCATTCTGATAAAAAATACGGAAAGCGGACAGCAACAACTCCTGACCACCAATAGAGACGGCGAAGCAAGGTTTAATTATCAGGAAGGGCTGACGGCCACGGTTCACCATCTTTGCTATATTGATCAGCAGGTGAAGTTAAAAAAAGCCAATCTCCGCTGTCAGCTTGCTCCAGATGTCAGGTCGTTGCAGCAGGTGGTGGTTACCGCACAGGGCACCCCCAAACCTGTGGATCAATCGGTTTACAAAGTCAAGCTTATTGCTTCTCCTGAAATTACAAAAATGGGTGCTGCACAACTGCCCGATCTTCTTCACTTTCAGTCCGGCATTAATCTTTTTGAGGACCCCATGCTGGGCACCAAAATCATGATGCAGGGGCTTGGTGGAGAGCACGTCAATGTAATGATTGACGGCGTACCGCTGATTGGCCGACAGGATGGGAACATCGATTTATCGCAAATCAATCTATCAGAAATTGAACAAATTGAGATTATCGAGGGGCCGATGTCGGTGATATATGGTTCCAATGCCCTGGCGGGCACGATCAATATTATCAGTAAAAAGCATGAACGGAACAAGCTTGACATTGGGGTCCGGTCTTTTGCGGAATCTGTCGGACAATTTCAGAATTCCCTTGACCTGAATTATAAATCGGGGAATCACCTGATGGGCATCGCGACGAGTTACAATTATTTCAATGGTTACAATTCGACTTCCGAAGGTCAGCGCAGGAGCCATGACTGGCGGCCAAAGACACAGTTTCAGTATTCCCCCTATTATCAATTTAAAAATCATAAAATAGATTTTAAAATTGGGCTAAGAAATTTTGATGAAACCATTTCTGCTTTGGGTGATTTCCCAGCATTTGGAAGTACCGTTTACGATATTCAGTTTCTGACAAAAAGGTATAATTTATATCAGAACCTGAAGCTGAACATCGGCGAAAAGGCCTCCCTTACAGGACTGACCTCTTATCAGATTTTTGACCGAAATACACAACACCTCACCAAGGACCTGATCAATAATGATGAGGTCGTTACGGGTGAAACTTCTGACCATTTTAATACTTTGTTGAGTCGTTGGATTTTTGTACAAAACTGGGACAGGATTCAGTTACAAATTGGTGGCGAATACAAACAGGATGAAGGCTCAGGGGATAAAGTGCCAGAAAATGACGGCCTTACTGAAGTGGCCCTCTTCTCTTCCGCAGAAATAAAGCTGACCGATCAGCATACCCTTCAGCCAGGTTTGCGATATATGCATAATTCAAAATTTGATGCCCCCGTGATTTATAACCTCCATTACAGATGGCAGGGTGCTCAACACTGGAGTGGTCGGCTTTCGATGGCCACCGCCTTCAGATCGCCTTCTCTAAAAGAGCTCTATATGACCTTTGTGGATAGCAATCATCAGATTTATGGCAATGAAAATTTGTTGGCAGAAGAAGGCTTTAATGTTTCCGCGGGCCTTTCGAAGCAAGTCATCGCTGGTGATTTACAATTTCGACTTGAAATGAATTCCTATTATAATCACCTGAAGAACGGCATAGAATTGATGGTGATTCCTAACGATGACCAACAGGGACAGGCGGATTATGTCTATGGAAATGTTCAGGAAAAAAAGACCTATGGTGGGCATTTCAGCACCAAAGTAAACTGGCAGGATCAATGGCAGTTGAGTGCCGAGGCGCAGGTGGCCAATATTGGATATTACATGCCTGCTACTGGGCAAATGGAATTCAGTCCCAATTATAATTTTACCCTGAGCACGGAATTCCTCTGGGAAAAGACGGGCATAAATACCCGACTTGATTTTAGATATTATGGGCAGTTTGTACAACTGATTCCCGCCACTGAGGAAGAGGATAGTTACACCCAATCTGTAAGGGATCCTTATAAAATCATGAACCTGACGTTCTCAAAATCCCTATGGAATAATGCCATGAATCTGAGTGGTGGTGTGAAGAATATTTCCAATGTTAATCAGATCAATACTTCGGGCAACAGTGGGGCGCACAGTTCAGGTCCAACAATGCCTGTTGCCTGGGGGCGAAGTTACTTTATAAGCATAAGTTATACCTTTAAATCAAATAAAAATGACAACTAAATTTAACCTTTTCAGCCTATTGGCCATTCAATTTGCCTTTGTTTTATGTTCATGCAATACAGAGGCGGAGTTTGATCCGAGAATTCCGACCACCGTTCGAGTAGCAGATATTGGGGTAACCAGCGGAGCCGATGGGGACGTGAGTTACGAGAACCAATTGTATTTTGATCTCGATCAGCCTGCCGTTGACCCGACCAAATTGAATCAGGTTGCAGATGATAATTATGTCCATTTCAGTATAGAAAAAGACGTTACCGTTTCTGATGCCATGCCCGGATGGGACATCGTGCTGACGAACTATCATGTTCAGGATGTTGAAATGGGGCCAGGGAGTATTTATGTGGTCAATGCCACTGGTGCCTTGATCAATACCACTTCGATGACCAAAGCAGTAAAAATAACGAAGGAAGATGCTCAGGAGGATTTCATTCCTTTTGCTGACATGACCCTTGAGCAAGCGGAAGCTTTATCGCTTCAGGAAAATGTGGATGCCATTGGTTACGACTGGAAATCAGTCAATACAGATACGGGACTGTACACCATGGTGGCAGACACTTACTATGTGATAAAAACTGAACAAGGGAAATTCTATAAACTCGCTTTTACTTCCTTCTATGGCGAGAAAGGGACCGATATTAAAGGTACCACGGTGTTTACCTATGAAGAATTAGACTAATAAAAAAGCCCTCCCCTTTTTAGCGATTGCGCATACTGGGGAGGGCTTTTTGTGAATTTATGTAATGACTAATAACACATTTCTCGATACCAATAATACTGATCCATCTTTAATGATTTGGCACTGTCTTTCATCTGTTGATATGTTTTCGAAAGTAAAAAATGATCAATAGGCCGATCAATCGGGTAAGGATTTTCAAAGGAAGAGAGCATTGTTGTAAGTTCCGCTTTCATTGCTTTGATCTCCTCTTGATGTTCTGGGTCCTGAATCCTATTTTTTGATTCCTGATTATCTTCATCAATTAAATAGAACTGTTCGCTATCGAAATAATGCCCATACCGAACAACCTCTGGCGTATCTTGTAAGCTTCCTTTGTAATCGAATGCTTCGGTAACTTCATTATTTTTCATTTTTTGAAGTAAATCCTCCGGATACCTAAAAGTGATGTATTTTTTGTTGCCATTTAACAAGCCCCGGGCATAGCCCATTTCCAAATACACACTGCGCTCAATATTCGCTGATTTTTTGGTCAGTTGTGGCCATATACTTTTCCCGTCGATGTTTCCTGGAGGCTTCGCTCCCACTGCGTCAAGCAATGTTGGCATCACATCCACCATAGAAAACACCTGTGAACTTTGGCTATCTGCGGCCAATACCCCTGGATATTTTATGATGAAAGGAATATGAACACCCCCTTGATAGACGGTTCCCTTTCCGTCATATCGATTATGATCTGTAGTAAAAATCACAATAGTATTGTCGGCTTGCCCACTGTCCTCAAGCTTTTGCAGCACCGCCCCAACCATTGCATCTGTCCAGCGGGTACCAACAGTTCTAAAATTTAGCTCCATCCCTTTGGATTTGATCTGATCAGCAATGTCTTCCCGAGAGGTCATTAATCCGTCCAGACCCTCTACCACTCCCGCGGAAGTCAGCCGGACATCTGAATTTAGAGAGGCTACATGACATGGTCCGTGGTGCGTGGTAATATTTACCATGAGCATAAAAGGGTCTTCTGAGGCAGTTTGCTGATCAAGGAATTTATTAGCGCCC
Organism: uncultured Persicobacter sp.; assembly: GCA_947498325.1. Lineage (GTDB taxonomy): Bacteria > Bacteroidota > Bacteroidia > Cytophagales > Cyclobacteriaceae > Persicobacter > Persicobacter psychrovividus. The sequence continues at coordinate 82,899 of CANMKE010000014.1, forward strand.
TGTGCCAACCATTCCAAATTATGCACCCTCAGGGCTTCTACGGGATGATAATCATTGTTTACGGGAATAATGGATGCGGCATAATCGAAGCCAACAGATCGGACCCGGGCTTCGACATCTTCTTGCATTTTTTTCAAGACTTTATCTACCGCTGCGTCAAATGGATTATCCGAAGCCTTGAGGCCATAATTCTCCATTTCAAAACCCAAATGCCATTTACCGACCAGCCCTGTCTGATAACCTTCTTGCTGAAAATATTTACCTATGGATTGATCCCCCACTTCTGCTTCAAGCGGTGTATTCCACACAATATTGTAGGGTTTGGTTATGGGGAAATCCTCTCGAAAACTTGGCGACTGGCATCGGCCGGCATATTTTCCGGTGTGCAGGGTATACCTTGATGGGGTGCAGACGGAAGAATTGGCGTAAAATTGCTGAGCAGTAACCCCTTCTTTTGCCAACTGATCAATTTTTGGGGAAAGTAAAGGCCCACCACCAAAACCCCAATAGGAGAAATCATTGTCATCAGTGAAAAAGATGAGAATGTTCGGTTTTTTCGTGTTTTCTACTTGCTCCTGCCGGATGGTTTTACAACCTATAATCAGCGGAAGAAAGCCGTATAATATTGCAAAATGTTTTATATGACACCACATGTACATTATGTTAAATTGAACACTGTTAAACAAAAAGCCCCGACCACGAACGAATGGCCGGTAGCTTCAGGTAAAAAAAATTATTGCGCTACGGCATTTTTCTTATCGGAATAATATTTCTGTAACACGTAAAACGCCTCTTTTTTGAAACCTCCTTCCGCAATGATTCCCTTTCTATTCCACATATCCTGAATATGTGCCAAAGGCCTACGTGGAGATTTAAAGTCGGCCAAAATCCAAGGGGTAAAACCAGCAAGGTTAGGGATGTTCTCTATTCCTTCCAAAGTTTTTTTGTAAAGGTGTGCTTGATAATCCTCAGACCAAATAGTTTTGTGATCCGCTCTAAAACCGTATTTCGCCCCTGCCCCCCACTCACTGATAATGACCGGCTTGTCATATTTTATTTCCCATTTAAGGTTTGGGAAATCATCAATGTCTCCACCATACCAGCCATGGTATTGATTAAAACTCATGATGTCCACATATTGACCAAATGGGTCGGAAATCAATTTTGTATTTTCTTTTTCACCATTTACCTGCAAAGCTGCGGAGATTAATCTGCTGTCGTCAAACGACCGTGCCGCATCTACCAATGACTTCAAAAACAGGTTTCGCTCCTCTGAAATCGGGGTTTCATTCGACATACTCCATATAATGACCGAAGCCCTGTTTTTATCTCTGCTGATAACCTCTTTCAGCTGATTTTCGGCATTTTGATAAGTCTCTTTATTTGACCAGCTGATGGTCCAATAAACCGGGATTTCTTCCCATAACAAAAATCCGAGTTCGTCGGCCAGTCGCGGCATATGCTCATTATGCGGGTAGTGTGCTAAGCGAACAAAATTGCTTTTCAATTCTTTTGCCCACTGAAACATCATCCGGGCATCTTCAATGCTATAATTTCTTCGCCCTTCCATCGGGTTTTCCTCATGCATACAGATTCCCCGCAAAAACACCTTCTCGCCATTAAGTAAAATATCACCTCCTTGAACTTCAATCGTTCTGAATCCTACACGATCCTGCAATTTATCATCTCCTGCCGACAGCTCAACATCATACAGATAAGGCTTCTCCACATGCCACTTGGTGATCTTCTTGGCCTTGATCGAGAAGTCTGCCACACCATCCGCATTGGTAGTGAATTGTTTATTGATTTTCAACTCAGGGATATTCAACATCACCAATTCCCCAGCTTTTGCCTGTGACAGCTTGATTTTACCTTCAATGACATTTGTTTTTGTTTTACTCAAACGCACCTCATAATCTTCAATAAATAAAGCCGGAACCTGCACTATTTTCACCGCTCTTGTGATTCCTCCATGGTTCCACCAGTCGGTATTGATGGTCGGCACGGCATCAAGTTTTCGGGTATTGTCCACTTTGACAACCACAAAATTTTCACCTTCCTTTAAAAAATCTGTAACGTCGAAATTAAAGGGCGTAAAACCACCAATATGAATACCGACCTTATGGCCATTCACATAAACATGCGCCTCATAATTTACCGCCCCAAAGTATAAATAGCTTTTGTGTCCTTCTTTTGGATTAAACAAAAAATCCTTCTGATACCAGACAGTCCCTTCATACCAGTGCAGTGCTTCCTTTTCCGCAGACCAGCTTCCAGGAACATTAATTTTATCCGCTTTTTCAAAGTCATATTCAACGCGATCCATTTTGTTCTTTTGGCGAGCGTTTTCAAAGTAGCCCCCCGACCCCGGATTGGAAGGATCAGAATAGGTGTCTATAGGTTTACGGCGATAATCATAATAGCCATTTTCATAGGGATCTATGATGTAACTCCAAGCACCATTCAATGACTGACTCTCACGATTATATACGTTGTGAAGCAGTGGTGAAATATCAGCATTTGCTATGGGAGCGATCCCAAAAACAATTAGAAATAGAAAGGCTGATCTTTGAAAAAAAGTATACATGAGAAATATAATTATGGTATTTATTTCAAATACAATTGAATAAAAAAATGGGTGATTTTCGCACCTGATCTATATCGGATTTTTATAATTTTAGCGGCTCTATACCCTCTTTAGACATTCGTACCTCCCGGATACTGCCATCCTCGAAGTACTCTAATTCATCCACACAAACGCGGCGTTCAAAGGGGCTATTTCCTTCAATATGATAAAACAGGTAGGCCTTTCCATTGACCTCTGCAATGCTATGGTGTGAATTACGGCCATTATTGTCAAGGATTACACCGCGGTATTGATAAGGCCCCTCGATGGAGGCTGATGTGCTATAAGCTAATAGTTGTTTTATCTTGCCATCGCGCTCAATACGAACAGCATAAGAGCAGTAATATTGGCCATTCCTCTTATGAACCCAAATCCCTTCGCTGTAATTCTTTAACTCAATTTTTTTCGGTGCCTCCGCAAAGGAAATCATGCTATCGTCGAGCTTCCCAAAAGCCGCGCCAGCACCTCCGCCATAAAACAGGTACGCACTGCCATCGGTATCTTCAAACACACAGGGATCAAAGGAAAGCACGCCTTTCACTTGCTCTTTTTCTATCAGCGGTTTTCCCAGGGCATCTTTAAAAGGACCCGCTGGCTGATCGGCTACGGCAACACCAATTTTGAATCCTGCGGGAAAGTAAAAATAAAACTGATTGTTTTTCTTGATAATATCAGGCGCAAATGCGGCCTGCTGTGCCCATGAAATTTGCTCAAGAGAAAAAATCTGTCCCTCATTTTTCCAGTCGGTTAGATTTTCTGAAGAATAGGCGTGCCAACGTTTCATTTCAAGCCAGCTTGTGCTCCCCTTTTCATCTGTGGAGGGGTAAATCCAATATTTCCCGTTCCACTCATGGAAAGATGGATCAGCATGAAAATCAGGTAAAATGGGTTTTTGGGCATGCAGCGCGCTGATGCCGACAAAGAAAATTAGGTAAAGTTTAAAAAGTAATTTCATATGAATTATTCATTTGACATACCATCTGTAAATGGTATAAAATTTAACATATATTCAATTCTGAATGGCATTTGGTTTATGGTATTTCTCCATGGGTAGATTCCTGTCAGCAGTCCGTAGCGTGAAGGCGTGCAAGTAGAGGAGGTTGCATACCCATTCGTGAAGCGCACTCCTCCATTTGCCAGCGCATCGAGATGGGTTGTTTTGATACCGGTCGCACCATAAGCTCCCAAATCGCCATACCCTAAATCATCAAAATACAAGAAATTTATATTCGGCTTTTGTATGGTCGCCTGCTGTGACAGGACATTACCAAAAACAACAGGATAATCACCAGAGAATATCTGAATAAATTCACTATATCTTTATTGATAATTCATTGAAAAAAACACCCTACTTTATGCTACTTATTCAGCTTTATTAAATTATCATTTACTGCTCATCGAAAAAGCTTAACAGCCAATTATCTGCCTGAACTTTCTCTGCAGGATATTCCCAATGATTTGAATTTGGGAATAGTGCTAATGACTTTGGCGCAGTTACACTGTTATACATCGCAAAAAATGGCATCGGAGGACAAATTCTATCATTCAATCCCGAAAAATAAAAACCACTAACTTTGATGGTCTTGGCGAAATTTACCACATCGTAATAAGGAGCCACCGACGTCCAGTTTGGGTGAATCTCCTGATCATATTGTTTAAACTGCTTAGGCCACCCTCCGGTTTGACCTCCCACCCAACCCATCATATCCGATAAGGCGGGGCAATGCGAAGCCACCCCTTTCACGGCAGGATGTAAAGCCGTAACAATAATCGAAAGAGCACCACCTTGCGAACCTCCGGTAACCAGTATTTTTTCGGGATCAGCTTCAGGAAGTCTTTCTACAAAGTCTATCGCTTTCACACATCCTAAAATTACACGACGGTAGTAATAGGTTTCTCGATGATCCAACCCCTGGAAATAGTAACCAGCCAATGCGCCCGTAGCCAGGTCATCGTAAACCGAAGGGTTCATATTCACAGGAATTCCATGAATGCCCATCTGCAAAAATATCACACCCTTGTTGGCCATATCATAGGTTTTAGCATAAGGCCGAACGCCTGCCCCGGGATATTGCACAATTACAGGTAGCTTCCCCTTTGCATTTTTGGGAATGTTCAGGATACCATACATTTTGCTGTTCCCCCGCCAGCTCGCCTCTTCCTTAATATTTTGAAATTCGATATGATACACATCAATATCGGCTGTACAATACTCAGTCAGTAAAGTCATTTTTGGCTTCAGCGGAATTTCACGTGCCTCTTTTAGTTGTTCCTGCCAAAACGCTTGGAAATCATTTGGCATTGGGGTTACAGGCACGATATCTTCCACCTGATAGCCCGTTTTTGCAATGGCCGTTAGGGGTTCGTCGCGAAAAACAGCCGTTACTTTACACACATAAAAACCAGGCTTTTTAACTTTAAAAGGACCAACTTTCGCTTGTCCATTTTTCAGTTTCACGGTTCCAGATTTCAGTGGGTCGTAGCCATCAAATGAAAATTGGTAGTCCATCTTTAATTCCTCATTAATGGGCTGATCGTAGGCCAAACCAATAATTTGGAAGTAAATATCTTCGCCTTTCTCATAATTCCAGTGTTGACTCACGGGGCTCAACTTCAGAGAATAGGCCTGCTGCTTGGGCTGTGCGCTGAGTAAAAAAATATTGCTACATACAGACAACAATAAAATAAGAATATATTTTTTCATTTGGGTAGGTTATTTTTGTCCAAAATATGGTTCACTGATTCCTGTCGCTCCCACATCTGGAACCAGGGGTCATTGGTGCGTTGCTGAAAGTCTTTTAGTGCCTTCTGTAACTGTTTCAGTTGTTGTTCATATGCAGGATCATCCGCAAGATTCTTTGTTTCCATCGGATCATTTTTCAAATCATATAATTCAAAAGGTGCTCGGAAGGTATAATCTTTAATGGATCGAGGGCCATACATTTGATCCTCTGAAGATAAAGCCGCCTGGAAGGTTGATGATTTCCATAAATCCTGAGCATGAGGATATGGCATACCATAGGCAATATTCCAGATCAGCTTATATTGTTGGCCAATCACTGTCCTCATAGGATAGTACATGGTTACTTCGTGAAAAGTATGTGAAGCAAAAGTATACTCAGGCGCAAAGCTACTGTCCTGCGCCATCGCAGGCTCAAAACTTTGACCATGAAACGCTTGATTCACGGTACAATCCCAATTATTTTTTTCCTTTGCATAGGCCGCTTTAAGCATCTCCTCTGCCTGTGGCAAAACCCCGACCATATCGAGCACCGTTGGCGTCAGGTCTGCCCAATTCACTAAGGATTCATTGCTCGTGCCAGCATGTTCACCGTGGGCATTTTTAACAATTAGAGGTAAATTAATGCCCGGCTGATATTGGGTTGTTTTCGCTCCAGCAAAAGCAATCCCATTATCCGACAAGTACAAAATGATTGTATTATCCCACTTTTTGTGTTTTTTCAAGTCTGAAAATAAATCCCCGAGCCCCTGATCCATCCGTGCTACCGACTGATAATATTCTGCCAACTCCTCCCTCGATTGTTTGCTATCAGGAAGATACTCCGGAACGAGGACCTCCTGCGGGGTATAAATACGCTCCTTGATGCCCGCATAATGATTGGGGGTCCGGTTCCCAAAACGATTGGCACCTAAAGGTCCGGGTTGATAATTCCCATCGCGGTGAGGATCATCAGGACAAAAATAAAGGAAAAATGGCTGATCGGATTTTTCTTCGACAAAGGACTGAACCGCCAAAGCCATCTCTTTAGTGTTCCGTCCACTGGCTTCAAAGACCTGATCGAAATGATAAACTTTCTCTGGGGCTACATGGTATTTTCCAACACGCGCGGTACGGTACCCCCCTAATTGCTCGAGCAGAACGGGCAAAGAGAAAATGTGTTCGTAAGCCGCAAAATGGTGCCAATGGTGCCCGTGCCCGTACTGCCCATTGGCATGATTATACATACCCGACAAAATTACTGATCGTGATGCACTGCAAGAGGCGGAGGTGCAATAAGCATTATTGAATCTTACCCCTTCTTTTGCCAGCGCATCCAGGTTAGGCGTCTGAATCACGGTATTACCATAACAGCCCAAATCCCTGCTGCCATGATCGTCGGAAACAATCATAACCACATTTGGGCGCTTGGCATTTTGGGCCACCGCCATTTGCATTCCAATGGCCAGACCCACGAGTCCAATAAAAAATTTCTTCATAAAAGTAGCGATGAACATTGTAGCAGCAAGCGCATACTTACTGCTACAATTAACAGAAAAATACTAAACCGCCGGCACGGTTGCCTTGATCACAAAACCACCATAAGGAAGCACCTCTATGGATGGAATTTTGCCGACTTTCGGTGCCGAGGCACTCAACGATTTCTCATCAGCACCATCCTGAATTAAGGTTAATTCATATTGCTGATTTAAAAATGGCAACTCCAGGCTAAAGCTTTTAGAAAGCCCTTCGCCATTGATTCCAGCAATGTACCAGTCTTGCCCTCGACGCCGAGCCAAAACAACATCCTTACCCGGGCACCCCTCTATCAGCCTGACTTCATCCCAGGCTGCAGGGATATTCTTCAGGAAGGATTTCGCCTCATGGGGCAAATTTTGGTAGCCTTCCACTGCATCAGCCATATGTGTTATCCCACTTTCAAAAACCACACTAAGAGCGAGTTCATGCCCAAAAGTTGTAATATGTGCATGCTTCATGTCTGTGAAAATCACAGGGGTATAATCCATTGACCCAACGACATTTCTGGTAAAAGGCAAGATGGTATTCGCGACCGGTGCATAGGCAGGATATTCCGGATTGAAGGTGTAAGTTTCCGCTCCACGAACACTTTCCATCGTCATTAGATGTGGATAGGTACGCTCCCAACCACGTGGAATAGCACAACCGTGAAAATTAACTAAAATCTGGCAGGTTGCAGCATCTTCAAGAATTCCCTTATATGTTTTCATCAACTGCTGCTTATCCGATTGAAAGAAATCAATCTTCACCCCTTTAATGCCCATTGCCTGCAATTTTGCAAACTCTAATTTTCGCAAGTCCTCATCGTCCATCAGATTACGGGGTGCCTCAGTCACAATATTATGAACTCCCCCGGAGTTGTACCACACGAGCAGTCCCACCCCTTTGCCTTGAGCGTATTCGGCCAATTGCGCCAGGTTTCCCCCTTCCATTCGGTCCCAATTGGCATCGACCAAAGAGTAAGGCCAGCCCATCTCTGCGGCTAAATCTACAAACTTTTGCAATGCCCTAAAATCTGTCGAACTTTCATGTGCAGACAACCATGACCAGGAAGACAGCCCAGGTTTAATCCATGACCAATCCTTCACTCGATTTTCCGGCGCCATCGTTTTCACTAAATCAGATTGCATAATTCCTTGTAAATCTGACGATATCGCGATGGTTTTCCAAGTGGTATTCCATGGTAATGTACTACTTGGCAACTGATCGTATTGCCCCATCCCTTCTTTTGCCTCTGGCCATCTCAACGGATAAAAACCATCAATAGGATCATCGAGATGAGTCCCTGAATATTGGCCATCCAGTCCTGATTCGCTCAAGAGAATCCAATGATCGTCCTGCTCAAATAAGGCGGGGAAACACCAGCCATTTTTATGTCTGGAGATATCTCCAACTTTATGCTCCTCATAAAACTGCTCGTAGGCCGGCTGCCATTGCGTAACGGTATCGTAACGCTGTAAGAAAGCCGTTTTTCCAGTTGCCAGCTGAAAGCCCATCAAATCTTTTTGCATCTTTACTACCGATGACTTCTCTTCAGGAAACTGATACCTGATCGCTAAGCCACCCTCCAGCACCTGAACCTCCACGCCAATTTTAAGCCCAGCCTTATTGGCGAAAAAAATGGTAGACTGATTCGCTAAATCATGAATCTTACGTTGCTTTCCTGCCACAAGCTCATAATCATGAGCCACTGCCTTTACTTCCGTTTGCGAATCAAATTTCAGGTCTTTACTCAAGTCCGCATCAGAACGCACCGCCCCTAAAGGTGCCCACGGCAAACTTACTGTTTCGTGGTGTAAAACCTGATAATACAATTGCCCTTGCTCAAGCTTGAGCTCAAACCGGTTTAGCTTCTGCGGGGAATCAACCACCCATTTCTGTTCTTTTTGATCCGTACATTGAATCGTAAAGAGCAGACTAAAGCAACAGAAAGCATATAAATACTTTTTTATTAAAATCATTATTCACATGTTTATCATATTAAAATGATGATCCACTTAATCATGAATGGGTTAATTTCGTAATGCAAACTACAAAAACAGTCATCTAAGTTATGCTTACCTCCTACAAGTGTAAAGCATCATGATTTTAATATCAATTAAAAAATACAAACAATATTAGGTAAAATAATAGTTCAGTTTTTCAAATAGATATTCTCGAAAAATGATCATACCTATTTGAAAAAACATAGACTATTCATGAAATATTTTAAAAACCAGGCGTAAGGTTGGTTTCCGTAAATGGTGCTGGAAAGTACTTGCTATCCTCAGACCATCCGCGGTCAATTAAAACCTGATTTTGTGGTAATTCTCCCCAACGACGAAGATCAGAATACCGGTGCCCTTCAAAACAAAGTTCTATCCGTCTTTCTCTTTTTATTGCCTGAAGGAGCGATAAGCCTTCATCAGTCATTACATCCTCAATGCCCTCACCTGCTTGGCGTAAATCCTGAACAGACAATTCAAAAGCACGAGCGCGTACTTGATCTACGGCATCGATTGCTGCTGAAGAGCTGCCTCCACTTTGCGCTAAAGCTTCTGCATAAAGTAACAGTACATCGGCATAACGAATGACCGGGTAATTTTCCTCAGCCATCGGCGATATCGGGCTATTGACAGAAAAGCCAGAGTTCAACCCCTTCCGGATAAGGTAGGGTTGTCTTCCGTTTACACCGTCAAAAGGGACCTCTTTGCCAAGGTTATCTCGAAGAATATCGCCATCCTTAAAAATAAAACTATCATAACGTTTATCGCCTGCTTTAAACAGTTCAATAAATTCTGGTGTAGGGTTGGCGTTTTCATAACCACTGACCTGAATACTTGCTAAATATACATTTCTCAGTGAGATCTCTGCCGCTTCAAGGTTCAGATCATCAAACCAAGGATATTTACCGTCTGTTTCACCAAAAAGCACTTCAAAAATTTTCTCCTCGCCAAGGTTAGCATCATTCTGAAAAATATTCATCACATCACCCAAAGCATATACATCACTATCAATTACTGCTTTAAGGTAAGGCACTGCTTCGCTATATTTTTGCTGATACATTAAAGCCTTTCCCAATAAGGAGCGTGCCGCCCCCAAAGTTACACGGCCTCTTTCTTTTCCATCGGAGCCATCATATTTTAGTGGCAAGAAGTAACGTTCGCCTTTAATTTCTGTCCCCTTTACAACTGCTTCAAGTTCCGATTCAATATAAGCCCAAACCACCTCTGCATCTTGGCGAACTTCAGTTGTAGAAGTATAATTTTCCTCCGTAAGCAGCGGTACCCTATGCCAATTGTCTACCAAAATAAAATAAGCCAGGGCGCGTAAAAATCGGGCCTCTGCTCGCATCTGCTCCCGGTTTTGTTCATCGACAAATTGGGCCTGATCAATTTTAGCCAATAAAGTATTTGCTCTTAAAATGCCCTGATAAAGACTAAACCAAAGGCCATTACTTGTCCGGTTTTGATTAATGTTTCCGTGTGTGGGTAATACCTTAAAAGTATACACTTGAATAACCGCAGCCCCTGAACCTATAGAATATACATCATCAGACATTACATGCTGAAACACTGGAAAAAGGCCACCATAAACCGCTCGATTACCAAAGGTAGAGTACACCCCTGTCAGTGCTGATTTAATTTGTTTTTCAGTTCTATAGTATTCATCTGGAGTAACGCGATTAACCGGCTCATAATCCAGCACATTTGTACACGAGATCATCAGAAACGTCAATACAAATGTTAGTATAATGTTAATATTTTTCATCAGTCTAAAAAATTAAAAGCTAATATTTGCACCAAAATTCACACTCATGGTTTGGGGATAACTATAATTATCATAAGCCAAATTAAATACATCGGCATTGTTCCCTTTATTGAGGCTTGGATCCATTCCTGTATAATTTGTGAAGGTGAATGGGTTAATGATATTGGCATATACTCGAATACGATCCATCTTGATTTTTTCTAATATTCGACTTGGAATACTGTAACCCAATTGAATATTCCGCACGCGAACAAAAGAGCCATTTTCTACAAAGTAATCCGACATCAGATCATTGGCAGCATTCCCTGACATGGAAATCTTTGGCGCTGTTCCGTTCGGGTTGGTGATCGGGTCATAGGCTTCATCCAAAACCCAGTTTAGGCGGTTCCGGTCTCGGTTGGTCCCTCCTAAATTTCTTTTTGCACCATTAATAATGCTGTTCCCTGTTTGTCCTTGAATAAAGATGGTCAGGTCGAAGTTTTTATAACTGGCAGCGTAGTTCAATCCAAAAAACCAATCAGGAAATGGGCTTCCCAAAATTTCCCGGTCGGCATCATCAACACCCCCACTATTATCCAGGTCTTTATAGGCGATATTTCCTGTTTCAGGATTGATGCCTGTAGGGTAGGTATCATAATCTACCCGACGCCCATAAATTGCACCCACTGGCGAACCTGGACGAAGGATGGCGTTTTCTTCCACAATTTCAGGTCTTGTATCCGCTAAATGTTCTAAGTTGTTTTTGATATGTGTGGCATTCACACTAAGGGTATGATTGAAACCGCCCTCGGTCTTAATTTTCCAACTTGCTTCAAACTCCACACCTTTATTTGACATCGAACCTACATTGGTCCATTGTCCTTCGAATATTCCGGTGTTCATTGGTGGATCGAGCTGAATAATCATGTCCTTGGATCGGCGAACGAAGTAATCCCCGGTAATAGCAAATTGCCCTTCAAGAAATTCAGCATCAAAGCCAAAATTGGATTGCGTAACCGTTTCCCACTTTAGATTTGGGTTGGCGACACCCTGAGGGCCTACACCAATCATAGATCCTGATTCCCATGGGTAACGGATGGTATTTTGCATGCGGGTATCATTACGGCCCATATTACGACCAAGAGCGCCATAACCACCGCGGATTTTCAAATTGGAAATAAAGTCTAATGTTTGCATGAAAGCTTCTTCGCTCACTCTCCACCCCATAGAGAAAGAAGGGAAAACACCATGTTTATGAGCATCAGAAAATAAGAAATAACCGTCTCGGCGCGCACTTGCCGTAAAAAGGTATTTATCATCGTAGCTATAATTTACCCTACCCAAATAGGAGTGCAATCCAAGAAATTTATCTCGGTCTGACATCGCTTGAGAGCTCACGCCTATTTGTGCCGATCGGATTCCCGGCTCAAGGTCATTTCCGATGGCCACTGTCCTTCTGATAAACCCTTCATTAACGGTCATGCCGACCATCCCGCCTACGATATGCTTTCCGAAGGTTTTATTATAGCGGAAATAATTCTCCCAGTTGTAGGAGTAATTCATCTGATTGATTTGCTGAATATCATAGGTCGTCCGACTGATATGCGCAGCCATGCCCTGATCTACAGGAATGAGGTATTCTTCATGATAAAAACTATCGTAAGAAAAGTTGAAATCGGAACGGAAAATCAATCCATCAAAAATTGTGGCCTCGCCATATAAGTTTCCTATGGCGCCAAAATTCGTTCTCCAATTATCGTACAATTCATGGACCATCGGGTTAGGAGCGTTGTTTCCTCCGGTAAGACCTACGGTCGGTTTCCCAAGGCCATTTAAATTTTCGCTGTCATAAACGGGCATTTGAGGGGCTGCAAAGAAGATCTCTGAATTGCCGCCATATCGCCCATAATCTTTTTGGTTCACGTTAATATTTAAGGTTTCGCCAAACTTAAAGGCACCATGCTTAATGCTTGAATTAACACGGTAAGTCAGTCTTTCAAAATCTTTACTTGGCATATTACCCTCCTGAGAAAAGTAACCAAAAGAGGTATAGATACTCGCTTTTTCTGTTCCGCCATGCAAACTTACCGAATAATTCTGCATACGTGCGGGTCTAAAATATTCTGACTGCCAGTCGGTATTTGTTTTTAATATTTCGGCATCATTGACCCACTGCGGAGCAGGCATACTTGGCTCAGAATTTTCATAAAGTTTTTTAGTGTATTGTGCATAGCGGCTGGTGCCCATCATTTCCATGGTATTGATCACCGAGGTAACCCCCGACTCCAAAGAAATATCGACTTTCAGCTTCCCACCTTTTCCACTTTTTGTCGTAACAATGATCACCCCATTTGCGGCCCGTGAACCATAAATTGCTGCTGCAGAAGCATCTTTCAGCACTTGCATACTTTCAATATCATTTCCATTGATTTGGCTCAAAGCACCGACTACGGTCTGAATACCATCAATAATCACCAACGGCGATTTGTCGCCATAAATGGTACCCACCCCACGAATGGTAATATTTGGCGCAGAGCCTGGCTCGCTGCTACTTGATACCTGAACACCAGACATGCGCCCTTGCAGTGCCGTACCCACATTCGAGGCCGGAACCTTTTGCATTTCCTGCGGATCTACCAAGGCAATGGAGCCTGTAAGATCTTTTTTCTTGGCTGTTCCATAACCAATCACTACCACCTCTTCGAGCGCTTCAACATCTTCTTCCAAGACAAAAGAAAATGAGGTCTGATTACCCACCGTTGTTTGCTGGGGCTTATATCCTATGTAGGTAATTTCCAGGACATCTTCAGGATTAGCATTGATCGAAAATTTACCTTCATAATCAGTGATGCTCCCATCGGTTGTTCCTTTAATAACAACAGTGGCACCAATTAAGGGAGATTGATCTTTATCTGTTACCTGTCCGTTAATTTGCGACTGGGCAAATACAGGTATAGAGATTAAAAAAAGGAGAAGTATAGTGAGGCTTTTTTTCATATTTCCAAAACATTAAAAAATACAGGAAAGAGAGCGAGTAAAAGCTCGCTCTCAATAGGATAATTTAGAAATTAGTTGTCGTTTGGAGCAACAATTTCAAAGTTTAATTCACCAGTATGGATATCGAAGTAGAAGGTAATATTTCTGCCATTTTTCTTCGTCTGGTCAGTAAAGTCAAAGTTTGGTTTTTCAGCCCAACGCGTTTTATCGTCAGCGTTTACACCAATACCATCAATCAAGCTGTTTCCGTAACCGATACCGCCATCATGGATTTTTTCATCCCAATGTGTGCCATACAAATCTTGAGGGTGATTTTGTGTCGCAATAGTGGATTCAGCACTGTTTGCATCTCTTTCAAAGACCTTCTTGTACATTTGTATTCCTGCAGTACCTGGGTTACCAGTAATCTGAAGGATTTTGTTGGTCAGTTGTTCGTCAATGTTAGCATAAGCTTTCCAGTCGGCCATATTGGCTTCCTCACCCATATCGTGTCCGTACTGCTCTTTAGTACAAATTGCGATAGGCAGGATGTTATTTGGCTCATCAATATAGAAATCGTTGACTTCCAATTTCCAGATACCATTTCCTTGATATACCCCCGGAGACCAATCCACCAACGCTTCAGTTGTCGCGCCATTAATTTTGCCGAACAGTCCACGGTTTCTACCCCAGTTACACAAACCGAAACGGATACGATCGTAAACATTTTGGTAAATAGGCTCCACCTCATCAGTAGTGATTGCATAGGTTTCCTCGTTAACATCAAAAGTGATGGTTACTTTCTTACCCACCAAAGCGGCCTTATTCAAACCAAACTCAATATTCTCACCACAAACTTTTTCGCCATCTTTAACCACTACTCGCGCAGCATCTCCTGAAAGTTCATTTTCTGAACCTTCTGCAGCACCCCAGCTTACATTTTCACCACTTTCTGAATTAAACATTTTAAATGACATTTCAGCAAGGTCATATCCTTGGTAGTTTTCAATAACCAATTCAAACGCACCATTTTCATTCTCAATAGCGTGCATCGGCCACAGTTTATCGTCGCCTTCCATCAGTTTAACACTGGCAAAAACTTCCGTTTTGGAGAAATCAGCACATGCTTCAAATTCAGAGAAAACAACTTTATAAGTAAAATCTGAAGGGTTGAAAGTGATGGTAACGTTACGGTTGGCGACCTTTTCGTCGATTGCTGCTGGGAATACTTCGCCACAAACTGTTTCACCGTTGAAATCGACTTGCTTAGCCAAAGTACCGGTAGCAGCGACAGCCGCCTCGGAGTTGGCGCCAAATTTAGCGTTGTCCTGCGCCATGGTATTGGAAATCATGAAGGTTACCTGATCTTCCGCAAAACCGGCAACATAGTAGGTGAAAACGTCGCCATCTTTGGTCATTTTCACATTTTCATTTCCGGTGATACTTCCTTGAATGTAGGCTTCAGGAATTCGAATGTCATTACATCGGTTTACTTCTTGCTCCTCGGTAGTTTCGGAACAGGAGAAAAATGACAAACACAAGAGGCTTAAAAATAGTGTTGCCCATTGATTTTTGAATAGATTTTTCATTTGGTTCATTTGAAGTTAAAAAAAATGATCATAACAAAAATCGTTGTTTTGGGCGCTAAACATGGCTCAATTACCTCAAAAAGTAATCAAATATTCCGTATGAACTATTTGATAATAAGTGCGAAAACAATGAACACTAAAAAATTCGATGGAAAATGCCATTTTTGACACTGAAATTCCACGGTAAAAAACAGCATCGATATTACACCCAATTTCAATCTGTCGGCCCTGCCAAAAGTACCGATGATGATCGTGCAATTGTCCTTTCATCTTTCAGAAAGTTTATACAGATCAGTATGCTATTTACTGATGGGATTTCCGCCATTTTTAATTCCCAAAAAGCAACATATTCACCGATCGGGGGCGTGGCTTGTAAACACCGCAGGATTATCTTGTGCTCCACAAAGCAACATTATGTATTTATAGTTTCCAATACCAATGATTGATAAAATGCTGCCTGTCTTCTCCATAAATTTCAGACCAAGATGATCTTCATTTAAGAGGGTTTTTGGGTTTTACTTCTACCAACCGATCACGGTCAGCCTTGTAAACAGGTCGGTACAGTATTCCCTCCATTTTTATGCCTTTGAAATCAGCACCCTTTGGCCATGGCGACCGGTTCAATGGAAATTATTCTGCGGAAATTTATCCGTTTGTCCCACAGCCCACATGGTGGTATGGCACAAAAAAAATCCTGCTGAATAATGACAGCAGGATTTCATAAAATACTATTTTTCTATATTGCTCATTACCAACCCATCAGCAATTTATTGAAATGATTATGGATTAAAATTGACCCATCAACATTCCTAAAGCGCTTTTATGAGTAGGTGGTTATAAAGCCAGCGTATTGGTCAATTCAAAAGTTTGCGTTTTCAAATCCTCATCACGCGAGGAGTTTCCAACCATAATGCTGAAGGCGCCTTTTTCCACGCCCCATTTCATGTGTTCATCAAAAAAAGCCAAATCTTCCGCGCCCAGATCAAAAGTAATGGTCCGTTTTTCACCGGCCTCCACAAAAACTTTATGGTATCGCTTCAATTCTTTTCTTGGTCGTGTTACAGAAGAATAATGATCGCGGATATATAGCTGAACAACCTCTGCTCCCGCTTGGTCGCCAGTATTTTTCACCTCTACGGATACTTTCAGTTGTTCCCCTGCGTTTATTTTACTTGCTGAAAGGATCGGCTCACTGATTTCAAATTGAGTATAGCTCAAACCATAGCCAAAGGCAAAGAGTGGCTTCCCGGATTCAAACCTAAAATTGCGAAACAAGTGGGATTGCTTCTGATTATAAAAAATCCTTCCCTGCCCAACTGTTCGTGGTATAGTAATGGGTAGTTTGCCTGACGGGTTCACCTCTCCCCATAGGATTTCCGCCAATGCTTGCCCCCCGAAACTACCGGGTTCCCAAGCCTCGATTAATGCATCGGCATTTTCAGCAAGCCACGGTTCCCCGATCGGTCGACCATTCACCAGAACAGCAATTACTTTTGTGCCAGTAGCTTTAATTTGCTGGATCAGTTCCAGTTGTTTTCCCACCAAATTGATATGTGCCCGATCCGCATTTTCGCCACAAGTTTTTTGATTCCAACGATAACGCATGGAATTCTCCCCAACGACCACCACAGCGACATCGGCAGATTTTGCGGCCGTTGCTGCTGCTTGAATTTGTGCTGTTGTAACTTCTGTAACCATATCTCCACAATCCACAAATTCTACGGGTGCGCCTTTCTCTTTGGCCAGTTCCGAGATCCCCGCTCTTATGGTGATCACCCGATCGTCGGGCTGAACGAAAGCCCAATCGCCAAGTATCGTCTGATTATCAGCATTGGGGCCAGTAACCAGCAGCTTCTTTCCCTTGAAATTTTTAAGTGGCAATAAACCCTCATTTTTCAGCAATACCATTGACTCGCGAGCAATTTTGAGCGCTGTAGCCTGATGTTCAACAGTGAAAACGCGCGCCTCAATTTTCTTCTCATTGACGATCGCATTTTCAAAGAGGCCAAGCTTAAATTTTGCTTCAAGAATTTTGGCCACTGCAAAATTTATCCTTTCCATTGAAACCTTTCCGGCCTCCACCGACTTGGCCAGTGAGGCTACAAATTCTGGTCCGTGCATATGCAGATCCATCCCCGCATTAATCGACAGCGCATAAGCATCGTCCATCGTTTCAGCGACAAAATGCCGATCATGCAATCTTTCAATATCAAGCCAGTCGCTTACAAAAAAACCGTTGAAACCATATTCTTTACGCATCACTTCCTCCATCAGGAACCGGTTGCTATGGCAGGGGATTCCATTCATTTCGTTATGTGCCATCATGATCGAATAAACCCCCGCTTCCTGAACCGCTCGCCGGTAAGGAGGCAAATGGACCTCTCGAATCGTTCTCATCGACAAATCAAAAGGCGAATGGTTAGTTCCATTAATCCCCTCTCCTCCACCAATAAGGTGTTTGGCGCAGGCAATTACCTTGCTTTCCCCCGTGAAATCTCCTTGTTGCAAACCTTTGATCATGGCCACACCCATATTGCCCACCAGGTAAGGGTCTTCGCCAAAGGTTTCGCCTACTCGCCCCCATCGTGCATCTCTGGCGATATCAATATTTGGGGTAAAAGCCCAGTGCGAACCAGTAGCACGCATTTCTTTGGCCGTTTGGATGCTCATTTCTTCCGCTAAAGATTCATCGAATGAGCTGGCCATAGTAATGGCGGTAGGATATATGGTGGAACCGTTGACCAATCCATTTCCGTGAATGGCATCGATACCAATCAGTAAAGGGATTTGCAGGCGGGACTCCATGGCCATTTTTTGCAGTGCATTTGCTTCCTGGGCATCTATAACATGTAAAAAAGAACCGACCTGCCCCTCCCGTACCATCTGCTCGACATCCGAAGAATGCAAACCTGGGTAAACCCCCAAGGCATCGTTGAGTTTGATTTCTTCTTTGGTCAACTCTTTTTCTGCATGACGCATATGGCTCGGGCCCACGAGTTGATTCATCTGTGCGATTTTCTCTTCCAAAGTCATTCGCTCCATCAGATCCTTGACCCGTAATGCCACACTAACTTCAGGATTTTTATAAATGGTTTTTTTTCCGGGGCCTGCGATAGCAGCACCCCAAAATAACATACTGATTAAAAAATAATATTTCTTCATAATACCTTGCTCCGATAATTACTCAATATCGCTTTCCATCATCAAAAGCAGGTGAATAGGGTTCTTAAAAAGGTTTGCTAATTTTTGAAGGCGGTAAATATTGCCCTATTCCTGAAACACAGGAAAGGGGCTGTTGCATCGTTGGCATGCCTGATCTTGTCTGCAAATTTCAGTTCCGTTTTCATCGAACCAAAAACTGAAGCAGCACTCAGAGTGTCCGCGCCATATTGATCAAAAAAGGGCGTTATCAATAGTTATGGCGTGGAGCAGAGCAACCACTTCTTTATGTGCTGATTTAGATGCAGCAAATACCTGATGCAACCGCCCCAGTAAGCCTGTTCTTTTAGAGCGTGTTTAAAGGCTAAAGCACAATGGCTTTAAACATTTTACGCTCTGTTTGCTGATGAACTTCCACAAGGTACTGCCCTGAAGGTAAAAAGCCGGACTGCCAGCCCTCCAAAGCGGTCACCTCTCTGAGCAATCTTCCAGAAAAATCCCGGAGGATAATTTGAGCATACCCTTTGAAAAACACCGAAATACGTGCCCTTGCGGGATTGGGGAACAATTGAACTTTGAAAGCAGGGTTTTCTTTATCCAGGGCGCGTTCGTTGGCCTCTCCGGCCAGTTCCATTTCAAAGTAATTAAGGTTAAAACCACCAGTCCCCATGCGCAGCTCAACCACTTCCTTTCCTGCCAATAAATCTATCTCAGGGAACAGTACGGTATCCCAAGTTTGCCACCCACCGGTATTTTTCAATGGCACATCGAGTAATAAATCTGCCCTTTCGAAATACACTTGCATTTGGCGGGCATCATGCGGGCTTGCCACTCTCAACTTGAGGTTATAGCGTCCGCTTTCGGTTACATTTATGGTGTATTTTATCCACTCATCGGGTACGGTCCAGCCCACGTTGCAGGTGCCATCATCTATGCTGGTTTGCAAATCGACATCGTCCTGCCGGCCGTTACAATGGAAATTCCCCGAGGAATGATCCAAATAGGCTATTCCCTGTCCGCCTAAATCATAATGCTCAGCCTCAACTTTCCCAGGTACCGGCATTGGGGTTCCGAGGTAAGGCTGGTGTTGCAGTTCCTCTTTTACATGAATATTAATCGTGTCGGTAAAGCCCCCGTCAACGCTGGTCAATTTAATCACAACATCCCCAGCACCGACGCCTACAACCCATCCATTGGGGTTCACTGAAGCGATTTGCTCGTTGGAAGTTTCCCATCTAACCATTTTGAAGTCCGCATTCTCCGGAAGAAGTTCATGGTGAAGCTGTATGCCACTTCCCAAATCTATAGCGGAATCTCCCTCTACAATATGAACTCCAGTCACGGGGTTTCTCTGCGGTAAACCTTGTTCAAAAATGGTCCGCACATTATCCGCACTCAGTGCATAATCAAATAACATGGCATCATCTAAAATAATGTTTGTTGTCCCCTTACCATCTGCTGCACGCCCAAAGAATGCCTTATCGAGCAGGGTGTTCATGGTTCGATCTTGCTCATCCTGAAGGTCGCCGTTCGTGTAGCCTTTGAACGTCCTGCCGTCATAAGTAACTACCAAATGCACCCAAGTTTCAAAAGGGAAGTATCGGTCAAATTGCACGAAATTGTTCTCCGTGGCACACCGCAGGTTACCATTCTGAGAGCGCAGGATATAGTCTTGATTTGTGTCTATAATACCGTAGGAAAAAATATAGTCCATTCCGAATGTTTCTGGAGACCTTTTGAGCCATAGCGCAAAACTTCGGGGAGTATTCCCTTTGGGCAACTCGGTGTCGGCGTTCATCAATTCAATGAAATCATCTTCAAGTAAAACGGCCATTTCGCCTCGTTGAGCATCGGAAATATAAGTAACCCCCGAGCTATTGATCCCATCAAGTACTCCGAGCACATCATCACTGTTGCCATCGAAAGGCCAATATGCTTTGGGTTCAATGGGTCGATCATAACTGATCCTCAGGGTATCAAAAATGTTCCCTGCTTTTATGATCACCTCCCCAGAAGTAAAGGGTAAAGCCGCCTGATAAAATGGGCAATACAGTTGTGTGCTGTCTACGGCTGCCCCACTTATTTTCTGAAGGTTGAGCCAATCAGGCTGTGCCACAACTTCCCACTCCTGCGTGGCATAAATATCCAAATTCAGTGTGTCGCCAGCAGCCTGAATCACTAATTCATTGACCGACAAATAGAGGTAATCCTCATCGGGAGCAAGCGTAATATGCTTCTCTGCAGCGGATGAAGGCGAAGATTTTAAGCCGGTATTATCGGTTGCCACAGCGGTAATCAACAAATTATCGCCGCCTTGTTGAGTGCTTTGCGAAAAATCATAATCAAGGGCAAAGTTGTTTGCTTTATCCGTAGATTTACCGATAAAGTGCCAATCGTAATAATAGGCCACCTCGCGAGTATCTGGCGAAAACTGTCGCACTTTTAAAGTCATTTCATTTTGTCGAACCTCTCCTTCTTTGATATCGAGTGCTACCGTGGGGCGGTCACGATGTGCAGGACTCATTTGTGGCGTTCCATAAACCGCTTTGGCGTAGCCTGCGGTAATTGCCCAGCTAATAATTGTTTGATGCAGGGTATATTCTGAACCATTGATCGACTCCCTGCTGTTAATATTGGCCTCGGCGCGTGGTGAAGACCTCCAATGCGGATACAAGAAATCCAATGCCCAAATATGGCTTCCTATGCCTCCCACCCAAGTAGAATTACTGCCGAAGTAGGTGCTGAATCCCTCCAATATCTCCCAAGTATATACCATCGAATTATGGTCGTATAAAACCCAACTGTCCATATGGTGGATGGCCGAATTTTGGGGATTTTCCCCTACTTGAGAAAGGAATACTTTATTGAGCTCATGCCCCCCAAGCACGTAATCAAGGTTAAAACCAATCGCATCCAGTAAGGAAGGTTCTTGTGAGACCACATGCTCGCCCATCAAAGCCACCACTTTTGGGACACCGAATTTCCCGAGATCAAAACCATAGTCGCTGAAGCCACCATAACGCATTGGGGAAGCTTCGGTTCGTTCCATCACATAGTTCGCTTTATTGTTCAGGCTTTTTAGGCAATCATTAACAAAGGCGGCATCAAAAAGTGCTTCATCGCGAAAAATGGCCATCAGGTTGTTACATAAGAAAATATAGGGCAGGTTTGCCGCCTCAATGTGCCAATGCTTTTTATCATCCATTTCATAAGCGTCAATTGCTTCGGACTGATATTGCTCGATGCCCAGATTTTTGTATAAAAACATCCCTGCAATGGTCTGTAAAGAGGTTGAGCCGGAGGTTAGGCCGCCATTTTCCTGCACCCAAGCGTAGGCCTGTTCAGCTTCGGTTACCCATTTCTGAAAGTCAGGATGGTTCTCTGAAGGGTTGCTCAGGTGGTGGAAAGCGTTGAGCGACTCCGCAAAAACGATAGCACTTGCAGCATAGGCCATCGTATAAGCGGGGTTTTCTGCCGTTACTGCCCAGGGGCGGTTATCTTTCCATGACGGCTGCAGGCCTCCACTATACAGCCCTCCTTCACGACCAATGTAACCGGGCAGGCCTCCGGTTCCATAGCCTTGATCCATAAGTGCACGGCGCGCGCGGTATCCGAAATCCAGTAACCACTTTGCTTCATCCAAAATGTCTGGCAATCCATTATTCCCTTCGTCGATCCATTGTGCATCACTTTCATGCAATTTATACCGGTTGCCTATTTCGCCATCATAAAATTGCGCTGGCGCCATAAGGTAGGTCATCATTAATGAAATCGGCACATTAAAATGCGACACATAGCAATCCCAATCCGAGGCATCATGGTACCATCCCCAAATTCCCTCTACGCGGTAATCTAAGGGATAAGTACCGCTATTAAATTGGTCTTCGACATCGGCATGTTTGTTGGTAACCAAATTGGGATTGAAATAGTGTGGGTAATCATCAGGATGGTGATCCCGAGGGTACAGGCGGCCGTCTGATAATTCCTGAACGATATTTGACCTTTGGTAAAACAGCCCTTTCATGGCGGCATAAAATGCAGGGGTATGGACGTCAGCCTGAATTTCAAAAGGATAGGAACAACCGATATTTGGCACTACAACTACGTACTCTCCTACTTGCGAGAGGGCGGAAAAATCCATCTGAGCGACATCGGCATGAGTCGCATTATTGTGTGTTCCCCAATCATTGAAACTGCCTTTGTAAACGAAGGTATCATCAGAAGCCCGGTGCTCAATTTGCCCCTCGTAGACCACTTCACTATTTTCGAATTTCTTGATATAGAAAGGTTGCCCAATAAAATTTTCCAGGGGCAAGCCTCCCATATCGCCCATCCATTTTGACAGGTAGGCGATTTTTTTCTGCACCGGAGCAAAACCAATTTGATTGACATGAAGGGACGCTGACCTCAGCCGGTCAGTATCAAAAATCCATTCATAAGTTTTGTAATTATCAGCGATACCTTCGAGCTGCAAACGGTACGTTTGGCCGGCGATAAGTGATTGCGGAAGTTCGAGATAGATGTGGTGCTCCATCACCATTTCAACCTCAATATTCTGCCCCATCAACTCATTGATACGGGAGTTTCTACCGACGGCAATAGGTTGAGCCGTTGCCCAGCCACCATCGGTAGGGGAACTTATCCGGTAACTGGCCGGATTCATGGTGGCGGTGGAGTCCCAGGCACTAAAATACAAATGATTGTCTTGCCCTTTCCAGGAGCTTTGCCCCTCACCATAATAATCGACATGACCTTCGTCGAGGACAATACAAATGATCCGGTCGGAAACAGCATACAGATGGACAAGGTCAGCCCCAAACACATTGAATGGCAGAAGGCATAATAAAAGCCACAGGCTTTGCTTAACAGTTGAAGTAGGGTTCATAAAAAATGATTTAAATGAAAAATTTTTTCTCTACATCGCAGAGAAAATCATCAATTGTAAAGATTAAAAAGTACGGGGCTGTCGCTCAACTCAGTGCTCTGAATTTAGTGCAAAACATTATTTCGTGAGCTGTACGGATGCACCCACTGTCATTGGATTAAGGATTTTTGGGGTGACTCAGGTCTAAATTTGAAATGCTCGTAAAGGCGTTATTCTTAACGACTCACGTAACAATTTGAATAATTCTAAGAGGGAACCCATAAAATCACCATTGAATTAGACGTTAAAAATAACGTCTCTACAGGGTAATGCGCTTAACTTAATGACATTCTATGTGTGTATCCAAACCATACAAAATTTATGATGATTCGGGCAAACACACGGGTCCGCCCATACAGTGACCAAATAAAATTTCGTTATATAAAATCATATTATGGTTGTGCAACAGCCCCAGCAATTAAATTGTATTTTACCAAAATAGACCTATCCCAAAACCACCCCGGCAATGGCCAAAGCAGCTTTGAAATAGGTCTTGTGTTTGATATTCAGCAAATTAGTAGATCACTACTTTTTTGGTTTGCAAAGTTCCTTCTGCCTGGAATCTGAATAGATACGTTCCGGCAGGAAGCAATAGGTTGTTGAACAGTGAACTTGCGGGTAAGGATTTAATCAATTGTCCTTGCAGGCTGATGATATCCAAAGTGTGTGGCTGGTTAAGCTGAACAGTGATTGCCTGACCAATTGATGGGTTTGGATAAATGGTGATTTGATGCGCATTATCAGCATTCAAAATCTTTTCAATTTCAAATTTCACCTCCAAAGTATGGTCAGCCATTACATCCTCGAAGGTATAACTTTCGCTAACCGCCATCGTGCTGCCATCAACCAAAACCTCTGATACTTTATAGCCTTCAGATGGCGTGAAAGTGAAGGTTTTTGATGTGCCGTAATCAACTACTACCGCGCCCTCTTCAGAGACAGAACCGTTATCATCGCTAGTTACACTGATCGTATAGGTGATCATCTCGAAACTAACCTCCAAAGTATGGTCAGCCATTACATCCTCGAAGGTATAACTTTCGCTAACCGCCATCGTGCTGCCATCAACCAAAACTTCTGATACCTTATAGCCTTCAGATGGTGTAAAAGTGAAGGTTTTTGAAGTGCCGTAATCAACTACTACCGCGCCCTCTTCAGAGACCGATCCATTATCACCGCTACTTACATTGATCGTATAGGTGATCATCTCGAAACTAACCTCCAGTGTATGATCAGCCATTACATCTTCGAAGGTATAACTATCGCCAACCGCCATCGCGATGCCATCAACCAAAACTTCAGATACTTTATAGCCCATTGATGGGGTGAAAGTGAAGGTTTTATTTTCATGCTGCACCACCATTACGGCTCCTTCTTCCGAGACCGATCCGTTGTCGCCACTGCTGACCGTAATGGTGTAAACAGGTTTGGTGGTTACTTCAATGGACTGATCAGCCATTACATTATTGAAGGTGTATTCCTCCGAAACGTCCATTGGTTCGCCATTAATCAGTACCTGATCAATCACAAAACCCTCATTAGCTTCGAAAGCGAAGGTCTGCTGGTCTCCGGCTAACACAATAATATCTCCAGCAGGTGTTATCGTTCCGTGCTCATCTGCAGCGGCAGAGATGGTATACTCTTTTTTAGCATTGACAGTCAGGCTACCATCTGCCATCACCATATCAAAGGTATGCGTCCCAGTATGCTCAACCGGAAGGCCATCTACCCATACTTCAGTAATTTGGTAACCTTCCATTTCTGAGAAAGTAAATGTTTTACTCATCCCCTCAAAAAGGGTATAAACCTTGGCCTCAGGATTTATATTTACGCCCTCACTTGCGGTAATGGTCAGGTCAAACTGAGCTTTGAATTCAAAGGTAACCTGCGCATCTGCCATAATATCTTCCAAAACGAACGGATTGGCGGGATCTGTTACCGTTTCACCATTCAGCAAAATCTGGTACAAAGCATACCCATCCTCGGCAGTATAAGAAAATGACGCGCTGCCACCTTCCAAAACCGTAACGGTTTCCGCAGGCGTAACATTCCCCATCCCTGTTACCACAGGAGTAATATTGTAAGTTGGAATCGCTTCAAAAAGCACTTTGAAGTCCGTATCCTCAGTAATATTCTCTACACTAAATTTAGTGATCCCCGCCTCAAAAGGCTGCTCTTGGTCATTCACTAAAATAGCACTGATTCTAAAGCCTTCAGCCGGCGTAATGCTAAAGGTCTTTGCAAAGCCTTCCATCACGGTCATGCTGCCAGAAGGCGCAATTTGGCCATGATCTCCAGCGCTCGCCGTAAGCATCTTTTGCTTGTTATCAATTGGGTAGGTATATACTTCATCATTCTCCCACGAGAGGGCATCATAAACCTCCAGCAAATCATAGAAAAAAAGATTATCATCCGAGCCCTGAATTTTAAAATGTTTCAGACCTTTGTCAGATACCGGCCCGGCAAGCATGGTCACGCTCTCGGGCATAATCGATACTCCTTCCCCCAAATCTACGGTACTTACGTGGGTGATATCGGGTTTCATATCCCAATTTCCTCGATATTGAACCCCATTATATAGTTCCCAGCCATTCCATTTATGGGTAGATGTATAGCTGTTCCACACGCGATCGAACCTTTCCCCTTGTGTAATCGGCGGATTCGGGTATTGGGTATCATTGAAATCGTAATGTAGATTTCCCAACCTGAAAAATTGATCTGTACCACTTTGGTTTTCTAAAGCCACCAAACGAAAGTATCTGAAATTTCCATCTTGTTCTTCCGGCTGATCTAAAATGTAAATACCCTGAACTTCTACAGCTTCAGTGATATTTTCCAGAGTGAAAATATGGGAATCATTCGCCAGGTGCACTGCTGTGCCAACCACAAAACCTTTCGCTTTATAGCCTTGGTCAGCCGTAAAGTTAAGCGCTAAATCCTCGCCAATTTGCACCTCATGATAACCCGCATTGTTGAATTTACCATTCGCCGTGTTTATGGCATTAACAAAAACAGTATTGGCTTCTTGCCCATTATTTTTGGTGAACAAACGATAGGTTGAACTGCTCTTATAAGCTGCTTGCGATGACCTATTTAAAATTTCAGTCCAGTCTGATGCATCATTGGAAGCCTCCACGGTAAATGCAGAGGGCCCTTTCCCGTCGGGGTTTGCGGTATAAATGGCCAACTGATCCATTGCTACTGATTGATCGACGCCTAAATCTACCGTGATCACGAGCGGGTCACCAGCATTCAGGTTTATGCCTGTATTTTTTGCACCATCGTAATCGGGGTGGTCGGCTTCGGCGATTTTTTTTCCATCGAAAAGATACGATAAATCGCCATAATTAGACGTCACCTCGAAGTCGCTCCCCAAATCCGGGAAACTTGTTTCGTCCTGAAAAAAGGCAAGTTCAGTTATTTTCAGATAATTGTCCTGCTGCTCATTGATGGTTACTTTATAGTACCTGTAACCCTGCCCCATGGAGACTGTGGCAAGCATCAGTAAGAGGGGTAAAAAAAAGAGTGACGCTTTTTTTAGTTGTGATAAAACTACGTTCATATGTTTAAAAAATTTATTGTTTATATCATAATAATACCATTTATAAACCGACAACCAGTGCAGTATTTTATCAATGAGGGACAGTATTTTTCTTTCACAAAAAAAGAGCAACCTGTATGGCGCTCCTTTATTGATATTTAAGTACTTGATCGTATTTAGTTGGTGATATTACTGCTCAAAACCGCTCCCCCAAGCGGTCTAAATCTTCAGGCCCACTTAACCCGCTATTTTTGACCAAGTACTACATTGAAATGTTATTATTTTAAGACCTTTAATAAATCACATTAATCATTTTTATTTCATTTCCTCCGATCAATTTGAAGATATAAACCCCAGCAGGTAAATGAATATTTTCAAAGGTGGTTGCTTCTGGCAACTGTTGAACCAGCTGCCCTTGGGTATTATAAATGGCCAAGCGCATGGGGCGAATACACGCCACGTTTGTTCTGCCATTTTTTGCGGGATTAGGGTAAACGCGGATCGCCTTCTGCGTATCAATGTCAAGCGGTGGCTGCAAGCCTCCCTTAAAAGTTGCATGAATTTTATGACTGCCCATGACCTTCTTAAAAACATATTGACTGATGCCTTCGCCAATCACTTTATCATCAATATAAACTTTATCGACCTCAAAACCTGCATCAGCAAAGAACTGATAGGTCTTATTTTGTCCCTCGTAAATCTGGGTTTCTCCAATGTCGGTTATAGAACCATTTTCTCCGGCAGAAGCCGTTAGGGTGTACACCGGAATTGGTTCCGAATTAACTGCGATGCTATGGGCTTGTTGGATATTTGCAAACTCATATTGCCCTGAGGAATGGTCATCAAGCAGGACATCATCCACAAAGACTTCTTTAATTCTGAAGCCCTCGCCAGGATTGGTCCCGAAAGTATATTTGCTCGTTGTGCCCTCCAGGTGTTCAGTAGCCCCGGCAGGTAACACCCAACTGTTGGCATCGCTTGTAGCGGTGATTACATGAATTGGAATTGCTTCCGTTTTTACCTCAAAGGTATGATCCTGCTGAACATCCACAAAAGTATAGCGAGCATCCGCTTTGTAACTTACCCCATCCACCAATACCTCTTTGACACGGTATGCTGAATCCGCTTCAAAATGGATGATGAGCGCCTCACCTTCCCTTACTTTAAGGTCTCCATCGTTGGGGATCAGACTCCCGTGCTCATCTATGGTCGTTTGGATCGTATATTCAGGAAGAGGTTCAAAAATCGCCTTTATTTCATGATCTGTCTGAATGTTTGTAAAGGTATAAAAAGGATCAGTACCTACATGCTGCCCATCGACTTCAACACTTTTGAGCCTTGCATTTTCCGCAGCCTCAAATAAGAACGTCATTTCGCCTCCACGCCCCACATTTTGCACCGTGTTGGGAGAAATTTGGCCATCGCCAACAAGGGCAGGCACCAATTCAAAGGTCGGTATTTGCCTAAAACTCACCGCAATGTCGGTTTCCTCTTCTACATTTATCAGCTGAAAACTTTCCGCAGCAGGTTGAACCGCACCGTCCACAAAAATCTCATGGACCTCGTAGCCTTCCGCTGGGGTAAAGGTAAATGTTTTAGCCGACCCCTTCTGAATGGATACTTCGCCCTCCGGCGAAATTGTTCCTCCTTCATTATTAATCACGGAGGCGTTGATGGTTACTTTATTGGAGGTGGTATTGTACTCATACACCCCTCCAAGTTCCCACATTTCGACATCGTCTTTTTCAAAAATATCGAACCAGAAAATTTGATCGTTGGATCCTTCAATTTTAAAATGCTTGATTCCCTTACCGGCAACCCTTTCCGAAGCATGAAATTTTATCGATGTAGGATATATTTTTTCCTGCATGTCAATAATGTTCCAATACACCCCAAGTCTTTCAATTTCCAAATGAATATCTTTATCCGTCAGGCCATTGTAAATTTCCCAGGCGGCATAATCGTTGTAATTGGATTGGGTTCTGGCTTTGTCTGTTCCTGTATTTTCCAATTTTGGATTCGGGTAAGAAATATCGTTGACCATATATTCCAATTCTGGAAATACCAAGCGGTCTGCATGTTCTTCTAAAATGGTGATTCGGAAATAGCGGAAATCGCCATCGTCTTCTGCAATTTCATCTTTGGCAAAAATACCCTCAAGATGATGTGCCTCTTGAATGTTCTCGAAAGTATAGGTCGGTGCTGCGCTAATTATTTCGTCGTCAAGGCGCAAAGCGGCCGTCCGGTAACCGTCATGCGGCACCACCTGATAGGTGATCTCACCGTCCTTTTGTACTTCCGTGTAGCCGTCAGGCAAAACATCTCCGTTTGCAGGAGCCGAAGCATACATCCAGATATTTTCTGCGGCAGTCTCCGACAGGCTGGCATCGAACCGATAAATAGAATTGCCGGCAATCATCGGGTAATCCGCTCGCTCCATAATCACATCCCAGGTATTCTGATCGTTCGATCCTTCCAAAGTAAAGCGCTCGGGGGCTTTTCCCGCATTACTTCCAGAAAAGAACCACACTTTTTCAGGGCGTATTCTTGTGGTATTCCCCATATCGACCGTTACCCAAAATTCCTCTCCTTCTTCGAGAAAGATATGGGTGAAATCTCCGGTATCGAACACACTTGAATTCATCCCTTCATCCAGTCCCTGCCCATCAAACAGACTTTTTAAAAAGCCTCCGTTATCGTCTGGGTCCCGGCTCGAGGTAATACGGGACTGGTCAAAATCGGTAAAATTTTGTGGGTACAGTGCGCCTTCTGCCTCATAGGCCAGATCGGCTAAATATACCCGATCTGTTTGTGCTTTATTAAACGACAAGCGGATAAATCGGTATTTCCCCTCCTGGCCTTCCCCGTTGAACATCTGGTCAATCTCGAAGACCTGCTCGCCGATAGCGGAGGTAAAAGTGATGTTGGCGGTTCTTCTTTCGGCATCGAGGTTTTCATCCACTTTAAATTCTATTTCGGCATCGCCGGTTCCTGAAATTTCACTCAGATAATCCATTTGGTCCCCATTTTCCACTTTAAACCTGATCCAATTTTGATCGACCTCAGCTTCCCAGGGAATATTAGCATTCACGGCCAGTAGCTGCCATTGATCTTCAAAGGACAACTCCTGCTCGAGGTCCACTGACAACCGTTCAGTAAAAACCGCTTGGTCAACCGTTAGTGTCGTGGTGGTGTCCGAGCCGCTGAAAATAATTTCCGCGGTTCGGCTTTCTCCCGACTCATTGGCGCTAAAAGTTAATGAAACTTCCGTTTCGCCTGCTGCACCTTCCTCAATATTTGCGCTTACCCATTCAGGGATTTGCGTTAATGTCCAGTTTTTTTTTGCACTAATAACGACCTTCTGACTTTCCGTTTTACCTTCAAGATTAATGAGTGAAGGGGTCACTTTGAGAAAATCAATATCAGTAACATTTAATACTTGTTCGGCATCGGCTGATGGAAAAGTAGATAGCCCTCGATCGTCAAAAGCGCGCGCGGTGATCAACGATTTTTCGCTAATCTTCGATTGCGACAATACCCAATCGAACTTAAACTTATTTTCCGCATCTTCACTGCTTCCTATCAGGTGCCAATCGTAGTAATAATCCACCCTGCGGGTATCAGCAGAAGCATTAACCATGAGCGAAACGGTATCTTTATAGCTTACCACATCGGATCCACCGATGATCAGGCTCACCGTTGGGCGGTCATTATGTGAACTGCCATTAGCACGCTGCCCATACTCCGCTTTTAAGATTCCTGTGGCATAAGCAAAGGAGGCGATCGTTTGCTGGGTAGTGAACTCTGATCCGGCGATAGATTCCCTGCTGGGGTAATTAGATTCACTTCGTGGGCGTTGTTTCCAGTCGGGGTACGAACCTTGCACAGCCCAAAAATGGTTCCCCGGCCCACTAACATTGAAATTAAATGGTGAGCCATAATAGGTCACCAAGCCCTCCACAGGATCCCAACCATATACCATAGAGTTATGATCGTACATTGCCCAGGAATCCAAGTGATGAATACCTTTATTCTGCGGACGTTCACCTAACTGAGAAATATATATTTTATTCGCCTGATTACCGCCCAAAACATAATTGACATTATCCTCAACCGTCTTTAACCAACGGTCATTGCCTACATCGGCATATTTGTGCATCATCGAAGGGACGAAAATCTTTGGCGTAGCAAACATCCCCAGCCCATAATTATCAGGACTAAAAGAACCGTATCTGAAACCGATTTTTTCGGTAAGATTGGCCACGTAATTTGCCTTGCTTTGCTGAAAAGATTTGGCATCAGAGACCAGCTTGGCGTCAAGCTCATAATCCGCCGGTGCATTGGCAATCAAGGAGGTGGCAATAAAGCCATAAGGTAATGAAGAGGTCTCATTGGACCACCCTTTTTGAGTGTCCGCATACCAGCCCTCTTTAATCAAATCAAGGTATTTACTGTCTTTTGTAGCACGATACAGCTGGTAAGCAGCAATAGGCAATAAGCCCTCTTGCCCTTTTTGATCTCTATCCTCAGGATCAAATTCACCATGTGCCCTACTCCAGCCAAAGGCTTCCTCTGCTTCTGTCAGCCACATTTGATATTCCGGGTGATGACCTGTATTTGATTTCTGCCATTCAATATCCAAACAGTGGGCATACCAAGCAGCCATTGCCGAATAGCCCATCGTATATACATAGTTTTCACCCGTAATGGCCCAATCACGGGTATCCGTATAACTCGTTCCCAGACCAAGCCCTGGAGCACCACCCTCACGACCGATATAGCCTGGAACTCCTCCGGAGGTTTTCTGATCTTCAGGAAGCACCTCATTAAGGGTGAGCAGGGCCTCTTTTGCTCTTTTATAAAAATGCACCAGCCAAGCCGCTTCATCGAGAATATCCGGAATCCCGTTGGTCCCTTCGTCAATCCATTCATCCTGCTCAGATACGCGGTATTTATTGCCAATTTCCCCATCATAAAACTGATCTGGGTACATCTCATAAAGCAGGAATAAATGTAAAGGAATTTTCATATGCGAAACATAGCTATCCCAGTCGGATGCATCATGATACCAGCCCCAAATGCCCTTCACTTGATAATCTTTAGAAAAAGCGCCCGATTTCATGAGGTCCTCAATGTGATTATCTTTGTCACCATGCTGATCATGGTGGCCCATCATGACATAATTCGGATCGTAATAATGGGGTACATCATCCGGGTGATGCCCCCGCTTGTAAATGGTTCCATCAGACAACAGCTTTTCAACGCCCGCACGCTGCATGAACAAGCCACGCATGGCGGTATAAAAGGGCTGATTCACCACCTCGCGGCTAATTTCAAAAGGAAAAGAGCAACCAATTCCAGGTACCGACAAGACGTACTCTCCGGTTACCCCAAAGGCAGAAAAATCACATTCAACAATATCTGCATAACTATGATTGGCATGCGTTCCCCAGGTGCCATTATTTTTTGTCGTTGTTTCATTAAAAGCCAATCGGAAAGCCATTTGCCCTTCGTAAACAATCTCTTTGGTTACATAATTAACAATATGAAATTGCTCGCCATCCAGGTGCTTTAAGGGTACATGCCCCATATCTCCCAACCACTGCGACAGGTAACCAATTTTTCGGGCGTTGTTGCCATAACCTACCTGATTAACATGAACGGCCTCGGAACGGGTTGTTTTTGCATCAAACGTAAATGTATACGTTTGCATATTCTCCACCAAACCACCCAGATCCACGGTGTAGGTTTGTCCTTCAACAAGTTGCTGGGGGAGTTTTAAAAATAAACTATGTTCAAAGATAAACTCGTCCTGTCCGAAATTAGGCAAAGTATAGTCTGCGGCCATCGACTTACGACCTATTTCTATGGGCGACACTTTTCCCCAAGCGTCATCATTACTGGTAATGGAATAAGTGGATAAATTAACTGCAAGTTCAAGATCTACCGGTTGGTGATAAATGCCCCATAAATCACGGGTATATTTATCCTCCCCAAAACCCGTATAATCAACATGCCCATCTTTTAACTCAAGCATAATGATGTTGGGTGCAACGGCAGAAACCCTCAATAAATCAGCAGCATATCCCTTGCTCACCGAGAGCAGGGAAACAAATACTAAAATTAAAAATCGTGTAAATCTAAGGCTCATAAAAGTAGTCTTAATCGAAAAAATAACAACACTTCAATTTATACAATAGGCATCCGAGGGTGGGCGTATAATTTCCGATTGAGGTTCATTATTTTTTATAAAGCCAAAAAACTTAACAAATCCCCAAAAAATCTGCATGAGCAAAAGCAATTGCCACAAACCGCTTATCTCCCTTTGGAAATTTGAGCTTTGCTGTCCGATAGATCTGCCTTTTGCCTATCCCTATTTTTCAAAGACGGTCTTACATAAACGGCAACAACGGACAAAAAAAAGGAGTGTCTCTCAAAATTTCAGCCTCAACCTGCCGGGGCTACAGCCTTTACAGCAAGCTGCCAATAGGCCCTTTTGATGATTTCAACATCATCTATTTTCCAAAATCGGTTAGTTAATTTCTCCGGCACAGCTCTATAAATTATCCTTAATTTAGTGAATACAATTATATAGTTTTACTTTTTAATTCCCCTATTTATTTGTTATTTGATATAGAGTATGACTTTTTAATTATTTTTTTTAGGTGCCTGGACTGATAAAACCGACCCATATGCGACACCATTTACACCGGTTATTTTTACTGACCGCTCTTCTTTTATTTTCATCGGAAATCTTTGCTCAGCTTTTTGTTCCGAAAAAAGCAGCCATCAACAATGTACTTTCAAATGCCGGCATTACTTGCCTGACCCAAGACCAAGGCGGCCGAATATGGATCGGCACCAATAATGGGCTTAATTGTTACGATGGCTTCAAGGTTGATATCTATAAAAAACAACTTGACCAAAAGCAATCTATCTTGTCCAATTCAATCAGTAAGCTATTTGTAGATTCATATGGCCACATCTGGATAGGCTTTAAGGAACAAGGCGTTTCCCGGTTTACGAATGGCCACGCCCTTTTCAAAAACTTCAATGACACCGAATCGCCAACAGTAAGTATCGGCAATACCATTGTGCAATGCTTCTTTGAGGACAGTAAACGCCAACTTTGGATTGGCACCAATAAGGGCCTTTTTTATTACAACAGCGCAAAGGATCAGCTAACGTTTGTAGCCCTTTCAAAACATCAGCAACATATTCCCGTGATGACAATCGCCGAGGATGAATACCAACAGCTGTGGGTCGGATCGGCCAGTAAAACACACCGGAGTGGCTACGGACTATTCCGCATGAATATCACTGATAAAAATGCCCGCGCATTATCATTAGCCGGATTATCGAGACCGTTAGGCAAACACAGTAATCAAATCACCAAAATCATAAAAGGGGCCAACAACGATCTATGGATCGGTACTTTCCGTGGAGGAACGATCCACCTGAAAGACCCTAAAAAATCCAATATCAACCATTCTTGTGCTGAGTTGTTTTTTAATACAAAAAACAAAGATGAAATTGTTTACACCATGATGCTCAGCAAGCGCGGAGCGGTATGGGTAGGCACCAACCAGGGGCTTGTAAAATATACGTCACAAGATCAGCAGCAATATTCCGCACAGGTAATATATAACGACCCTGTGAATAAAGACCCCTTTGGAAATATCGATATCCACTTTTTAGGAGAGGATCATCAGGGAAATATCTGGGCGGCTTCGCCTAACGGCAGCACGAACTTGCTGAAAATTGAGCCGGAACATTCCCCGAAAACACCTGCACTTTCTACCATTGCCCTTCAGGACAACAGTATTTCTTGCCTATTTATCGACAAAACAAATATTTTATGGTTGGGCCACCCTATTTCAGGGCTGAGCAAACTTGATCTGCAACACAAAAAATTCCACGTTTATCAAAGCCAAGCCTACCCCTCGAACCAAATTGCAGGCAATAAAATCTATGGGCTCGAAGAAACCGCGCACCACAATATCTGGATTGGAACGAGTCGAGGCCTTTCAAGCTTTAACCCGATAACGGGGAAGTTTCAAAATTTTATCAATGAGCATGAAAATCAACAGTTAAATCAAAATTCTATTTTCTGCCTCAAAAGAAATACGGATGATAACGACCATCTATGGATTGGATATTTCCGCGCTCAAATTTCTGACTTTAATATCAGCAATTACAAAAATAGGCCCATCAATTACGAGAACACGAATAAAGAATTTGATGGGTGGAGTGTTACCACCTTGGCGGATATTGGACAGGAGGAATTGTGGATAGGAACCATTGGTAGCGGGCTTTGGCATAAGAAAAATAATAAATTTAGAAATATAAAGTTCAAAAATCATGATGGTATAAAATCCTCAGAATATAACATCATGTCGCTATATTTAGATGATAGCCTCCTATGGTTGGGAACACAAAGATCAGGGATAAGGATTTTAAACCTGAACGATCAAAGCGATCGACATTTTGCACAACGAGATTCCGCAGGGCTTTCTGATAATTTCATCAAGTATATATTTAAAGCATCTGATGGTATTTATTGGATTGGCACCCACCATGGTGGCTTGAACCGTTTTGATTATCAGCGACGTGAGTGGAAAACCTACTCGGTAAAAGATGGGATTTGCGATAATACAATCAATGGCATTTTAGAGGATGATGATAAAAACTTATGGCTAAGTACCAATAATGGTATTTCAAAATTTGACCCAATCTCGGAGACTTTTATCAATTACGGTATTGGCGATGGTTTGCCCTCACGCGAGTTTAACCCTTGCGCTTGCTTAAAAGCCTCGGACGGACGGATGTACTTTGGAAGCATGGCGGGTTTGGTGGC
Source organism: uncultured Persicobacter sp. (assembly GCA_947498325.1). Taxonomy (GTDB): domain Bacteria; phylum Bacteroidota; class Bacteroidia; order Cytophagales; family Cyclobacteriaceae; genus Persicobacter; species Persicobacter psychrovividus. The sequence continues at coordinate 118,558 of CANMKE010000014.1, forward strand.
CTTTTATCCTCAGGAAATCAAGGGCAACCCCTACGCAGCAAGCCCCTTCCTTACCGGTATTGAAATCAACAACAAACGAGTATTTGCTGGCGACACGGTAAATGGGGATGTTATTTTCAACCAAAATTTAGATAAAATTAAAACTATCCCTCTGAACCATAATAATAACAGCATAAAGATTGAATTCTCCGCAGCCCATTATTCCTTTAGTAAAAATTTAAAGTTTGCCTATAAACTTGAAAATTTTGACCACGAATGGGTTACTCCCAATGAAAATAATCATGCAGTTTATACAAACTTAGATCAAGGCACATACCAATTCCGACTAAAGTCAGCCAATCCAGATTCAATATGGTCGGATCAAGAGCTGACTTTCTCACTTGTTGTTACTCCCCCATGGTATAAGTCACTTATTTTTAAGATATTAACTTTCATTGCACTTATATTATTTGGTGTCATTTTTATACGCATACGAACATCTCAACTATACCAGGCGAAAATAAAATTGAAAAAGCTGGTGGAGGAGCGTACCCAAGAATTGCATCGCACTAATCAGGAGCTGATTGAAAAACATGAAGAAATTAGCCTCAAGAATGAGCAGATCAATATTCAAACGGAACAGCGTACCCAGTTTTTCATGAATATTTCCCATGAATTCCGCACGCCGATTACCCTGCTTTTAGGTCCCATTGAAAAAATCCGAAGTAACAACGAACTCCTGAGGCTCTTCCCTCATTTGGACAATTACCTACGGATGATGCATAAGAATGCCCTCAGGCTTCTTAACCTTGTAGATGAATTATTGGAAGTACGAAAACTGGAATTAGGAAAGAAGGTGCTGACCATTTCTTATGATGAGATAAATTCATTTGTAAAAAAGGTTGCCATCATGTTTGAAGATGCTATTCAGTCTAAACAAATAGCGTTATCGGTTACCACAGAAAACGAGCAGTTCACCTATTTTGATAGTGAGGCAGTTGACAGAATATTGGTAAACCTGATTTCCAATGCCTTAAAGTATACCGATGAACACGGGAAAATTGAGGTGAGCTGTGAAGTCGTTGACCAATCCTTTATACGGGAAAATTATAAATCAGCAGAAAATTACGTTACCGAACAATATGTACAGATCGCTGTCAGTGATAACGGTTGTGGGATCAGTCCTGAAAAATTAGATCATATTTTTGAAATATTTTATCAGCACACCCAAAGCAAAAAAGTTTACAGCTCGGGCCTTGGTTTGGCTTTGGTCAAAAACCTGATCAATGTACACCAAGGGTATATTGATGTACTCAGTTCACCACAGGGCAGTACCTTCCGTTTTGCGATTCCTTTAGTTCAGCAGGAGCCGGAAAAAGTTTATCCACATTTCAATATGGGCGCTGAAGCAACACCCAGCTATAGTAGCATTAATAAAGTGCAGGAAGTCATTGATGATTCTGACAAAAAGCGACTGACCACCCCTGCGCAAACCGCACTTATTCAGTCGGTAACCGATACCCGAAAAACTTTGTTGATGATCGACGACAACGACGACATCTTGGAATATTTAAAAGGGGAATTATATACCGATTATCAAATTATCACGGCAGAAAATGGTGCCGTTGGTTTTGAAAAATGCTTATCTAATGTTCCTGATATTGTCCTTTGCGATATTATGATGCCTATATGTGACGGTTATCAATTTTGTGAAAAAATGAAAGACGACAGCCGCACCCAACACATTCCGGTAATCCTGCTAACCGCCAAGCAGGCCCCAGAAAGTCAGATTCATGGCTTAGATAGCGGGGCAAGTGCTTATCTTAAAAAGCCTATAAATATTTCTTTGCTTAAAAGTCAACTCAATAATTTATTAATGTTTGACCAGGGGAGTAATAACACCATTAAGCAAATTGTTGCTATCGCGGATCACCAGAATATTGCACTCAGTGGCAGCGACAAAAGTTTTATTCAGAATGCCGTTTCGGTTGTAGAAAACCATATCAGCGACCCGAATTTCAAAAATCAGACCTTATGCGATGAATTATTGATGGGTAAAACTCAACTGTACAGGAAGATTAAAGATACTTTGAACATGACCGTCAGTGAATTTGTGAAAGAAGTAAAATTACAGAAAGCGGTCAACCTGATTATGGAAACCGATGAAAATGTTTCCTCAATAAGCTATATGGTAGGATATAATATTCCAGGGAATTTTACACGGGATTTCAAAAAGAAGTTCGGTGTTACCCCCACGAATTATAAAAAGAAAATAGACGAAGAAGCGCCTGTTTTCCAATGATTTAAATAACCATATTTTCGTTTATTGATCTCTTTTATTGCGGAAATAAAGTTTAAGATTCATAACGAAAATATGGCCATTGAAGAATTATCCATGATGATTATTCACACCGCTGTTTTTAATTGGGGTGATGGCGTATCTTCGATAGGCCACCTCAAAAGTTGGCTAAAAAAATATATCTCCATTAATGTTCCCCAATCAATAATTTAAGTGCAGAATTACATCATCATTAACTGTTATTCAGCTGCTTCAGCTTCATAGCACCATGTAGCCAACCTGCCGAATGAGGGATCCATTCTTCGTCGGTAAATGACTGCGGACGGTCGTTTTCTTTGGTTGCCATTACATCCAAAACAAAAGGTGCACCCACTGAAAAACCACTCGTAATCACCCCTCTCGACTGGAACCACGTACCGAAAGTACGGTTACCAATGCCGCATATCATCCCTACTGGAATAGCAGTATTTCTTGGTTGATCGGCGCTGCAAAC
>CANMKE010000015.1 GCA_947498325.1 uncultured Persicobacter sp.
TCAGAGTGGTCGAATGAGGCAGTCTTGAAAACTGTTGTACTGCGAGGTACCGGGGGTTCGAATCCCTCACTCTCTGCAAAAGTCCTAACTTTAATTAGTTTAGGACTTTTTTTTGCCAATCCTTACTTCCCCATTCTTTTTCATCCATCAATGAACGTACTGATTTCAGGATCAACGGATTTGAATTTTGCTCAACAGAAAAAGCCTCTCCAAGCGTTCATTAATTCCGTTATTTTTACCTGAATAACACCCCCTACATTACGCAAACACAATACTCACCCCTCAGTAAGAAAGTGGCTTTAAGTGAATTACGGCCGTAAAGAATCATTGTAACCAAACACAAACGACAATGATTAACGCCAATACTTACACACAGCCGCAGCACAATCACACAGAAGTCAGCCTAAATCTTGAGGAGAAAATTCATGAATATTGTGAGGGTGATACAGAGATGTATTATGAACTTGCAGGCTTGTATAAAGGCTCTTTCAGCGAACTTCATGACAAGTTCAACCAATTTATCACAACGCATGATTTGGCAGGCTTTCGCTTTTTAGCACACAAGTTACACTCCTCTATTGAACTGCTGAGCCTACAACAGCTCAGGACCTACTTTACGATTATCAGAAACTACCTGGAAAACCCGGAGAACACCCAAAAGCCCGATCACGTCATTCAATCCATTAACGCCATGACGGCGCAAATTCTTCAGGAATTAAATGCGATCATTAAAAGAGGGTATGAAGAAAACAAAGAGAGCGCTTCTTAATCAGAAGCGCCCTGCTGCCTGCCACTAAAGCAGATCATTTGCCAGATTAGCCAATTCCGAACGCTCGCCCTTCTCCAGAGTAATTTGAGCGTACAAGGGATGATTCTTAATCTTTGACATCAGTGTTGAAAGTCCGTTACTTTGCGCATCAAGGTAAGGGGTATCAATTTGGTGAATATCGCCAGTGAAAATAATTTTTGTGTTTTCGCCAGCACGGGTGATAATTGTTTTGACCTCATGAGGCGTGAGGTTTTGCGCTTCATCAACAATAAAAATAATATTGGACAAGCTACGCCCGCGAATGTAGGCCAATGGTGTGATGACTAACTTTTCATCTTCCACCATTTTTGTCAGCTGCACGTACTCTTTATCTTGTTCATTGAAGTGATGCTTGATAAATTTCAGATTATCCCAAAGCGGTTCCATATAAGGGTTCAGTTTAGATTTAATATCCCCCGGCAGGAAGCCCACATCTTTATTGCTTAACGGCACAATTGGTCGAGCAAGATAAATCTGCTTGAAGTCTCTGCGTTGCGCCAACGCACCAGCCAAGGCCAGTAAAGTCTTTCCTGAACCAGGAACACCTCCGATCGTTACCAATTTAATATCTGGGTTTAAAATGGCGTGTAACGCAAAAGCCTGCTCGGCATTCCGAGGCTTTATACCATAAGCGGTATACTTCTCCACACGCTCAATGCGGTTATTTGCTGCGGAACAGAAGGTCATGACGGACTGATCATTGCTGCGCAAGACAAAATAACCATTCGGACATAATCGGGCTTTCAGCTCTTCCGATATTTCAGCAAAACCCACTTCATAAAGTGTGTCGATCAAGGCCGGGTCTATGCCGTCGATTGTTTTAGTGCTTTTATCCAAAGCGGCAATATCCTGAACTTTGCCTGTTTTGTAATCATCAGCCTTTAAAGACAGCGATTTGGCTTTTAAGCGAAGATTGACATCCTTCGTTACCATCACCACCAACTTATCCGCATTATCTTCCTGAAGCGACAATGCGGCGTTCAGGATCTGGTGATCCATCTTCTTTGAATCAAATACCTCCTGCGCATCCACGCTTGCTGTCGTACTCAGCACAACCTTCAAGCGCCCCTTACGCTCGCCAGGCAACGGCATCCATTCTCTGATCGGATGACCGTCAGACAGATCATCGAGCAATCGGATGAAGGCTCTTGCTTCAAAATTCACGGAATCATTCCCTTTTTTAAAATTATCGAGCTCTTCAAGAACGGTAATTGGTACAGCGACGTCGTGTTCTCCAAAATTCAAAAATGAGCGGTGATCAAAAAGAATGACAGAGGTATCAAGCACAAAGATCTTCGCTTTGGCTGTGGAAGTTGCTTGCTTTGACATAGGACTTATTTTTCGGTGAGCAATGTAAAGGACGGCATCATCATGCCGTTTGGGTACGGGCTCCTTTTTTCAACCCTAATTTGCTACTGCAGGAAAAAAAGCGTTCCCTCTTTCCCATGTATATATAATGTCCGTGGAACCGATGTGATTACAGGCCGCTAAAAGAATTTACGTAAATGAATTGAATAAGGAAAAAATAGCATAAAAAAAAGACCAGTCTAATGACTGGCCTTTCTATATTTTTTATCGGTAACAAGTACCGAGCTTTAATTATTTAGCAATCGCAGCTTTTTGTAATTTCTTTGCTTTACGACGCTCAGCTCCATAAGTGAAGTCAAGAACAATCGGTGTTGCAACGAAAATCGATGAGTAAGTACCTACTGCGATACCTACCAACATTGCGAATGAGAATGAACGTAATACTTCACCACCAAACAAGAACAATACAACTACTACAATAAATGTAGTGAATGATGTCATCAATGTACGAGACATCGTGTTGTTGATCGCCATATTGAACGTTTGCTCAATATCTTTATTTGGGTTGGCTGCAACATCCTCACGAATACGGTCAAACACGACCACGGTATCATTAATAGAGTAACCGATGATGGTCAGGATTGCGGCGACAAACACCTGATCAATTTCGTAGTTAACGCCAAACAATGCGACAATCGCAAAGGCGGCAAACACGAAACAGGTATCGTGAATCAAGGCCAGGATCGCTCCTGCTGAGAATCCCATTTTTCGGAATCGGATGAAGATATACAAGAACAGCACAATCAAAGCATAGAAACCTGCTTCCATCGACGAGTACTTGATGTCATCTGCAATTGTCGCTCCTACTTTTGAAGAGGAAACAACCGCAAAATTATTCTCCTGAATATTTTTAGCATCATCGGTGCTCGACATTCCTGTAGCCTGCGCAATCGCATTGATTACTGCCTGCTTCACTTCCACGTCAGCGTTATCACTGTCTTCATCAATTTTGTATGAAGTTGTAATCTTCAGAACATCAGAAGCACCATAAGTTTTAACTTCTACACCTGACTTCTCGAATGCCTCATAGTTTGAGATACCCGTTTTAACCGTCGATGCTTCCATTGACTTACCGAAGTCAACCACATAAGAGCGACCACCTTTAAAGTCCACACCCATGTTCAATCCACCTTCAGCGATAATCAGACCGATACCAACAACGATGAATGACAATGAGATGATATAAACTTTACGACGAGCACCCATGAAGTCGATATTCACATTCTGCATGAAGTTACGTGACATACCTGTTTCGAAAGACAATTTCGACTGGTTACCTTTTTTAGACAACCAAGACAAGATCACGCGAGTGATAAATACTGCAGAGAAGAATGATGACGCAATACCGATCATCAATGTAATCGCAAAACCTTTTACTGGACCTTGACCCAACACGTAAAGAATTACACCGATCAAGAAAGTAGTAACGTTGGCATCAAAAATAGAGCTGAATGCTTTATCGTAACCTTTATCAATGGCGCTGAGCAATGGAATACCCGATCGCATTTCCTCTCGAATACGCTCAAAGATCAGTACGTTCGCATCAATCGACATACCGATCGTCAGTACGATACCGGCAATACCAGGCAGCGTCAGTGCGGCGGAGAGGTTGGCAAGGATACCCAAGATGAAGAAGATGTTGAACACCAATGCAGAGTTCGCAATCAAACCACCTTTTGCATAGAAAGCCACCATAAAGATCACTACCAATGCCAAACCTAAGAATACCGAGTAAATACCTTGTTGTTGTGCTTCTTTACCCAAAGTTGGTCCAATTACAGCTTCCTCTACAATACGAGTAGGCGCTGGCAAAGAACCTGCTTTCAAGATGTTCGCCAAATCTTTCGCTTCATCAATAGAGAAGTTACCAGAGATAGAAGAGGAACCGTTAGGAATTTCACCGTTTACCTGAGGAGCAGAATAAGCATAACCATCCAATACAATAGCGATCTGGCGACCAATATTTGAGGCAGTCAATTTCTTCCATTTCTTAGCACCTACAGAGTTCATTTGCATAGAAATCGCTGGACGACCAGACTGGTCGAAATCCTGGCGAGCATCCGTAATCACTTCACCTGTTAAAGGAGCTTGTCCTGCACGGCGAGTTTTCAAAGCATAAAGCGTCAATAATTCCTGACCGTTAGCTTCGTTTGGTTTTACTTCCCAAGCGAATTTCAAGTTACGAGGCAATAGAGATTTGATATCTGCACGCTCGATAATACGGTTGATTTTTACGGTATCTTTTACGTTGTAAACCAAGCCGTAAGGAGATCTGTTCAATGCCAATAGCGGAGATACGTTTTGGCTCATGGCAGCCTGAAGGCTATCGATTTTTGCCTGAGCAGCAGCTGCTGAATCTGGAGCTACTGTTCCTTCCGTTTTCCCGCCTGTTAAAGAAGCCAAATCATCCTCATCAGAAGATTTCACAACGGCGTTGTTATCTGATTTCTCAGTACCTGTTGCCAGGTGATTTACTTTTTGCTCAGCAACCAATTTCTGGTTAATGGCCATCAATGACTGTTGGTATTCCTGAAGGTTATACACTTCAAAGAACTCCAATTTTGCAACACCTTGCAACAATTTACGAACACGCTCAGGGTTATCTACACCAGGAAGCTCTACCTGAATACGGCCTGTACCTTGCAAACGCTGAATGTTTGGCTGTGAAGTACCGAAACGGTCAACACGAGTACGAAGAATGTTAAAAGAACGATCGATCGCACTTTCCACCTCAGTATCCAAAATTTTCAAAACCGCATCATCAGAAGACTCCAAAGAGATACGACCTTTATTTGCTGCGTTAGCGAAAACAGTACTTAACTTGCTACCGTTGGTTTGCTTTTCCCACGCACTGTAAAACAACTGCACGAAGTTACCACCAGTTTTGTGATAAGCAGTATTTGCTGTTTGAACAGCAGCGTTAAAGTCCGCGTCTTTTGTATTACCGGCAATTCCTTTCACGATCTCTACAGGAGAAACCTCCAATGTCACGTGCATACCTCCCTGAAGGTCAAGACCCAAGCCAAGCTCAGTTTCTTTAATTTCCTTGAAAGTATAAGGGTTGCCTAATAAATTAAAAACGGGCTCGTTCCAAATGGAATCAAGATAGTTTTGCTTTTTGTTAAAGTTAACCTTGCCACTCGCATCTGTTGCGTATGCCGTTGCCTGATTCTGAATTTTTGTCGATACCAAAGTGAAAGACAAATAATACAGACACAAAGCCGTAATAATTACGGTCAGTGCAACAATGAAACCTCTGTTTCTCATTGTTCTATTTATTTGAATATAAAAAAGTATTTATTTTTTCTGATTTGAAGGGTGCCCGCAACAATAAAACTTGCCACCAGACACAGGGGTAATCACGCCACCAAATTACGGGGCATTGGGGGAGAGCTGACAGTCGAGCAGCCTTAAAAGAATAGAAGTCGAATAGACTTTAACACCTTGCACTACATCTGAAGTCCCCATCAGGCTACTCCAAAAAGGTTCAATAATTCCCTCTAAGCTTAAAAAATGTAGTGAAAATGAAGATACCGCTTGATAAGGCTTTAAAACAAAATCTGTTTTTTCAGGAGAACTATCCCGATGCTTATCATGCTGACTTTTAGCATTATGCGATACCGATTGCTCCACATTAGGGTGACTAACCACATGCTGCACAACAGGGCCCGCTACCATCCAGAAGGTGGTAAGTAGGAGCACGATGATGCTCGATGTCGATATTTTAGTCACTTTAGTCATGGATTGCAAAAGTAAATAAAAAAGGGTCAAGCACAAAGCCCGACCCTTTTAAATTTCTTTTTTTACAAAAACCACATTTTGTCATTAAATAAACACATCAGCTAAAAACCAACATGAGTGTTCCAGACAACCAACAATGGATTGTAATTCAGCATTTTACAATTAGGAGTTTACCTCAATAAAACGGTTTACATTGTGGCGCTTACCCATAAGCACCAACTGATCCGTCGCTTTAACAATAGAATCAGCTTTTGGCACCCCAACAATGTGTTCTTCCGTACGTGCTGCACCTGTTTTTTTATCCACGGTCTGAAGGCTATTCTTTATCGTGATCAGGTTAAGGTCATATCGTTCACGCAATCCCATATCTTTTAATTGCATATTCACCACCCGCTTAGGTGTTTCAATTTCCACAATCTCATAATCGTCAGGCAGCGGAAAGAATTTTTTAATAGAAGGGTTAATCAAGCGATGTGCCAACAACACCCCTTCGTTAGCCTCGGGATTAAGAATCTCATGGATTCCCATTTTCTCCAAAATCAAATGCTGATGCGCGTTACTTGCGCGGGCAATGACTTTTTTAACGCCCAACTCCTGAAGAATTACAGAAGTCAAAACCACGTTTTCAAAGTTTCCACCAATTGTAACTACTGCTGTATCTACCTCTTGAATGCTCTGTGCAACCAATGCGCTTTCATCAGTAGAATCCATATTGACCACATAAGCAACTTTGTCTTTTGCGGCTTCAATCACATTTATATTTGAATCAATCCCGATTACTTCTGCACCAAAATTAGACAAACATTCCGCTAATGCCATTCCTAATTGTCCAAGACCGATAACAGCTACCTTACCTTTTTTCATGAATTTACATGTTGTTTTAAGTGGGAAACCAAAACCCCCAACCCGATATCAAATGTTGTATTATTCGGAATGATGATATGCGCCGTCGATTTGAAAGGTCTGATAAACTTATCATAAGTAGGCTGCACATGCTTTTCATACCTGTACAGTACCTCCTCCAAACCTTCATTTCGCTCTTCACTATCCCGAACGATTCTTCTTTTCAACTTAATATGTTCTTGCGCATCTATAAATACGCGAACGTCTATCAAATCTGATAGGTCCTGGTCATAAAAAACAAACAACCCCTCTACAATAATGATTGGGGCTGATTTAAAGACCAATTTCTTCGGTACAATGTTGGGATTATTAAATGTATACTCTTCAAGTTCTACTTGTCGCCCCTCTTTCAGATCCTTAAGATCTGTAGCATATTTGCGCAAATCAACCGATTCTGGCAGATCAAAATTTTCGATCCCCATATCATCCACCGGTTGTAATTCCTTTGGCAAATAATAATTATCCTGAGAAATAAGACAAACCTGATCCGAAGAAAAGGCTGACAATAAATTCTTCAGAAAGGTAGTTTTCCCTGACGCACTTCCTCCGGTAATTCCAACTACTAAGGGCTTCACACTCATCCTATTTTTGATTTTAAAAATTTCGACACCACTTCCATTCCCATATCAAAGGTGCTGTTATTGGGCACTACCAAATCTGCCGATGATTTAAACGGGGCAATATATTGCTTATAAGTTGGAATGACATGCTGCTCGTATCGATAGAGCACCTCTTCGAGGTCGTAGCCTCGTTCAGCATTATCGCGAATAATTCGTCGCTTTAGCTTGATATGCTCCTCTGCGTCCACAAATATTTTAAGATCCAGGTGCTCGGCAATCAGGGGCTCATAAAATACAAAAAGCCCTTCAACCACAATAATGGGTGCGGGCTCAAAAGTGAGCATCTTCGGTGCAACATCACTGTTATTAAATGTATATTCTTCCCTTTGGATGGCCTGCCCACTTTTCAAGGCTAAAATATCAGACGCAAAGCCCAATAAATCTATTGACTTTGGAAGATCAAAATTTATCATCCCATTTTCATCGACAGGCTGCTGATCACGATCGCGATAATAATTATCCTGAGATAATAGGCACACTTCCTGCGCTGTAAACTGGCTGAGCAGAGCGTTCAGAAATGTGGTTTTACCCGACGCACTACCGCCTGTAATCCCGACTACAAAGGGTTGTTTTTTTGACTCAATCATAATGGAATAAATTCCGATCTAAAATTTGTACTTCACCATGGTTACAAAAATAAAGCCGAAAGGCCTCATTTTCATGATGCTTAATAATTATCCTTGAAAAATTGAATTAATTTACGAACCGCATGACCACGGTGGCTAATTTCATTTTTCTGATCCTTGTTCATCTGGGCGAAAGTATTAGAATACCCCTGAGGAAGAAATATAGGGTCATAACCAAAACCCTGATCGCCTGTCAAAGTTTCAATGATCTCTCCTTTTGCAACCCCTTCAAATTGATTTGTTCCATCTTCAGAGATCAAGGTAATCACTGTACGGAACTGCGCCGCCCGGTTTGATTTCCCCTTTAAGCGCTCAAGAACCAAGGCCATATTATCTTCACTGCTCCGTTGTGGGCCAGCATAGCGAGCAGAATAAACGCCAGGAGCACCATCAAGTGCCTCAATCTCTAAACCAGTATCATCAGCAAAACATGCCACTTTATAATGCTCAAAAACATAGGTAGCTTTTTGTAAAGAATTTCCTTCGAGTGTATCCTGATCCTCGGGTAATTCTTCCTCACAGCCAATCGCTTTCAAACTCAACACCTCAACATTGGCAGGCATCATCGCTTGTATTTCCGCTATTTTATGTGAATTATTAGTTGCAAAGCAAATTTTTATCATTATTCAAGTAAATTAATTATTATTGAACCACGAATAACAAACGATCTGTTACTCAAGGTTTCAGGATTATATCGCAAAGATTAACCACTACAAAAACCATCACGCAATTTACGGAAAACCGTTCAAATTTACTGATATGTGCTATTTTTGTGATCTCTCCGCCTCGAATTATCGTATTTTATAGTAACTTCAAAAAATTTTCCTTGATTTTGAATGAAAAAACCTAAAATCGCAATATTAGATCTTGGCACGAACACCTTTCACCTATTGGTTGTTGAGCCTTATGAAAATCGCTTCGAAGTGATTTATCGGGAGAAAATTGCCGTTGGTTTGGGTAGAGGGGGAATTAATGAAGGATATATTACACCTGACGCTCAAAAAAGAGCACTGAATGCTTTGGTGAGGTTTCGAAGGATTATTCGAAAATTGGGTGTGGAACATATCAAAGCGACAGGCACAAGTGCATTAAGGTGCGCAAAAAATGGTCAAGAATTTGTCGCCGTCGTAAAAGACAAAGTGGGTATCGATATTCATATCATCAGTGGAAATGAAGAAGCAGAACTCATTTATTTCGGCGTAAAAAAAGCTGTTCAGCTTAAAGCCAATCCATCCCTGATTATCGATATCGGTGGCGGTTCAGTTGAGTTCATTATTGGAAATAACAAAGAGCTTCTTTGGAAAAAAAGTTTTGAAATCGGCGGACAACGTTTATTGGATAAATTTCATGAAGTAGATCCTATCCCAAACGACCAAATCGTCCGACTAAACAATTACCTAACCGATGAACTCAAAGCGTTGGCATCAGCAATAGAACAATTCCATGTGGAAGAAATCATTGGGTGCTCTGGTGCTTTTGATTCCTTTGTTGAAATTTTCCATGAATCTGACGAAACTGAACATGCCAAAAAAGGATTTAGAACCGAGCGACATTTACCCGTTGAAGAGTTTTTAAAAATCAATGATTTACTGGTTTCTAAAAACCGTGATGAACGTATTTTAATCCCCGGCATGATTCCATTACGGGCTGATATGATCGTGGTAGCCGCTCTTTTGGTAAAGCATGTAATTGAACGATTTAAAATCACGAATATTCGGGTAAGTTCTTATGCACTGAAAGAAGGTTTGTTGACACAAATTTTGGAAAATACTCCAACCTTATAAGCCATTATTCCTCCTCAGAAAATCGCTCGTGGCTACTTATTCAATATGTATTGAAAAAATCGTACATTGTGGCCTGAAAAGAAGCGAATTATGACTTTTTCTTACGATAAATTAAAAAATTTTACGCAGCAGGTATTCCTAAAAATGGGATGCTCTCAGGAACATGCTGAACAAGCTGCAGATGTTTTACTGAATGCCGACCTGAGAGGGGTTGATTCTCATGGAGTTGCTCGACTAATTGGCTACGTTCGGCTTTGGGAAGTAGAACGGGTAAATGCAACACCTGAAATTAAGGTAATTCACGAAACGCCAAGTACGGCTACAATCGATGGTGACCGTGGTTTGGGCCTTGTAGTAGCACCCTATGCCATGAAAATTGCCATTGAGAAAGCTAAAGTGGCAGGCACGGGTTGGGTGGCCATCAAAAACTCCAATCATTATGGTATCGCAGGTTATCATTCCATGATGGCACTTGAGCATGACATGATGGGAATTTCTATGACAAATGCCTCAGCATTGGTGGCACCAACTTTCTCACAAGAAAGAATGCTGGGTACTAATCCTATCGCGGTCGCTTGTCCCACAAATGAAGAACCGCCTTTTGTTGCCGATTTCAGTACCACTACCGCAGCCAACGGAAAACTTGAAATTCTTCAGCGCAAAGAAGAAGATGCGCCTGAGGGGTGGGTGCAAGACAAAGAAGGCCACAATACAACTGACTCAGGCATATTGAAAAAAGGAGGCGCTTTACTTCCTTTGGGAGGTGACAGAGTACACAGCAGCCATAAAGGTTATTGTCTTGGCTCCATTGTTGATATTTTCTCAGCAGTATTATCAGGCGCGAATTATGGCCCGTGGGTACCACCATTCCCAAGCTATGTACCATTACCTGAAAATCCTGTAGGGGAAGGCATTGGACATTTTGTTGGTGCTATGCGAGTGGATGCTTTCCGCCCTGCGGAAGACTACAAAAACCATATGGATAATTGGATTCGTAGATTTAGAGCGGCCAAACCTGCACCTGGTCATGACCAGGTGATTATTCCTGGTGACCCTGAGAGGGCATCAGCATTGATCAGAATGAAAGAGGGGATTCCACTTCTTCAGCCTGTGATTGAGGACCTAAAAGGAATTGCAGATAAATTCGAAATCGAATTTTAATAGTAATACAAAAGGCTTTTCTTCATCGAAAAGCCTTTTGTGTTTTTAAAAAGTAAAACCTACCCGAATAACATATGGCTCGGCATATGGGCTGCGGTCACGGTCGAAAGTAAGATTATAAAGGACTGCGAAAGAAATCCCTCCTCGTTGACCAAAAGGCTGAAAATAACCTGCTCCCAAAAATGTACTGGGAATCCATTCTCGTTTTAATTCAAAACCGTTGGGTGTAACCGATCCTACTTCAAGGTTCAACACTTCATATTCACCCCTAAGAAAGAAATTTTGAATAAGGTTATAGCGAACGAATGCTCGACCACCATAAATACTGCTACTGTAGGTTTCAGTAAATCGCTTGTCCTGAAAATATTGATAAACAAATCCTCCTCCTGCTGAAAGTTTTGGGTTGATCATTACCCCGACCAAAGGAGAAACCTCAATAGAAGTTATTGTTCCGAAGGATAAACCAAGGTTACCACCGAAAAACAAACGATCCTTTAAGGGGGGCTTTTCTTCTGCAACATAATTCACTTGAGCGAAAGCTGCGAAAGACAGAGGAACCGTCAATAACAAAAAAAGAATGGTTTTTTTAAGCATAATCATAAATAGGTGAATTGAGTAGATAACTAATTTACGATTATTACTGATGTTCTATAATATAAACATCTTCATTTTTCTTTTTCATCAAATATTTTTCTCGAGCAAATTTCTCCAACAGCTCTTTATTGGTCGTCAGCTCTTCCCTATCCTGTTTCACCGCTTGAATTTCACGCAAATAGAAAGCCCGTTCCTGCTCAAGTTCTTTTTCCTTATGATATAACTGGTACTGATTAATCAAATCATTGGAATCAAAACAAAGCATCCAAATAAAAAAGGAGGCGACTATATATAAATAAGGCGACTTAACGAATGAGGGCAACTTTGCAAAATCTTTCTTCATGGCACTAAAATTATGATCTGCAAAATAAAAAAAAGCCCCGACATAAGTCGAGGCTTTAATATTAATTAGTGAATTTCTTCAATTAGAAGTTAAATTCTTGCTTGAATGCTTTCAAACCTGGGTAAACTGCAGTTGCACCCAATTGCTCTTCAATTCTCAATAACTGGTTGTATTTTGCCATACGGTCAGAACGAGAAGCAGAACCTGTTTTGATTTGTCCACAGTTCAATGCAACGGCCAAGTCAGCAATTGTATTGTCTTCTGTTTCACCTGAACGGTGTGACATTACTGAAGTATAACCTGCACGGTGAGCCATCTCAACAGCAGCAATAGTTTCAGTCAAGGAACCAATTTGGTTTACTTTAATCAAAATAGAGTTAGCTGATTTCTCTTCGATACCACGAGCCAAACGCACAACGTTAGTTACGAACAAATCATCACCTACCAATTGTGTTTTGTCACCGATTGCAGCGTTCAACATGTTGAAACCGTTCCAATCTTCTTCGTGCATACCATCCTCGATAGAAGTGATAGGGTATTTAGATACCAATTCAGACAAGTAAGCAACTTGCTCCTCAGTAGTTTTTACACCACCTTGCATGTCGTTGAATTTAGTATAATCGTACTTACCATCTACGTAGAATTCAGAAGCAGCACAATCCAATGCGATTGTGATATCCTTACCGAATACGTAACCTGCATTTTCTACCGCCAATTTAACTGAATCCAAAGCATCTTCAGTAGATTCGAATGCTGGTGCAAATCCACCCTCATCACCTACAGCTGTAGAAAGACCACGACCGTGAAGAACTTTAGCCAAAGAATGGAATACTTCACATCCCATACGGATAGCCGTAGTGAAATCTGGTGCCGATACAGGCTGGATCATGAACTCTTGGAATGCGATAGGTGCATCTGAGTGAGAACCGCCATTAATGATGTTCATCATTGGAACAGGCATTGTTTTGGCAGAAACACCACCAACATATTTGTACAATGGCAATTCCAATTCGTCAGCAGCTGCTTTAGCTACTGCCAAAGAAACACCCAAAATAGCATTTGCGCCCAAATTGGCTTTGTTTGGAGTACCATCCAAGTCGATCATCAATTGGTCGATAGCAGCTTGCTCTGTTACCTCCATGCCGATCAATTTCTCAGCGATAACCTTGTTTACGTTCTCAACAGCTTTAAGAACACCTTTTCCAAGGTAAACACCTTTATCACCATCACGCAATTCAACTGCTTCAAATTGACCAGTAGATGCACCAGAAGGAACAGCAGCACGGCCGAAACCGAATTCTGTTTTTACATCAACTTCTACAGTTGGGTTACCTCTTGAGTCAAGGATTTGACGCGCGTGAATTTCTTGAATTAAGCTCATTTTAATTACTTTTAGTTATTCATTAGTGTTAAAAAGTCATCAAAAAGATAGTGAGAATCGTGTGGCCCCGGAGAAGACTCAGGGTGATACTGCACAGAGAACGCATTTTTTCCTTTAATTCGGATACCTTCTACTGTGTTGTCATTCAAGTTAACATGTGTAACTTCCACATTATCTGATTTCGCCACTTCTTCCGCACTCACTGCAAAGCCATGGTTTTGTGAGGTTACCTCACATCTTCCAGAAATCACATTTTTAACAGGGTGGTTTAACCCACGGTGTCCAGAGTGCATTTTATAAGTAGAAATTCCTGCTGCACGGGCTAAAATTTGATGCCCCATACAAATACCAAACATCGGCTTATCTTCGGCCAAAATCGCCTGGACAGTATCTACAGCATAATCCATCGCTGCAGGGTCTCCAGGACCGTTTGATATAAAGTATCCATCAGGATTCCACGATTTCATTTCTTCGTAGGTCGTAGTTGAAGGGAAAACTTTACATTCCATGCCTCTTGACTCCATGTGTTTCAAGATGCTTTCTTTAATTCCCAAATCAAGAACCGCTACGCGGCGCTTTGTTTCAACATTTTCATCCTTACGTAATACTGGCTCACTTACGCAAACTTTACTTGAAAGCTCCAATCCTTTCATTGAAGGAACTTCCTGAAGTTGTGCGCGAAGTACTTCATAATCGTGAATTTCAGAAGAAATGATAGCATTCATTGCTCCTTTATTACGAATATGTCTTACTAATTTACGGGTGTCAATATCGGCAATACCAACAATTCCATTAGACTCTAAATAGTCCTGAAGACTTTCACTTGCCTCCTTACGACTATATAGGTCGCTAAAGGAATTAATGACAACACCAAAAATAGATGGTTTTGGCCCTTCGAATTCCGCTGGGTGAACACCATAATTACCAATATGCGAATTGGTAGTTACAATAATTTGGCCAAAATAAGAAGGATCGGTGTAAACCTCTTGGTATCCTGTCATTCCAGTATTGAAACAGATTTCGCCTCCTTTAGTTCCTATTTTGCCTAAAGAGCGACCATGGAACACAGTTCCATCTTCCAACATTAAAACAGCTTCCGACTTATACTTGTACTTCATAGGTGAATTAGTATTTCGATATAAAATTAAAGAATTTGGGAAAAACAAATTGTGATCTGTGTCAACTTGTCATAAAAAAAGGGATTAGCAAAACTAATCCCTTTAATATCTTAATCAAAGAATCATTCTGCTGATTCTTCTTTTGGTGCCTCAGTTGCCTCAGTAGCTGGTTTAGAACCACCACTACGACGACTACGACGAGTCTTTTTCTTCTCAGCAGCATCGCCACCTAATAACAATACATTGTAGTCAACTAACTCAATGATTGCCATTTCAGCGTTATCACCCTGACGTGTACCCGTTTTGATAATACGAGTATAGCCACCTGGGCGAGAAGCGATTTTTGTCGCTACTTCATCAAACAAAATCTTTACAGCCTCTTTGTCTTGAAGGTAAGAGAATACCACACGACGTGAGTGAGTAGTATCTGACTTAGCTTTAGTTAACAATGGCTCGACAACTTTGCGCAAAGCTTTTGCTTTTGCTACAGTTGTTTGGATGCGTTTATGCAAAATCAAGGAAGTTGCCATGTTAGATAACATAGCGTTACGGTGAGCCGTCTTTCTTCCAAGATGGTTAAATTTCTTCCCGTGTCTCATTTTTAAAATTAATCCTCATCAAGTTTATACTTGGAAATATCCATTCCGAAGGTTAGACTTCTATCGGCAACCAAAGCTTCCAATTCAGAAAGCGATTTTTTACCGAAATTACGGAACTTCATCATATCAGAAATCTCAAGAGTAACTAAGTCACCCAACGTCTTCACATCAGCAGCTTTCAAACAATTGTAAGCACGTACTGATAAGTCAAGATCGTTCAAAGGAGTCTTCAACATTTTACGCATGTGTAGAACTTCCTCATCGATTGGCTCAGCATCTTGTCCTCCGTTAGTTTCCAAGATCATTGAATCTTTGGTAAATAGGGCAAAGTGACGAATCAAAATGTTCGCTGCGCCTTGTAGAGCATCCTCAGGATGAATCGAGCCATCAGTTTCGATATCCAAGATTAATT
This sequence comes from uncultured Persicobacter sp., assembly GCA_947498325.1. Taxonomy (GTDB): domain Bacteria; phylum Bacteroidota; class Bacteroidia; order Cytophagales; family Cyclobacteriaceae; genus Persicobacter; species Persicobacter psychrovividus. The sequence continues at coordinate 15,459 of CANMKE010000015.1, forward strand.
GTTCATAATCGGTACGCTGTTCAACACGCGTATTCTCGATATGATACTTAACATTTTTTATCGGTGTAAAGATGGCATCAATCGGAATAAACCCAAAGATCTGCTCAGCTGGCTTGTTTTCCTCAGCAGGTAAGTAACCGCGGCCTTTTTCTAAAGTAAATTCGATTTCGAATTCTTTAGTTTCGTCCAAGTTACAAATTACTAAGTCCGGGTTCAAAATCTCGAAAGAAGAAGTGAATCCAGCAATGTCACCAGCAGTAAAGGTTCTTTGTCCCTTAATGCTCACATTTAACTTATTCTCAACTATGTCCGAGATTTTCTTGAAGCGGATTTGCTTAATGTTAAGAATAATCTCTGCTACATCTTCGACCACCCCTTCCATGGTTGAGAATTCGTGTAAAACACTTGCGATTTTGATGCCGGTAACAGCATATCCTTCTAATGAGGACAACAAAATACGACGCAATGCATTTCCAATGGTCACTCCATATCCTTTTTCTAAAGGTTTGAATGTGAACAATCCATGGAAGTCATCCGCCTTCTCCATGACCACTTTCTCGGGCATTTGAAACGCTAAAATCGACATAGTTTTTCCGTTGGTTACAGAATAAGTTAAGAAATAAGTTAATAAGAATAAATGATTATTTAGAGTAGAGCTCGACGATCAACTGCTCGTTGATGTTCTCTGGAATATCCTCACGAGCTGGTAGGTTAGTCATCTTACCTGCCATCTGAGAGTTATCCCACTCCATCCAACCATAACGATTAGCGCGAACTGCTAATGAATTTGTGATTACCTCTAAAGATTTAGATTTTTCACGAACCGCAATTACAGAACCAGCTTTAACAGAGAATGAAGGAATATTCACTACATCTCCGTCTACAGTGATATGCTTGTGCAATACCAACTGACGCGCTGCACGACGAGTAGGAGCAATACCTAAACGGAACACAACGTTATCCAAACGAGACTCCAACAATTGTAGGAGTACTTCACCTGTAATACCTGATTTGCGAGAAGCTTTATCAAACAAGTTACGGAACTGACGCTCCAAAACTCCATATGTATATTTAGCTTTTTGCTTTTCAATCAACTGAATTGCATATTCAGATTGCTTGCGACGACGACCGCGGCCGTGCTGTCCTGGGCCATACGGCTTTTTGGAAACAGCTTTTGAAGGACCGAAAATTGGGTCATTAAAACGTCTGGCGATTTTCGCCTTAGGGCCTCTATATCTTGCCATATTTTTTCAACAAATAATTAGGATACCTAGATTATACTCTTCTTCTTTTTGGAGGACGACAACCATTGTGAGGAAGTGGAGTCACATCCTTGATTGCAGTCACTTCAATACCTAAAGATTGGATAGTACGGATCGCAGACTCACGACCTGAACCAGGACCTTTTACAAATACTTCCACTTTACGAAGACCTAAATCATAGGCAACTTGTCCACAGTTTTGTGCTGCAACTTGTGCTGCGTATGGAGTGTTTTTCTTCGAGCCACGGAAACCCATTTTACCTGCTGATGCCCAAGAAATTACTTGACCCTGAGCATTAGTCAAAGAGATAATAATGTTGTTGAAAGAGGCTTTAATATGTGCCTGACCTACCGCCTCTACGTGAACAACTCTCTTTTTGGCTTTATCTTTTCTCTTTTGTGCCATAACTTTTTAGATTACCTTACTGCCTTTTTCTTGTTAGCAACAGTTTTACGTTTACCTTTTCGAGTTCTCGAGTTGTTCTTAGTGCGCTGACCACGAAGTGGTAAGCCTTTTCTGTGTCTCAAACCACGGTAACAACCGATATCCATCAAACGTTTGATGTTCATCGTAACTTCCGATTTCAAAACACCTTCAGTTTTGAATCCTTCAGCAATAATGTTACGGATTGCTTGAGCTTCCTCGTCTGTCCAATCTTTAACCCGCTTGTCCTCAGAAATCTCAGCTTTTGCCAAGATCTGGGCAGCGGAACTACGACCTATACCAAAGATATAAGTCAATGCAACTACACCCCGCTTGTTTGACGGGATATCAACGCCTGAAATACGTGCCATAAATTAACCTTGTCTTTGCTTGAACTTAGGGTTCTTTTTGTTAATAATGTAAATTTTTCCTTTGCGACGCACAACTTTACAGTCGGCGCTACGCTTTTTAATAGAAGCTGTAACTTTCATTGTTCTATTTATTGTTTGTAACGATATACAATTCGTCCTTTAGTCAGATCGTATGGTGACATTTCAAGCTTTACACGGTCTCCCGGTAAAATTTTAATGTAGTTCATTCTCATCTTTCCAGAGATATGCGCTACTACTTGATGTCCGTTCTGTAACTCTACACGGAACATTGCGTTGGACAATGCCTCAACAATTGTACCGTCTTGTTCAATAGATGACTGTTTGGCCATGTTAAATTTTGATATGTTCTTCGATGTATTTGTGCGTAGTCAAGACTTCAGTCCGGTCGGCAAAAATAGCGATTGTATGTTCAAAATGTGCCGATGGTTTGTAATCAGTCGTGCGGATGGTCCAACCATCTGCCTCCTGCACAATATCCTTAGTCCCCAGATTGATCATAGGCTCAATAGCAATAACCATACCAGCCTTCAATTTCTTTCCTTTTCCACGACGTCCATAGTTCGGTACTTCAGGATCCTCATGAAGATTTCTCCCTACACCGTGTCCTACCAACTCACGAACAACGCCATAACCAAACTGCTCGGCATGCTGCTGTACAGCATAACCAATATCACCAGTAAATTTACCGACTTTAGCAGCCTCAATCCCTTTCCAAAGAGATTCTTTAGTTCGGCGAAGTAAATCCATCGATGCCTCTCCTACATCCCCAACAGGATACGAATAAGCACTATCTGAGTGAAAGCCTTTATAAAAGACCCCACAATCAACAGACACAATATCGCCCTCTTCAAGCACATACTTGGAGGGCATACCATGAACAACTTGTTCGTTTAAAGAAACACAAAGAGTAGATGGAAAACCATTGTACCCTTTAAAAGATGGTGAACCACCAGAATCTTTAATAAATTCAAATGCCAATTTATCTAATTCCAAAGTAGAAATCCCTGGTTTGATATGCTGTGCTACCAAACCATGGGCTCTACCGAGAATATCGGCACTTTCTTTTATAAGATTAATCTCTTCTTCAGTCTTAAGATAAATCATTAGGCAACTGCCACTTTATTAGCTCTACCCTTAATCTTACCAGACTTCATCAGGCCTTCGTAATGACGCATCAACAAATAAGATTCTACTTGCTGAAGAGTATCCAAAACTACACCTACCATAATCAAAAGACTCGTTCCACCGTAGAATTGGGCAAAAGAACCCTCAACACCAGCCATTCTTGCAAATGCAGGCATAATTGCTACGAGACCTAAGAAAATTGAACCAGGCAATGTGATCTTTGTCAAAATACTATCAATGTATTCTGAAGTTTGTGGACCAGGTTTTACCCCAGGGATAAATCCTCCATTACGTTTAAGATCATCAGAGATCTGATTTGGATTAATTGTAATCGCTGTGTAAAAGAAGGTAAATACAATGATCAATACAGCAAACAAAGTGTTGTATTGCCATGATGTGATATCCGCAAAAGTCGCTCCAATAGAAGCTGCTGTCTCATATTTATCTGCTAAAGACTGCGCAAGCAATGATGGTAAGAACATCAATGATTGAGCAAAAATGATAGGCATAACCCCTGCTGCATTCACTTTCAAAGGCAAATACTGACGCTGTCCACCGTAAGTGCGACCACCGACAACCTGCTTAGCATATTGAATCGGAATTTTACGTGTAGCTTGAGTAAGCATGACTACTGCCATAATGACAAAGAACAATGCTACCAACTCGATCACGAAAAACAACAAACCTGTTGATCCACGAGATAAAGCTTCCGCTACAATGGCTCCAGGTAAACGAGAAATGATTCCAATCATGATCAGCATAGAGATACCGTTTCCGACACCCTTATCCGTGATCTTTTCTCCTAACCACATACAGAACATAGTCCCTGCCACAAGAATAATCAATCCAGAGATTCTAAAGAACCACGGATTAATCAAAACTGCTTCCGCAGGGATAGTCGCGGTTACATAACCGAAACCTTGCGCTATTGTAATGATGATGGTCAATACCCGAGTAATCTGATTAATTTTATTTCTACCAGATTCACCATCATTTTGCATCTTCTGAAAATAGGGTACTGCTACCGTCAACAACTGCAACACAATGGATGCAGAAATATAAGGCATAATCCCCAATCCAAAAATGGATGCATTACTGAAGGCGCCACCTAAAAACGTGTTCAGGAGTCCAAATATACCACCTTCGTGGCTCGTTAATGCTGCAGGATCAACACCTGGCAACACAACAAAGGATCCTAAACGGAAAATGACCAACAAAATCAAGGTGTTGAGAATTCTTGTTCTCAACTCCTCGATGGAAAAAATATTTTGAATAGTAGAAATAAACTTCTTCATGATATATTATCAGATAACAGTTGCTGTCCCACCTGCCTTCTCAATTGCTTCAACAGCTGAAGCAGAGAATTTATTCGCAGAAACTTCCAATTTAGAAGTAACCGCGCCGTTAGCAAGTACTTTTACCAAATCCGCTTTTCCGACGATACCGTTCTCACGCATCATTTCGATCGTGATAGCAGTAACACCAAGCTTGTCAGCCAAGGCTTGGATAGCGTCAAGATTAACAGGTTTGTAAATTACTCGATTTGGATTGGTAAATCCAAATTTAGGGACTCTTCTTTGCAAAGGCATTTGACCACCCTCGAAACCTACTTTCTGAGAATAACCAGATCTTGACTTTGCACCTTTGTGACCACGTGTAGAAGTACCACCTCTTGTAGACCCCTGACCACGACCGATACGTTTACCTTTTTTGGTAGAACCATCGGCTGGTTGTAATGTATGTAATTTCATAATTATACCTCAGCTACAGTAATCAAATGTTTTACTTTTTCGATCATCCCCGCAATTTGAGGAGTTTTCTCATGCTCAACGGTTCTATTGATTTTACCAAGACCCAAAGCCTTGATTGTCTCAACCTGACGTTTCGGACGGTTGATTGTACTACGAACCTGAGTTAAACGTACTTTAGCCATCTTTATTAACCGTTAAATACTTTAGAAACACTTACTCCTCTTTGCTCAGCAACTTGCTGTGGAGTTCTCATTTTAGCCAAAGCATCGAATGTTGCTTTAACTGCGTTATGTGGGTTTGATGAACCTTTAGACTTACCAAGTACGTTATGTACACCAGCAGCCTCCAATACAGCACGCATCGCACCACCTGCAATTACCCCAGTACCCTGAGATGCAGGCTTCATCAATACGTAACCACCACCAAATTTACCAGTAGCTTCATGAGGGATAGTACCGTTGAATACAGGAACTTTCACCAAGTTCTTCTTTGCATCTTCGATACCTTTAGTAATGGCATCAGTCACCTCGTTGGCTTTACCCAAACCATGACCTACAACACCGTTTCCGTCTCCCACTACCACAATAGCGGAAAAACTAAAACGACGTCCACCTTTAACTACCTTCGCTACACGATTGATAGCAACAACTTTTTCTTTAAGGTCAAGCTCGCTTGCCTTAACGCTTTTTACAGTTTTATTGGACATTTGCTTAGAATTTTAATCCGCCATTTCTGGCACCTTCAGCCAATGCTTTAACTTTACCGTGGTATTGGTAACCACTACGGTCAAAAACAACCTCAGTAATTGAGTTTGCAACCGCTTTTTCAGCTAATTTAGCACCAACTTTTTCAGAAATTTCAATATTACAATTTTTACGGGCACCGAATTCTACAGAAGTAGCAGAAGCCAATGTAACACCGTTAATATCGTCAATCAATTGCGCTGAGATGGCTGTGTTACTTTTGTACACTGAAAGACGCGGACGTTGAGCTGTTCCTGAGATCTTTCTGCGGATTCCGCGACGGATTCTCAGTCTTCTCGCGATTTTTTCGTTCTTAATTGCCATAACTATTATTTTTTAGCAGCTGTTTTACCCGCTTTTCTTCTAATATATTGACCTTCCTCACGGATACCTTTTCCTTTGTAAGGCTCAACTGGACGAAGAGACTTGATTTTTGCGGTAACTTGACCCAACAATTGCTTGTCAGCAGACTCCAAAGTAATCACTGGGCTCTTACCTTTTTGAGTTTCTGCTTTAACTTCTACCTCTGCTGGTACGCCAAAGTAAATGCTGTGTGAGTAACCTAAGTTTAATTCCAACGTTTTTCCTTGCGATACGGCTTTGTAACCTACACCAACAAGCTCTAACGTTTTCTTAAAACCCTCTGAAACTCCAATAACCATGTTATTAACAAGAGAACGGTATAAACCGTGCATCGCCTTGTGTCTCTTTTGGTCGGTAGGGCGTGACAAAGTCACAATATTTTCGTTGATCTCTACAGTGATGTCACGATCGATATCTTGCGACAAAGTTCCTTTAGAACCTTTAACTGTAACAACGTTTTCAGCATTTACTTCTACGCTTACACCCGCAGGAATAGTAATTGGCTTCTTTCCTATTCTCGACATTGTAATATTAAATTAGTAGATGTAACATAAAACCTCACCACCAATATTTAGTGCGCGAGCTTCTTTGTTACTAATAATTCCTTTGTTTGTGGACAAAATGGCAATTCCAAGGCCATTCAATACACGAGGTAATTCGGTATTCTTCGCATATTTTCGGAGGCCTGGCTTAGAAACACGGATCAATTTTTCCATTGCCGGTTTCTTTGTAACAGGGTGATACTTCAATGCTACTTTAACAGTGCCTTGAGGTCCGTCCTCTACGAATTTATACGACTGAATATACCCTTGGTCAAACAACACCTTCGTCATGTTTTTCTTGACGTTAGATGCTGGGATTTCAACAACGCGGTGTCCCGCTTTCTGAGCGTTACGCAAACGTGTTAAAAAATCTGCTATTGGATCAGTCATGATAAATATTTATTGATATGATAAGCAATACCCTGCTAATTTTAGCAGGGCTTGCAAAGTTAATAATTAAATCTTACTTCTCAAAGGTAACTTACCATGAAGCTTTTGTAACACCAGGAATCAAACCTGCTGAAGCCATCTCACGGAAAGTAACACGGTTGATACCGAACTTACGCATATAACCTTTTGGACGACCAGTCAATTTACAACGGTTGTGCAAACGAACTGGAGATGCGTTGCGAGGCAACTTATCCAAACCGATATAATCGCCAGCTTCTTTCAAAGCTTTGCGTTTCTCAGCGTATTTCGCGACCATTTTCTCGCGCTTGCGACCACGCGCTTTTACTGCTTCTCTAGCCATTGTATCTTATTATTTTTTGTTAGCAAAAGGCATACCGAAAGCTTTCAATAATTCTAAGCTTTCTTCGTCAGTCTCAGCAGAAGTAACAAAAGTGATATCCATACCAGAGATTTTATTTACCTTTTCGATAGAAATCTCTGGAAAGATGATCTGCTCTTTTACACCCAAAGTGTAGTTACCACGGCCATCAAAACCTTTAGCAGAAACTCCACGGAAATCACGAACTGCAGGCAATGCGATCGTCAAAAGACGGTCCATGAATTCATACATTTTGTCTCCACGCAAGGTAACGCGCGCACCGATCGGCATTTCTTCTCTCAACTTAAAGTTGGAGATAGAATTTTTAGCCTTGGTAGGAACAGCTTTCTGACCAGCAATAGTAGTCATCTCTTCCACACCTTGATCGATCAATTTTTTATCGGAAACTGCTTCCCCGATACCTTTATTGATACAGATTTTTGTCACTGCTGGAATTTGCATTACAGATTTGTAACCAAATTTTTCTTTTAAAGCACCAGCAATTTCGTTCTGATATTTTTCTTTAAGTCTTGGAGCTGCCATTACTTAATTTCCTCCCCTGATTTTTTGGCGTAACGCACGATTTTACCATCAACTACTTTACGTCCAACGCGACTTGTTTCGCCTTTAGCAGGATCAACAAATGCTACGTTAGAAATATGAATAGGAGCCTCGACTTTCTCGATACCGCCATTAGGGTTAGCTGCAGAAGGTTTAACATGCTTAGTTACAATATTAACCCCCTCTACTAACACGCGGTTAGTTGCTGTGATCACCTCTTGTACGAGTCCAGTTTTACCTTTATCGTTACCGGCGATCACCTTAACTGTATCTCCTTTACGGATTTTAATTTTTACTTTAGTCATGATCTTTTCCTTTAAAATATTAAAGTACTTCCGGTGCCAAGGAAACAATCTTCATGAATTGCTTCTCACGTAATTCACGGGCAACAGGGCCGAAGATACGTGTTCCTCTTGGTTCATCATTAGCACCTAACAATACAGCAGCATTGTCTTCGAAACGGATATAAGAACCATCTTTACGACGGATTTCTTTTTTCGTACGAACAACAACCGCCTTTGATACGGTACCTTTTTTCAAGTTGCTGGATGAAAGGGCTGACTTTACAGTGACAACGATTTTGTCACCGATAGAAGCGTAACGTTTCCCAGTTCCACCCAAAACACGGATACAAAGTACTTCTTTAGCACCTGAGTTATCCGCTACGTTTAGACGACTTTCTTGTTGGATCATAATTACTTCGCTCTTTCAATGATTTCTACCAATCTCCAGCGCTTGTTGCGAGACAATGGACGTGTCTCAGCAATGCGTACAGTATCACCGATACCACCTTCATTATTCTCGTCGTGTGACATGAATTTAGAAGTTTTAGTAACGAATTTACCGTAAATCGGGTGCTTTACTCGACGGGTTACCTCAACAGTGATGGACTTGTCCATTTTGTTGCTGGCGATAACACCGATACGTTCTTTTCTTAAGTTTCTTTCCATGATCTTACTTAGCTTCAAGTTGACGTAATGCGGTTTCAAACCTAGCGATCATTCGACGACTAACACGAATTTTCATCGGATTCTCAATCGGCGAAATTGCGTGCGCAAACTGCATTTTTTGCAAGTTTTCCTTTTCAGCAGTGATCTTTTGGATCAACTCTTCCTTGCTTAGTTGTGCGATTTCAGAATTTTTCATAACTCTTATGCTTCAACGTAATCTCTACGTACAACAAATTTAGTTTTAACAGGCAATTTCTGTGCCGCTAGACGCATTGACTCTTGAGCCAAGGCTAAAGGTACACCTGTTGATTCAAATAAGATGGTTCCTGGCTTGATACAAGCTACCCAGTATTCTGGGGCACCCTTACCCTTACCCATACGAACCTCTGCAGGTTTCTTAGTGATAGGTTTGTCAGGGAAGATACGGATCCATACTTTACCTTCACGTTTCATTGCACGTGTAACCGCAATACGAGCTGCCTCAATCTGACGGCTGGTGATCCAACCTGCCTCAAGAGACTTGATACCGAAGCTACCAAAGGCAATCTCATGGCCTCTTCCAGCAAGACCTTTAACTCGGCCTTTCTGAACTTTTCTATGTTTTACTCTTCTCGGTTGTAACATTTTAAAGCTGTTTTACTTTCTTAGCGATTACTTTCTTCTACGACGACCGCCTTGTTGGTTGTTATTACCATCTTTACGACGACGACCACGACGATCATTATCAGTAGTTGGAGTCAAGTCACGCTTACCGTAAACTTCACCTTTGAAGATCCAAACTTTGATACCGATTTTACCGTAGATTGTATCCGATTCGCAGATAGCGTAATCGATGTCTGCACGCAATGTATGCAATGGAATACGTCCTTCTTTGTACATTTCAGTACGTGCCATTTCAGCACCACCCAAACGACCAGACAATTTCACTTTAATACCTTGAGCACCTACACGCATTGCAGAAGCAATTGCTTGCTTCATAGCACGACGATACGAGATACGCGCACGTAGTTGTTGAGCGATAGACTCCCCGATCAATTTAGCTTCCAATTCAGGACGCTTGATCTCGAAGATGTTGATTTGCACATCCTTAGATGTCAATTTTTTCAACTCTTCTTTAATTCTATCAACTTCCGCGCCACCTTTACCAATTACTACACCTGGACGGGCAGTATGGATAGTTAAAGTGATGCGCTTTAATGTACGCTCAATCACGATACGGCTGATTCCACCTTTAGGAATACGAGCCAATACATATTTTCTGATTTTTTGATCTTCGATCAATTTGTCAGAAAAATCACGAGAGTTAGCATACCAGTTTGATTCCCAGCCTCGAACGATACCTAAACGCAGGCCTATTGGATTAACTTTCTGTCCCATAATTGATTAATTCTTTTCAGTTTTGGTTGACAATGAATCCACAACAAGCGTAACGTGATTCGAACGCTTACGAATACGGTGAGCTCGTCCTTGAGGTGCTGGACGCAAACGCTTCAACATACGTGCACTATCAACGAAAATTTCGCTAACTACCAGGTTTGCAGTTTCAAGGCTTTCACCTTCATTTGCATTCTCCCAGTTAGCAATCGCTGAAAGCAACAACTTCTCTAGACGATTCGAAGAATGTCTAGGGTCGAATTTCAAAATATTTAATGCTGTGTCCACGCGCTGACCGCGGATCATATCTGCTACCAAACGCATTTTGCGCGGCGAGGTCGGACAGTTTCTTAGTCTTGCAACAGCTTTCATAATTATCTCTTGCCCTTGTCTTTTTTATTAATATGACCCTTATAAGTACGAGTTGGTGCGAATTCGCCCATCTTGTGACCTACCATGTTTTCTGTAACATAAACTGGAATAAATTTATTTCCATTATGTACAGCGAATGTGTGTCCTACGAATTCTGGAGAAATCATAGAACGACGAGACCATGTTTTGATCACAGTCTTTTTACCACCTTCGTTCATGGCGTCCACTTTCTTTGTTAAGCGGAAGTCAATATAAGGTCCTTTTTTAAGTGATCTTGCCATTATTTCTTACGTCTTGAAATGATCAATTTATCAGAGTATTTGTTGGCTTTACGGCTCTTACCACCTTTAGCGTAGATACCGTTACGAGAACGTGGGTGACCACCAGAAGAACGGCCTTCACCACCACCCATTGGGTGATCAACTGGGTTCATTGCAGTACCACGTACACGAGGACGACGACCCATCCAACGGTTACGACCCGCTTTACCCAATCTAACGTTCATGTGATCTCCATTAGAAACCACACCGATAGTAGCATAACATGATGCCAATACCATGCGCATTTCACCAGAAGGAAGTTTGATTGTTACATACTTACCTTCCTTTGCAACCAACTGAGCCGAAGCACCAGCTGAACGCACCAACAAACCACCTTTTCCAGGAGTCAACTCGATGTTGTGAATCACGGTACCTAATGGAATATTTGCCATCAATACGTGGTTACCAACTTCAGGAGCTGCATCAGCACTCGATACAATCTGAGTACCTACCTGTAATCCTTCAGGAGCAAGGATGTAAGCCTTCTCACCGTCTGCATAAAAAAGCAAAGCAATGTAAGCTGTACGATTTGGATCATATTCGATCGCTTTAACGGTAGCTGGAACGCCAAATTTCTGACGTTTGAAATCAACAGAACGTAATTTACGTTTGTGACCACCACCTAAATAACGCATCGTCATACGACCACTGTTGTTACGACCACCAGACTTACGTGAACCTACAGTAAGAGATTTTTCTGGGGTTGATTTAGTGATTTCTTCGAATGCAGGCGCTACTCTGAATCTTAGTCCAGGAGTTACTGGACGCATTTTCTTTACTGCCATTGTCTAATTCTTTAGATTCCGCTGTAAAAATCAATAACTTCACCTTCTGCAACTTGGACAAAAGCTTTCTTATAGCTGTTGCTACGACCAGAAATGATCGAAGACTTAGCATAACGTGTGCGTTTTTTTCCCAAGTAGCGCGCTGTACGTACAGCTACAACGTTAACGCCGTACATACGCTCAACCTCTTTCTTTACTTCCAACTTGTTAGCGTTAAGGTCTACAATGAAACCATATACACCACTTTCGTTTTGAAGTGAGGCTTTTTCGGTAACCAAAGGTTTTTTAAGTACACTCATGATTAAGCGAATAATTTTTCAATTTTCTCAATAGAACTCTCAAAAAGCACTAGGCTATCTGCGTTCAACACATCATAAGTGTTAATTGAATCAACATCAGCAACTTTTGCTTTGCGAATATTACGCGCAGCCATGTTGACATTGTCATTCAAATCACCAGTGACAGCCAAAATTTTCTTTCCATCCAAAGAAAGACCTTTAAGGATGCTCACGAATTCCTTCGTTTTAGGAGCGTCCAAATTCACATCTTCGATAACGATGATGTTTTGATCTTTAGCTTTGTAAGAAAGAGCAGACATACGTGCCAAAGCTTTAACTTTCTTGTTCAATTTAAAGCCATAATTACGTGGGCGAGGACCGAAAGCTCTACCACCACCAACGAAAACAGGAGACTTCAAAGATCCTGCACGTGCAGTACCTGTACCCTTCTGTTTCTTGATTTTTTTAGTAGATCCTGCGATCTCACTACGTTCTTTAGACTTGTGAGTACCTTGTCTCTGATTAGCCAAGTACTGTTTCACGTCTAAGTAGATTGCGTGATCGTTGGGCTCAACAGCGAAGATTGAGTCTTGCAACTCAACTTTTTTGCCGCTTTCGCTACCGTCAACTTTTAATACCGAAATCTCCATTGAATTACTTTTCTAGAATTACAAATGAATTTTTAGCGCCTGGGATAGAACCGCTCACTACAAGCAAATTCTTCTCAGAGTACACTTTCATAACACGCAAGTTCTGAATCTTAACGCGATCACCACCCATACGTCCAGCCATACGAAGACCTTTAAATACGCGTGATGGGAACGAAGCCGCTCCAATAGAACCTGGTGCGCGAAGACGGTTATGTTGACCGTGCGTAGCTTGTCCAACACCACCAAAACCGTGACGTTTAACAACACCTTGGAAACCTTTACCTTTGGAAGTTCCAATAGCGTCTACGAAATCACCCTCTTCAAACACATTCTCTACTCGAATCTCGTTACCCAAAGCAACTTCACCTTCGAAGTCACGGAACTCAACGAGTTTTCTCTTTGGAGTAGTGTTTGCTTTAGCGAAATGCCCTTGCATCGCTTTCGAAGTGTTCTTAGCTTTCTTATCGCCGAAGCCAAGCTGAACAGCATCATAGCCGTCTGATTCGACGGTCTTTACTTGTGTGATAACACAAGGACCAACCTCTACAAGTGTGCATGCGACATTTTTTTGTCCATCGGCACTGTAGATGCTAGTCATTCCGATTTTTTTACCGATAATACCAGACATACTAACTTTTTAGTATAAAATAAATTAAAATATACGAACGACCATTCGCTCGCCATTCTAAAGGACTGCAAAGTTAGGAATTATTCTCAAGAACCAAAACAATTAGAGAAATATTAAGTCACATCTCACTAAAAAAAAGGGACTTACGAAATAGAATAATTTCCCAACAACAATTAACCTCTTGAGGGATTTACAAAAAGCATGCAGAAAAGAGCAAAGCACCCCCAATTTACAGTATAAAAATGTGAATTTTCGACACCTCAAGCTTTCCTACCATTCGATCACCCTATAAAGCTATTCTGCAATTTTGCGCATAAAAAAAGGTCTGAAGCTAAAGCTCCAGACCCTTAATATCAATTAAGACACAAGATTAAACCTTGATCTCAACATCTACACCTGATGGCAATTCCAATTTCATCAATGCATCTACAGTTTTAGCTGAGTTTGAGTAGATATCTACCAAACGCTTGTAAGTACAAATTTGAAATTGCTCACGTGATTTTTTGTTAACGTGAGGTGAACGCAATACAGTGAAACGTTCTTTTTCAGTTGGCAATGGAATTGGACCGCTTACTACAGCACCCGTTGCCTTAACTGCCTTTACGATTTTCTCAGAAGACTTGTCTACCAAGTTGTGATCGTAAGACTTTAGCTTTATTCTAATTTTTTGATTCATATCTATCTAACGCTCTTATTCTCCTTTCGCTTCTGCGATAATATCTTTAGCCAAGTTGTTTGGAACTGGATCGTAGTGTGAGAACGTCAAAGACGCAGACCCACGACCAGAAGTAATCGTACGTAAATCTGTTACGTAACCGAACAACTCAGACAATGGCACATCAGCTTTGATTACTGAAGCAGTACCTTTAGAGTCCATACCTTTCATGATACCGCGACGACGGTTCAAGTCACCTGTTACAGGACCAGTATAATCCTCTGGAGTAACCACCTCAACTGCCATGATTGGCTCCAAGATTTGTGGTTTAGCTAATTTAGCCGCCTCACGGAATCCCATACGTGCTGCCAATTCAAAAGACAAAGAGTCAGAATCGACATCGTGGAATGAACCATGGAACAAACGAACAGTCATAGCCTCAACAGGGAAACCTGCCAATGGACCATTAACCATAGAAGATTCGAAACCTTTTTGTACCGCTGGGATGAATTCACGAGGAATAGCACCACCTACGATTTGGTTAACGAACTCAAGACCGTCTTTTCCATCTTCGCGTGGCTTCAATTCGAATACGATATCCGCAAATTTACCACGACCACCAGACTGCTTTTTGTAAACCTCACGGTGCTCAACACCTGTAGTGATATGCTCACGGTAAGCTACCTGAGGAGCACCTTCATTAACCTCTACTTTGAACTCGCGTTTCAAACGATCAAGGATAATTTCCAAGTGCAACTCACCCATACCACGCAATACAGTTTGACCAGTTTCCTCGTCAGTATTTACACGCAATGTAGGATCTTCTTCAATCAATTTACCCAAAGCCATACCCAACTTATCAACGTCAGCTTTTGACTTAGGCTCAATAGCAATACCGATTACAGGCTCAGGGAAAGTCATTTCCTCCAATACGATTGGATTCTTTTCATCAACCAAAGAGTCACCTGTTTTGATATCTTTGAAACCAACACCTGCACAGATGTCACCAGCTTCTACTACATCAATCGGATTTTGCTTATTTGAGTGCATTTGCATCAAACGAGAGATACGCTCTTTTTTACCAGTACGCGTATTCAATACATAAGAACCAGCATTCAATTTCCCTGAATAAACACGGAAGAAACACAAACGACCTACAAATGGGTCAGTTGCGATCTTAAATGCCAATGCAGCAAATGGATCTTCGATAGTCGCATTACGCGTAACCTCTTCATCAGTATCAGGATTGATACCTTGAATTGCAGGCAAGTCTAATGGAGAAGGCAAGAATGAACATACAGCATCCAATACTGCCTGTACACCTTTATTTTTAAATGCTGAACCACACATTACAGGCTGCATTGACATGTCAATTACAGCTGCACGAATAGCCACCATCATTTCTTCTTCAGTAATTGAATCAGCGTCCTCGAAGAATTTCTCCAACAACTCCTCATCATACTCAGCTACTGCTTCAACCAATTTCTGTCTCCACTCAGCAACCTCTTCAAGCATATCTTCAGGAACTTCTTGCTCAACATAAGTCATACCCATGTCGTCTTCGTTCCAGATAATTGCTTTGTTTTTGATCAAATCAACAACACCAGTAAAAGTATCTTCAGCACCGATTGGCAATTGCAACGGCACTGGGTTACCTCCCAATTTGTCGATAATTTCTTGAACAGTTCCCAAGAAGTTAGCACCAGCACGGTCCATTTTGTTAACAAAGCAGATACGTGGAACATGGTACTTATCTGCTTGACGCCATACTGTCTCAGACTGAGGCTCTACACCAGAAGATGCACAGAACAATGCTACAGCACCATCCAATACACGCAACGAACGCTCTACTTCTACAGTAAAGTCAACGTGACCTGGAGTATCGATAATGTTCACAGTATAAGGTTTAGTCAAACCTTTTACGTGAGTACCTTTATCCGTTGGGTAATGCCAGTTAGTTTGGGTAGCAGCAGAAGTAATCGTGATACCACGCTCTTGCTCTTGCTCCATCCAGTCCATGGTAGCAGCACCATCGTGAACTTCACCAATTTTGTGAGACAATCCAGTGTAGTAAAGGATACGCTCAGTAGTTGTGGTTTTACCAGCATCGACGTGAGCCATGATACCGATATTACGCAGGAAAGTTAAATCCTTAGCCATTTGTATTAGAATCTAAAGTGAGAGAATGCTTTATTAGCCTCCGCCATGCGGTGTGTATCATCTTTCTTCTTCACAGCTGCACCTTCGCCTTTGGAAGCAGCAATGATCTCCCCAGCCAAACGTTCTTTCATGGTTTTTTCACCACGTGAACGCGAATAACGAATCATCCATTTGATTCCCAAGTAAGTCTTACGGCTAGGTCGAACTTCCATCGGCACTTGGAATGTAGCACCACCTACACGACGAGATTTCACCTCGACAGCTGGCATTACATTATTCAAAGCCTTTTTCCAAACCTCAAGACCGTTCTCACCCACGCGCTCTTCTACTAGATTGATCGCGTCGTAAAAAATATTATAGGCAATACTCTTCTTCCCATCTTGCATAAGATAGTTTACAAACTTAGTTACCAAAGTATCTTGAAACTTTGGATCAGGAAGAATATACCGCTTTTTTGGTTTAGCCTTTCTCATTGCTTTTTATACAATAATGTACTTAAATTTTTTAAAATTATTTTTTGTCCTTAGGACGTTTCGCACCGTATTTAGAACGAGCTTGTAGACGACCACCAACACCTGCAGTATCCAATGCACCACGAACTACGTGATAACGAACCCCAGGAAGATCCTTTACACGACCACCACGAATCAACACGATTGAGTGCTCTTGCAAGTTGTGACCTTCACCACCGATGTAGGCATTCACCTCTTTACCATTTGTCAAACGCACACGAGCTACTTTACGCATCGCTGAGTTTGGTTTTTTAGGAGTAGTCGTGTAAACACGCGTACATACTCCTCGACGTTGTGGACAAGAATCCAAAGCAGGTGATTTAGACTTATCAACCAAGCTTTTTCTGCCCTTGCGTACTAATTGCTGAATAGTAGGCATTTAATAAAAACGTTTAAAGTATTAATAATACAGTTCTGAAATAGGACTGCAAAGGTATTGATAATCACTGACTAATCAAACCATTACCGACTTATTTCTAAAAAGTTAGTGAAAAATAATTATTAATATTACCTCGAACTAACCTGATACTGAACTGCTGAAAATTCTAATTTTGAGTGCTTTGAACTGATTATCAGCTTAAGCTTCCCCTACTGGTCCCCCAAAATTATAGGGGTTATTATCACCTGAAGGGTTATTTTGACCAATCGGCCCACACATTGCCTCATACTTAGCAATATTGTCTTGCAAAGCCTGCAATAACCGTACCGCATGCTCTGGAGTCAACACCACCCTTGATTTCACTTTAGCTTTAGGCACACCTGGCATAATGCGAATAAAGTCCAGTACAAACTCACTGTTAGAGTGAGCTATCATGGCTAAGTTAGCGTAAACGCCCTCGGCCATTTCTTCTGGCAATTCGATATCAATTTTACCACCTTGCTGAGGCTTCTGATCTTGCTCTGGATTCTGCATAAGTTTAGATATGATGTAAGAATGTGTATATAAAAAGAATAGACTACAGCCTCAACGGCCGCAGTCTATTCGCTTATCTTATATGTTAGGGTGCTGAATCATCTTGATTAAGCACGCTCATTTTCTGCTCTACGCTCACGCATTTCACGTAATTCTGCTTCCTCATCTTTATGAGTAACAATCAATTTACGGAAATCACGAACACCTGTACCTGCTGGAATCAAGTGACCTACGATTACGTTTTCTTTCAGTCCAAGTAATTCATCACGCTTACCACGAATTGAGGCTTCAGACAACACCTTAGTAGTTTCCTGGAAGGATGCTGCTGAGATGAACGAGTCAGTACCCAAAGATGATTGCGTAATACCTTGAAGTGTAGGTTTAGAAACTGCTGCTTGCGCATCACGTACCTGTACCAATTTCAAGTCACGACGACGAAGGTTAGAGTTCTCATCACGAAGACGACGAGCGGTGATGATCTGACCAGCTTCTACATTTGTAGAGTCACCTGCATCAGTAACCACTTTTTGATCCAAGATCTTGTCGTTTTCTTCACGGAAAGAGAATTTATCAACGATTTGGTTGGTCAAGAAGATGGTATCACCTGGATCCACAACTGTAACCTTCTGCATCATCTGACGAACAATCACCTCGATGTGCTTATCGTTAATTTTCACACCCTGAAGACGATATACCGCTTGGATTTCGTTCACCAAATATTCCTGAACTGAAGTAGGACCTTCTACATTCAAGATATCGTTTGGTGTTTTCGCTCCATCAGACAATGGCATACCCGCTTTCACGAAGTCATTTTCCTGAACCAAGATGTGTTTAGAAAGAGATACTAAGTAACGCTTCTTAACACCATCTTTCGACTCGATATAAACCTCACGGTTACCACGCTTGATACCACCGTACGTTACCACACCGTCAATCTCAGAGATTACCGCTGGATTAGATGGGTTACGTGCCTCAAATAGCTCTGTTACTCGAGGAAGACCCCCTGTAATATCGGCAGACTTACCTGCAGAACGAGGAATCTTACACAGGATTGTACCTGGCTTAATATCGTCGCCTTCTTCTACATTAAGGTATGCTCCAACAGGAATGTTATAAGACTTGATCTCACCTTCATTTCCATTAATAGAAATCGATGGGTTCTTAGTCTTATCCTTAGTATCCATCACTACTTTCGACTGGTGACCAGTAGTATCATCCATCTCTACTTTGTAGGTGATACCCTGCTCTAAAGCATCGAAGCCAATCTTACCGCCATACTCTGAAAGGATCACGGCGTTAAATGGATCCCACTGACAGATTTTGTCACCTTTCTCCACCTTCGCACCATCTTTGAACTTCAAGTATGCACCGTAAGGAACATTATTGGTCATCAAAGTCTTACCAGAAGCAGCGTCGATAATTTTCACTTCGCCAGTACGTCCCATTACTACATCTGCTGGCTCATCATCAAGATCAGAGTCTACAGAAATAGAACGGATTTCCTCAAATTTCAAGATACCTGGGAACTTCGCAATCACAGAGGCATCAGCAGCAATCGCAGATGCTGTACCCCCAACGTGGAATGTACGAAGTGTAAGCTGTGTACCTGGCTCACCAATAGACTGTGCTGCCACAACCCCTACGGAATCACCAACCTGCGCAGAACGCAAAGTAGATAAGTTTCTACCGTAACATTTCGCACAAACACCCTTACGTGTTTCACAAGTCAATACAGAACGAACCTCAACTTTCTCAACAGCACTTTCTTCGATGCGTTGAACATGTGTTTCGCTGATTTCCTGACCTGCTTCAACCAATACTTCACCAGACAATGGATCCTCAACATCATGTACAGAAACACGACCCAAGATACGCTCACCCAAAGGCTCAACAATTTCCTCATTGTCTTTAAGTGGCTCCATTTCAATACCTCTCAATGTACCACAATCGTGCTCATTAATGATCACATCCTGCGCTACATCCACCAAACGACGAGTCAAGTAACCCGCATCGGCAGTTTTAAGGGCGGTATCGGCCAAACCTTTACGCGCACCGTGAGTAGAGATAAAGTACTCAAGTACATCCAAACCTTCCTTAAAGTTAGAAAGAATTGGGTTTTCAATAATTGCACCTACTGATGATCCTACGTTTTTCTGAGGCTTAGCCATCAGTCCACGCATACCACCCAACTGACGAATTTGCTCACGAGAACCACGGGCTCCGGAGTCCATCATCATGTAGATCGCATTAAATCCATTTTGATCTTCAGCCAACTGCTTCATCAATACAGTCGTCAACTGGCTGTTGATACGTGTCCAGATATCAATGATTTGATTGTAACGCTCAGTATCAGTGATAAGACCCATTTGGTAGTTCATCATCACTTCATCACGTTCCTCCTGAGCCTGAGCTACCAATGGTGCTTTTTGGTCAGGAATCATGATATCATTAAGACCCATAGAAAGTCCACCGGCGTATGCTGTCTGGAATCCTAAGTGTTTAATATCATCCAAGAATTTTGCAGTTTTAGCCATTCCTGTGATTTTATACACATAAGAAATGATTTGCTGCAGTTTTTTCTTGGTCAATAGTTCGTTCACGAAACCAACCTCTTCAGGTACAAACTGGTTCACAAGAACACGTCCAGCAACTGTATCAATTACTTTCGTTTCTAATTCACCCGTATCATCGTTACGAACTTTTGTTTTTACTTTAATATTGGCATTCTTATCACAAGCGCCTTCGTTGATCGCAATGATCACCTCTTCAGCACCATAGAAAGTCATGCCCTCACCTTTAATTGGATAGGCAGGTGTATTCGGACGGCCTTTTGACATATAATAAAGACCCAATACCATATCCTGAGAAGGTACAGCAATAGGCGCACCGTTGGCAGGGTTCAAAATGTTATGCGATGATAACATCAAAACCTGTGCTTCCAATACTGCCTCATGGCCTAATGGTACGTGAACCGCCATTTGGTCACCATCAAAATCGGCGTTAAATGCAGTACATACCAATGGGTGCAGCTGAATCGCTTTACCTTCAATCAATTTAGGCTGGAATGCCTGGATACCCAAACGGTGAAGTGTAGGAGCACGGTTAAGCATCACAGGGTGACCTTTAAGCACGTTTTCCAAAATATCCCAAACAACAGGATCTTTACGATCAACGATTTTCTTCGCTGACTTCACTGTTTTTACGATACCACGTTCAATCAGCTTGCGGATAACGAATGGCTTGAACAGCTCGGCTGCCATATTCTTTGGCAAACCACATTCGTGCATTTTCAACTCAGGACCAACGACAATTACCGAACGACCAGAGTAATCAACACGCTTACCCAACAAGTTTTGACGGAAACGACCTTGCTTACCTTTCAGCATATCAGAAAGGGACTTCAACGCACGGTTACCATCAGAACGAACAGCGTTTACTTTACGAGAGTTATCGAATAATGAATCGACAGCCTCTTGCAGCATACGTTTCTCGTTACGAAGGATCACTTCAGGAGCCTTAATATCGATCAAACGTTTCAAACGGTTGTTACGGATAATTACACGACGGTAAAGATCATTCAAGTCAGATGTTGCAAAACGACCACCATCCAAAGGCACCAATGGGCGCAATTCTGGTGGAATTACTGGCACCATACGAATAACCATCCACTCTGGGCGGTTATCGATACGCGTACGTGAATCACGGAAAGCCTCTACAACTTTCAAACGCTTCAAAGCTTCTGCTTTACGCTGCTGAGAAGTATCTGTTGCTGCCTGATGACGCAATGCAAAAGACAATGAATCCAACTCTGTGCGCGCCAACAACATCTCAATGGCATCAGCACCCATCTTCGCAATAAACTTGCTTGGATCATCATCGTCAAGCATTTGGTTCTCACGAGGCAATTTGTCCATGATCTCCAAATACTCATCTTCGGTTAAGAAATCCATTTTCTGAATTTCATCTTCCTCTTTTACACCAGGCTGAATTACAACATAACGTTCGTAATAAATAATCTGATCTAATTTTTTTGTCGGAAGACCTAACAAATAACCAATCTTGTTAGGTAAAGAACGGAAGTACCAAATGTGCGCTACAGGAACCACCAATTCGATGTGTCCCATACGCTCACGACGTACTTTCTTCTCTGTTACTTCTACACCACAACGATCACAAACGATCCCCTTGTAGCGAATTCTTTTATATTTTCCACAATGACATTCCCAATCCTTCACAGGACCGAAGATTCGCTCACAGAAAAGACCACCCATTTCCGGCTTATAAGTACGGTAATTGATGGTTTCTGGCTGAGTTACCTCCCCGAATGAACTCTCCAGAATAGATTCTGGAGAGGCCAATGAGATGGTTACTCTTGAAAAGTCATTATTGATTTTTTTATTCTTTCTGAAACTCATATTTCTAAGGGAGAATATTTTAAATCGAGATGATGATTAGTCTAATGTTACTTCAAGTGCCAATCCACGAAGCTCGTGTACCAATACGTTGAAGGATTCTGGAATATTTGGTTTACCCATATTATCCCCCTTAACAATCGACTCATAAGCTTTAGCACGACCGATTACGTCATCAGACTTAATCGTCAAGATCTCTTGAAGGATGTGCGCTGCACCGAATGCCTCAAGTGCCCAAACCTCCATCTCTCCGAAACGCTGACCACCAAACTGAGCTTTACCACCCAATGGTTGTTGCGTAATCAATGAGTAAGGTCCGATAGAACGAGCGTGCATCTTATCATCAACCAAGTGACCCAATTTCAGCATATATGCGATACCTACCGTAATTGGTTGATCGAAGCGCTGACCTGTACGGCCGTCATATAGGAATGAACGTCCATAATCTGGTAATCCAGCAGCTCTCAATTCACCTTGAACTTCGTCCATAGTACCTCCATCAAAAATTGGAGTAGCGTACTTTTTGCCTAATTTACGACCTGCCCAACCAAGAACTGTCTCGAAAATCTGACCGATGTTCATACGTGAAGGTACCCCAAGAGGGTTCAAACAGATATCCAATGGAGTTCCGTCTTCCAAGAAAGGCATGTCTGCAATCGGAACGATTTTAGCCACAACCCCTTTGTTACCGTGACGACCCGCCATTTTATCACCCACTTTCAATTTACGTTTCTTCGCCACGTAAACTTTAGCAAGCTGAACGATACCTGCTGGCAATTCATCACCTACTTCTAAAGTGAAACGATCACGTTTGAATGAACCAGTAATTTTGTTTCTCTTGTTGATATAGTTTTTCACCAAGATTACAATCAGCTCATTAATACGCTCATCATCAGTCCAATTATCCAAATTCAAATCAGAAACCAAGTTGGCTTCCGCAGAAACGGCATATGCACTTTCATCACGATAGATATTCTCTTCTGGGAACAGGTTGTTTGAGATATTCGCGCGGTTGAATTCAACCCCTTCGCTCATAATCTCATCACCGAATTTATGCTTGATTCCACGGCTTGTTTTTCCTTCAAGAAGGCTCACCATTTTATCAATCATTTCCGTTTTCACCTTGTTCAAATCGCTTGCATAACGCGCTTTCAATGCTTCAACATCTTTCTTCGCTTTAGCACGCAAATCTTTGTCCTTTTTAGGACGAGAGAACAATTTAGTATCAATCACTACTCCATTTAATGAAGGAGACGCTTTCAAAGAAGCATCTTTTACATCACCAGCTTTATCACCGAAGATTGCACGTAGCAGTTTCTCTTCAGGTGTTGGATCCGTTTCTCCTTTAGGAGTAATTTTACCTACTAAGATATCACCTTCTTTGATTTCAGCCCCGACACGGATCACGCCATGTTCATCAAGGTTTTTAACTGAATCTTCAGAAACGTTAGGAATCTCAGTAGTCAACTCTTCTTCTCCACGACGAGTGTCACGAACTTCAAGTTCGTACTCATCAATGTGAATAGAAGTATATACATCATCCTGAACAATACGCTCAGAAATAACAATCGCATCCTCAAAGTTGTATCCCTGCCAAGGCATGTAACCTACTAACAAGTTACGGCCAAGTGCAAGCTCACCTTTCTCAGTTGCATAACCATCAACCAATACCTGACCTTTAACAACCTCATCATCTTTTAAAACGATTGGGCGAAGGTTCACACAAGTATCTTGGTTAGTACGACGGAATTTCACCAATTCGTAAGTCACCAATTCGTTATCAAATCCTGAAGTTTTTTCATCTTCAGTCAAATCGTAACGGATAGTGATCTTTTGTGAATCAACATAAGCCACGGTACCTTTGCCTTCAGCACGCAATAAAACGCGAGAATCTTCAGCTACTCGTTTCTCCAAACCAGTACCAACGATTGGTGCCTCAGGGCGCAACAATGGCACTGCTTGGCGCTGCATGTTAGAGCCCATCAATGCACGGTTGGCATCATCATGCTCCAAGAAAGGAATCATCGATGCTGCAACAGATACAATCTGGTTAGGCGCAACATCCATATATGCGATGCTTTCTGGACCTTCAAGAGGGAAATCACCTTGGTAACGTACTTTAATCTGACGTTCCTTGAAATTACCTTCACTGTCCTGAGGTGCGTTAGCCTGTGCAATATTTTTGTAATCCTCCTCTTCGGCAGTCAGGTAAGTTACTTCTTCAGTAATCTTACCATCGTCGATTTTACGGTATGGTGTTTCGATGAATCCCATATCGTTCACCTTTGCATGAACACAAAGAGATGAAATCAAACCAATGTTTGGACCTTCAGGAGTTTCAATCGTACATAGACGACCATAGTGTGTGTAGTGAACATCACGAACCTCGAAACCGGCACGCTCACGGGAAAGACCACCAGGACCCAAGGCTGACATACGACGCTTATGCGTGATTTCGGCCAATGGGTTGGTTTGGTCCATGAACTGCGACAACTGGTTTGTTCCGAAGAAGGAGTTGATCACAGAAGACAATGTACGCGCGTTGATCAAATCAACTGGTTTAAAGTCTTCATTATCACGAACGTTCATACGCTCTTTAATCGTACGAGCCATACGGGCAAGACCTACACCAAACTGGCTGTAAAGCTGCTCACCTACAGTACGAACACGACGGTTAGACAGGTGGTCAATATCATCCACTACTGCCTTAGAGTTAATCAAGTGAATCAAATACTTCACGATTAACTCAATATCTTTAATCGTCAAAACTCGCATGTCCAAAGATTCATTAATCTTCAGCTTACGGTTAATACGATAACGTCCTACCTCACCCAAGTCATAACGCTTGTCTGAGAAGAACAAATTATGAATAATCTCACGAGCGGTTGCTTCATCTGGAGCATCAGAATTACGCAACTGACGATAGATCTGCTCTACCGCTTCTTTCTCTGAGTTTGATGGATCTTTATGAAGGGTATTATGAATGATCTGGAATTCCGCAATGTTTACATCATCGCGGTGCAATACGATTGCATCCTGACCTGAATCAACGATATCTTCAATATCTTCCTCACTAATGACGTGGTCGCGTTCGAAAATCACTTCGTTACGGTCAATAGAGATAACCTCCCCAGTGTCCTCATCTACGAAGTCTTCCGTCCATGAACGCAATACACGAGCGGCTAACTTACGGCCAACCACCTTCTGCAATGGCGCCTTTTTAGCTTCTACCTCTTCGGAAAGACCAAAGAGATCCAAAATCTCCTTATCCGATCCGTAGCCAATAGCTCGTAACAGTGTTGTTACGGGAAATTTCTTTTTACGGTCGATGTAAGCGAACATCACGTTATTTACGTCTGTTGCAAACTCGATCCATGATCCCTTAAATGGGATAATTCGTGCCGAATACAATGTAGTACCATTGGTGTGCTTCGACTGTGCGAAGAATACACCAGGAGAACGGTGTAATTGCGATACGATAACGCGTTCAGCTCCGTTAATAACGAATGAGCCTTTTTCGGTCATGTATGGGATGTTACCCAAAAACACTTCCTGCTCAAGCGTTTCGAAGTCCTCGTTGTCCTCATCGTTGCAAGAAAGACGCAATTTCGCTTTTAGCGGCACAGAGTAGGTTAGTCCTCTGTCGATACTTTCGTCAACCGTATATTTTGGTGGATCAATCATGTAATCCACAAACTCCAAAACGAAGTTCTCACGGCTGTCGCTAATCGGGAAATTTTCTTGAAAAACCTTGTAAAGGCCTTCATTCTCGCGTTTTTCGGCAGGCGTATCGATTTGGAAAAAGTCCCTGAACGACTTAAGTTGAACATCCAGAAAGTCAGGATAGTCAATTACGTGTTTAATCGACGCGAAACTTTTTCTTTCAGTTTGAATAGCCAAGGCAGTAAGATTTAAATGATAAACTGGAAAAGGAGAGAATCCGGGAAAATGATTCGTCTATGCTTAATTTAGTCAAAATGTGCATAAACGGCAAAAGACCGGACTATGATAAGCCCGGTCAAATAAATTTCGAATTGCCCGCGTACGCTAGACATTTCAAAATTCAGAGTGTATCTTATTTCAACTCTACTTCTGCACCTACAGCTTCCAATTCTTTCTTAAGTGCTTCAGCTTCGTCTTTAGAGATTCCTTCTTTGATTGTAGATGGAGCGCCATCAACTACTTCTTTAGCTTCTTTCAAGCCAAGACCAGCCAATTCTTTAACCGCTTTAACTACTTTCAATTTAGCTGCGCCAGCTGCTTTCAACACTACGTCGAACTCAGTTTTCTCAGCAGCAGCGTCACCTTCACCAGCACCAGCTACCATTACAGGAGCTGCAGCAGCTGCAGGCTCGATACCATATTCCTCTTTTAGGATTTCAGCTAATTCGTTAACGTCTTTAACGGATAGGTTTACTAGCTGTTCTGCGAATTCTTTAAGATCTGCCATCTTTGTATTAAATTAAAATTGTTTTTTTAAAATCTTTATTAACGTTCAGAAAGGGTTTTGATGATACCCGCCAAGTTGTCTCCACCTGATTGAAGTGCAGAGATAACGTTTTTAGCAGGAGATTGAAGCAATCCAATAACCTCACCGATAAGTTCAGCCTTAGATTTAAGCTTGCTTAATGTATCAACATTATTATCACCAACGAACAGATCGAAATCGATGGAAGCACCTTTAAGGATCGGTTTCTCATTCGTTTTTCTAAATTCTTTGATTACTTTAGCCGGTACTGAAGCAGTCTCTTCACTAGCAAACATAATGCCAGACTGACCTGCGAATACAGCACCGTTAGTAAATTCAGAAACATCAGCACCTAAGTTCTCTAATGCTTTCTGAATAAAAGTGTTTTTGTACAATTTGTACTCAACTCCTTGGTTGAAACATGCGCGACGCAAATTATTTACATCGGCCACGCTTAGCCCAGCTGCATCTGTAATGTAGAAGACATTGTTTTCTTTCAACTTTGCAGTCAGGTCATTAATGATCTGAATTTTTTCTTCTCTATTCATAATTACAATCCAGCTACGCTATTTTTATCAACTTTAATACCTGGGCTCATCGTAGAAGAGATGCTGATCGACTTGAAGTAAGTCCCTTTTGCTGAAGAAGGCTTCATTTTAGAAAGCGTATTCAACAACTCAAGTGCATTTTCTTCGATTTGCTCTGGAGTAAATGAGC
The DNA here is from genome assembly GCA_947498325.1 of uncultured Persicobacter sp. Taxonomy (GTDB): domain Bacteria; phylum Bacteroidota; class Bacteroidia; order Cytophagales; family Cyclobacteriaceae; genus Persicobacter; species Persicobacter psychrovividus. Next base: position 42,585 of record CANMKE010000015.1, read on the forward strand.
TTTTACCGATAGAAGTATGAATGATACCAGTTTTATCAACTTTAAAGTCAATTTTACCAGCTTTCACTTCCTTAATCGCTTTAGCAACATCCATTGTTACCGTACCAGCTTTAGGGTTTGGCATCAAGCCACGAGGACCTAACACACGACCTAAACGACCGATTTTAGCCATAACAGTAGGCATTGTGATGATTACATCCATATCAGTCCAACCACCTTCGATTTTCTTGATGAACTCATCCATACCTACGAAATCAGCACCTGCAGCTTTTGCTTCTTCTTCTTTCTCTGGTGATACCAAAGCAAGTACACGTACTTCTTTACCAGTACCGTGAGGAAGAGCAACAACACCACGAACCATTTGATCAGCTTTACGAGGATCTACGCCCAAACGAACGTCGATATCTACAGAAGCAGCAAATTTTGTGAATGTGATTTCCTTAACAAGTGAAGTAGCTTGAGACAAAGAGTATTCCTGCTCTCTATCAAATTTAGCCAAGGCTTCTTTTCTTTTCTTAGTTAATCTCGCCATTGTTCCTAATTTTTACGCTTCCCAAGGAGCAGTTCCTTCTACTTTAAGACCCATACTACGAGCAGTACCTGCAACCATGCGCATACCTGCTTCAACTGTAAATGCATTCAAATCAGGCATTTTAGTTTCGGCGATCTCTTTAACTTGATCCCAAGTAACAGAACCAACTTTCAGACGGTTAGGCTCAGAAGAACCTTTCTTCAACTTAGCAGCGTTCATCAAAAGAACAGCAGCTGGCGGAGTTTTAACAACGAATTCAAATGACTTGTCTGAATAGTAAGTCACCAATACAGGCAATACTTGACCTGCTTTGTCTTGAGTTCTCGCATTAAATTGCTTACAGAACTCCATGATGTTGATACCCTTACTACCAAGCGCAGGTCCAACCGGTGGCGAAGGATTCGCAGCACCTCCCTTAATTTGCAGTTTTAAATAACCGGCAATTTCTTTAGCCATTTTTCTAACTAATCTTGTTTTTCAACTTGAATATAATTCAACTCAACAGGTGTGTTACGACCAAAGATCTTCACCATCACCTTGAGTTTCTTTCTTTCGTCATAGACTTCTTCAACGACTCCGGTAAATCCACTAAATGGACCATCCATCACCGTCACTGGTTCATTCACCAAGAAGACTACATCTTCACGAGGATTTTCCTCCTCAACTTCTTCAGATTCCTGACCGATACCTAAAATTCGATTGATTTCCGCTTCACGAAGTGGAACGGGAACCGAATTAGCTCCAGCAGAATCTCCTAAGAAACCGATTACACCAGGTGTACTTGTTACGATGTGCAGCGCTTCCCCATGAGAAAGGTCAGCTGACACGATCACATAACCAGGGAAGTGGTTACGCTCACGAACGCGTTTCTTACCGTTACGCATCTCGTAAACTTTCTCACTCGGAATAAGAACCTCGGCTACGAAATCCTCTAATTTATGGCGTTGAATCTCTGTTTCCAGATACGCCTTTGCTTTTTTCTCTTGCCCACTTACTACGCGGACAACATACCATTTCAACTCGCTACTCATCAGTTACCTTTTGCGTAATTAGAAATTTCCGTAGAAAAATTTCATCAGGCTGTCAAAGGACAGGTCCATCGCACCAATTAAGGCGGTAAACACCAAACAACCCACAATCACAAGGATTGTAGAGTTTTGAAGCTCACCATAAGGAGGCCAAGTCACTTTTTCACGCATCTCAACGTAAGACTCACTGATAAATGTTTTCAATTTCAACATAACCTGAAAAATTAAAAAATTAGCACGGGAGGTAGGACTTGAACCCACAGCCAATGGTTTTGGAGACCACTACTCTACCAATTGAGCTACACCCGTGTAAAAAGCGCCCCACACTAAAGCGGGACGCAAATTTAAATATTTATTATCAAGTGTGCAATATCTATTCCAAAGAATATTATTGACACTCAGATATTAAATTCTTAGTCCAAAATCTCAGTTACCTGACCTGAACCTACAGTACGTCCACCTTCACGGATCGCGAAACGCAAGTTCTTCTCAAGAGCGATTTTGTTAATCAAAGATACTTCGATAGTAACGTTATCACCAGGCATAACCATCTCAACACCTTCTGGCAACATGATCTCACCAGTTACATCCGTTGTACGGAAGTAGAATTGTGGACGGTATTTGTTAAAGAATGGAGTATGACGTCCACCTTCTTCTTTTGACAACACATAGATCTCAGCTTTGAAGTGAGCATGTGGAGTTACAGAACCAGGCTTAACGATTACCATACCACGTTTGATGTCTTCTTTAGCAACACCACGAAGCAATAGACCTACGTTGTCACCAGCCAAACCTTGATCCAAGATCTTACGGAACATCTCAACACCAGTAACAGTTGAAGTCAAGTCTTCAGCACCCATACCCAAGATCTCTACAGGATCACCAGAGTTGATAGTACCACGCTCGATACGACCAGTAGCAACAGTACCACGACCAGTGATCGAGAATACGTCCTCTACAGGCATCAAGAAGTCACGGTCAGTCAAACGCTCAGGCTCAGGAATGTATGAATCAACGGCAGCCATCAATTCTTCTACAGTCTTAACCCACTCAGGCTCGCCATTCAATGCACCCAAAGCAGAACCTTGAATTACAGGAATATCATCACCTGGGAAGTCATATTCAGACAACAACTCACGAACTTCCATATCAACAAGCTCAAGAAGCTCTTCGTCATCTACCATGTCGCATTTGTTCAAAAATACAACCAATGCAGGTACACCTACCTGACGAGACAACAAGATGTGCTCACGAGTTTGTGGCATAGGACCATCAGTAGCAGCTACTACGATAATCGCACCATCCATTTGAGCCGCACCAGTAACCATGTTCTTCACGTAATCGGCGTGACCAGGACAGTCAACGTGCGCGTAGTGACGGTTTTCAGTTTGGTACTCAATGTGAGAAGTATTGATCGTGATACCACGTTCTGCTTCTTCTGGAGCGTTATCGATAGAACCGAAATCTCTTTGCTCTGCAAGACCTTTTCCAGCCAATACACTAGAGATTGCCGCAGTCAAAGTAGTTTTACCGTGGTCAACGTGACCGATAGTACCGATGTTAACGTGCGGTTTCGAACGGTCAAAGGTTTCTTTAGCCATGTTTCTAAATCCTCAGTTTTGTTATTTAATATATAAAAGAGTAATCGTTTTTAGCGTTCACCAAAATTAACGCTCGCTTAAGTCAAAAAGACGGAAGTGAACGATTGACTGTCGGCAAATCGAAAGTGAATTGCGAAAGACAAAATAAATATTGGCTCAACAAACGGAATGCAAAGGTAGATGCTTTTTTTCATTTGTCAAATAAAAACGACAAAATTTAAAAAGGTTAAACCTTTGATTTTTAGCAGCCTGAATGCATTCGTTTGATTTGTGTGCAAATATATGGTTATTCTTCCGTCCTTTCACCATTATTTTTCAATAATTTTTGGTTCTTTTCACTTGATTGTACTTCAAGGATTATTTCCTGCAAACCATTAAAGGACAAAAAGTTCAAACTTTGAAAAGCAACCATTCTGGTGAAGTCATCTTCTGAGTTTATTGCAAGATTTTTGAGTCTTTGTGCCCCAGCCCGCTGATCTTTCTCTGGGGCGTTCATCAATAACTCACCGTAATATTGAATCAGGTACCAAAGCTCCTGATTTTCTGAATCATCGATTTTTTCCTCAAACCACCCTTTTTTATCCACCATACTGTTCTCAGCGTAGTAACTTGCCACTGCAACCACCATGTTAAGGTCTTTTTCGCCAGCAAACTGCTCGACAACCTCATTAGCATCGGACGGATGACTTCTTACATAGCCCATCAGCGCAGTGCCGCGCACCTGATAGGAAGGGTAAGACAGGTTTCTTTTGAAGAGCATTCTGTATTCCGTTGCTGCATCCTCACCGAGTACCCACATTGCGGAACTCCGCACTTCATTGTCTGTATCGTGTTCTGCCAAATCTGCAACCACTGCCAAATAGGCTTCTTTCTCCTTAACAGAACTTGTTGATATATGGTTCAGTGCCCAATCCCGAATATAACCTACCGAATCTTTCAGCGCCTGATGATATACCTGGACATCAAGATCGAGGGAATCAACCTGCAGCTGATCTATGTTTTCGAGGGCAGAAATTCTTGCGATGGCATTTTCTGCTTTTTCGTATTGGTACGTCCATTCCTTTTCAGATTTTTCATGCTTGACCACACCTACCAAATGCTGCTCAGGGTCTACCAATACCAAATCTGGCTTGGCACCTACTGAAAACTTAAACACCTGCTGCTCATCCTCAAGTACAACCTGATGTATTGATTTCTGACCATTAGCCCAAACATCAACCTCCAAAGGTAAGCGGTAAAGCGGTGTTTTATCAAAATCCTGGGTCTGCGTCATGGTCACTACAAGCTCGCCCGCCTCATATGTTTGATTCACTTTCAAAATCGGATGTCCTGCGGCATGAAACCACTGATTGAAAAACCAGCTCAAATCCTGCCCAGTAACCTCTTCAAATGCCAATCGCAACTGTGCAACCTCAGCATTTTTATAGGCGTGTTCGGTTAAATATAAATTCAGCCCCTGATAAAATGCCTTTTCACCAATTAAATCCTCCAGCATTTTCAATATCAGCCCTCCCTTAGAGTAAGAATGCGCATCAAACATATCTTCCCTGTTTTTATACTGATATCTAATCAGCTTCTCCTGTTTGGTCGCGGCTTCAGCGAGATAGGACTGCAACTCTGAGTAATTATGATAATCTCCTTCAGCTTTACCATACTTATGTGCCAACCATTCTGCTTCACTAAAATTGGCAAACGCCTCATTCAGCGGCAGGTTTGCCCAAGATTCGCAGGTCACCAAATCCCCGAACCAATGATGAAATAATTCATGGGCAATAATATAGTCCCAATTATAGTCCTTCAGTGCTATTGAATCTACATTCAGCTGATCCATAAATACCGAGGCCGTGGTATTTTCCATAGCACCAGACACAAAATCACGAACTACAATCTGGTCATATTTTGGCCACGGAAAAGGGTAATTCAGCTTTTTGGAGAAAAACTCGATCATCTCTGGGGTATTACCAAAGATCTTCTTCGCATAAGGTGCGTAATCCCGTTCCATCCAATAATTTACTGGAATATTTTTCCAATGGTCTTCAACTTTCACAAAATCACCCACAGCGACCATGAAAAGATATGGCGCATGGGGCTGATCCATTTTCCAGTAATCCGTGCGCGTTCCATCAGAATTCTCCCGAGAATAAATCAACACCCCGTTGGACAATGTCTTATAACGCTTATCAACCGTTAAATACATCTCTTCGGTACTCTTCTGATTTGGACTATCGATGGTCGGGAACCAGCGACTGTTACTTTGGGTTTCACCTTGTGACCAAATTTGTTGCGGAACCCCTACACGGCTACTGTCAGCATTAATAAAATAAAGTCCTTTATCATCTTTTATTGCCTTACTGCCTTCCGATGGCTGATCATAAGGGTGAGCGATATAATTAATTCTAAGCTTCACCAACTCATCCTTACCATATGCACGAGGCAATGTTACCTTGAGCTGGCTACTGTCATAATCAAAATCAACGTCAGTCCAATCGTCGCCCACTTTCAACTTCACCCAATTCAGTGTAAAGCCAACAGCATCAAGTGTTACCTCTTTTTGATCATAAAAATGTGCTTTCAAATCCAAGGCAGCCTCCCCTTTCACGGCCTTCTTCGCCCAATCAAAAGACAAATCCAATCGGGTATGTAATAAATCGTGTACCTTTGTTCGCGCAGCCTGATAGCGTGGCTGCTTGCGCAGGGTATCTGTAAGAACAACGGGAGCCTCCTGAACAGCAAGAGCAGGTGGATCTGCCTGATGCGGCATGGCAGACTGATGAGGAGCGACTGACTTACAGCCAAATGAAAATACGCCGACCATCAGCAATAATCGAGGAACGGATTGAAGAAACTTTATTTGCATGTGGCAAATATTATTATTTTTATTAAAAGTAAATACAAAGTAAGTTCTGTTTCTCAAAAATCTTTTCAATCAGACATTTTATGCCTGCTGTATTTTAGGAATCGGCCTTGTACTCCCGTATATTTGTCTGATTTATTTGACAAGTGCCAGTCCTTATGAAATACAAAAGAATTCTTTTAAAGCTAAGCGGTGAAGCATTAGCAGGAGCAGACAAACACGGTATCTCTCCAGAACAACTGATCCAATATACACAAGATATTAAAGCCGCTTTGGATAAAGGGGTGGAAATTGCAATCGTTATTGGCGGTGGCAATATCTTCCGCGGAATCCAGGCTGAAAAATCAGGTGTGGACCGTGTTCAGGGTGACTACATGGGTATGTTGGCCACTTTAATCAATGCCATGGCGTTGCAGAGTGCCTTGGAAAACCAGGGAATCCAAACCCGATTGATGTCTGGTTTACAAATTAACCAAGTCTGCGAACCATTTATCCGTAGAAAAGCAGTTCGTCATCTTGAAAAAGGACGTGTTGTCATCTTTGGAGCAGGGATTGGTAATCCTTATTTCACAACGGACTCCACAGCCTCTTTGAGAGCTGTTGAAATCGAAGCTGATGTTGTATTGAAAGGAACGCGTGTAGACGGTGTTTACACTGCTGATCCTGAAAAAGACCCTGAAGCACAAAAATTCAACAATATTTCATTTGCTGAAGTTTATAAACGTGGATTGAACGTGATGGACATGACCGCCTTTACGCTATGTAAAGAAAATGGCCTGCCAATCATTGTTTTTGACATGAATAAAAAAGGCAATTTGGAAAGATTGGTGACTGGAGAAGATATCGGAACATTAATTTCAGACAAATAATAATACATACTCATGGAAGAGATCGAATTTTATTTGGAAGAAGCCAAAGAAGGTATGGAAAAAGCCATTAATGCCGTAGCGCATGAAATGACTAAAATCCGTGCAGGAAAAGCTTCTCCACAGATGCTTGATGGACTGACTGTAGAATATTACGGATCAGTAACTCCTCTTAATCAAGTTTCTTCTGTTACAACTCCAGATGCTCGTTCTTTAGCGATCAAGCCATTTGAAAGAAACTTAATCAATGACATCGAGCGTTCGATTATCAACTCTGATCTGGGATTGGCGCCAATGAACAATGGTGAAATGATCCTACTCACTATTCCTCCTTTAACTGAGGAACGCCGTAAGGATTTGGCTAAACAAGCAAAAAACGAGGCTGAAAATGGGAAAATCCGTGTTCGCCGCGTTCGTCAGGAAACTAACGATGCTTTGAAAAAGCTGAAAAATGATGGTGCATCTGAAGATATGATCAAAGATGCTGAGGACTCGGTTCAGAAGCTTACCACTGCATATTACGCCAAAATCGAAGAGGTTTATGCGAAGAAAGAAAAGGATATCATGACGATCTAATGATATGCTTTATTCTTGAAGCAAAAACAGCTGAGGCCAAACCTCAGCTGTTTTTTTTTGTCCAAAAATCTTTTGGCGTAAAAAAATCCATGTCTATAATAAACATGGATTCCTTTGGTATTATTTTAATAGGTTCTTAAAGGTGAATCACCTCATCATAAGCCGCTGCGGTAGCTTCCATCACTGCTTCTGACATTGTTGGGTGAGGGTGAACAGCCTTCAATATTTCATGCCCTGTTGCCTCAAGCTTACGTGCAGCAACAACCTCTGCAATCATCTCAGTAACGTTAGCACCAATCATGTGGGCACCTAACCACTCCCCGTACTTCGCATCAAAGATTACTTTCACGAAACCTTCACTTGCTCCAGCCGCTTTTGCTTTTCCAGATGCCGAGAATGGGAATTTCCCTACTTTAATATCATAACCAGCATCCTTGGCTGCTTGCTCGGTATAACCTACCGATGAAACCTCAGGCGTACAATATGTACATCCAGGAATGTTTTTGTAATCCAATGGCTCTGGGCTGTCACCTGCAATTTTCTCTACACAGATAATTCCTTCCGCAGAAGCTACGTGCGCCAAAGCTGGGCCATGAACGATATCACCAATAGCATAAACACCAGGGATATTTGTACGGTAGTAATCATCTACAATCACTTTACCACGGTCGTACATCACACCAACATCTTCCAAACCGATGTTCTCCAAATTGGTCGATACACCAACTGCAGAAAGGACTACATCAGCCTCAATAGTCTCTTCACCCTTAGCCGTTTTCACTGTAACTACACAGCCTTCTCCTGAAGTATCTACATTTGTTACTTCAGACTTGGTTTTGATCTTAATGCCTTTTTTCTTGTACTCACGCTCCAACTGCTTCGAGATATCTGTATCCTCTACAGGAACGATTCGGTCCATAAACTCTACAATTGTTACTTCTGTACCAATTGAGTTATAAAAATAAGCAAACTCAACACCAATAGCACCAGAACCTACCACAACCAATTTCTTTGGCTGAGTTTCCAATGACATCGCCTGGCGGTAACCGATAATCTTTTTACCATCAATCGGCAACGAAGGCAACTCACGCGCACGGCCACCCGTCGCAAGAATAATATGGTCAGCACTGTATTCAGTAACAACACCATCTGCAGCGGTAACCGCTACCTTCTTGCCTGCAACCAATTTACCCGTACCGTTGATTACATCAATTTTGTTCTTCTTCATCAAGAACTGCACCCCTTTGCTCATGCTTTCAGCAACACCACGAGAACGCTTCACCATTCCTGTAAAGTCTGCTGTGGCATCACTTACCGAGATTCCGTAATCTGCTGCATGTTGAATGTATTCGTAAACCTGAGCTGATTTCAAAAGCGCTTTCGTTGGAATACACCCCCAGTTCAGGCAAATACCTCCTAAGTTTTCCTTTTCAACGATTGCTACTTTCAAGCCAAGTTGAGAAGCGCGGATTGCAGCTACGTATCCACCAGGACCGCTACCTACAATAATTACATCATGTTTTGCTGACATCTTATATTAGGGTATAGTTATTCGATTAGATTTGATTTTGCGAATTTATAGGTTAAGTCAATCCATGCCAACAAATAAAACGATAAATATCATCTTTTTTTATTTTTTTTATTGGATAACAGACGATAACACTAATTTAACGCCACAAATATCTTTAAAAAATCAATATTGATAATCGGCTTGAAAAAATCAAATCCCCCGTAATTAGTTTCTTTTTTCCGAAGATTTCTAAAACTTGAAATTCTATGCCTATATTTGAGCTCATTTAGATTCTCGAAATCAAGAAAATAAAAAATAAATTCATGAAACTTTTAGAAGGAAAAACAGCCCTTGTAACGGGTGCTTCCAAAGGAATCGGTCGGGCAATCGCCCTTACTTTTGCCGAGCAGGGTGCTAATGTCGCTTTCACATACCTTTCAAGTGTTGAAAAAGGGCAAGCTTTAGAGGCTGAATTAGCCGAAAAAGGTGTTCAGGCAAAAGGTTTCCGTTCTGATGCTTCAGACTTTGCTGCTGCAGAGGAATTGATCAACGACGTAGTTTCGACATTTGGCCGCTTAGATGTATTGGTGAACAATGCGGGTATTACAAAAGATGGTTTGCTGATGCGAATGAACGAAGAACAATTCGACCAAGTCATTCAGGTAAACCTAAAATCTGTTTTTAATACTGTAAAAGCAGCTACACGCCAATTAATGAAACAAAGAGGTGGATCGATTATCAACATGTCATCTGTTGTCGGCGTGAAAGGGAATGCTGGTCAGGCAAACTACGCAGCCTCAAAAGCAGGTATCATTGGCTTTACTAAATCTGTTGCTTTGGAATTAGGCTCAAGAGGCATTCGTGCAAACGTGGTTGCTCCTGGCTTCATTGAAACCGAAATGACTGCAGCATTGGATGAAAAACAAGTTCAAGGATGGAGAGATGCTATTCCTCTAAAACGCGGTGGCGCTCCAGAAGATGTTGCAAACACTTGTGTTTTCTTGGCATCAGATATGTCAGCTTACACAACTGGGCAAGTTTTTCAGGTAGATGGTGGTATGCTTACCTGATCTACAAAATTCTTAAAAAAAAGAGCGACCGATTCGGTGGCTCTTTTTTTATGCAAAAAATTTCCCTTCTCGTAGATCATCAACTTTTTTTTGCATTTTTATCAGAAAATAAAAGGTACATTACGTAAAAACATTGACGGCCATTTTTTCTGGCACCCAATTCTCAACCCATAAATTCTGTTCATGGAATCAATTCAGGTTCAACTGCCCATTTCTGCCTGGTGGCTAATTCCAGCCTTATTTTTAGGCTTACTTTACGCATACCTACAGTATAAACACCCGCAGCGTTTCTCCAAACCTGTAAGAAATGTATTGGCGGTCTTTCGATTTATGATTGTTACTGTTCTTGCTTTTTTACTGATGAATCCACTGATCAAAACGGTCAGTAATAAAACAGAAGCGCCAAGTATGGTCATGCTACTCGATGCCTCCACGTCAATCAATGACTACTCCGACTCCCTTAATCTCGAAAAGAGTATCAGAGCGCTCTCCAAATGGAAAGATCAGTTAGAAAATCTGGGCTTTAAAATAGATGTGCAGGATTTGGAAGGCAATCACTTGAGTAACTTACAGGAAGTACAATTCTCTGAGAATGCCACAAATTTATCCAATGCACTCCAAAGTGTAAAAACCAGTTATGAGGGCCGCAATTTAGCGGGTATTTTACTGCTCAGTGATGGGCTTTATAATCAAGGTATTAATCCTACTTACCTCAATTTAAATACCCCATTATATATTTTGGGAGCAGGTGATACTATTCCCAAGAATGATTTAGGAATAAAAAAATTACGATTCAACAAGGTCGTATATCAGGGCAATCAGTTTTTACTTCAGGCTCAGGTTGAGGCTTTCGGTTTTATGGGAAAAACAGCTAACATCAGGCTAATCCATAGCGGAAAGGTCATTGCTCAGCAAAAAGTCGCCATAGAAAAGGACCGCGATTTATTGGACGTTGACTTCAAAGTAGATGCTAAAGAAAAAGGGTTACACCGATATCAGGTTGAAATTGTTCCTATCGATGGTGAATTCACGACTAATAACAATAAAAAGCAGGCTTATATTGAAGTCATTGAGGGAAAGCAAAAAATAGTCTGTATAGCTTATGCACCACATCCCGACCTCAAATTTTTACGATCAATCATTGAAGAAAATAAAAACTATGAGTTTGAGCTAAAATATATCAACAGCAAGACGGCACTCCCAAAGTCACCTTTTGACCTGGTCATATTCCATCAAATTCCCAACAAGAAGAACTTAGGCAATGCGCTGATCGCCACTGCAGAAAAAAGAAATATTCCAAGCCTATTCATGACAGGCAATACTACGGACTTCAACCAATTGAACAAGCTGAATAAAGCCCTTACTTTAGTTGGTTACCGAGGACAAAAAGATCAAGTTTTTGGAAAGTACAACAACAGCTTTTCCTTATTCAACCTTTCCTCTGATTACCAAGGGATTATTTCATCATTACCTCCACTTACCGTCCCTTATGGTGAAGTTGCTTTGAAAGGCGCAAGTCAGACGGTCATTTTTCAACAGATTGGTGCTGTTACTACCGAAAAACCCGTGTTGGCAATAAACACTTCTGCAGGAAGCCGAAGTGCTACCTTTATAGGTTCTGGCTTGTTTCGGTGGAAGCTGAAAGAATTTGCCCAACATGGAGAAGTGGTTGCTTCAAGCGAACTCTTTAAAAAAGTGTTACAGCTGCTTTCCAAAAAAACAGACAAAAGGCAATTTAAATTTTACCCACAAAAAAATGAATACTGGACAAATGAACAGGTTGTGTTTCAGGCAAACTTGATGAATGAACTTTTTGAGTCCATTTACGACCTGCCGATTCAACTGACCCTAACTCATGAGAATAATGCTGTTCAAAACTACGAATTTGTTCCAGGAAAAAACAATAATCGTTTCAGGGTAAAAAATTTACAGGAAGGGCTGTACCAATACAAGGCTACAGTTAAAATTAATGGAAAGCAGTTCATTAATAAAGGGGAGTTACTGATGAAAAAACAGGAGTTGGAGGCGCTGCAAATTACCGCAGACTTTGACATGCTGAGACATCTTGCTCACACCAATAGAGGAGGCTTCCAAAGTATAGATAACTTTAATCCACAACAATGGACTCCAGCACAAGCACAGGGCCGTATTTATTCTGAAGAATCTTTCAGGCCGCTTATCGACCTTAAATGGATCTTGCTGTTATTTGCCATTTTATTAACTGCTGAATGGTTCTTACGAAAGCTCAATGGCAGCTATTAATTTGACTATCTTTCTGAAGATGATTTAAAAAAGGCTTCCCTCATTTAGGACTACTTGCTAAAAACACAGCCATCAACCACCAGTGTTCTATTTTTAGAGCGTGATTTCCCTCAGATTAATGATGCGAACTTAATGAGACGGGACTCAACAAAAACACTACTGATCTCATTAAATTTCGAAAATAAGCTTTTATCAAGAGCGAGTAACATTCCGTTGGTCGCTTGCATTTGACAAGATGAAAATCATATCCCGTCGTTCAAATACAATAAAAGTGCCCTCTGAGTCAAATTTTACTGGAGTTGCCTTCCATTAAAAGGACCTGAGTGTCATTCATTTTCAAACATAAAAAAAGTGAACAACGAAATGCTGTTCACTTTTTTATATTATGGGATATTTACTTCTTTATTCTTCTTCAGGCGAATTCACTGGCTTGCGAATTTCAAGACTTAATTCTTCCTCTTTGTCTTTATGGTCTGCTACAATCACATCACCATCAGATAAACTTCCTTTCAGAATTTCCTCTGCTACGGCGTCTTCCAAATATTTTTGGATTGCCCGATTCAACGGACGAGCACCATATTGTGGATCATAACCTTTGTGAGATAAGAAATCTTTAGCCGATTCCGTCAGTTCAATACTAAAGCCAAGATCCTCAATTCTCTTGAAAAGCTTATGCAATGAGATATCAATAATCTGATGGATATCCTCCCTTTTCAAACTGTTGAATACAATCACATCATCCAATCGATTTAAAAACTCAGGACTGAATGTTTTCTTCAAAGCATTTTGAATCGTGGATTTCATGTGATCATCAACTCCTTCACGTTTTGCCTGAGTGGCAAAACCAACACCAGAGCCGAAGTCTTTCAACTCACGGATACCAATATTTGAAGTCATGATGATAATGGTATTTCGGAAGTCAACCCGACGCCCCAAGCCATCAGTCAAGATACCGTCATCTAAAACCTGCAAAAGCAAATTGAAGATATCTGGATGTGCTTTCTCGATTTCATCTAAAAGCACCACAGAATAAGGTTTACGACGAACTTTTTCCGTTAACTGTCCACCTTCTTCATAGCCTACATAGCCAGGAGGCGCTCCAACCAATCGAGATACCGAGAATTTCTCCATATACTCAGACATATCAATCCGAATCAAAGAATCCTCTTTATCGAACAAGTAAGTGGAAAGTACCTTCGCAAGCTCTGTTTTCCCAACACCCGTAGGCCCCAAGAACACAAATGAACCAATTGGCTTTTTAGGATCCTTCAAACCTACACGAGTACGCTGAATTGCTTTGGTCAGCTTGCCAATCGCCTCGTCCTGTCCAATAACTTTTCCTTTGAGTTCATCACCCATACCTACCAACTTAAGGCTCTCATTTTGAGCAACTCTCTTCGTTGGTACGCCAGTCATCATTGCAATAACTTCGGCAACGTTATCTTCATTAACAGTATATCTCTTAGTCTTCGTTTCCTCTTCCCAAGATGCCTTAGCCTTATCCAGTTGTTCGATCAATTTTTTCTCATTATCGCGCAACTGAGCGGCTTCCTCATACTTCTGGGACTTAACAACGCGGTTTTTTTCTACCTTGATATTCTCAATAGCATCTTCAAGTTTCAGAATTTCATCTGGCACATGAATGTTATTAATATGAACACGTGCACCCGCTTCATCCAAAACATCAATTGCTTTATCCGGCAAGAAGCGATCACTGATATATCGATCCGATAATTTTACACAAGCTTGAATAGCCTCAGGTGTATAATTAACGTGATGATGCTCTTCATATTTAGATTTGATATTATTCAAAATCTCCATGGTTTCCTCTGGCGTCGCAGCATCGACCATTACTTGCTGGAATCGACGAGCCAAAGCTCCATCCTTTTCAATATACTGACGATACTCGTCGAGGGTAGTCGCTCCAATACATTGTATTTCTCCACGTGCAAGGGCAGGTTTGAACATATTCGAAGCATCCAGCGAACCCGAAGCTCCTCCAGCACCAACAATCGTGTGAAGTTCATCAATAAACAGGATAACATCTGGAGATTTTTCCAATTCATTCATGACCGCCTTCATTCGCTCTTCGAACTGACCACGGTACTTGGTTCCTGCTACTAAAGATGCCAAATCCAACGTCAGCACACGTTTGTCAAACAACACACGTGAAACTTTTCGCTGAATAATTCGCAAGGCAAGACCTTCCGCTATTGCGGTTTTACCTACACCAGGCTCCCCAATCAATATAGGATTGTTTTTCTTTCGACGACTCAGGATCTGCGCAACACGCTCAATCTCTTTGTCTCTTCCTACGATCGGGTCTAATTTGCCATCTTCAGCCATTTTAGTCAAATCTCGACCAAAATTGTCTAATACTGGGGTACGTGACTTCTCGTTTCCTTTTGAGTACTCCTTGCTACTTCCACCACCAACTCCACCACTGGAAGTACCTGCAGAACCGAAAATTTGTGGAGTCTCAGGATTTTTGGTCTCATCTGACTCTCCTAAATTTCTGTTTTCCATATGATACTCAAGTAATTCTTTAACTACGTCGTAATTAACATCAAATTTCTCTAAAATTTGTGTCGCTATATTATCCTCATCACGCAATATTGAAAGTAGTAAATGCTCGGTACCTATGAGCTGTGACTTAAAAATCTTAGCTTCAAGATAAGTGATCTTTAATACTTTTTCAGACTGCCTTGTTAACGGAATATTTGTCAGGTTTTTCACGTTACTCAGGGCGGTACCTTTCGTTGACTGCTCAACTGCTTGGCGCAATTCCTCTAAAGTAACACCTAATTTTTTGAGCAAGTGCACCGCAACCCCCTCACCCTCACGGATGATACCGAGGAGAAGATGCTCGGTACCGATATAATCATGCCCGAGTCTCAGGGCTTCCTCTCTACTCAGGGAAATAACCTCTTTTACTCTATTTGAAAATTTTGCTTCCATACCTATGGGGTTTGGCGGTTTAAGCGTTAAATGGATAATTATTTTTCGTTTCTCTTATTCTCATTAAAACGGAATAAAAATCTGTTTTGTTACTTACACTTAACCGATTGTTGAATAACATTTCTTGCATTAGGACCTTCACAAAACAATAAGTCCAATACACTTAAATTGCTGACAAATTCATTACCAAAGAGTTGAGGATACGGGAATGGCACTAAAATTCCATTTTTGTCATAATCAACTTTGGGCTGTAACCTGTCACGCATGTCAATAATTTTGTCGGAGTCGGAATATTTGGCATACTCGTCTGTCAGACTGATTTCCTTTTTTATTCCTAAAAGCTTGAACAACACCTTCAGCAATGAGAGGTTAAACTCAAAAAGCGTCGTTTGCTCCCCAAAAAACACAGGCTCAAGAAAGTCGATATAATGTTCAAAAAATGGGGCTTTACCATAAGCTGTTTTAATGGAACGCCAGTGAATTTTTCGCCACTGCTGGCGATCATCCAAAAGAATTTTCTGAATATGATGTCTTTTATTTCCAGCCACCATGGGGATGGTCAAATCACGTACCCCCTGCGATGTAAGAATACGGCAACGGTTACGGTAGGTTTGTTTACTGAAGTTTTCTTGTGCTTCGATCAGCAACTTTTCCGATTGAATAATTGCGGCGAAATATTCTACAGAAGGCAGGTAATGCAAATCAAGTAATACCTCCTTGTTCTGTAAATCAAACATTGTTTATTTTTTAAATGATTAAACATACTGGGAAAGATCTCCCAATCCCTCCCTGATCACCTCAAGTTCACCATTGGTGGTGTCCACCACCGTTGAGGCGACATTATTCCCGTAGCCACCATCAATCACAATATCGACGAGGTTGGCATATTTTTCATAAATCAACTCGGGGTCGGTAGTGTATTCAAGTACTTCGTCATCATCAAGCACCGAGGTGGTAATGATCGGGTTCCCGAGTTCTTTCACTATTGCCCTTGGGATGTTATTATCGGGAATTCTGATACCCACCGTTTTCTTCTTGGCTGAAATAATTTTCGGCACTTGGTTATTGGCAGGAAACAGGAAAGTAAATGGCCCTGGCAGTGTTTTTTTCAACACCTTAAATACAGGTGTCGGGATCGAACGTGTATAAGCGGAAATATCACTGATGTCGTAACAGATGAATGAAAGACGGGTTTTATTGGCTTTTACCCCTTTAATTCTACAGACCCGATCAATGGCCTTTGCATTGTTGAAATCACATCCTATACCATATACAGTATCTGTAGGGTAGATCACCACAGCGCCATTTCTAATGGCTTTCACCACTTCAATAATCTTGCGTTCATCAGGGTTTTCTGGATATAATCGTATAAGTTCTGCAGCCATAAATTTAAGTGATTAAAATTTTTATTATTATTGCAAAAGTATGAAAAGAACAAAAATCATAGCCATTGCCCTCATTGTAGGTTCAATGCTCAGTGCTACTTTTTTATTTTATGGATATCAACTTTTGAAATCCCCCAACATTTTGGTGGGAAAAAAAAGCCCTGAATATATCTACATCAAATCAGGAGATACTTTCAAGGATTTGCAGAATCAATTGTTCGACCGTAAGATCGTGAATGATGCTGTGGCATTTAGCTTTGTGGCCAAGCTGATGGATTTAGATAAAACCCTAAAACCTGGACGCTATAAACTAAAGCCTGACATGAACAACCGAGCGGCAATTGCCACTTTTCGCTCAGGAAACCAGGCGCCTGTCAATATTACATTTAACAATTTAAGATTCCTAAAAGATCTGCCCGCTAAATTAGCGGGAAAGTTGGAAATGGACAGCGCAGCCCTTGCTGAGGCGATAAATGATGACTCGATAATGCAGGAGTATGGTTTTGACTCCCTGAATTATAAATCAATGTTTATTCCTAATACTTATACGGTATTCTGGGATATATCGCCGAAGGAATTGCTGCAAAGAATGAATTATGAATATAAGCGGTTTTGGAATGATAGCCGTTTGGCCAAAGCCGACAGCCTTGAACTCACTACTCAGCAGGTCTCGACTCTGGCGTCAATCGTTTACGCTGAATCCAAAAAATCTGATGAATACCCACGCATAGCTGGCGTTTATTATAATCGACTGAAGCGGGGAATTAAGTTAGATGCTGACCCGACGCTCGTTTATGCCTGGCAGGACTTTACCATTAAGCGGGTTTTGAACAAACATAAAGTTATTGACAGTCCTTTTAACACTTACAAAAACGCTGGCCTGCCCCCAGGACCGATCAATATGCCATCTATTAAAGCGATTGACGGTGTATTAAACCTTGAGCATCATAAATACCTTTATTTCTGTGCCAGCGAGGATTTCTCGGGCTATCATAATTTTGCTCGAACACTCACAGAACACAATCGAAATGCGGCAAAATTTCAGCGAGCGTTGAACAAGGCCCGAATATATAAATAAGCAAGTGTGGTCGTCAGTCTATATTGCGACAATCTCAGCTTAAAAGTAAAGTCCATGAATCAAGAAGATCCATGGACTTTTTTTATTTCTTTTTATAGGTGAGCATCAATACGCCTGAAGGGTAATTTTCTGAAGAGACCAAATCAAAACCGGTTTCCTTTACTCCCGACGGAAACAAGGGAATCCCCCCTCCAATAATGGTTGGAATCAGGCAAATCATCATCTCATCGATCAGTTCATGGTTTAGGCAATGTCCAACTAACTGACCTCCCCCGAGTAACCACACATTTTTTTCTCGCTGAATTGAAGTCAGCACCTCTGCGTTCAACTCATTCACCACCATAGTATTTGGCGTCTTCGCCTTATAATCAGCCTGAGTGGTTACAATATAGGTTTGATGCTCAGGGTAAGGCCAGTCCACACCAAAACCCAATATTTCCTCGTACGATTGTCGGCCCATCAGAATCACATCAACGCCGTTCAAAAAATCAGCATAGCCATAATCCAGCTGATCGGGATTTGGTACCGCATAAAGCCAGTCCAGGCTACCATCTTGCCTGGCAATATACCCATCCAATGAGCTGGCAATGTATAATTGTAGTTTGTTCATCTTTTAAAAGCCTGTTTCTCCCATTAATGCTAACAATTCTATTTCAAAAGTCAGGTGCTTACCCGCCAGTGCATGATTTTGATCCAAGGTAACACTGTCGGCAGTCAAG
Organism: uncultured Persicobacter sp.; assembly: GCA_947498325.1. Classification (GTDB taxonomy): domain Bacteria; phylum Bacteroidota; class Bacteroidia; order Cytophagales; family Cyclobacteriaceae; genus Persicobacter; species Persicobacter psychrovividus. The sequence goes on from CANMKE010000015.1 coordinate 61,024, forward strand.
GCCACTACCGTTACCTGAAAAGGCTGCCCTTCGGCAGTTTGGCCCTGAAGGTTTTTCCCGACCTCCAAAACCATCTCAGCAGGGAGGTTTAAGTTCGCTCTTGGAACCGTTACTACTTTTTGTTCCTCCCGCTCGCCATAGGCCTTTTCAGGGGCGAGGGTTAAAGATTTCTTTTCACCAACGGCCATACCAAATACCGCTTCCTCAAATCCATGAATCATCTGCCCAAATCCTAAAGCAAACTCCAGCGGTTCTTTGCCTAAAGAGGTATCGAACACCGTACCATCCTCAAGTTTCCCTGTATAGTGAACTCTGACCAAGTTCCCCTTCTCTGCTACTTCATTCATCATCAAAAAATAAAATAAAAAAAGCCGAGAAGCATCATGCTCCTCGGCTTAAATATCGGAAAAAATCGCTAATTAAGCGATCTCTACTAATTCAATATCAAATACTAAATCTTCGCCAGCCAACTCATGGTTACCATCGATAGTAACTGTCTCTTCAGTCAATTCCAAAACCTTTACAGGGAAAGGCTGCCCGTCAGGACCCTGAGCGTATAGCGTTTGACCAACGGCTACTTCCATGTCCTCAGGAAGAGAAGTACGTGGCATTTGCTGGATCATTTCAGGTCTTGACTCGCCGTATGCTTCTGCACTTGGAATAGTAATTGTTTTTTTATCACCAATAGCCATTCCATGAACTGCTGCATCGAAACCAGGGATCATTTGACCTGCACCAAGTTCAAAAGCCAATGGCTCACGTCCTGCTGAAGAATCAAATTGTGTTCCGTCAGTAAGACGACCTGTATAATGTACTTTTACTTGGTTTCCCTTCTCTGCTACACTCATAGTTGTATATATAATAATTTAAAATTTCATAATTATCCTACACCTTGAACAATAAACGTTCCAAGGTATAATATCGGCCATATTGGCAGGTTAATCCACCTGCTCCATAATAGAGCGGTATGCCAAGGCCTTTTCGCCGAATTTTGCTTTCGATTTTTGCTGAAGTGCTGGTGAAGATTTGGTGATATACTGGTTCAAAATCGCTTTTGATTTTGCAAAATACTGACAAACATAGGTCACCCCTTCATTTTGTTTCAAATGGGACATCAGTCGAAAAATCTTATGATCCTCGAAATACCCCGTCGCCATTACTTCGGGCATATGTTCTTCTTTCATCCATTTTAGCCAGGCTTCTTCAATGCCCTCTTCCACCGATATGGTAACGTTATATACTATCATACACTCAGTTTTCTTATTACAATCTCAGGAAACGACAAGGCGTCTCCCCTGCATCAGCCTCTATAGGACCCGCTATTATTAAATACCAAAACACAACGACATTGGTTTATTGAACTCCACAATGCCTGCAAAAAACACCATTTGCAGGAGATTATTCCGTGAAATCACCTCTTGAAATAGCGTAATTACCATCACTCTTTTGTATTTTTCAATACAAAACTGCCTAAAATTTTCATAAAATCCATGTCAAGTCATCATATCATCAGAGATAATCAAGAACCCGCTGTACTAATTCTGCAATTAGCCCCCACCGACGAGGCATTTTTAGACCAAATATTGGAGTGGTCGCCAACAGTCATCACCACAACAGACTATTATGAGCGAGTAATCATGCATGGCATTAAAGTGGATTTAGTGGTGGGCCCGCCATCGCCAAATACAGAAAATCAGCCAAACCAAAAACATGATTATTTCAACTCACCCCTATCAGACAACTGGATCAATGACCTCATCAATGAATTGATTCGCAAATCCTATATTGGCTTATACATCTTCGCACCATCGAATTTATGTACGCAAATAGATACAAAAAAAGCACTACCCTTCCAAATTAGCCTGATTGACGAGCAATTTGTATGGAAATTGAGTCATAAACCCATTGACAAATGGTTTAAAGCAGGACAAAAACTTCAATCAGCTACTGCCGTCATTTATCAAGAAGAAAAAATACTCATCAGCAAAAATGGACTATTTGAAGTACCCAATAGTGGAATGGTAAGTATTAAAGCATCTCATGCCTTTTGGTGGGCAGAGTATTTACAGTGATTTAAATAAAGAAATCTTTAAAAACCGTTACCGATTGCTCAGGCTGAAAAATCACCGATACTACATCAAAACGTATTTGCCCCTTCCAGGCCTTTTTCCGGAGGAAAGCCTCTGCCACGTACTGAATCGCCCTGAACTTTTGGACACTCACCGCTTGTTCGGGGTAACCATACTTACTGCTATTTCTCGACTTCACTTCTACAAACACAAGAACCCGCTGATCCCACATAATCAAATCGACCTCGTTTCTTCCGTACCTATAGTTCCTTTCTATAAGCCGATATCCTAAATTTTGTAAATGTGATAGGGCAATATCCTCTCCTATCCGCCCAAAATGTGTATTTTTGTTTTTTGTAGTGTCCTGCATATTACAGCTATATCAAAAGAGACAAACCATGAATCCGAAAATAAATAAACAAGTACAATTCAAGCATTTAGGACTGATCGATTATCAGGAAGCCTGGGATTACCAGGAAGAGGTTTTTAAAAACACTGTTGACCTGAAAATTGCCAATCGGAAGCTTGAGGAGTCTGCTCAAAATATCACCGAAAACTTCCTGCTGTTCTGTGAGCACCCACATGTTTATACTTTAGGTAAAAGCGGAAAGCCAGAACATTTGTTGCTGAATGACGAACAGCTGAAAGAAAAATCAGCAACTTATTACAAAATTAACCGTGGTGGGGATATCACTTACCATGGCCCTGGGCAGATTGTGGCGTACCCTATTCTGGACCTGGAGAACTTCTTTACCGATATCCATAAATATATGCGATATATGGAAGAGGCCGTAATTATGACTTGTGCTGATTACGGGATAAAAGCAGGTCGAGTAGATGGACTGACAGGTGTTTGGATTGGTTTTGAGGAGATGGAAAACCCGCGTAAGATTTGTGCCATGGGCGTAAAATCCAGTCGGTGGGTAACCATGCACGGTTTGGCATTCAATGTGAATACACAAATGGAATACTTCAAAAATATTGTCCCTTGTGGTATTTCAGACAAAGCCGTTACCTCTTTGGCGCAAGAATTGAATATGGAAATGGACATGAAAGCGGTCGAAGAAAAGCTAAAGCGCCATCTTGCTACCGTATTTGAAATGGAATTAATTTAATTAATCATGAAAAAGGATATTCAGGTACCTGCTGTGGAAGGAGTCAGCATGGCCGTCGTAAAAAATATTATTGAAGGCGAGGCTGCCTATCATGTATATTTAATCAATCATAACCAGTACGACCTCGATACGGTAATCATCAATTCGCAGGGTTTTGGCAAAGGAAATGATGGAAAGGAACAAAAGACCTCGCAGCTGCGTCACATTATTCAATCATTGAAAGCGGAATCTGCAGCCAAAGTGGAGCTTATCAGCCCAGAGGTTTTTCACCTGAACAACCAATACTGGATCAGCTTTTTCCATGACGGTAAAATGCTCGACAAAAAGTTTATTTTCGAGGCTAATAGCATTAAGGAGCGTAATTTCAGAACCATCAAGCATCTAAATGCAGAAGGTATTGAAGTCAAGTAACTTAATTTAAAGTCTACAAAAAAAGGGATTAGCCGTTGTGGTTGATCCCTTTTTTTATACAGATGCTATTTTCGTTTTTTACTGTCGTAAATCGTCCTGCCTCGCTTATCCCATTCTTTTTCCATATAAGGGACAAACTTCTCATCAAAAGGATTTTTACGGTAAACAATAACCCGCTTTCGGCGATTTCCCACACCGTAATAGGAAGTCCACTTTCCTACTTTTCGCCCCTCAGAATATTTACCTCGAACTGCCAAAGCGCCACTTTCATAAAAACGGTAATATTCACCTTCCACTTTGCCATAACTGATCGGGATTACTTCTTTAACTTTCGTGCGGGCGCTGTCATAATAGGAGAGCCTTGACTCTTTCAGCCATCCGTGAAAGTATTTCTTTTTGTCCTGAAGAATATCTTTGCCATCGGTTCTGGTCCAACGGCCATTCTTCACACCATAATAAAAAATGCCTTCCTCAAGCACCTGATCCCCCTTCATGAGTTTGTAAGGGCCATGCAATAATCGGCCATATTCCCAATTGATATTTCGTGAATCTTTGATCTTCCCACTTCGAAAATCAATCCAAAATAAATCAGGAATATACTTGCTCACCTTATCAGGCATCGGCTCTTTAATATAATGGAATTGTTCTATTCTCGCATCATTACCAAAACCTCTTCGGGTAAAGCCTTTTTTGGTTTTTATACCATAGAAAACGTTCTTTTTCTTTTTCTTCTTAATCTTGGTACCAACGTTCGGATCCTTCACCTCCTCATCACTCGACAAACTAAGCGTTACTGGCTGGTATTGACTAAGGTTGAAATCCTCATCCTGTGCATGCGTAACAGTACTATGAAGCACCAATACGGATAGCATAAATATAATTTTGAACAGGTGGTTAGTCATAAAAATGATGTGCGAAGTTTGGTATTGAGTAGCAACTTAAAAAATAAATCATTGCCAAAAACTAAAATTATCAATTTTTAAGGCAAAAGAAAAGCCGACGAGAGGTCGGCTTTTCGCATTCTTGTATTTTGAACTAAAAATTAGTCTTCCAAAACAATATTCACTGATCTCTTGATGAAGTTTGTCAGGTCTTCACCTTTCAGCATGTTCTGAGAAAGCTTCGCCAAGTCAATCGCTTGCTTTGCCAAATTAGCCTTTTCAGCCTCATCTGTAGATTTCAAAATCTTTTGGATAATTCCGTGGTTAGCATTTACCGACAAGTTGAACATGTCTGGCATACCACCCATCATCATCATTCCGCCACCACCATTAGCTTGCATATCTTTCATACGACGCATAAATTCCGGGCGAGTAATAATTACAGGCAGGTCATCGGTGCCTAAAGAATCTACCGATACCGTATAGCTTTTATCATCTACCACCTGTTCGTAAAGTTCTTTTACTGACTTCGACTCATCTTCAGAAAGTACACTTTCTTTCTTTTCGTCTTTGTCAATCAATTTATCTACAACATCAGCATCTACACGCTTAAATGTGGTCTTCTCCAGCTTTTGCTCAACACCATTGATAAAGTGGTTATCGATCATGGTATCCATTTTCACCACGTCGTAACCTTTTTGTTTGGCGGCATCGATAAAAGCAAATTGCTCATCAAGATCTGTGGCATAAAGCACCACCAAATTACCGTCTTTATCCGTTTGTGTAGCAGCAAACTGCTCTTTGTATTCCTCAGTTGTGCGGAATTTACCGTCAGTAGATTCCATCAAAGCAAATTTCTTTGCCTTATCATAGAACTTCTCGTCAGAGATCATTCCGTATTTCACAAACAAACCGATGCTTTCCCACTTTTGCTCGTAGTTCTCACGATCGTTGCGGAATTGCTCATTCAATTTGTCAGCAACCTTTTTAGTGATGTAGTTACTGATTTTTTTCACGTTACCGTCAGACTGTAAGAAAGAGCGAGAAACGTTCAAAGGAATATCTGGAGAATCGATGATTCCGTGCAATAACTGCAAGAATTCAGGTACGATATCTTTTACCTCATCAGTAATAAATACCTGGCGCGAGTAAAGGTGGATTTTGTTTTTATTGATATCAAAATCGTTCTTCACTTTAGGGAAATACAACACCCCTGTTAAATTGAATGGATAATCTACATTCAAGTGAATCCAGAACAATGGATCTTCACCCATTGGATACATTTTCTTGTAGAACTCCAGGTAATCCTCGTCTTTTAAGTCTGATGGAGATTTTACCCAAATCGGTGCATCGGCATTAATAACATGCTCCTTCTCGATCGTTTTATCTTCTCCTTTTTCATCCTTTACAGGATTTCCCTCTTCGTCTTTTACCGTTTCGGTATCAGTACCGAAAGCAATCGGAATAGGTAAGAATTTGCAGTATTTATCAAGAATCTGACGCAGGCGGAACTCTTCCAAAAATTCTACAGAGTCGTCGGCTACATGAAGTACAACCTCGGTACCACGCTCTGCCTTCTCTACTTCAGAAATTTCATAAGACGTCGAGCCATCACAAGTCCATTTTGTTGCTGCACCACCTGTATGCGATTTCGTGATGATGTCTACCTCTTTAGCCACCATAAAAGCAGAGTAGAAGCCTAAACCGAACATTCCGATCAAGCTGCCTTCTTCGCCTGTTTCTTTGTATTTCTCTACAAATTCAGTCGCTCCAGAAAAAGCGATCTGATTAATATATTTTTTAACTTCCTCAGAAGTCATCCCGATTCCTCGGTCTTGGATTGTAATCGTTTTTGCTTCCTTATCAACCGCTACGCGAACTGTCAAGTCACCTAATTCACCAGTAAACTCTCCGATCGTGCTCAGCTTTTGGAGCTTTTGAGATGCATCAACTGCATTGGACACCAACTCTCTCAAAAAGATCTCATGATCTGAGTACAAGAACTTCTTGATAATTGGGAAAATATTCTCGGTATGGATAGAAATTGAACCTTTCTCTTGCATGACCTTTCTAAATTTTAAAGTTAACGTCTGAATTTTTTACAGTTCTGTTATTTCAAATTCTATTCCATTTCGGCACACACGAAATTTTGACACGCTTTCCGTCATTTTGACCGAAACCATGACTATTCAGGCTGACCTCTTACCAACCTATTGCAGTGCCATTATGACCGATCAGTACATTTTTGCGCATAATCTTACATAAGCTCTGTTGGAGTTCAACCTTTTTTTACCCCATCTCGTCATTTTTTATATAATTTTCTTAACAAGATTATATTATTGAGCGTAAGCTTTAAAGAATTATTCCTATTTTATTGCTTAATAAATATAATTGAGATTGTCAATTCAATGAATTATCTTACTTATTCATAAAATTGATCTAAATTGATATTCACTATATTGTTTTTATAAACAAATTTTTCAAACATCCCCTCACTTAGAATAACTCTACTAATGGCTAAGTTAAAAAACATCATTCGGCAACTTTCAGAAAAAGACTTCAATGCAGTTTATGTATCGCTCATTGACAGTAACGCTGAAAAGTCTGCCTACCTGTTAAAGTCCATGAGGGAGAAGTCTGTTTCAGATACAAAAATAATGGAGGAGTTGGAGGTAAATACCAACGCTTATTATACGCTCCGATCCAGACTCAATCAAAAGATTGAAGAATACTTGCTTCAGCAGATGGAGAATCCTCGAACTGATATCCTGAAGAAAGTTGCCAACATCAATGAGATCATCTTTACCAAAAAGCGGGCAATTGCCATTGCGACCTTAAAGAAGCTTGAAAAGGAGTTGTTGGATTATGATTTGTCAAATGAACTGACGGTTGTATATAAGTCTCTGAAAAAGCTTCAAGTTCAAAGCCCTGATTACTTCACCTACTCTCAACTTTATAACCGCCATGTGGCTTATATGCTCGCCGTAGATAAGGCTGAGGATATGGTGGCTGACTATTTCAAAAAATATGGCCATTTCACTCTTACGGGTGATGAAACGGATAAACTACAGCTGAGCCTGATCAATAAAGAGATTTATGCTACCTGTGCACTTTATGAATCGCACCGACTGTTTGTTTACTTCAGTTGTATTAACATTTGGCACCGACTGTTTGTAGAGCCTGATGAGCACCTGCCATCGAACCCTGAAAATGAGCCGCAGGCGATTGAGGACATGTTCCAGAAGATTGATAAAATTTTGGATGAATATCACCTTGATTCCATCTATTATCACCTGAGGATTGTTGTTGAATACCTAAAACTTGAATATTACAGCCATTATAATGTATACCGTAAGGCTGAAAAATATTATGAGGAGGTTAATGAAAGTGTTCCTGTATTGATGAGCAACTACAGCGTATTCACTTACCCTTCGCAATTCCTGTACACCAAGCTGGAGCGCAGTTTACGCATTGGTACTGAAAAAGAGCTGGCGGAGGAGAATGAAGTCATTTTCAATAACTTTCAGCCCGACCTGCAAGACATTCCAGAACTGCTGAACTATGTAGCTTACCGTGCTTTGTGTTGCTATTATGCGGGTAAATATTCCGAAGCATCGCGTTGGATCAACAACCTGCTGAATGAGGTAAGTTTAAAAAAATACCCGATGGCACAACTGGAAATCAAAGTCTTGTTGGCCTTACAGTATTGTTTGATGCGCGATTACGATCTGTTCAATCAGCTTATTAACAGTATTCAGCGACAAATCAGGATTATTGGTAAAGAACATGTAGAGTCCATTATCAATTTCACCAAAGCCCTGAAAGTTTCCATCAGTGACACTAAAAGGCAGAAGGAAACAAAAATCCGAACCATATTGGATAAATACCGCCTAAGTGAGGATAAGGATTATTTCTCACCGACAGGATTAGTAAAAATTGACAACTCGTTTATTTCTAAACTGAGTCGATAAAATATCAAAGCACCTCATAGTAGGTGCTTTTTTTTGTACCTGTATCTTTCTAACTCCGTAAATATAAGCAGACTTCATTCCTTGTCATCTTTAATTTACTTATGAGTAAAAATGTCGCTTTAGTTCTTGGGAGTGGTGGTGCGCGTGGCTTGGCACACATCGGTGTACTTGAGGCCTTGCTGGATCACGGCTTTAATATCACCTCTATTGCAGGTTCCTCAATTGGTGCTGTCATTGGGGGATGTTATGCCCGAGGCAAAATGCGCGAAGGAAAAGCGTGGTTTGCCGCCCTGGATAAATTTGACCTTTTCAATCTGATCGATTTCACTTTTTCAAAACAAGGACTGGTAAAAGGCGACCGACTTTTTGACAATCTGAAAGAGATTATTGGTGATAAGCTCATTGATGATTTATACATCCCTTACATTGCAGTCGCTACGGATATTCAGCAAAATAAAGAAGTGGTCTTCAGGCATGGGAGTTTACTTACCGCAATGCGTGCCTCAGTAGCGATTCCCTCGTTTATTACCCCATTTTTCTATCATGGCAGGGAACTGATTGATGGTGGTGTAACAAACCCACTACCGATCAATCGGATCCATCGGTTCCCAAAAGATATCTGTATCGCAGTGGACATCAATGCCAACATCCCTTACACACCCGTGATCAGCCAAAGCCTGCCACCACAAGAGCTGTTCGGCTCCGACTCCTATGAGAAAAATATGCGTTCTTTTATCTCTTTCTTCAATAAAACAGCCGACAAGAAGGTGGTGAAGATGGCCGAAACAATCGGTTTTTTGGATATCATCAATCGATCTTTTGACATCATGCAAGATCAGATTTCTGCACATATCATTCAAACTCACCCACCAGATGTGTTGATACAGGTCTCCCGAAAAGCTTGTGGTACCCTGGATTTTTATAAAATTGATGAAATGATTGCCCATGGCCGTGAGGCGACAGAAAAGGCATTACGCGAAAAAAAACTGATTTAAACCAGTGGGGTAATCCCTTTTTTCAGGTCAAATTTCAGTCGATAGAATTGACAAAGCATACGTTTGAGCTCACTGATGGCCGCTTGGTGATTTCCCCGATTTAGAATACAATAGTCGAGTAAGGTCTGATGAAAACGGGTATTGAGTCCAAGCTCAAAGAGCATTTTTGCAAAGCCTTTTTGCCAATCGTCCTGGTACTTTTCTTCCAGGCTACGGCCATCAAACAAAAATGACAGCTGGTATTCCCCATTGTTAAATCGGTAAATAGCAGCCATGAGCTGATACACTTCTTCCAGCCCTTCCAAAAAATAATCTTCACAATCTTCCAGACTCCTGACGGTGTCATCTTTAAGCCCTAAAGGATTGTGTAACTGAAGGTAAACCATTCGGCCTTTTTCCACTAATTCTTTCAGCATCTGGTTTAGTTCCTGTTGCTGAATAGCGTATAATTGCTGATTAAAGTCCGAAGAGAAAAATTTCTGCATGAGTATCTGATTCACGATAATTTGCAAATATATTACTTTTTGCGTTTTATCATTGGATGCAAAGCAACATTAAGGTTTTTTCCATAAAAATGATCGCTGTTGCCGTGCGATGAACTGCTTCGAGCGTGCATCATAACGAATGCCCTGATAAATCATCGGGATCACATCAAGGCCTCCACTGCTGATCACGCCATATTTACCCCGACGGCAGGTCAGCAGCCTGTTGCTGGTCAATGGCTTAATCAAATCAAACTTTGGGGTCAGACGTAAACTCCCTTTATTGTTAATGTAACCATACTTCCCATTCAGCTTCACCAGAAAACCACCCGTATTCATGCGTTCCATTTCGGGGTATAAGGGCTTGACAAGCTCCTGCCCATTCAAATCAACCACACCCCAAAGTCCATCTTTCTGAACCATCGCCAGCCCATTTTCATAAGGCTTCACGGCATCGTAATTGGGCTGAAGGACAATCTCCTCTTTCCTGTTCATAAATCCCCAGCCCCCTTTGATATTTACTGGGGCACGATCCTGCATATATGCACCCGCATGATCATATCGGTTGGCAAGTCGCAATGTGCCATGCATATCAATAAAGCCATACTGATCATCAAGCTTTGCCCCGATAAAGTCCTCGCCAAAAGTCGCATAATGGTGCACTCCTCGCGAAAAAGGGATGACCACCTTTCCGTTATCGTCCAACAGAGCGGCCAGGCCTCCACGATATATCGCATATTTGCCGTGGGTGAGATCAACAAGGCTGTCATAATCCACGAAAAATGTTTTTCTGCCCGCAGTATCAATAAGCCCAATTTTTTGATTGTTTCCACGCTCAATAAATCCGAGTGGGTGAGTTGTCAGGGCGTTGAAGGTAAAATACACTTCATCACCATTGGTATTGGTCAGCTTACTCCCAAACTGATCTTTCGAAAACCACATGCCATGTGCCCATTGTATAGGCGTAGGCCGTGGTCTGACGATCCATTCCTCTTTACTGTTGATTACCCCAAATTTATTCAAATACTTCACCAGAAACTGCCCCTGGTGTACTTCAATCACATCATCATAACGCGCATAAATCACAGGTTTGTTCGTCGAGTCCGTTACCCCCCAGTATTTACCCTGCTGAAATGCCCACATGCCATTATTCAGTATTTTCAGACCCTTGTAGGATGCACTGAGTTTTACTCCAGTAGCACTGAAAATCGAAATGCTATTTTTATTCCTGCTCAGCACTACAAAATCCTCTTTAACGAAAACACTGTCAAACCGAAAACGCGTGAGTTGTTCCCCTTCTACAGTAACAAGTGCCAGTTTGTCTTGCTTTCGCGCAACCAACAAATTTGAATTTACAGGAACAAGATGCGGATAAACGATAGAGGAGCTCATTGAACCATTACTGACCACCTGATCAGCATTATTTCGGTGTAATATTGCGCGTGTTTCAGAGATTGGACTGAGGCTGTCGCCCATGTATTTCTTCTGTACCTTATTTTGGTCAGAAAGCAAAGTGAGGTCAGCGAAAGGCTCCATCTTCCAATGATCAAGCTCCCACTGAATACTTTTCTTTTCCACAGGAACAGTTACCGTTCCTTCTTTGGTCAGTAAACCAACCGCCCCATTTTTATAGGCCACCAGAGCAGGTCCCACGCTCAGCTTAAGACTATCAAAGGCGAAGTTCGTCAAGAGTTTTCCCTCAAAAGTAGCCAATGCCACTTCTCCGTCTGTATTTTTGACTACCAGTCGGTCGTCGCCCAATTTTTGAATATTCGGATACTGGAAAGGCAACAGTGCCCGACCGTGATCGTCGATAATGCCATAAAAAACATCGCTACCGATCTCTTGCCGAGCTAAGTAGTGGTCTTTTTCATCCAAGGCCCAGAGGTTCACAAAACGGAAGTCAACACTTACCTTACCTTTATCATTCAGTAAGCCGTATTTTTGCTGAAGGGAAAATTTATCACGATAGCTGGCCAATAGAAGACCTTTCTGCCCTACGGGGTAAATACTGTTGAATTTTGCAGGCACAATCTTAACATCCTTGAGGTTTAATACCCCCCAAAGGCCTGCTTCCTGATAACCGATCAGTGAGTTTGGCGTAACCAAAGTAACATTTTTTTCACTCCACCCTAATTGGTCATATTTCGCAGGAATGATCTGATTGCCCTGCGCGTCAATCAATCCGACCTTATTTTGTTTGGTCACCACCTGAAAATTGTCCGCAACAGCGAAACGGTAACTCCCTAACACAAAAACCAATATGAACAGTATTCTTATAAAACTCACTACCTGGAAAAATTCTTAGCCAAAAAAAGAGGAAGCACAAAAGTACTTCCTCCTTTTAAAGAATGCTAAAATTGACCTCTTAATTCATCATTATTTACGCAAATGAAGTATTAAGCGCATCAAGTCGTGCTTTTAATAATTTATGATCGATCTGAATTTTATACTTCATGCGCAAATAGCGGTGAATAACCGCAATACTCTTGCGCCTCGACCGATGACTTTTCAGTATTTTATTGATGATATCTTCCATGGGTAGTTCATTTAAGTGTGCTTTATAGTTAAAAACTACGCAATGCACCACTATGTTACAAGCCCTCTTCCAATAAATTACTCTCCTTTAATAGATTTGATGAACTGCTTCCAGGTACCGTTATTCAATAGTGGAATCGAGAACCCCTGATATTGATTGAAGTGTTGATTTACCGACTGCTGATAGTTATCCATCGGGGTGGCACTCAGGTTGGATTGGCGGTTCCACATCACGGCACTCTCGCGATTGACATTCCCCATCACGACACGATTTGCCTGCTGATCAGGAAAACGCATTTCGGCAATGGCATCCTTGGCATCTTCTTCCGTAGCGAATGGCAGCACGTCCACGTTGGGCAATACCAGCACATCTGGCTCCAAATGCATGGCAATACTGATATTCGACTGGCGATCTTTTGGGATAATCAGTGCCCGATTGGTATGGTTCAATGAACTGACAATAATGCTGTCTCCTGCCAAAACGGGCATGGTAAAGTAACCATAGGCATTCGAGGTGGTTCCGCGCCCAGTACTTGGCACAAAAACGTGCACGCCGTTTAGTCCTCGTTCGGTTCCCTGTTCCAGTATCACACCTGAAAACTGAATGATCTGTTGATGTTGGTCGTTGTCAGATTGTGCTTTTGCTTCAGGAATGCCGATCCCCAGCAAGCAAAATGTTAACAACAATAAGATATATCGCATAATAAATCGTTTGAATCGTATTCCTTTTCTCAAAAATATACTTATTTAACAAACTAAACGCAAAAACCTCTCGGTTTCTCTTCAGATTCCGTGATTTAAACCAACAATACCCACCGAATGCGCATAAAAAAAGTAAACCTACCCACGGGAAGCCAGCTCTACAAGGCCCTCAGTGAAGAGGCCCGTTTACGGATATTACACCTCATTTTCAGAAATGGAGAAATGTGTATCAGCGATCTGGAGATTATCCTTGATTTTACCCAAACGAAAACCTCAAGGCACCTGAACTATATGAAACAGGCGGGACTTTTAACCACCCGCAAGCATGACCAGTGGGTTTTCTACTCCATCAAGGAGGCTATGCAAGATATTGTCGGCACTTTACTCAGTATTGTGGAAGGGGATATGCTGCTGGACAAAGATCAGGAAATATTTCAGATCATGTACAGTAACCGTGAGCTGGCGATATATAAAGCTCAGCACCTCAGAAGTCGGTATGCACTTCAGTAAAGAAAAAAGCCAGTAACAAAAGATGCTACTGGCTTTTTAATGTTGATCACCTAAAACAGGTGAGCTATTTTTTTTGAGTATTAGATTTCATTCACCTGCATGAAGGCCGTCTGAGGGATCGCTCCTCCGTCGTAAATATCATACTTCACTTTGTAGATCATACCATCTTCGAAATCACCAAAGAAACGAGCCTTAAGGATTGCCTCAATTTTCGCATTGATGGTTTCTTCAGTATTATTTCTCATATCAAAGTTAGGGTAACGCTCGCCATTTAGTTTGTAGTCTTCTTCTACTAACTCATAAAGGATTGCGCTTTCAGGCTCATTACCATCCTCTACATCCAACTTCACAACAGTGAATGGATCTGTAATCCAGGTCGATTTTGAGTAATCCTGCTTGTTTTCAGAGAACAGATAGTTACCGAAAGCAGTCAGCTCCAAACCTTTCCAAACACCTTTTTCAAAGTCCCAGTCTCCGTAATATGCCTGTGCAACCCACATACCATCTTCAACTTGATACTGGATCATTTCCTTTTGTGTACCATAGAATTTAAAGTTGATCGTAATTTCAGACTTCCCATTGGCAATCGAAGAAGATGCCAAGAAAGCAGGAATAAAATCCTCGGTGCTTACAAATCTGCTGAAGTAATAATTTTCTCCAGGCTGATCTTTTTCTGTACCCATTGAAACGTAATCCTGATCAGTCAATACATAAGCATCGTTACCGTTTTCCATTGTACCTTCACCAAAAGTAGCATCCTCGCCCTTTTGCGTCCAGGTACCATCCGTTCCCTTCACCCATGTAGCAAGCTGTGGCTTTGCCATTTGGTAAACCTTATATTGTAAGATTGAGCTCATGCCTTCAACAGCATAAGGATACATGTTTTTTAGCAATACTGGCAAATACTTATCTTCCTGCCCAGCACTAACTGTTTTGTATCCTAAACCAAGATTATCGTAATCTTCGTCCGTCAAAACATAATAGCTATCTTCTTCCAGCTCTTTGGCATTTTCCAATGGTTGCTTTTGGTTAAAGTGAGCCACCACAACCTGCATTTCTTCTCCGTAGAATTTCTTCGTCAGGATTTCAGGCAAGTATTCCGTTGCAGGATACTCTACCGTAAAAGAACCCTGTGTGCCGATGGTATGCACCGACGACAACTGATAGTCAGCAGGCGTCAGGATATATTCTTCCATTGCCAACTCACGGGAGCTTTGAAACAATTCACGTTGTGCTTTAAGATCAGCGTGATCAGCCAGATCGTCACGCATTCCCGACAAAGGGTCACAAGCCATGGCCATCAAAAGGATAAGGCCAAATATGAAGTTATATGATTTCATGATTATTCTTATTATTAAGTAAAAGGAGTAAAAAAATTGGCTTAGAACTCTACTTTAAAACCGATAGTGTAAGTTCTACCCATTCCCATATAAGCGTACATCGACATCCAGTCTGCTGCATCTGTTGCATCAGCAATGTATTCGGCATCCAGTACGTTATTAATGTTACCTGAAACAATAGCATCCACTTTACCAATTTTGAAACGGTAGTTGGCTCTCATGTCCAACAATCCGAATGTTGGTAATTTCAAGGCCTGAACACCTTCCATAGCGGCGTCAGTACGTTGTGCAGGATCAAAATAAGTATAGTTATTTCCGTTGAATACGTAATCAGCACCCAATTTAAAATCATTGAAGATTTCGTAATCAATTCCCATAGCGGCAGTCAGCTGTGCAGCATTTCCTACTTTCAGGTCTTTGATATAAAGTGTTTCCTGATCACCAATTTGGTTTTGGTTCTGATCGAAGAAAGTTGCATCGACGTTATTGGCCCATCTCCAGTCACCAACAGATCCCATACCTGTTACTGTAATTCGGTGTGTAGGCTTCCAGGTAACATCAGCTTCAACTCCCATATGAACAGCGTTCATTCCCAAAATATTGGCGTAAATATCTTCAGGTAATGGCTCACCACCAGGACCTGGCTGACCCGCACGCTGCGTACGAACCATTGATTTGTTCATCCATTTTGTGTAGTAAGCATTCACGTTTGCTGCAAATGTTTTTGAACGGTAACCGTAACCAATTTCAGCAGAGAAAATACCTTCATTGATCGCCTCGTCGTTCACACGGTTAGTGTGGTTCATAAATACGGCGTTCATCATTGGAGGGCGCTGAAAATAACCTGTATTGAAGAATACATTATGGTGTTGATCCAGATTGTAGTTCACCCCAGATTTGATACTGAAGGTATTCGATCCCTGAAAGTCTGAGATATGTTCTCCTTCTTCATAGTTTCCATAATCATAACGACGGTAGTTTACCGAAGCTGCTGCTGCGTTTACGAAAGCCGAAAGGTTATCTTTAGAATACTCTAATTGTGAGAATAATGATCCCCAAATCACTTCACCGTCGTTATCATAACCCATTTTATCGCCTACATGCGCGATGTGCTCGGTACGCTGACCGAAAATGTTACGGCTAACAGTAATGTACTCACCACCAATCAAATCATCCAAACGCTGATAGTGCTCACCATAGTAATAACGTACATCAGCACCACCTGTAAAATTAAGGTATTCGTTGATCTCCCAAGATAATGTAGTGATTCCACCATACCAGCTGTGGTTGTTCATAGAAGCAATACGGTAAAGGCTTGACTCTCCGTTTTCGCCATTCTCCTGATAATGTCTTGTGAAATCAATTGGGTTATTTACATTTCCACCCAGGTGATATAGTTCACGGTTATCAGTGATATTCAAACTCTGTCCACCACCATTACCAAATGAGGCGTAAAGAGAAGTTGCGATATTCATTTTTTCATTCAATGTCCAGTAGTGGTTCAAAGAAAGCTGAGGTTTTGAATAGAAGTTTGCACGACCATTATACTCTTCACCGTTCAAATAACCCCAATCCTGGTTGTAACGACGACCATTGTCTTCATAAGTAGAAACCAATTGCTTCGATCTGTTCTGACCGTGCCACTGCTTGGCGCCAAAAGCGTTGAAAGCAACTGTATGGTTTTTATTGATGATCTTAGAAATGTTGGCAAAGTAAGAGTAGCCCTCGAAAGCAGTACCGTCGATATAACCATTACCTACCGTTTTTGAACCCGACAATGTGATTGCCCAGCCATTTGACATCAAACCTGTAGAGGTGGTCATGGCTAATTTTTGGTAACCATCATTACCCATTACGTAACCAATGCTACCACCTGCTTCTGCGTCGGTAGTTTTTGTAAGGATGTTAATTGTACCCCCTGCTGTTGGAACGGCCAATTTCGATGCCCCCATACCACGCTGTACCTGCATGGTTCTTGTTACATCCGACAAACCTGCCCAGTTAGACCAGTAAACGGCACTGTTCTCCATGTCATTAACAGGAATACCGTTGATCATTACAGCAATATTATCGTTTCCGAAACCACGCAAAGTAATACGGGAATCTCCGAAACCACCACCATCATTAGTGGTATACACCCCAGGAGTAGATTTCAGTACCGAAGGAAACTCCGAGTTCCCTAACTTACTTTCCAATTCTTTAGGCGTTACTGTCGAAACAGCTACTGGTGTTTTTCTGTCTTGTGCCACAGAAGCAATAATCTTCACTTCATCCAGCCCGACCGCATCCGATTTCATCATGATTTCGCCAAGGTCGATGGTTGAATTGTTCAACTCAACATCAATTTCTTTGGACAACATTCCAACAAATGAAACAACGATGGTCTGCTTGCCATCAAGCTTTGTTTTCAACTCAAAATCACCATCGATGTTGGTGATTGTTCCGTCTGTTGTTTTCTTGATAATTACGTTGGCACCAATAATTGGCTCATTGGTACTTTCCTCCAAAATATGCCCTTTCAAAAGGGATTGAGCCTGTGCGAATGTTGTAGAGAATAAGACTAACAACATCCCAAAAAGAACGTAAAATTTGTGTTGCATTGAACTTTTATTTGTGAGTTTGCATTAATTACGATCACAAAAGTAAGGCACTCATTATTAGCCTCTAAGTACACAATCACACATTAGTAAATCCCAAACACGCAACAAAAACCATAAAAATCAATACAAATAACTTATAATCAATTGATTGTATTAAAATATTAGTAAATAATTAAAATACGGCTTTACGTGTTATTTAATTATTACCATAAAATAAACAATAACACAAAACACGATCGCAATAATCTAAAAATCAACACATTAAAACATAACCCCCTAAATACATTGGTACATTAAAGGTATAAATTTAACTGTTTTACATTATTACAATAACGAATCAGTATAACACCAAATCAAAGGGTTAAAAAATGATATTCTAAACGCAAAAAATCATTCACAAACCCCTACTCACGCGAATACAATTACCTTGCAATACTTTTTAAATTTACCATATTGATAAGTCACCCGAACTAATTTGACATTATAACAAATACACCTTCATTTTAAGCGCCAAAAATAGCAATTCATTAAGACTGCTGCATCAACAACAATCGACTAAAAGGTATACCTCAACCCAAGCTGTGCCTGCCACCTTGCGCTATTCACGCCACTGTCGTCGATATCCCAGATATCTCCATTTGGCGCATCAAAAATAAATGATGGCTGATCCGTTCCTTCGCCACCCACAGACCGAATCAACTGATAATTCCCAAACTGAACAAAGTATCTTCGTCCCCAATCTTTGTTAAGAAAATTGGTGAAATTGAAAATATCAAAAGAAACTGTCAGGGTATGCTGCTTATTATTTTTTGTTTTGATGAAGAATTCTTGCGCCAGTTTCAGGTCCATTGTAAAGGTAAATGGAAGGCGATCACCATTTCGTTCGGCATACTGCCCCCTTCGCTCCGACAGATAGTCGTCATTCCGAATATAGGTATCCAAAGCCTGCCATTGTTCTTCGGCAGTAATAACCCTCCCGCCAGATTGATAATCGATCAAGTTTATTTCTGAAATATCCCTCGGAACATAAATCAGGTCTGAAGCCGTAGAGGCTGAACCAGGGTCATCATTGGACAATTGCCCCGTGCCTCGGAGTGTGTTCCCGTTGGCATCCGTTACCCGACCGCCGCCATACACATAGGAAAACCGTCGTCCTGATTCGGCAGTCCCGAACAATGAAACCGTTGTGGCCATACTCTTCAGGTATGCCTTGCGGTAGGTTACAAAACCAACAATCCGATGCCCAGGGTCAAAGTCTGAAAATGCCAGGTCGAGGTTATTCTTACCGTTTACGTTTTCTGTAAACCTCCACTGCGATGAGTTCTGAGAGGAGGTGGCATCGGTAAGGGATTTCGTTTGGCCAAAAGTGTAAGACAGGCTCCACGCCAAACCAAAATCTGTATTCTGCTTTATAGTGGTCGATATATTATAGGAGTAACCTACGGAAGTATTTTCTGCCACGATAATATCTGTATAGCGGGGGTCCAGTCTATTTTCCCGATCGTAAAATGGGCGGGTATCACCAGGCCCTGCCAGATTACCTTTCGGCGTGGGCGCCACATTATAGTTTTTCACCAGAATATCGTTGAGGGTTTTGGTATACATCAGCTCGACAGTAGCCACTAAGCCTGCAGGCAATTTTTGATCAATCGCTAAATTAGATCGCCATACCTGGGGCAATTTGAAATCGTCTCTAAATAAATCCATTTGCCCTGAAGGTTCATTGCTGATAGGGCCTGTGGGTGGCTGATTGTTCACATCGGGAATAAAAAGCTGCGAACGTTCCGAAATAGAGCCGATTTCCTGACCATTATTGGTGTAGGCGCCCCCAAGCCAAACCAAGGGCACCCGGCTGTTGAATATACCCGTTCCACCACGAATCTGCGTGCGCTGATCACCAAACAAGTCATAGTTAAAACCTACCCTCGGCGCAAACAATGGGCGCACTTTAAACAAATCCCCAGAACGAATTCCGTTGGTATCCCAGCCCGCCTGCTGAAGCAAAGGAATGGTTTCATTATTAAATTGTTCATTCGCTTTTGGTGTATCCGTGTACACGGGAATGTCTATCCGTAATCCAGCGGTAATTTTCAGCTGATCATTGACCTCGATTTCATCCTGCGCATAAAAGCCCAACTGAAAAGCGGTAAAATCGGCCACTGCGGTATTGGCTCCACCGACAGCCGAGGGGTTGTCAATAGAATAACTTCGATTGTACTGCACCACCAAATCAGGATCAGCATCACCATTCAGAAAATCTTGCACGGAGTTATATTGGTAGTCACCAAAATTCTGCCGAACAAACAAATTGAAAATCTTATAAAACTCATTATGCGTCCCCACCGTGATGGTGTGTCTTCCCCTGAATATCGAAAAATTGTCGGTGAGGGTAAAAACATCTTGCTTCAGGATGTTTGCTGCTGCAAAAGGGTCACTTCCCAATGAAATACGCGCTGCACCATCATTAATAGATACCGATGGAAAAGGGTCGCCAAGTACCGAACGATCATCCTCCACATGGGTATAACCCAAAATCAGATTATTGGAAAATTTACTACCGAAGTTACTGTTGAGCTCCAAGGCCGAGGAGTTGGTTGT
The DNA here is from genome assembly GCA_947498325.1 of uncultured Persicobacter sp. Taxonomy (GTDB): domain Bacteria; phylum Bacteroidota; class Bacteroidia; order Cytophagales; family Cyclobacteriaceae; genus Persicobacter; species Persicobacter psychrovividus. Next base: position 81,236 of record CANMKE010000015.1, read on the forward strand.
GGATGGAAACAATCGCCCATTGTTAAAGTAATTGATCCTGTTATTGCTCGATCGCCCTGGCTGTGTCGCTTCGCCATGGGTATAACTATGCCGTACGGTCAGCTTATGATTCCTATTAATATTGTAATCTAAACGGATCAGGAATTTCTCCCCCTCCAGGCGGGCGGTATTATTCCTGAAGCCTCCAGGATCGTAACCATATTTGGTAATCAGGCTCTGGCGTAAAGCATCCAAACCTGCAGCGCCTACATCACCAGCATAACCCGCGGGATCGTAGGGTTGTGGGGTTTCGTCGCGCTGAATTTCTACATTGGCAAAGAAAAATAGCTTGTTCTTAATGATCGGCCCGCCCAATCTTGCGCCATAAGTCTGTGCAGTAAAATCCGCCAAAGATTGTCGTTCTACATCAGGATTATCGGTAGGGGTTTTTCCTGCCAACCGCTGATTCCTGAACAACCAGTAAGCAGAACCCTCAAATATATTCGACCCACTGCGGGTAACGGCATTAATACCACCACCAGCAAAACCTCCCTGGCGCACATCAAAAGGCGCAATAACGACCTGAAACTGCTTAATGGCATCAATACTGATTGGGGAAATTCCTGCCTGCCCTCCATTGGTTCCCCCTGAGGAGAGGCCATAGACATCGTTATTTACTGCTCCGTCAATAAAAATGGCATTATAGCGATTATTAGCCCCTGCAATGGAAATCCCGCCATTTTCAAGCTTGGCCTGTGGTGTCAGGCGGGTAAAATCATTCAAGTCCCGTGAAACCGTCGGTAAAGATTCAATGCTCTTGGTGCCCACCACCGTTTGGGCCCCAGTACGGTTGCCATCAAAATCATCCTCCGCTGATGCCTTCACCTCCACCCCTTCAAGGGTTTTTACATCTTCGCCAAGTTTCACATTCTCTTTCAGGGTTTGCCCCAAAGTGAGGTACAAGCCCTCTTTGATATAATTACCATAGCCGACAAAGGACACCTTCAGGGTGTAAGGTCCTCCTACGGACATGCCATTAATACGATAAAAACCATTAAAATCTGCCGTACTCCCATACTCTGCCCCCGTCTGGGTGTCGGTCGCAATCACCGTGGCACCTGGTAAGGCTTCCCCTGCCGAATCGGTAACCCTTCCATTCAAAGAGGAAGTGGTGGATCCCTGCCCAAAAGCATTACAAATCAGCAACAGGGGCAGCAAAATGCTCAATAGCAGTTTCGAGGTGCAGGTCGTCATCTTTACATGAATTTGGTTCGACTTTCTAACATCCCAAATTTAATTTCGTTAGCAGATCCCCGAAAAAATTTACCCCTACCAATAAATCCTCTCCAATCCTTTACATCTTAAACAGATTTAGTACATTTCAAGCACCATTTGTTTTCCCCTAACTTTCGTCAGAAAAAAGACATGAAGTAATTCATTCATATTTTTGATTAATCACAGACACTTCATGATCTTTGGTGAAATAAAGCATAAATCATGGAAATAAAACCAACCAAAATTGAAGGGCTTGTCGAAATTCAACCTGACGTGTACGGTGATGCGCGTGGTTATTTTTTGGAGTCTTTCCACGAAGATAAATACGCTGCCATTGGCATTAAGGAGCATTTTGTTCAGGACAACCAATCTTTTTCTACCAAAGGTGTGTTAAGGGGTTTGCACTTCCAGAAAGCACCTTACGCACAGGGCAAGCTTGTCAGGGTGGTGATGGGAAAAGTGCTCGATGTGGCTGTGGATCTAAGACCCGACTCCCCGACTTTCGGCCAGTACGACACCTGTATCCTCGATGCCGAAAAGCACAATCAGTTTTATGTACCTCCAGGTTTTGCTCATGGATTTTTAGCCCTCGAAGACTGTGTATTCAGCTACAAATGTACGGGCACTTATCACAAAGCTTCCGAATCGGGCATCATTTATAATGACCCTGAACTGAATATTGACTGGGGAAGTGACCTGATCGAAAATCCAACCATTTCCGAAAAAGATCAAGTATTACCTTCCTTCGCCGCTTACCGCGACAGCTTATAATTTACAGGAAATATAGAAAAAGGGCTTTCATTCAAGGGGTGAAAGCCCTTTTTGTGTTTATATTTACGCCCAAACCAACAATTCAATAACCACACAGAATCCCATAATCTATGATTTTCATTACTGGTGCCACTGGCTTTGTCGGTAGCTACATTTGTCGGGCATTGCTTCTCCGCGGAGAAAAACTGCGCTGCCTGAAACGCCCCACAAGCTCTATGGCGCTACTGGAGGATGTACAACATTTAATAGAATGGGTGGAAGGGAGCATCAATGATATTTTGTGGCTCGACGAGCAGATGCAAGGTGTGGAGAAGATCATCCATGCGGCAGCGATGGTGTCTTTTGATGAAGGACAAAAAGAAGCCCTCGATCAAAATATCGAACTGACCAAAAACCTGGTCAATGTGGCACTATCCAAACCTATTAAACAATTCCTGCAAGTCAGTTCCATTGCCGCTATTGGTCAGGCGGCCAAAGGGGAGGTAATCAGTGAAAAACACCACTGGGAGAACAGCATGCAGAATGTGTCCGATTACGCTTACTCCAAGCACCAGGCAGAAATGGAAGTATGGAGAGGCATTCACGAAGGCCTGCCTGGGGTTATTGTAAACCCTTCGGTGGTTTTGGGCCCTTGCCCCTTCCAACAAAGTACTGGAAAATTACTGTCCTACATCAAGGAAGGCAACACCTATTATACTGATGGCAGCATTTCATTGGTGGACGTCAGGGATGTTGCAGAAGCCGTGGTCGGTTTGATCGAAAACAATACTGTCGGCGAACGCTTCATCCTCAATGCCGGGGAGTTGACTTATCTGCAATTTTTCTCATCTCTAAGAGCGCATTGGCAACTGAAAGGCCGATTGAAACAGGTGGGAAAAACCACCCTTTCCGCCGCACGGTTCCTCGAAGGCACTACCCAGTTTTTCACTGATAAAAAGCGCCAAATCAGTCAGGATATTATTCGGCAGGTAGGTCAGCACAGCGTGTACTCAAGCGAAAAAATTGAGCAACACCTTGATTTTCATTTCCGCCCATTAACGGAAACAATCGCTTGGACCTGTGCATCTATTTCATCATTTGATAAGACTTTTTAAATATTTTTAGTTTTTTCATCCTTTCAACCTACACAAATACAATTCAATTTTAAAGATTTTTGTACCTTGTGAGTTGATCTGTTGATTTTAGTGCCATCTGGCCAAAAAGGATCAACAGCTATTTGTCTTGACAAGTTGTGGAGTTTCACCATTTGTTTTTTCGACAATCTGAAGAATAATCTATGAAAGAGTCACATCACAATCGGAAGGAGAAGCAAGAGATTATTCAGTCTTTTGAGGACTGCCTGGCCAAAGACCAACATCCATTGTTGAGCTTTGAAAGCTATCAGATCCTTATGGAGTTTTATATGGAAAAAGGTAATGATCAAATGCTGAAAGCAATCCTTGATTTGCTCAGCACTCAGTTCCCTTTTTCTGAAGAAGCGAAACTTGCTAAAGTGGAGCTTTTGGCCTTCATGCTTCAGTACGACGATGCTTTGGACTTGCTGGAAGAGACCCTTTCAATCTCCCCAACCAACGCAGACGCTCTCATACAAAAAGGTGAAATTTTGATCGTGCAGGAAAAATACGAGCAGGCACAAGCCTGTCTGGAATTGGCCCTGACCTTTCATCATGAACCCGCAGAAATATGGTATAACCTTGGGCTTATTGCTCAGGCTCAGGAAAACCACCAGGAAGCCATTAATCGCTTCAATCAAGCCCTTGAAACGGACCCTAAACTTGATGGGGCCTGGCTGGATTTAGGCTACAACCTTGAAATGGTGGACCGCCCTGAAGATGCCAAAAAATGTTACGAGCACTTCCTGAATCTCGACCCGTTCTCCTCTACGGCCTGGTTTAACCTTGGCGTGGTATGTTGCAGGCTCGAAGACATGGAAAGAGCCATTGAAGCTTATGACTTTGCCCGTACCCTTGAGGAAGATTTCGCTTCGGCGCATTTCAACCTGGGGAATGTGTATATGAATGTTGAGCAATTTGACAAAGCTGCCCAATGCTACCAGACGGTTCTTGACCTCGAAGGCAGCTCGGGAGAAACCTTTTGTTACCTGGGCGCCGCCCTGGAACACCAGGGGCTTACTCAAAAGGCCGTGAAAAAATACAAAGCCGCCGTTGATTTTGATAAAGAATACGACGACGCCTGGTTTGGGCTGGCCTCCTGCGCCATCAAAATGAAAAAACCGGCAGAAGCCAAGCATTTCGTTGGAAAAGCACTGGATCTTACGCAGGACAAGCCCGTGTACTGGCTTATTGCCGCTGAAGCGGAACGTTTGCTCGGGAATGTCGAGGCTGCCGAGAAATGCTTCAGAAGTGCCAAAACCTATGGAGGTATCACTGAAGAGTTGTACATTCACTGGTCAATGATGTATTACCAATGCAATGATTTGCAACAAGCCTACAACAAAATATCCGAAGGCCTTGTAGATCTGAAAGATAATGCCAAGCTCAACTTTATTGCTGCGGCATACCTTTTGCTTAATCATCATTACGAACAAGCGATCGAGTACCTGAAAACAGGTTTGGAACTCGATCAAGGCAAGTTCGATTCCCTTTTGGATTTCTTCCCTTCGCGGAAAACCCAAAAGGCTTTATTTGAATTTATTAATCAGTATAGAAAAGATCATATATAATGAACTACTTTTTGAAGGATATCCCTGAAAGGACTCAAAAACCGAGACAATCGGGCTGTACAATGGTCATGGACAAAGGCCTTAGCCTTAGACAAGTCGAGGACTTTTTGAGCAGTGCTGGAGCATACACAGATATCGTGAAGTTGGGATTCGGGACATCCGCGGTTACGCCTAACCTTCAGGAAAAAATCAACCTGTACAAAGAAGCGGGTATTCCTACCTATTTCGGTGGAACACTTTTCGAGGCTTTCCTTGTACGTGGCCAGTTTGAAGATTATGTGCGCACCTTGCACAAATTTGGTGTTGAGCATGTAGAGGTTTCTGACGGATCTATTGAATTGCCGCACGATGTAAAGTGTGAGTACATTCATAAGCTTTCAAAGGAGTTCACCGTACTTTCTGAAGTAGGCTCTAAAGATGCTGAAAAGATTATCCCTCCATACAAATGGATTCAGTTCATGCAGGCCGAGCTTGACGCTGGCGCATGGAAGGTAATCGGCGAGGCCCGTGAGGGAGGGAATGTGGGTCTTTTCCGTTCTTCAGGAGAGGTACGCTCAGGATTGGTAGAAGAAATTTTGACAAAAATTCCTTCAGAAAAAATCATCTGGGAAGCCCCTCAAAAAACACAGCAGGTATGGTTCATCAAACTTTGTGGCCCGAATGTAAATGTTGGAAACATTGCGCCTAACGAGGTTATTCCATTGGAAACAATCCGTTTGGGACTCCGTGGCGATACCTTTATGGATTTTCTATCCAATAAAAACTTTGAAGAAACGATCATCTAAAGCTCTTTTCTTGCACAATATTGAAGCGATCTGTCATTGGCAGATCGCTTTTTTATTTTCCATTCCTTGATCATTTAGGTATATTTATCCTTCATAAACACAGCAAGGCTCTTGCTCAATGTATAATTTACGAATTCATGAAATCCCAAATTACACTTTTTCTTAAAGGAGTCGCCATGGGCGCTGCCGATGTTGTCCCTGGCGTATCAGGAGGAACCATTGCCTTTATCACTGGCATTTACGAAACCCTGATCAACAGCATTAAATCGGTCAATGCTACCGCCCTGAAATTGCTGTTTTCTTTCCAGCTCAAAGCCTTTTGGGAATACATTAACGGAACATTTTTACTGATCCTGTTCGCGGGTATTGCCACAAGCGTACTCTCTTTGGCCAAACTGATCACCTACCTGCTCGAACACCACCCGATCCCAATCTGGTCATGCTTCTTTGGGCTGATCATCATATCGGCAATTTTAGTCGGCAAGCAAATCAGAAAATGGTCTGTCCCTGTATTACTGACAGGAATAGCAGGTATTGCGATAGCCTATTTTGTAACCGTAGCTACACCTACAAGCACCCCAGAAAACTATGGCTTTATCTTTTTATCGGGCGCCATTGCCATATGTGCAATGATACTCCCAGGAATTTCTGGAAGTTTTTTGTTGTTAATTCTCGGAAAATACGCTTTTATATTAAACGCGATTAAGAATTTACAATTGGACGTCATTGCTGTCTTTGGTGCAGGCTGTGTCCTCGGTTTGGCGTTATTCAGCCGTTTTATCTCCTGGTTACTTTCCAAATACCACGATTTAGCGGTAGCGCTGCTGTCTGGCTTCATGATCGGCTCCCTGAACAAAGTGTGGCCGTGGAAAGAAGTGCTTTCAACACGCATCAACAGCCACGGGGAAGAAGTAGCCCTGATCACCAAAAATATTTTACCAAGCACCTATGGGCAACATGCCAATCCGCAAACACTGGTTGCGATCATTTGTATTGTGGGGGCTATTGCATTGGTGTTCGGATTGGATTATTTTGCTTCAAGAAGCAATACCAAACAAGCATAGCGCATTGTCCTAAACCTTTTAATTCAACCCTATGAAACTTTTAGGCCTTATTGGAGAAACCCTCGACTACTCTTTCTCAGAAAAATATTTTACAGAAAAATTCAAGAAAGAAGATATTGAGGGTTTTGACTACAAACTATTTGAAATTCCTAACATTGAATCTTTCCCTGAACTGTTGGAGACCAACCCCAATTTTGCAGGGATCAATGTTACGATTCCATACAAAAACGACATTATCCCGTACTTGAAATCCCTCGATGAAAGTGCCCAGAAAATTGGTGCCGTAAATGTGATTAAATTTACAGATCAGGGGCTTGTTGGTTATAACTCCGACTATTATGGCTTCAAGAATTCCGTCACAAAATGGATCGGGGAAAACCTCAGCAATATTACCGATGCGCTCGTATTGGGTACCGGAGGCGCTTCGAAAGCCGTTCGCGTTGCTTTAACCGATATGGGGATCAATGTAAAAATGGTATCAAGAGATCCGCAGAAAGCAGATTATACCTATAAAGCGCTGAAAGAAAACCCTGAATTGGTTGCCACACACACCCTGATTGTCAATACCACGCCCCTGGGCACCGCACCCAACGAACTCGATAAGGCCGATTTGCCTTACGAAGCCCTAACCTCCAAGCATTATTTGTACGATGTGGTGTATAATCCGGAGATTACAGCCTTTATGCAAGAAGGATTACGCAAAGGAGGGAAGGCCAAAAATGGGTACGAAATGTTAGTACTTCAGGCAGAGAAAAGCTGGGAGATTTGGCTGGATGGCCAAACGCCTGTAGCCCCACAAAGCGAAACAACATAATTTAGATTCACCAATAGGAAAATGGAGTTTAAACTGACCTCAGAGTATAAGCCAATGGGCGACCAGCCTCAGGCAATTGCAGAACTTACCCAGGGCCTTGCCAATCAGGAGCGTTTTCAGACCCTGCTCGGTGCAACAGGTACGGGAAAGACCTTCACCATGGCCAATGTGATCGCCCAGTCGGGGAAGCCCACATTGGTATTGGCGCACAATAAAACTTTGGCGGCTCAGCTTTATGGCGAGTTTAAGCAGTTTTTCCCCGAAAATGCGGTGGAATACTTCATTTCCTATTATGACTATTACCAACCCGAAGCCTACATTGCGGCCACCAATACCTTCATTGAGAAAGACCTGATGATCAATGAAGAAATTGAAAAATTGCGATTAAAGGCCACCTCGCAGCTTTTAACAGGCCGCAGGGATGTGATTGTTGTCGCTTCGGTATCCTGTATTTATGGTATCGGTAACCCCGAGGAGTTTGGCAAAAATGTGCTCTCTTTCAAAGTCGGAGACAGCGTGCCGAGAAATCAGTTTTTGTTTGCACTCGTGGATATTCTTTACAGCCGCACTGAAGGGGAATTCCGTCGGGGAACTTTCAGGGTAAAGGGCGATACCGTGGATATCTATCTCGCCTATGCCGATTTTGCCTACCGATTCTACTTTTGGGGAGATGAAATTGAGGCCATTCAGACCATCGACCCAGCATCTGGCAGAAAAATTTCCGATGAAACCGCCACCACCATCTTTCCTGCCAACCTTTTTGTTACAGGCAAAGACACCATACAGGAGGCCATCAAGCAAATTCAGGATGATATGGTCAAGCAGATTCGCTTCTTTGATGAAGAAGGCCGACCAGAAGAATCCAAGCGTATTCAGGAACGTACAGAATTCGATCTGGAGATGATCCGTGAGTTGGGCTATTGTTCGGGCGTCGAAAACTATTCCCGCTATTTCGACCGACGACAACCTGGCCAGCGCCCCTTCTGCCTGCTGGATTATTTCCCCGACGACTATTTGATTATGATTGATGAAAGCCACGTAACTTTGCCTCAGGTGCGCGCCATGTATGGAGGCGACCGTGCGCGTAAAGTAAACCTGGTAGATTATGGCTGGCGACTACCAGCAGCAATGGATAACCGTCCGCTGAAGTTTGAAGAATTTGAAGGGATGATTAACCAGATGGTCTTTGTCTCCGCCACACCTGCAGATTACGAACTCCGCCAGTCTGACGGCGTTATTGTGGAGCAGATCATTCGACCAACAGGGCTGCTGGATCCCAAAATTGAGGTGCGCCCATCCATCAATCAGATTGATGATTTGATGGAGGAAATCGACAATCGAATCCAACGTGATGAGCGAACTTTGGTAACAACCTTGACCAAGCGAATGGCGGAAGAGTTGACCAAATTCCTTGAGCGTGCCAATATTAAATGTGCATACATACACTCGGAAGTCAAAACCCTCGACAGGGTGGAAATTCTGCGTGAATTGCGCCTCGGTACTTACGATGTGCTCGTTGGAGTAAACTTGTTAAGAGAAGGCCTTGATCTGCCAGAAGTTTCCCTGGTAGCCATTCTTGATGCTGATAAAGAAGGCTTCCTGCGCTCTACAAAATCCCTGATTCAGACCATTGGCCGAGCCGCCCGTAATGAGGATGGTACGGTGATTATGTATGCCGACAAAATGACCGATTCCATGAATACGGCCATTGAGGAAACCAACCGACGACGTTCAATTCAGCAAGCCTACAATGAGGAACATGGCATCACGCCGAAAACGATACGTAAATCTCGTGAGGAAATTCTTGGGCAAACCAAAGTGGCTGATAATAAAAAAGAGGCACAAGAATATTATGTAGAGGAAAACCAGCCTTCACTTGCCGCCGACCCTGTTTTGCAGTATGCGAAAAAGGAGGACATCGAAAAGATGATCGCCAAAACACAGAAAGAAATGGAAAAAGCGGCCAAAGCACTCGACTTTATCGCTGCGGCAAAATTGCGGGATGAACTCTTCGCCCTCAAAGCCCAGCTGGAGAAATAATGCGGTTCAAAATCCCAAATCGAGCTGTTGAGCACCTGAAGCAAATTCCTGAAATGGCTTTACTGATTCAGCATTGCCCCAATTATGCCCCCAGGGAGATCATCAAAGATCCCTTTGAGGGCATGGTTTACAACATCATTTTTCAGCAAATCTCTTTCGAAGCGGGGAATACCGTTTATAGCCGATTCAAAAAATTATTTCCCGAAGGAATCAACCCAAAAGCACTATTAGCGACTGATGATGACATTATCCAAGCCTGCGGGCTTTCTTTCCGAAAAGTAAGCTATTGTAAAAATATTGCCGAAGCATTCCTGCAGGATCCTGCATTTTACGAGCGAAAGAACCTTCAAAAAACCGATTCTGAAATCATCAGCACTAAACTACAAAGCATCAAGGGAGTTGGCCAATGGACGGTTCAAATGTTCCTGATGTTTACTTTAGGCAAAGAAGATGTGCGTGCTTTTGGGGATTTGGCCATCAGAAAAGGCATCGCGTGGCTCATGCAGTCCGATGGCGAACTCAGCAAAACAGACTTCAAAAAATTCACGGACCGTTGCGCACCTTACAATACATATGCACATTTCTTCCTTTGGGAAATAACCCTGCAGCAGTTCTTTAAGTACCCCAGTATTTTTCACCTTCCTATCCAACAATAATCATATTACTTAGATTATTATTCCCCCTAAATAATCAATCCCCGATTTTCGGGCTAAATCCTTTCAAAAACGGCCCGCTATTCTAAAAATATTTCAATAAAGACTTATATTGACAGTACATTAATTCAACTCCTTTATGCTGTTAATTGCGCTATTAATTATTGTCGGAATTATCCTTTTGCTCGTAGAAGTCATCTTCGTTCCTGGAACTACTTTTGTGGGCGTAATCGGGGCTATTGCCGTGATTTTCGGGATTTACCTTTCCTACACTGAATTAGGCACAAGTGCTGGTCATTGGGTATTGGCAGGCTCTTCAGTGGTAGGCATCATCCTATCAATTTATGCCTTTCAGTCCAAACCATGGTTGAAAATGTCTAACCAATCGTCTGTTGAAGGTCGTGTCAATACTCGGGATGCTATCGGGCTGATGATCGGACAAGAAGGCTTGACCACTTCTGCCTTGAAACCTGTAGGCAAAGCACTCTTTGGTGAAACCGAAGAGGAGGTCAGTACCCGAGGGCTATTTCTGGAGGCTGGCACAGCCATCGAAATCATTGAAATTTATAAAAACAAAATAATTGTTCAACCTTTAAAAATTAAAGAATGACACCATTTGCTCCTATTATCGCGATATTACTCGGGATATTTTTATTTTTTATTATTCTATATTTTATCCCAGTAAACCTATGGATTACTGCGCTATTCTCTGGGGTGAGAATTAGTCTTGGCGAATTGGTAGCAATGCGTATTCGTAAAGTGCCACCAAGCATTATCGTTAATCCTTTGATTACGGCCACAAAAGCAGGATTGAAAATTTCCACCAATGATCTGGAAACCCACTACCTTGCGGGTGGTGATGTGCAGAATATCGTACGTGCACTAATTTCTGCGGACAAAGCCAATATCGGATTGAACTTCAAATCAGCTACTGCTATTGACCTTGCGGGTAGAGATGTATTTGAAGCCGTACAGATTTCCGTAAATCCTAAAGTGATCACCACGCCAAAAGTAGCTGCTGTAGCTGCCGATGGTATTCAGTTGATTGCCACTGCCCGCGTAACGGTTCGTGCCAACATTCAGCAGTATGTCGGTGGTGCTGGTGAAGATACTATCCTCGCTCGTGTTGGTGAAGGTATCGTAACCTCGATTGGTTCCGCTCAGTCTCACAAAGAAGTATTGGAAAACCCTGATAAGATTTCAAAACTCGTATTGCAACGCGGTTTGGATGCAGGGACTGCTTTCGAGATTTTGTCGATTGATATTGCAGATGTAGATGTAGGAAAGAACATCGGTGCGATATTACAGACTGATCAGGCACAAGCCGATTTGAAGGTCGCGGAAGCAAAAGCGGAAGAGCGCCGAGCAATGGCTGTTGCGGAAGAGCAGGAGATGAAGGCTAAAACACAAGAAGCCCGCTCTAAAGTAATTCAGGCAGAAACCTCTATTCCATTGGCCATTGCGGAAGCTTTCAGAAATGGCAACCTTGGCGTAATGGATTATTACAAATTCCAGAATATTCAGGCGGACACGGATATGCGTCGTTCAATTTCTGATGATGATGATTCATCTACCGATAAATAATCGGTCATAAAACTAAAAAACGGCAAGCCTCATTTGAAGCTTGCCGTTTTTTTTGGTCTGAACATTGGCTGCTCAGGCTTATTTTTTCAATCGACTGATCGCAAGGTTATGCGCTTTATCGTAATGGTGAATCAGGTTATGCCAGTCAAAGAAAGTAGAGTTATGCTCTGTTTTGTTTCTTTGAGAAATTCGCTGGCGACGATCCATTTTAATGAATTTATGCAGCTTATAAGCCAACTGGTCTGCTCCTGCATCAAAATTGGCATTCTTCCTGTCAATAACGTAAATTCCTTTTTCTTCGTGATCCTGCAAGTTGTTCACTACATAATCACCAAAACCTGCCAAATCCGAGGTTACTGATGGAACACCCGATGCCATAGCCTCAAGTGGTGTGTAGCCCCATGGTTCATAATAACTTGGGAAAACACCCAAATGACAACCACGAACAAACTGACCATACTCCATTCCAAACAACGGGCTCGCTGGCGAAATGAAATCAGGGTGATAAACCACCTTCACGCGATCATCCTCATGATTGAGCAGATTGGCATTTCGCAGGTAGTTCAAAATTTCATCATCCTGATCATCTTCAAGGTTGTGCGTTACAACAGATGGCAAGCCTCCACTTTTCCATGACTGAAGCGTACGGCGGAAACGTAATTTCCAGTACTCATCCACAAAGTCATTCAACTCAGGCAATCGGTGATCGTTACTCGATGCCGCCGCATAAAATAAGCGCTCCCCAATCTGATTTTGGATCATTTTTGTCGTGTAGCGCAACTCTTCCATCACTGCACGCGATTGCAACACCGATGGGTTCACACTATGGTAAGGGCGCTTAGTGATGAAAAACATCACAATATTGATATCACTTTGCTCCTGCTTCAAGCGATAATTCAACTTCGCCAAAGCCTCCAAAGTGGTATCGAAGCCTTTATTTTTATATTCAAATCTCCCTGATGTGAAGAAATAAACAGTATTATCTAAATCGAAAGTGTAGCTCGGAAAGAAGTGGGCCATCACAAACTGATGGATTTTTTCTTTATACTCCTTATGTAAATTCTGGAACTCGTGGAGTGCCGTAAACCGTTCGATATTTAAACCGTTAGGCGTGATCTCGTCAGGCTTGCGACCCAAAAGATGAATACACTCCTGCCCTGTAACATCCGAAACCGTTGTTAAAACGTGTGCTCCATGCGCTGCGGCACGTTCAATACGTACCTGCGGTTCAATATTGAAATTAATCGCTTCTTGTTCCCAGTCAAAGAAAGGCAAGTGCTGATAGAATTCGTGGTCATTCGCTGCCAAATAACGCCCAAGCATTGTAGCATGCGTGGTAAAGACGGTAGAAATATCCACATTGTCTCTGCGTAATTCAGGAATTGATGATGCCGACATCCATTCATGAAAATGCCCAATAATCTTTTTGCTCTTTTCTTCTTCAGATAATAGTGAAAAGAAAATCCTGTTCAACTCACCAAAAGCGATGGTTTTATCCAGCAGATCGTCATGCGAAGGCAATGGAATACCATGGTGATCCCACAGTGCATATTTAATTTCTCCTAAGCGATCCTGCACCGATAATGGGTTCACCAAAACCACCTTCGGCTTACCAGTCACCAGCCATTCGCCATAATGGACATCAATCCCCGAGGCTTGCATGCGCTTGACCGCACGGCAAACACTGCTCTCTTCATCCAAGGGTAACGGCTCGAAAGCGGCGGAAGCTTGCTCCTCAACATAGGGGCCCAGCAGGGTGTAGTTATCCTCCCACTTTTTCACCATCGTGGGGGCTTTGGAACGAATTACGGTATAAATACCGCCTACTTGGTTACAAACTTCCCATGCAACTTCAACTAAGAGCGTCTTGGAAATACTGCTTTTAGAAATCCTTCTATTTGTTACTTTATTGGTCCTGTTAAACTTTGGCATAAAAAAGTGAAAATAATACGCTGAGCTATTGATTTGTGATACAAAAAGTGATCTTTTTCCTTTAATAATAAAAGGTTTAAATCAATGTAATAATACAGCAAAATTTACCGAACTGCAAACCTTTGCATAGTAGATAAAGACAAGATGAATATATTTGTGTAATAATTTAATTCAATGAAGCACCAGATAGAAACAGAACGTTATTTCATCGCCATTCTTCCCCCTGAACAGATAGCCGCTCAGGCTCAGGCGTTAAAAGAAGAGGCTGCTAATCAGTTCGCTACGAAAGGCGCACTGAATTCTCCACCACACCTGACATTGCACATGCCTTTTATGTGGAAAATCAAAAAAAATGAACGATTAATCGATAGTATTAGTGCGTTCTGTCGGGAGCAAAACAGCTTTAATATCCAACTAAAGCAATTGGGCTGCTTTGAGCCTCGGGTGATATTTATAGACGTGGCAGAGAACAAACAACTTGTTCAATTACAATCGGCACTTAAAAAATGGCTCAAAATAAATTTAAATATCTTCAATGCCGACTATAAGGAACGTCCGTACCATCCGCACCTGACCATCGCCTTTCGGGATTTGAAAAAGGCGGTTTTCCCTGCTGCCTGGGCCTATTTCAAACAAAAAGAATTTCAGGAAGACTTTAAAGCCGATGCCCTCTACCTGTTAAAGTATCAGGATAAAAAGTGGGAGGTCTTCAAAAAGTTCCCACTGCAAGAGGGCTAAGCCAACCCTCAGGCATTTGTTGCCCTCGACGCCATTACTGATTTCTGAGCTCAAAAATTGCAACCTGATCACCCTGCGTGAGGCGCTCACTTCGTACTCCTTGCGGGTCGGTCAGGTTGACCAGGTTTTGCTGATCGCTGAATAAACGGATGAAAAGCGTATTGCTCACCTCCACCTTGGCTTTCGGCTTCACCTTTTCAACAGACCAGTATATCCAGATGGCGCCATCTTCGGTCTCCATGCCTACAAAATTAAAGGGTTTGGCTTTTCCGTTAACTGAAAAAATGACATGCTTTTCAAGATAAGCCTCTATCAGTTGCTTAGGCAAAGGCTGATCATAATCAATTTCAACCCCTGTATCTGCCTTGATGGCATCGGCAAGATCATCCATAAAAACCTTCCCTTCCACCTGTAGCACCTTTTGCGCAGGCTTGAAATAAATATCCAGTACACTGATATGAAAGGGGTGGGCAAGCGCCCTCTGCTGAATCATGAATAAACAAAAAATCAGCCCTATAATTACAAATATTCTCTTCATTCTTCTTGATTTGATCAAAAAATCAGTTGCTTCCTCTATTTTTTTTGTAATTTAACAAATTATCGACACAAAAATCAGCTCTTAACCACTCAGTAAGCAATACGCTTATGGTTGGTGGTACAAAAGGGACATTATTTTATGAGTACTTTTCACGTTTTTTTTGAAATGGGTATGCGCCACATCCTGGATTGGAACGGCTATGACCATTTACTGTTTGTTATCGCGCTATGCCTGTCGTTCTCTGTTTCGTCATGGAAAAAAATCATTGGTCTGCTCTCAGCATTTACCATCGGGCACAGTCTTTCTTTGGCATTATCAACCCTGCATATCATCAAGGTAAACAGTGATATTGTCGAATTTTTAATTCCACTGACGATCTTCCTGACTGGTTTACACCACCTGATCAGGGGTAAAAAAACGTCACAAAAAAACAGCTACTGGTATGGCTATGGCATCGTTATCGCATTTGGATTAATACATGGAATGGGTTTCAGCTCTTACCTTTCTGCGCTATTGGGAAGATCTGAAAGTATTATTACACCGCTTTTGGCTTTTAACCTCGGTTTGGAAGTGGGGCAGATCGTCATTGTACTTGCTTACTTTGCCCTGTTCTACCTACTAAATACCATCATAAACCACCTTCAAACCTACTGGAAGCCCGCCTGGACTTTCATCATTCTTGCCGTTTCTGCAAGCCTGATGTACCACGCACGTTTCTGGTAATATTTATGACCTTTACTTTTGCTTATCATTAATGATGAAAAGACTTACACTCTTCTTGGCGTTGCTAATGCCTGCATGGGCCATCGCTCAAACACCGTACAGCCCTTATAAAGGACGCAAATTTGAGCAACTTGGCAATGATCTTGCCACACCAAATGTCTACCGAACAGGTTCTGGTGCTCCTGGCCATGCCTATTGGCAGCAACGTGCAAATTATAAAATTGCCGTTACACTGAACGATGACAAACAGCGCATCGACGGGGAGGAAACGATTCACTACTTTAACCAGTCGCCTGACCCGCTGACCTACCTTTGGCTACAGCTCGATCAGAACGTCAGAAATAAAAATTCCGACACTTATAAGATTGCACCAAGCAAAATCAGACCAAAAATGTCGGATGCCAGCATCCGCAGAATCATTGGGCATGATCTTGATTTAGGGGATCAGATTGTATCGGTTACCGATGCGGAAGGCAACGCTCTTCCTTACACCATCAACAAAACCATGATGCGTGTTGATCTTGCCTCGCCACTGAAACCTGGCGAAGACCTGACCTTCAATGTAAAGTGGGGTTATAATGTTCAGGACCGTATTACAATGGGTGGCCGCGCTGGCTATGAGTATTTCCCTGACGAAGATAATTACCTGTACACCATTTGCCAGTGGTTTCCACGAATGTGCGTTTACGATGATGTAAATGGCTGGCAAAACAAACAATTCCTCGGTAATGGGGAGTTTGCCCTTACTTTCGGTGATTATGATGTATCGATCACGGTGCCTTCAGATCATATTGTATCTGCAACGGGTGAACTACAAAACCCGAAAGAGGTATTGAATGATGTGCAATACCAACGTTGGGAAGAAGCCGAGAAATCTGAGAAACCTATCGAGATTGTTACCTTGAACGAGGTAAAGAAAAAGGCGAAGAAACATGCCAAAGACACCAAAACCTGGGTTTTCAAAGCCAAAAATGTTCGTGATTTCGCCTTCGGAAGTTCTCGTAAATTCATCTGGGATGCACAAGGTGTAAATTTGGATGGTCACCATGTAATGGCCATGTCTTTCTACCCTAAAGAAGCTTACGGCTTGTATCACAAATACTCGACGGCAGTCATCGCCCATACCCTGAGAACTTATTCAAAATACACCATCCCATACCCTTATCCTGTGGCGCAATCCGTAGAGGCGGCCAATGGAATGGAATACCCAATGATCTGTTTCAACTATGGACGTACACAAAAGGACGGTACCTATTCTGAACGCACAAAAAATGGCATGATCTCCGTAATTATCCATGAAGTGGGACACAACTACTTCCCGATGATTATTAACTCCGATGAGCGCCAATGGACATGGATGGATGAAGGGCTGAACACCTTCCTGGAGTTTCTTACCGAACAGGAGTGGGACAGCAACTTCCCTTCTACCCGAGGATTCCCTGCCGATATTGTTCCTTATATGAAGGGAAATCCTGACGGCATTGTGCCGATCATGACCAACTCCGAGCAAATCAAGCAATTTGGGAATAACGCCTACGGAAAAGCCGCAACGGCACTGAACATCCTCCGCGAAACCGTGATGGGCAGAGAGCTTTTTGATTTTGCTTTCAAAACCTATGCACAACGATGGGCTTTCAAACACCCACAACCTGAAGATTTCTTCCGCACAATGGAAGATGCCTCTGGCGTTGACCTGGACTGGTTCTGGAAGGGTTGGTTTTATTCAACTGACCATGTGGACATCTCTATCGATAATGTACACTGGTATAAATTCAACACCAAAAACCCAGAGATCGAGAACCCTATCCGTAAGGAAAAGCACAGAAAGTCCCGTCATAATATGACTACTGAGCGCAATAAAAATGTTGCTTCAGAGGTTGATCAGCGTCCTGATTTAAGAGATTTCTACAATTCTTATGACGCCTATAAAACCACCCCTGAGCAAAAAGAAGCCTACCAGACTTTCATGGCGAACCTGAAGCCAGAAAATAAAGCTTTGCTGAAAGAAAACCTGAATTTCTATCAGATCGATTTCAGTAATGTAGGAGGATTGGTGATGCCGATTATCCTGAAATTTGAATTTGCTGATAAAACATTCCAGACAATCCGCATTCCTGCTGAAATTTGGAAGAAAAATGAGGAGCAAGTAAGCAAGGTATTTACCTTCAAAAAAGAGGTAACCAACATTACTTTAGATCCAATGCTTGAAACTGCTGACACGGATATTAAGAACAACTACTTCCCTCGTCAGGCGGTACCAAGCAGATTCGAGATTTATCAAAACTCAAGAGGAGCACGAGGCGCAAGCACAGGTCAAAACCCAATGCAGAAAGCCAAAAAACATAAATAATAAAAGCACTTCGCTTACCAAATAAAAAGGGCACAACTCGTTGAAAGTTGTGCCCTTTTTTATTCTTTTTTTGTGCCTACTGATTAAAAATCATAGCCAATGGAAATCGACAATCTCGGCTTCCGTTGTTGATAATCCTCCGTTGCCCAGGCTACATCAAATCGAACAAAGTAGCCGAGCATAGAAGTGCGAACACCTGTTCCATAACTATAAAGCCACGGGTTCTTAAAGTTGTTAATCTTCCCTTCGAAAGGCCCTCCATTAACAACATCAGTATTAATATTATTCTCTCTTGCAAAGGCTGATGGGCCCGTCCATGACGACCCAATGTCAAAGAAACCAATAAACTGCAAGTTCCTCAGAAAATTGGAGGAAATGGGCTCTTTGGACAGGTAGCGAATCAGTGGGATTCGTAATTCAGCATTTGCCAGCAAGACATTCGACCCATTGAAAGTGTTATAATTGAACCCCCGCAAGTCAGTAACATATTCAGCAAACAACACATCCGAATTATTAACATCCTGCTTGAAGTATAGCGGATCACCCGACTCAGCGTCCAGCCCAGCATTATCCGTTCGGTTGAAAAGCCAGTTATTGACCCCACCGAGCAAAAAGCTTTTCGAGCCCGGCCCAAAGAATCGGCCATAGTACAGACGTGTCGCCAACACAATCTCCCGGTGGATTTTAAAGTAATTTCGGAAATCCAAATCCATCTTTCCATAGTTCCTCAGATCTCCATATACCGAGCTGTAAGCCTCCACTCCTCCACGGAATCGCATCCCTTCACGCAAGTTTAAGCCCGTGCTTGTGGTATTATCGAAAACATATTCCGCCTTCAGTCCAAGATAAATGTTCTGAGGCTCCGAAGTCGGTACCAGAGGAGGACTGATCAGGTTATCGGCACTCCGATCCACCCAATAGGTGTGGTTAAGAACAGAAGCCAGCGTAACTCTTGAACTGACACTCAACGGCAATGAAACACTGGCATCAATTTTATTCTGACGATACTGATGATCCGTAAAGTCCTGCGTCATCATGTTCAGCACCCGACGGTCATAGCGCAAGCGATAATCAAGAAAGTGCTTCAGGTATTCATACTCCGCAAAGAAAGAGCCCGATCGGAAATCCGTTGCCATCACAAATCCGCCATAAAAGCGGTGATCTTCGAGCAGGTCGGTCATTTCCGCCTCCATTTGCACACCAAAGCCCATCAGAGGGTCAATTACAAAAGAGGTCAGTAAATTATTCATTCTGAAATAGGTCTCATAATTTTCTGGGCCCAACACCTCAGAATCCCGACGCATCAAACGGTATTTCGTCAGGAAGGACTCTCGTTTTTTAGCCACAGGCGGCCCCGCAACGTCGAACTCGTAATCGTCAGTATTAATCAAGCCTTGCTCTTCTTCAATATAAGAGGACGTATTCAGTCCCGTGCTGTCCAGTTGATCAGGAGCCGTAAGGGCCTTCGACAGCGAATCCAGCTGAAGGCTGCTTGGGCTGCGCAAAGTTTCATTGAATTTTTCCAGTTCCTGCTCCACCCTGCGCAAGGAATCAGCGATAGCCTCCTTTTTGCGCATGATCAGTTTATTACGGACCTTTTTAGCATTCAGCAACTGTCTTCTTCCTGTCGCTGGTGTAAAGATACTCTGCCCCAAGGGTGCGTTGGCCTGATAGTAAATAAAGTCCTGATCCCCTTTCTTGGCAATGAAACTAAAATTGTTGTCAGGCCCAATGTCATAATCATGAATACTCACTGCATAATTGGACACCTGCTGATAAAGCTGATTTTCGAGATCATATCGGTAGAGGTTTCGAATCCCTTGCTGATCACTCAAGTAATAAAAGTACCGATCTGAAACAGGCACTGGTTGCATATTCTTTCCAATATTCCGCGTTACCCTGGTCAGCACTTTTCTTGTCGTATCAAGGTTATACAGAAAGATATTATAGCTTTCGGGCATGTTCAACAACTCGCCTTCCTTGACACTCAAAGTATCTGACACCCTGTTGGATGCAAATACAATACTGTTGGTGTTTGGGATAAATCGAGGCTGACGGTCATCGTAAAGGTCTTTGGTGATCATCCGTAGGGAGAATCGTTTCAGCGAAACCAAAAACAAACCATTGCGCCCTTTTCGGTCGCCGGCAATGACCCCTACATTGCTGTCTTTCTTAATATCAAATGCTGTAACATTATTGATCCGGTTCAGTGGGCGCTCCAAAAACGATTTCGAAGACAACGAATACATCTGCAGGTAACTCTGCCCTTTCTTCAGGTAGATAATCCCCAGTTGGTCATCATCTTTCCAGCTGACCAAAGGCAATTGCCCTTTCACCTGCTGATTCACCACTTTGAATCCTGTTTTTAAGATCACCTTCTCTTTGCCTGAAGCGATCTCTCGGATAACGACATTATATTTCCCTGACTTATTGACCGCATAGGCCATCTTACTCCCATCAGGGCTAATCCGGATATTGTCATAAGCTTTCGATTGCCCATTCTTTGAGGTAATGGCCAAATGATCCGCCGGCATCTGATAAGTTCCGACCACATTGGCAGACATATCAGTATAAAAACGTTGCCATTCGGCAATAAATTCTGGGTACGAAATCCCGAGCGTACTTACAATACTGCGCTCCTCGTTTCGGATAATCCTGGTGAGGTTAAGGATATTTGAAAGGTTTGCCTTTCCGTATCGCTCCGCAATAAAGTTCCAAATCGATTGCCCAAGCAATTCAGCCTCCGGGCCGCTATAACTGTTGACCCTCTTAAAGTCTTTGGATAAAATTAATTCCCGAACGAAATCATCCATTTCCACAGACCACCCCTTGGAGATATATGCCGAAGCCCCAGTAACAAACCAGGTGGGCAAATGTAGCAGATACGCGCTCTGGAACATCTCCGCCAATGAGCCGCCAAACATCATATCCTCCACCAATAATTTTCCCACATTATAAAGCAACGTTTCTCGGTACTCGGTCATGGTGCCAGGCACGGCCATTTCCACATGAGATTTCGTGAAGTTCGTTTGCCCCCCGATCGTGTATTGATTGCCATTGAGCCCTACATTACTCTGGCGCAAATCATCTTCGGAGTTATAAAGAAAAATTTTGATTTTGGAATAGGGCGAATAGCCTATGGCATCGGTCATTTTGTCGAATTCCTTTTCAAGATATTCTATGCCGAGTTTAGCCGTTTTCTGGCCCCCTTCATAATAAAAGATATCGAAGTTGTCGGTACTGTAATACTGCCACTTTTTCACCTTGTACTGGATCCTGTTTTTACCGAACTGATCGCGCAATGCCTGCGCATCGGCAGTCAGGTTCAACTGAAAAAATAGAGATGCAAAAAGTGCACAAATTAATAGGCGATGATACATAGGATTTTTTGTAGGTTTACTAAATGCGAGAGAGAACCTATCGATGCTATTGATGAATTCATTCAAATCATAAAAAACAATGAAAACCTACACCTAAAAACATTAAAATCTCATTCTCAGGCCATAATAGTTTCACTCTCAATTGTTTTTTACGAATGAATAATTGTTAACGTTGACCACAACGGCCCACATAAAACAATAAAAAATAAAAAAAGAACAAAAACTACCTATTTAAGCATTTTATCAATATTTCATTGGCCCATACATCTATTTTTAAGATTTGAAATACCTTAAAATACTGACTTCTTCAGAGATAGGCTTTTGATGCAATAAGAGCGACTTTAGCGCTGCCCCAAAATAAGGCGCCAAAGAAACCCCTTTAGACCCCAAACCACCAAAAATATAAATATTTGAATATTCAGGATGCTGACCAACAAATGGGCGACGGTCTTTTGTTGCAGGACGGACCCCCGCCTGATGCTTCACCAACTCAAAGGGTAATTGCCAAAAGGCCGCCAGTTTTTCGGTGATTATCCGTTTGCCTTTTTCCGTGATCGCATTACTCAGGTCTGCGTGGTCATAGGTAGAGCCTGTTTTATATAAACCGTTCCCCATTGGCAACACAAAAACGCCTTTATTATATATTTTTTCCAGTTCACGATCCGATTTAAACATCAAAACTTCCCCGCGTACAGGTCGGAAAGGAAGCCAATTCCAGTACTGACTTTCTGCCACCGATTTCCCTTGTGCGTAAATAATCCCTTTGGCGGTATACCCCTTATATTTTACGCCTTCGGAACTATGATGCAACTCCTGTTCATCAAACACCTCTTCAAGGTAATCCTCCCCCAAATATGTTCGATAGGCATCCAGTAAAGGATTTAAATCAGCCCAGCCCGACTGCAACATCGAAACACCTCCTATAGGCGCATGAATCCCCTCTTCAGCCACGGCATTCAGATTTTCAATAAAAGGTTCGTAACGGTGATCCGCACTTTTTCCGCTTAAATCATTCTGATCGGCAATTTCGGCATATGGTCGGTAAATCGATATTGGATGAAGAAAATGGGTTTTCGTTGCCGATTCCATCTCCCTGTAAAAAGGCCAAAGGTAAGGAAAGAGCTCCTCGGCCTTCCACGAGAGTACAATTTTTCGCCCTGTCAATGGGTTCAGCAAGCCTCCTGCCACCCGCGACGAACTGTTTTGATCTGTTTTGTTGATGACAAGCACACGGCAGCCCTCCGCTTTCAGTTGAAAGCTGAGTACTGTACCTGCGATTCCTTGCCCGATAATAATGTAATCGTAAGATTGCATAGTATATTGTTTGAGATTATGGTTTTTGCCGATTAATGAAGAAATTTAGGGCTAAATATTTAAAAGTTATGCAAATCAAAGTTTTTCCATTCAATGCTTTTTCTGAAAACACCTATATCCTTTATGACGACACCAAAGAGGCCGTCATTATTGATCCGGGTTGCTACACAGAAGAGGAGCAAGAAACCCTTCAAGACTTTATTGAGGCTGAAGGTTTAAAAGTTGTTGCACTGCTGAACACCCACGCGCATGTTGACCACGTTCTGGGCAACGCATTCGTTAAGCGTACTTACGGCGTAAAATTACACCTGCACGCCGACGACTACCCGACGCTGGCATCTGTTGATGAATACGCCGGCATGTGGGGATTCGAAAACTATGAACCCGCTACTGCCGACGAAACCCTCACCGACGGGCAAGAATTCACCTTCGGAGAAACCACTTTAAAAGTACTTTTTGTTCCTGGCCACTGCCCTGGCCATGTGGCTTTTTATCACGACGACAGCCAGCAGGTGATTGGTGGCGACTGCTTATTCCACCGCGGAATTGGCCGTACAGACCTCCCTGGAGGGAACATCATGAAATTGGGCAAATCTTTGCGGGAGAAGTTGTATATGCTTCCCGATGAAACGATCGTGTATCCTGGTCATGGGCTGACCACCACGATTGGCGAAGAAAAAGCCCACAATCCATTTATCAGAAAATAAGATACGTTTTGAAAATTTTCAACATACCCAATACCCTCACCTGTGGTAACCTTACCTCGGGCTGTGTGGGTATTGTCATGGCATTCCACGGCAATTTGCTGTGGGCTGCCGCTTTAATTTGGATAGGCGCCATTTTCGATTTTTTCGATGGCTTCTCTGCCCGCCTGTTAAAACAATTCTCGCCAATTGGTGGTGATTTGGACTCGCTTGCAGATATGGTAACTTTCGGGGTACTGCCATCGGTTATCTACTTTCAGTTGCTCAGCAATATTGAACACCTGCCAAGTTACCTGCCCTACCTGGCCTTTATTATGGCGGCATTCTCTGCATTGCGCCTGGCAAAATTCAATGTCGATGATCGGCAAACCACATCATTCGTTGGACTGCCAACACCTGCCAACGCAATATTCGTCAGCGCTTTACCTTTTATACTCTCTGATAATATCCTGAATGCGCAAAATTGGCTCTTAAATCCTTATTTGCTATTGATTTTGGTGGTTATTTTCTCTTTCTTATTGATTGCTGAAATTCCAATGTTTGCCCTCAAGTTCAAAACTTACGGATGGAAAGGCAATGAGATAATTTACAGCTTCCTGCTGATTTCCGCCATTGCCATTGTGGCACTGAAAGTTGCCAGTATTCCATTTATCATTTTATTGTATATTCTAATTTCAGTGATTAGAGCTGTTGGCAAGCCCAAGCAAGCTTAACAACACCCCTACTTCATATGTACACCAGCATGGATCAAAAACTTCAACATATTCCGTTCCTTACTTTTTTCATTGCCCTGATCATGGTCATTATGGGAACCTCCACTGCTTTTGCCGAGGGCGTTTCACAGCTTTCCACAGGAAAGTGGGTGAAGCTTAAGGTAACGCGGAATGGGGTTTATAAAGTAGATCGGAATATGTTGGCCTCCATGGGTTTTGATGTCGATCAGCTCGACCCGCGAAAACTGGCCGTTTACGGAAAACCTGGTGGCATGCTTCCTCAGCCCAACGACCAAAACCAAATTGACCAACTTGCTGAAATGGCTATTGAGGTTACGGGCGAGCAAGATGGCCGATTTGACAACACCGACCTGTTACTGTTTTATGCTGAAGGTCCCGATCGCATATATTACGATGATGCCTCAGATTTTATCAGTACCGAAAAAAACCTTTACAGCCGTGACGCTTATGTGTTCCTGACCCTGAAAGCGGAAACAGGCAAAAGGCTCTCCACTTCCGAAGACCAACAGACTGGAACAATTTTCAATACCTTTACGGAAGTAATCGCCCATGAAGAAGAAACCTATAACCTGCTGGGGGAATCTGGCAGAATGTGGTTTGGTGAACGCTTTGCCGAGCAAGGAAGCAAAACCCTGGATTTTAACGTCGCTGGCCTCTCCTCTGACGGTACACTAAGTGTAGAGCTGCGGACCTTAAACACCACCTTTGGCAGCTCCGATTTTAATGTTGCTGTAAATGGCAACGCCCTGGGCACACTAAAAGTAGATGGAATTTCTGATGCTTCATACAGCGATAAAGGCATTTTGGGGCAGGGCTATTTTTCGGCACCCTCCGTACTGGTGGTCGATCCAAACTCACAGGCACTCAATTTCACCATTACATTGAGCTCCTCCAACCAGCCTAACCGCTACTATGGCTACCTCGATGCACTCGGCATTAATGTAGAAAGAAAACTTCAGCTGTATGATGGCATGACGGTCTTTAGCCAAAAAAGAGCCGTCGGTCAGGAATTCCAGCAATACCAAGTGGCCAATGCCAACAGCAACACACAGGTTTGGAACGTTACCGATTTCCAAAACGCCAGCAATCAAAATGCTCACCTGAGTGGGGCAACTCTTACTTTCGGAACAAATGGCACGGCTTGGCAACAATTTGTGGCTTTCAACCCTTCGGAGAGCCTCACACCCGAATTTATCGAGGATTTACCTGCCTCCGATCTACGTTCACGAACCAATGTCGATCTGATCATTATCAGCCCTGCTGAATTTATGAGCGCGGCAACAGAACTCGCCAAACACCGCACTGCCCAAGGGCTTGCCGTACAGGTCGCCGACCTCGCCAACATCTACAATGAGTTCTCTTTCGGAGCCCAGGATATATCAGCAATCCGGAATTACGCCCGATATGTTTATGAAAAAGGAAACCATCAGTTAAAATATTTACTGCTCTTCGGCGATTGCTCTTTTGATTATTTAGACCGATCGTCCAAAGACACCAATTTCGTTCCCGTTTACGAATCCCGAAACTCCACTCACCCGATTTACTCTCATAGCTCGGATGATTACTTCGGCTTTCTTGAAGCCAATGAAGGAGCGTGGGAAGAAAACAGAAGTGGCGATCATACCCTTGAGATCGGTATTGGCCGACTGCCTGTGCAAACACTCGAGGAAGCCAATATCCTGGTGCAGAAACTTAAAAACTACGATCAGTCCCCAATGGGTGACTGGAAATCAAAGGTGATTTATGTGGCCGACGACGGCGACAACAACCTGCATCAAAAGCAAGCCAATGAAATCGCTCAGTTGGTACATCAGGAAGCCCCTGCCTTCTGCCCTGAAAAAATATTCCTTGATGCACATATCCGTGACAGTGGAAACAGAGGCCGATCTGCTGCTACAGAGAAAGCCATTCAGAAGGCTTTTCATGATGGTGCATTTCTGATCAGCTATCAGGGCCACGGGAGTTTTGACCAGTGGGCCAACGAGAATATCTTTACCATTCCTCATATTTATGAGCTGAACAATAGCGAACATCTGCCAATTGTAATCACGGCAACCTGTGATTTTGGTGTTTACGATCACCCCAATATTGAAAGTGGGGCGGAATTATTGGTCAAAAGGGCTGAAGGTGGCGCTATTGCAATGGTGACCACCACCAGGAAGGTCTTCGCCTCTACCAACCAAAAACTGAATATTGCCTTTACGCATGCGCTTTTTCAGCGCCAGCAGGATGGCAGCCGTCCGCGCCTCGGGGATGTGATCCGAATGACAAAAAATAACGCCCTCGAAGGGGCAGTCAATCGAAATTTTGCACTTCTCGGCGATCCGTCCATGCCTTTGGGTACAGCGAAGCAGGAGGTTCAATTCAATACCATCAATGGTCAAAGCATTGATCAATTACCAAATATTGCGGCATTGGACCATGTACATATCGAGGGGCAGGTAAATAAAGCTGATGGGGTGATTAATCCTCAGTTTAGTGGTATCGTTAATGTGAAATTGTTTGACAAAGCATTGCAGGAAGAAACCCTGGGCTTTCGTGACCCAAAAATGATTTATGATGTTTATGAAAACAGCCTTTTTAATGGGCAGGCTACTGTTAAGAATGGTTTATTTTCTGTGGACTTTGTGGTCCCAAAAAATATCATCTATAAAAAAGACCTGGGAATTTTACAGGCCTATGCCTATGACAATACCGATCAGCAAGATGCCCTCGGAGGCACTAACCACCTGACTATCGGTGGAACTTCCGACCAGCCTGCCGTAGCCGAAAGGAAACCAGAAATCAATTTATTTATCAACGATACCCTATTTGCCGAAGGAGGCATGACTCCTCAGGATTTCAGCCTGATCGGCCAACTGAAATCACCGGTAGGCATACAGATTTCCCCGAACAATATCGGGCAAAATCCTACCGCCAAACTGGATGATCAAGCGCCTGAGCCATTGAATAAATTCATCCGCTCTGCCGTGGATGATTACACCACTGCCTGGATTGATTACCCCTTTGAAGGATTGCAGGAAGGACCGCATCAAATTACGGTAAAGGCATATGATAATACGAATCAAATGGCCGAAGGGACACTCCGTTTTATGGTCACACAACAGGGGCAACTGATATTAAAAAACCTGATCAACTATCCGAATCCATTCAAAACAGCGACCACCTTTCGCTTTGAGCACAATGCTATTGGGGCTCCGCTTGATGTTACCGTGACCATCTACAACCAACAGGGCCAACGTGTTAGTCAAATATTTAAGAGCTTTGATCACGCATCCTCAACAGTTGAGCTTGAGCAGTGGAACCCGACCAACACTAATGTTGTCTTAACAACAGGAATGTACCTGTTTAAACTTCAGGTGGTAAATCATGACAATGGCGCTAAGGCTGAAAACTTCAACAGATTTATTTATATACCATAAAATTAGTTATCTTGTGGATTATAGATTGCTGTTTCAAAAATAATTCTTTGACAACCTATTGAATTTTTCAATGAAAAAATACTGTTCAATATATCTCTTTTTTTTAGCACTGATCATTAGCCCTTTATGCGCTGATGCACAAAATATCGGTGGCGGTGGTGGCTCCAACACATCAGGTCAAGAAGGCGGTGGTGTGATTAATACAGCGATGCCATTTTTAATTATTTCACCAGATGCCCGATCGGCAGCCCTCGGTGATATGGGTGCTGCAACATCAGCTGATGGTGCTTCTGCCTTCTGGAACCCCGGAAAGTTTGCCTTTATCGATCAGGATTTTGCAGCCTCTTTGTCCTACACTCCTTGGCTTGGTAAAATCACCAATGATATGTCCATCTCTTATTTGAGTGGATTCAAAAAAATTACCCGTGAGCAACTGATCTCTTTTTCCCTGACTTATTTTAATATGGGATCGATAGATTTTGTTGATGACAACGGAAACCAGAACCTTCCTCAGGGGCGCCCAAGAGATTATAACATTCAAGTGGGCTACTCTCGAATGCTGACCCAGAGTTCTGGTATTGGAGTCAATTTACGCTATGTACGTTCCAACCTCGGGGCAACGCCAGTAAATGGCGATATTCAGCCTGCACAAACGGTGGCAGCCGACGTGGGTTACTACTACAAGAAAAAATTCAAAAAGAGCCTGAAGAAAAGTGATATTGCCTTCGGAGCCGTGATCAGTAATGTTGGGGCCAAGGTAACTTACCTTGGGGAAGATCAGGAACAATTCATTCCTACCAACTTGCGCCTTGGTTCTGTTTACTCTTTCAGCCTCGATCCTTACAACCGCCTAAGCTTCGGCTTAGAGTTTAACAAATTGTTGGTACCGACACCTCAGCGTGATTCTACTGGCATTGCGATCATCAGTGATAAAAATGTGGTGAGTGGGATTTTCTCCTCATTCACTGACGCGCCAGGTGGCTTTGGTGAAGAAATCTCAGAAATCAAAGTACAGGCAAGTATGGAGTACTGGTACCGCGAAATGTTCGCTGCCCGCCTTGGTTATCAGTATGAAGACCCAAGCAAAGGTAACCGTACTTACATGACATTGGGTGTTGGCTTTTACTACAATGTATTCGGCCTGGATGCTGCCTACCTTGTGCCATTCACCCGCGAAAATCCATTGGCTGAAACACTGAGATTTACGCTCAGTTTTGAGTTCAATAAAAATGACAATTCTAATTCCATCAGGGATTAATTCTTCGGAAAAACTATAAAAGGGACGGTGAAAGGATTTTCATCGTCCTTTCTTTATTTTAGCATTTATGATCGACAGAAGCATAGCTCCAAAGTTTGAGCGAATCAATAAGTTTAATATTCAAAAAGTTACGCCTTTCAAGCTGACTAATGGCAGAAAGTTGCACTACCTACGCTCGGATGCGCAACCAGTCGTTAAAATTGAATTGTTATTTAAAACAGGGCACATCCATGAATCCAAAACAGGAATGTGCTCTTTTGCCTTTAAAATGCTCTCTGAAGGAGTTGACGGCCTTTCAGGTAAAGAAATTGCTGAATTTATTGAGCACCATGGCGCACAGATAGACGTCAGCCCAGGAACCGACTATTCTTCGGTCGCCATTTACTGCCTGCGCCAGCATACCGAAGCCTTGCTGCCTATTTTGCACAAGATTGTCAACTTTCCTACCTTCCCCGAACAGGAACTTGAAACCGCCAAAACACAGCGCAAGCAAAGCATTATGGTGAATTTGGAAAAGAATTCATTCATTGCTTCACGTGCTTTCAGAAATGCCCTTTTTGGGGTTGATCACCCTTATGGTAAAGTTTGGGCTTTGGAGGATATTGATGCGGTAACGACAACCGACTGCCGCGATTTCTTCAATGACCATATCCGTAATAAATTTGAGGTGTTACTCTGTGGTGATGTTGATGATCAGTTGATCGCTCAGATAGATGAATTATTTGGGCAGGAGCGCCTGAGTAATAAAAATGAAAGCACCCAGCTGCCACCTATCGTCAGTGCTACTTCGCCTGTTCATGTTCAGAAAGCAGACAGTTTGCAATCAGCAATACGTATTGGTCGTCCGATATTCACAAAAAAGCATGAAGATTACGCCGCACTGAGCATTATCAATGAAATTCTTGGAGGCTACTTTGGGTCAAGACTGATGAAAAATATCCGTGAAGACAAAGGCTACACTTACGGCATTCATTCAAGTCTTTATTCTTTTCAGTCACATGGTTATTGGGCGATTGGTGCTGAAGTGAATGGGGAAAACACCAAAGAAGCCGTTATTGAGATTCATAAGGAAGTTCAAAAGCTTATTGACGAGCCCGTTCCTGCGGAGGAACTTGAGATTGTTCAGAATTACATTTTGGGTCAGTACTTATCGTCTGTCAATACGCCTTTTGCCCTATTGGAGAAATTCAAATCCGTTTATTTATTTGGGCAGGGATATGAGTATTACGATCAGTACCTTGATGTCCTTAATGCCGTAACCCCTGCATCATTGCAAAAGATTGCCGCACAATATTGGCAGAAGGACGACCTCATTGAAATTGTTGTTGGAAAAATCGACTGATCATTCCGCCGAAAAAATGAGAAATAAAAAAAGCGAGCCTCTTAAAGCTCGCTTTTGTATTTTATAGAAAGTATTTCAACTTAATCAATTCTTTTTCTGAAATGTATCGCCACTTTCCACGCGGAAGGTCTTTCTTGTCTAAACCTGCATAAACAACACGATCGAGCTTCACCACCTCATAGCCTAAATGCTCAAAGGTACGACGAACGATACGGTTTCTACCCAAGTGGATTTCAATTCCCAAAGTGGTGGCATCTGCACTCAAAAGTGCCAAATCATCCACAGGAACAGGACCGTCTTCCAACTCTACGGTATTAAGTACTTTATCAAAATCTTCAGGCGTGATCGGCTTGTCAAGCGTAACCTGATAAACTTTTTTAATGTCATTTGATGGGTGTGCCAACTTTTCTGCCAGCTCACCATCATTGGTCATCAACAATAAACCTGTCGTTTGACGATCAAGTCGCCCTACAGGATAGATACGCTCCGTAGCGGCTTTTTTCACCAACTCCATCACCGTGCGTCGGTTCTGAGGGTCATCAGTAGTGGTCAGAAAATCTTTTGGCTTGTTCAGAAGAACATACACCAACTTCTCTCTGCTCAGCAATTTCCCTAACCAGGTTACCTTATCTCTGAAGGCCACCTTATACCCCATTTCCTTCACCACTTGTCCGTTCACAGAAATTTGGCCTTCGGCAATCAGTGTATCAGCTTCGCGTCGGCTACAAACACCCGCATTGGCAATAAACTTGTTTAGGCGGATTTCATGAGCCACAGGAGTTTCTGTTACTTTCGCTTTCTTTTTAGCGATCTCCTTCATTTTCTGAAAATTATAATTAGGCGTTTTGGCCTTCTCCACCTGTTCTTGGCGGGCATGATAATTTTCTTTTACAGATCGTTTTTTACTTCCTCTTTCTGTTTTAGAAGGCACCTCTTTTTGGTCAGTACTATGTCCTCGACGATCTTCCGACGATTTAAATTTGTCTGAATGATTCTTTTTTCCGCGGAATGAAGATGATTTCTTAAACCCTCCTCCTCCTTTTTGGGATCCGATTGATCCTCCTTTTGAATTACTACGTCTTGGTTTTGTCATAACTGCTTCCTTCCGGGGCACACAAATAAATAAAATAAACCGCGAATTTACGGAAAATCAATTAATCATCCCCAATTTCGCCTATGATATTCTCTTCTTTCTTAAAATCTGTCGGGCTTGGGAGCTCTTTTAAGGAATTGATTCCGAAGTACTCCATAAACTGCGACGTAGTACCATATAGCAAAGGTCGTCCCAAACTCTCCGACTTGCCCTTTATCTCGACCAATTCTTTCTCCAACAGCTTCTGAATAGCATAATCACAGCTCACTCCACGGATCTGCTCGAGCTGCCCTTTGGTAACGGGCTGTTTATAAGCCACTATCGAAAGGGTTTCCATGGCAGAAGTGGAGAGTTTCTTCTTGGATTTCTGCTGCAAAAGCTTTGTTACTACAGGCTGATAAGCGGGCAAGGTCATGAACTGATAGCCCCCTGAGGATTTGTAAACAGAAAAGGCGAAGTCCCCTTGATTATATTTTTCAATCAACAGGTCTACCGCCTTTTCAATATCATTCAGCGCAATTTCTGTCCCCATTTGATCTGATAAGCATTTGGCCATTTGGCGAATACTGACAGGCTCGTCGGCACAAAAAATCAACGCCTCTACGTAAGTCGTTAATAGTTTCAATGAATCTACGCTCTTTTTAATTTCGCTTCAATGGTTTGTGTGGTGTGTGGCACTGCTCTTAATCGATCCTTAGGAATAAGCTTTCCTGTGGAAGTACACACACCATATGTACCATTTTTAATGCGAATTAACGCTTTGTTCAGGTTATTTAAAAACTTTTGCTGACGAACCGCCAGTTCTTGCAAGTTTTCTTTCTCCTGCACGTCAGCAGAATCTTCCAAAGGTTTGATGTTACCGATGGAGTTTTCAGTGCCAGCATGATTTGCCTTACCAAGGGTCTCTTTGATGAAATTTAACTCATTCTGAGCGCGATTGATTTTCTTAAGAATCAGAGTTTCAAACTCCTGTAAATCTTCTTTAGAATACCTTAATTCCGAGTTACTCTGTACATTTGCCATATCAGATAACATTAAAGGGGTAAATTTTTATATAAGCCTAAAAAGTTTTACAAAAATAGAAATTAGATCTTTAACATTCCTATTAAATTATAAAATTTCTATTATTATTTTTACTTTAAGCATAAATTAAAGAATCTATCTTTCACCTACACTCTCCGTTTGTCTATAACTTTAAGAACGCACAACGGCTACTTTAGATTGTATATTGATCAAGAATTTTCGCTGTTAATGTGTTGCATTGTCCGATTCCCGCCATTTGATTACTAATTTCATTTTTCAAATATCCGACCTAAAACTAATCAATATTTAAAATCAAATTAAAACAAAGCCCTGCATTGCTGTAACGGTTTGGGCTTCATTTGTTAAGATCGCCTATTAATGGTGGATCACCGCAATTTTATCTTTTTCAACATATAGTTCATTCTGTTGGTTCACAATCGAAACCCAAAAGAGGTAGTGCCCCTGATCCACCAACACCGATTCATTATTAAGCCCTGACCAGCTGTAAGTGGCTTTATTACTGATCAGTTCGTGCTCAGCGATCGTCCTGACGAGCTGCCCAAAAAAATCGTAAACCTTGATGGTCAGCAACCAATTTTCCCCTTGGGTATCAACGACCCAATTGGCAGCATCCTGGTTTCCTCCACCAACATGCAGCACATTTGATGATAAACCGAACTGATGTACCAAATTTGCCCCATCCGCATAATGGTCCCTTGTAGGTGTTGCAAAATTTTTATTTTCACTAACCGACCGCCAACCTGAGGCCCCCGTTCCTGCAGCCTCTATCCGCTCGAGTGCCACACCCTCTTTATTGTTCAGCAGGGCATGATGGTACTGATGACTGTAGGCTACCTGATCTAAAATAACAGTATCAGCCCGCCCCAGGCTGAAATCCCCTTTATCGTCTGCCAATGGTGGCATCGACATCTCATAAACAAGGGCTTCCTGCGCTTCTGGATGCGTTTGCAGCAGTTGATAGCGGTCAGCTGTCAATACCACCAGCCCATTGGCGGGCAAGAGTTTAAGCTCGTCGGGAAAACGAAAAACATCTTCCTGACGCCATAACTGAAGTCCTTTTATATCCAGCGAAAAGGCTGATTTGTTCTTCAGTTCAATAAAATCCACCCCACCACTAACAGGATTGAAGAGCAATTCATTCACCCACAGCGCCCCCGCAACGGGCGTACGGGCGGTTTCAAAAAAGTAAGAAACAGGCTTCCTATTTCCGATACAGTCGGTCAGCGCATCGATGATTAACCGATAATGTCGGCCTTCTTCGAGCGGTTGCTTCAAAACAGCCTGATAACTTTGACCACGGAACTGTTCCGAAATCACCTCCACAGCCTGATCCAACTCCCAGGAAAATGATGCTACAGGTTCATCAAAATCCATTTCAATAATATTCCCTTTCGCATAGACCTGTATCAAATTTGGTGCAGTATCGTCAAGTGTACGGTCTGAAATACTATTCGCTGAAGCGGGTGTTCCCCCATGAACAGCACTCCTGCGCCAATTCCCCGCCTGTTTACATGGATACCGAAGCTGACTCATCTCCAAACTGTACCCTTTTTGCTCCAAACCTTCAAACCAATCCCCTTGATACTCCAACTGATGAATCACCTGCTCCCCAAGACTAATCTTCAGCTGATCCTGTTCGTTATTCAAACTAACCCCTCCTAAATCATTTATGGCAAAAAAAGCGTGGGGACTCAGCCAAACACTTGGCAGGTCTACCCCTGAATTGGTGTCTGAAAGTCGGAAAAACCACAAGGGTATGGCTTTATCCGTCATATTGTAAACTTCAACAAATTCTTCTTGCCCCGCATCAGGCTGAGGCAATACTTCCGTCATGATCAAATCAAATTCCTGAAAATAAAGCGCAGGGGGCAAGCTCAACATCATTGGGGCGATCCTGTTTCCCGATAAATCTTCGAGGGACGAAAGTGTGATATCAAGGCTGTCTGCGTCCTCACTATGTGGTTCAAGATGAACAAACAGGGTACGATCAGCCCATTCTGCATCCAAAAGCGTACAATTGGAGATTTTCACCATTTGATCACTGACAGGATTGTCTGTCATCGTTTCTGTAAACTGAAATGCTATTGTTCGGGCATCCTCCCACCACAGGGAATCCAGGGCAGGGGGCTGAAGATCAGTAAAAAGGTGGGTTTGAAAATCGGGTAGGGGGAAACCATCTGCGGCACACATTTCAGAAAAAGCGAGCTTCAGGGTATCAGCATGCTGCAAAGCCGACGGCAACAGCAGGTCCAGCTTATCCTGCGCTTCATTCCATATTTCTAACAGAGGCAATTGATCATTGACCGAATATTGTCCCTTTTTGCGTACAGCCTGTGAAAAAAATACAGAAATCACGCCATTTTCAGGTCTGATGACCGTATCGATCCCCGATTTGTACTCAAAATGATACATCGGATCGGTATTGCTCTGAATCTGCACCATTTCACCATTCGACCACGGCTGTTCATTCACCAGCCAAAAACCACCTCCCGAAGGGGCTATGACTAACTCAAAAGGGCTAAAATCAGACGGTGGCAGGCCGTCAAAATAAATGCGGTGGGCATCTGTAAAATAGCCACCTGTAAATTCAGGGTTTTGGCGATAAACAGTCTGAATTGATGTGTTTCCTGCATTATCGGCAACCTGATAAATCAGCTTTTCATTTGTAAACGCAGTGGCCACAACATTGCGGTACATACTGAAAATCTGATTCGTCGCCGATACTATATTGGCCTGTGTAATCGGCTCGCTGAACACCAAATGAACCGAATCTTTATTCATATAATTAACACCAAGCAATTGCGGAGGAATGGGGTCGTAACTGAAATTAGTGGTCGATTTTGACATCTTATTTCCCTGTAAATCCAGCAAATTCTGAATTACGAGCGCGTAAGGCTCTTCGGCAGGAATAGGATTTTCGGTGTGTAAATAAACTTTTGTCAAACGCTCCACCTCCACCACATCAATAGAGCGCCCCTCAATCTGATAATTTCCCAAATCCGACAGGCTGGCAAGATCAATTGCCTCTGAAAAAATCACCGCTAAACTGTTTTGCGAATACACCGTCACCTTACTCACTTTAGGGCGTTTGGTGTCTTTTGTAAGTTCAAAAAATGACAGGTCAAGGGTATCCTTCCCCATGGCCACCCGAATCGGAAGTGAAAACGGTTTGTTATTACTAATATCCTCTTCGAATAAAAATAAAATACCCGCTGGTGTGGGCATGGCCGAGAAATCATTTTCAGCTTCGATAAAGCGAAGTCCCTCAATCCCCCACCTTACTGTCGCCATGTTATCAGCGGGAAAACCGACATTATTAATCATTGGCGCGACCTTTACATCAGTAGCGGAAAAGGTGAACCCATCCGCAAAAATGATTTCCCCTGACCAGCTCATCAAATCATCTGCATCCTGATAAGCATACACTTTTCCACCGACAGGTATGAGCTCAAAAACAATGCTTTCCACTGATACCTGAACAGGGGTTTGCGCTGGTTCCTGTTCAAAATTTAGCAGAACCCAATCATTCAGGATGTAAATATTAAATGACATTACATCTTCACCCGACTGTTGATGCACTTCTTTAGCCTGCAAAAATGACATCGACTTTCGTTGTCCCTTTTCCACATCGGAAGCAAATACCTTCTCGCCATCATTTCCACCTACCGAAGGCGCATTTATGTTTTCTTCAGAAAACGGTACTTCCGCCAAGCCACAATGCTGGTTTGCTACCCCTGACAAGGGT
This sequence comes from uncultured Persicobacter sp., assembly GCA_947498325.1. Lineage (GTDB taxonomy): Bacteria > Bacteroidota > Bacteroidia > Cytophagales > Cyclobacteriaceae > Persicobacter > Persicobacter psychrovividus. The sequence continues at coordinate 117,201 of CANMKE010000015.1, forward strand.
TTCGAAAACATAAATATAACAAGCATTGTTATTATTGTTGGACTCCACAGATTTATTGCATTTCGCATTTGTCCACTCATAAAACTCTCAATTTTATTTTTAGATTTGTACTGTAAACCAAGGGCATGACCGTCATTAGTCTATCGTGTTTATTTCACAATAGGCCACTGACCCTCCCTTTAATTTTTAAACAAACCTTATTCAGGAAATGAAATTAGCTATTGTTGGTGCCACAGGTCTTGTAGGTGGACAGATGTTGAAGGTTGTCGAAGAGCTTCAGTTAGCCTTCGATGAATTATTACTCGTTGCTTCAGCTCGTTCTGCAGGCAAACAGATGGAATTCATGGGTAAATCCTACACGGTGGTTACCTTGGAGCAAGCTGTGGAAGCTCGTCCTGATATTGCCATTTTTTCAGCAGGCGGAAGCACCTCATTAAAGTGGGCTCCGAAATTTGCTGAGGTAGGGTGCTTCGTGGTAGATAACTCTTCTGCATGGCGAATGGATCCATCAAAAAAATTAGTCGTTCCAGAAATTAATGCTTCGGAATTGACTGCTGACGATAAAATCATCGCCAACCCGAACTGTTCAACCATTCAGATGGTATTGGCCCTGACTAAATTGCGTGAGCGTTATGGCATCAAGCGAATTGTCGTTTCGACTTATCAGTCGGTAACAGGTTCAGGGAAAAAAGCCGTGGATCAGATGATGTCTGAGCGTGCGGGCGAAACTCCTGATATGTGCTACCCGCACAAAATCGACATGAACGTATTGCCTCATATTGATGTATTCCAGGAGAATGGCTACACCAAAGAGGAGATGAAGATGATTTTGGAAACCAAGAAAATTTTCAGCGACGACAGCATCGCCGTAACAGCAACGACGGTTCGTATCCCAACAATGGGCGGGCATTCGGAGTCAATCAATGTGGAATTCAATGAAGATTTCACCTTGGCGGAAGTGCGTGAATTGATCGAAAATACGCCAGGCGTTGTGTTGGAAGATGATCCACAAAACAACGTTTATCCGATGCCATTGAATGCGCATAACCGCAACGAGGTGTTCGTTGGTCGCTTGCGTCGTGATGAATCTCAGCCAAATACCTTGAATATGTGGTGTGTAGCTGATAACTTGCGAAAAGGTGCGGCGACCAATGCCGTGCAGATCGCTCAGCATCTTGTGGATGCGGGCTTTGTAAGCTAAGGTTCAGACAATGAGTTGGGAAATTCTCAAAGAAAAAAATATACAACAATTCATAAAGGATCATGCCACGCATGATCCTTTTTCGTTGGCGCTAAAGGCCAAACAGTATCCGGATATTCCGATGCAGTTGGCTGTCGAGCAAATTCAGGCACGCCAAAAAGCGGTGAATAAACTGCCGACGTGGACGCAATGTGAGGGAATTATTTATCCGCCCTTACTGTCGATGGAGCAATGTTCGTCAGAAATCACTGCCAAATACAAAGGCGAATTGATGGCGGGAAATCGTATGCTTGACCTGACGGGTGGCTCGGGTGTGGACACTTATTTCATCAGCCGCAATTTCGAAAAAGCAGATTATACCGAACTTTGGGAAGCGCTATTTCACCGTACCCAACACAATTTTAAATGTTTGGGCGCTGAAAATATTGACTGCCACTTTGGGGATGGCATTGAATTTTTGAAGCAACAGCCCGATCAGCATTACGATCTGATTTTCATTGATCCTTACCGTCGAGATGAACATTTACAGAAGGTCTTTCAGATGGAAGATTGCCTGCCTGATGTGGTGGGACTGAAAGAATTGCTCCTGCAAAAATCCAAAAAGGTGTGGATCAAAGCTTCGCCGATGTTGGACATCAAAAGTAGTATTCGCAGCCTGAAATATGTCCAGCAAGTACATGTGGTTTCGGTGCAAAATGATTGCAAAGAGGTATTGTTTGAATTAGAAAACAAGATCAACGATAACCCACAATACACGGCGGTGAACTTCACCAAGAAAGGGGAGAGAGAAACCCTCAGCTTTTCTTTAAAAGAAGAAACCGAAGCCGTTGTGCCTTGCGACGCCCCAAAACAACACCTTTACGAGCCCAATAGCGCGATTTTGAAAGCGGGTGGATTTAAATCCATTGGTGTTCAGCAAGGCGTCTCCAAGCTACATCCGCACTCTCACCTTTATACTTCTAAAGCCTTAGTAAATGATTTTCAGGGACGAAAATTCAAAATCATTGGGCAAGAAGCGGTCAATAAAAAGGCTTTGAAGAAATATTGCAAAGACGGCAAAGGCAATTTAACCGTCCGAAATTTCCCTTCGACAGTGGCAGATCTTCGGAAAAAGCTGAAACTGAAGGATGGTGGGAATATTTATATTTTCGCCACGACTTTGGTAGGAGAGGAGAAGGTGTTGTTGGTTTGTGAAAGGGTTTGATAGTTGGTTGTAGCGAGGGGACTGCGACCAGTGTTAGGGGTAAGGTTACTACGATTGGAGGTAGGGCTATTTTTCCATGGAATGAATTCCATGTCTAACATAAAAAGTCCTTTCAGGCATGCGCGTAAACTTTTAATTTCGATAATATCAATTAATGGAATATTTCTGTCAATTCAAG